>DASPMS010000018.1:0-83481 GCA_035626915.1 Opitutaceae bacterium
CGCGCCCGGCTCCCCCGCGCCCGGTGGCGGATGAGCAGCCAGCCGGTCTTGGCCTCGCCCGGGCGGCGGCGCATGCGGACCAGCGTCCACTCGCCGCGCGCCTTCTCGCCTTCGAGGGCGACATGGACCTTGCCCTGCCGATAGGCGCGGGCGAAGTCGCCGCCCTCGAGCGCGTACACACCGCGGTCCCAGAGCATGACGGTGCCCGCTCCGTAGTTGCCGGCCGGGATCGTGCCTTCGAAGCCGCCGTAGTCGAGCGGATGATCCTCCACCTCGATCGCGAGCGTCCGCTCGCCCGCGCGCGTCGGCAGCCCCTTCGGCACGGCCCAGGACTTGAGGACGCCGTCGGCCTCGAGGCGGAAGTCGTAGTGGAGCCGGGTGGCGTCGTGCTTCTGGATCACGAAGCGCGGGGTGCGCGCGCCCTTGGGCGCGCCGCCGGCGGGCTCGCCGCTGCGCGCGAGGTCGCGCTTGCGGCGGTAAGCCGCGAGCGATCGCGGCGTCCCCTTCCGGACGGAAGCGGCGCGGGAGGCCATGCGCGTCACGCCGCGTGCGCGCGGCGCTTGGGGCCGGCCGCCTTGCCGCGGCGGCCGGAACCGGCCTTCTCCAGGCTCTGGCGCAGCACGGCGGCGAGGTCGATGACGTTGGCGGCCGGGCGGCGCCGCTCGGGCTTGGTCGGCAGGGCCTTTCCGCCGGACTCGATCTTGCGCTCGATGAGCTTCATGAGCGCGGACGTGTAATCGTCGGTGTACCGCCGCGGGTCCCACGCGCTCGTCATCTGCTCGACCAGGGTCTTCGCCATCTCGAGCTCCCGCTTGCCGGCGGCGCGGCCGCTCGGGATGCTGAGCGAGCTGCTGTCGACGAGCTCGTCCGCGAAATGCATCAGCTCGAGCACGAGCGCCTCGCCGTTCGGCTTCACCGCGGCCAGGTGCTGGCGGTTCCGGATGACCACCTTCGCGATGCCGACGCGGCCGGTCTCGCCCAGGACGTCCCGCAGCAGCTGGTACGCGTTGGCGCCCCCGCGCTGCGGCTCGAGGTAATACGGGCGCATGAAGAACATCGGGTTGATCTCCGCGGCGTCGACGAAGTCCACGATGTCCACCGTGTCGGTGGCCTCGATGTCGACCCGCTTGAAGTCCTCCTCCTTGAGGACGACGAACTTCCCCTTGTCGTACTCGTAGCCCTTCACGATCTGCTCCCACGGCACCTCCTTGCCGTCCACCGCGGCCACGCGCTTGTAGTTGATCGGGCTGAGGTCCGTCTTGCGCAGGAGCTGGAACTTGAGCTCCTCGCGCCGGGTGGCGTTGTGAAGCGACACCGGGATCGTCACGAGTCCGAACGTGATCGCGCCTTTCCACACCGGCCGCGTCGCTCGCGCCTTCGCGAGGCCGCGTTCCTCAGGTGCCTTCTTCTTGGGGGAGCGTCGTTTCGCCATGGGGCAGCTTAGCTGCCGGGTTCACGGCCCGCCATCCGCGCTCCTCCGCAGCCCGAGCCCGGGCCGCTTCCCGGGCCGGCGGTACGGTTGATGCCCCATACCGGAGGGCCGGGCATCCGCTTATAGTCCGCCGCCATGCCCCAGCCCAATTCCCCCCGCCGCCCCGCCTCCGATCCGCGATCCCGTCCCGGGAAACCGCCCCCCGGCGCGCCGCCCCGGCGCACCCCGCCGGCGGCGGCGCTGAGCGATGACGGCCTCGAGGCGGCCAAGAAACGCGATGCGGAGGACGCCACCGGCGCGGCCGGCCACCAGTCCGAGGGTCCGGGCGTCGGCGGAGACCCCGCGGTCGAATCCGGCCGCCCGGAGCACGATCCGGAGCGCCCGAAGCAGGATCAGCGCACCCCGCCGATGTGAGCGGCCGGACGGGCGCCCCGGGCCGCCCTCCTGCCCGGGTCCGGGCGGATCCTAGCGTCCGGAACCGGGCGTCCATCTCGGACTCTGAAGGACATTGCGCCTGGTGGTCATCCGGCATCGCCGGCGCCGCGCGCGCATGCAATCCTCGTCCACCCTCGTCGTCGTCGACCTGCAGCGGGCTTTCCCGCCGCCGCCGCGCTTCGTGGCGGCCCTGCGCCGCTACGCCCGTCGCTTCGACCGGCGGATCTTCACGCGCTTCGTCAACCCCCGCGGGTCGCTCTTCCGCCGCCGGCTGCACCAGCGCTGCTGCGCGCCGGGCACGCAGGACACCGAGCTGCTCATTGCGCCGGAACCCGGTGACCTCGTGCTCAGCAAGGACGGATACGGGCTCCGGCCCGCGGATCTCCGCCGCCTCCGCCGGCTCGGGATCCGCGAGGTCACCGTCTGCGGGGTCGACACCGACGCCTGCGTGCTCGGCGTGATGTTCTCGCTCTTCGACGCCGGCATCAGCTGCCGCGCGAAGGCGAAGTACTGCCGCAGCTCCGCCGGTTTGCACCGGCCGGCGCTGCGGATCATCGAGGAGCAGTTCGAGCCGCTGCGCTGAGCGTCAGCCCGCCTCCAGCAGTTCCCGCGCCGCCCGCTCGCCGCTGCCGAGCGCGCCCTGCACCGTCCCGGCCTCGACCGCGGTCGCCTCGCCGGCGAAATAAAGCGTCCGCGCCACGGGCCGCGCCAGCCGGCGCGGGGCCGACTCGCGTCCCGCCAGCGGAAAACTGTATGCGCCGCGACTGAACGGATCCGCCGACCAGTCATGACGCCAGGTCTGGCGGATCCACGGCCGCAGGCGCGCCGCCGGGACACCCATGATCCGCGCGAGCGAAGCGATGGCGCGCCGCCGCCAGCCCGCGGCGGGGAGCCGCGCGAGGCGCCGGGCCTTCGGTCCGCCGCTCCAGCCGACGAGGACCGGGGCGCGCGGATCCGGCGCCCACCAGGTCGGAAACTCCTCGCCGGGGCGGGAAAGGAAGCCGAACCGGGGCCGGCCGCGGGCGGCCAGCCCGTCCGGCAGCGGCCCGCGCCGCCACCAGTCGCTTCGGAGGCGGACGGTGATGCGCGCGACCTCGCCCCAGCCGATCCTCGCCAGGACGCCCTGCTTCTCGCGCAGGCGCGGACGGAAACGCGGCCGGCCCGTCCGGAGCACGCCGAGCGGCACCGTCACCACGGCCGCCGCGGCCTGGTACGCGCGGCGCCGCGTGCGCAGTTCGACGGCCCCGCGTCGCCACCGTATCTCCCGCACCTCCTCCCCGAGGCGGACGCGTCCGCCCGCCGCCGTCGCCTCGCGAAGGAGCTGCCGCACGAGCGGGGCATAGCCGCGGTCCGGCCGGCACTGCGGCGCCGAGGCGCCGGCCTCGTCCTCGCGGATGCTGCGGGCGCTCACGGCCCCCGCCGGCGCCGCATAGAATCCCTCCACGAAGGCACGCAGCTGCCGGCGCTGCCGGCGGTCCACGCGCCGCGGCCGCAACGCGTCGGCCAGCGGCAGCGCGCTGTGGGGAGGAATCCGCTCCGCGCTCCGCGCGAGGCCGGCCCAATACGAGCGCTCGCGGTGAAGCCCCCGCTCGTCCCGCAGCCACATGTCGCGCGGCACCGGCACGGCCCGCAGCCCGGCGCGCCGCAGCGCCGCCCGCAGCGTGGGATCGCCGCCGTGGATGAACTCCGCCCCCAATTCGACGGGGCGGTCAAGTCCGCGCGCCGGAACCGAATGAGCCCGGCCACCCGCGCGCCGCCGCGCCTCGAGCACCAGGACGGATTTGCCCGCGGCCGCCAGCGTGCGCGCCGCCGCCAGGCCCGCGAATCCCGCGCCGACCACGATCACGTCCGCGTCCATGCGCGTTGGACCCGGGCGCCGCGCGCCGGTTCGCGTCGTTCGGCACAATCCCCATGGCCACCCCCGGCCGCACCCCCATGGCGGCGGATTCCCCGGGGGCGTAAATTCTTCTCCATGGGCATCGAAACCATCCTCCTCGTCTTCGGCGTGATCCTCGTAGTGGCGCTCCTCACCGGGTTTGCGCGCGGCCGGCGCCGCCGCAGCCCCACCGAGCCCGTCGCGCGCGGCGATCAACCGCGCCCGCCGCCCTAGTCACGAATTCCGCGACAACCACCACATCAGGAACGCCCCGATCGCCATGAAGACTCCCACCGCCGCGATGATGAAGAGATTCACCTTCGTGGTCCGCTTGCGCGGATCGACCTCCGGCACGCCATCGCTGTCTTTCTCGATCGACATGCCTGTTTCGACCCGTCCCGGCTCCGAACGGTTCCCCAACCTCATACCATGCATGCGCTCTGGATAATCCTCCCCATCCTCCTTGCGATCCCCGCGATCTATTACCTGCTGACCCGCCGCGCGGTCGGGGGCAGCGGCGGTGACCGCGCGGATTACACGACCGACTCGCCCAACGACCGGCCGCCGCCGCCGCAGGACAACCTCGATCGGGCGAAGAACACTTAAGCCGCCGCCATCGCGCGCGGCGGGCGAAGCTCCCCGTCCGGGGCCGATCACGGCCCGTGCGTCGCCCCGCCTTCGCCGTTCTTCGGCTCGGGCCGGCCGTAATGCCGGTGCAGGCGGCCGAGATAGTCCGCCTCCGGCGGGTGCGTGGGATCATACGCCGGGCTCTGGCGGATGGCATCCCGCGACAGGTCCACGCGGAGCCTCCGGGTCGGCCAGTCGATCGCGTCTATCCATTTCGGCGCCACCAGGACCTTCCGTCCGGGGAGAAAATTACGCGTGTCCGCCACGAGGTAGCGGATCGCCCACGCGCGGTCGTCGATCAGGAACTCGTCCACGTGCCCGATCTCGCCGTCCGTCGCAGCCAGGTGGTGGCCCCGGACCGAATCCGCGCTGAACAGGTGCGGGTCTCCGCCCGGCACGGGCTCGTCGACCGCCACCCGCACGGCCACGGGGCCGACCGCCGAGGACGTGGCGCCGGCAAAGACCGCGCCCCCGCTCCAATAGGGCGGCCACCGGTAATGCTCGCGCATCTGCGCCTCGTGCTGCCGCGAGACCGGCTGGTCGGCGCCCACGTCGGGGCTGTGCCGCACCTGGTCGATCGTGAGCTCGACCGGGATGCGATCGCCGGTCCAGCCCCCGGCGCGCACCGCCTCGGGCGAGATGAGCACTTTGCGCGACCGCAGCCAGGCGCCGGTCTCCACGACGAAGTAGCGGATCGTCCAGGCGATCTCGTCGAAATAGAGATCGCGCACCGCGCCGATTTCCCCGTCGCGCGCGCCGAGGGCGCAGCCCTTGAGTTCACGGATCGAGCGAAGCATGCGCGCACCGTAATCGGCGTCGGTCGCGCGCGCCATCATCGCCCCTCCGGGGCGCGGCGTCGGGGCGCGGCCGGTAGTCTCAGGGCCGGAGCCGCACGGTCGCCTCCGCCGGCTCGCCGACATTGTAGGCCGCGTCCGGCGCGACGACGAACACGACGTCCTTCGGCGCCGGACCGAGCGCGGCCGGCACCGGCACGATGGCCAGTTCCGCCTCCGTCCGGCCGGCCGGGATCGTGATCTCGGTCGGCATGTCGCCCTCGGGCCGGCGATACTCCTTCCATTTTGCCGCGCTGCCGCGCAGCTGGAAATGAACCCGCAGGGCGGCATCGGCCGGCCCCCTCCGCCGGAACGCGACGCGTCCCGCCGCCGCGGCCGCCGCCTCCGCGCCGGTGGTCTCGACCCAAACCGTCGGGAGCCCGTTGTCGCATTCGAAGCCGGCGACCGCGAAGACGCGCCGGCCGTCCGGCCACCGCGCCTCCGCCTCGACCCAGGCGGGGCCGTGTCCCCGGGCCTCGAACGCGAAGTCCGGCCGGCGGCCCTCCTGCCCGCCGCTCGCCTCCCAGGTGATCTCCGCATCCTCCAGCCGCAGGCCGTCGGGCACCCGCAGATGGGCGCGCAAGGACTGTCCCGCCCGCGCCTTCGCCGGCAGTCCGCCGATCGCCGCCGGCGCCGCCCGCCAGGGGCGGTTCGGCAGCCCGAGCCGGCCGGCCAGCCAGCAGAGGCCGGCCAGGGCCCGCGCCTGGTCGACGATCACGAACTCGGTCGAGACGTTCGGCAGGTCCGACCAGCGGTCGTAGTAAGGATACGGCGCGCTGGCCGCTCCGTCCCCGGGAAACGACAGCATGCGGAGCGCGGCCTGGTAGGCCGGGAGGTACGGGAGCCCCGCCTGGACGTTGCCGACCGGCAGCCCGCTCGGCGGCAGGGCGCGGCGGTCGTTCTGCGCATGCTGGTGCACGATCTCGCGCGGCGCGCGCCGCCCGAGGCCGGTGATGTAACAGAGGTTGACGGGATTTCCGCCGAGCTCGTAGGCGAGGTTCGCCGCGTAGGCCTCGAGGTACCGGGCGTGCGGATCGCTGGCGGGCGGCGCCGCGAGCTCGCTCGCGACGGCGAGGTCGAAGGCCTGGGCGAGGGAGAAATACCAGCCTCCGCCCCGGACGCGGCGCGTCGGCACCGGCAGGCTGGTCCCGTACGCGCTGTCGGCCGCCCAGCGGGCCACGTCGTGCGCCGCCGCCTCCACCTCGCGCTCGCATGCGTCCAGCATCGCCCGGTGCAGGGCCGCCGCCGGCCGGCGTCCCGACCGGGCCGCGAAGGCGTAGCTGCGGATCGCATGGCCCCAGGACTCGCTCATCCGCCACCATCCCCAGCGCCGCGTCGCGCCGTCCGCGGGGTCGCACCGCTCGCGAAAGCTGCGGTGGTACTCGTCCCGGCCGGTCGCGAGGTAGAGCTCGCAGGCGGCCCACGCGAGTTCGTCCGCATCCCGAAACGTGTCCCCGTAATGCGTGAGCCGTTGATAGGCCGCCGCGCCATGCCGGGCGCGGGCCTCCTCGAGGAAGCGCCAGCCGCGCTCGGCCCGCGCCAGGTAGGCCGCGGCGGCATCCGGGAAATGACGCCGGAAGGCCGGCGACGAGCCCGCCTGCGCAAGCGCGGCCACCGCCGCCGCCGTGGCCGCGGTGTTTTTCGGCCACACCACCTGCGGGTCGCCGCGGTCCGGCGGCACGTCGTGCTCGTACGCCCGGCCGCGCGGGTAAACCAGGAAGTAGAAGCCGCCGTCGTCGTCCTGCAGCTTCGCGAGGAAATCCGCCTCCAACTTCGCGAGTTGGAGAAGATCCGGGATGCCGTCGCCGCTCTCGGGCAGCCCGAGGTCGTCCCGGTCCGCCGCGCCGGTCAGGACATCGGCCGCGAAGACCATCACGTGGATGAACGAGGCGCTGTTCGTGGTGTACTTGCTGTAGTCGCCGGCGTCGTGATGCCCGCCCGCGACGTCGACCGCGCCGCGCCGGACAAAGGGATAGAGCTGCGAGGCCTCGTCGACGATGGCGGGGGCCGGGCCGGCGGCGCCGGCGGCCGCGGCATTGAGGCGGGCGAGCGTGGCCCACGTGAATGCATGCTCCGGCGCGGGCAGCGGCACCGCGGCCTGCGCAAGGTGGCACGGCGCGTGCAGAAACCGGGTGAACGGCAGTTCGTTCGCGGCGCCGCAGCGCTGATGATACAACCCGAGCGCGTAGGCGCGGGCGGCGCCGAGCACGATCTCGTTGCCGATGCGGAACGTTTCGGAACGACCCACTCCGGGAATCTCGATCCAATAGAGTCCGGGACGATCCACGCCGGAAAAGTCGGCCTCCCAGACCTCCTGGTAGGGAGCCGGTTGGTAGGCGTAGCCTTTTTCCGCCCGCCGCGAAAGCCGGCCGGCGAACGCCTCGCTTCCATCGGCGCGTCGCAGGAGGAAGTCGCGGGCCGCGACCGGCAGTTCGCCCAGCGTGCCGAGGTAGTGCCCGACCAGGGCTTTCTTCGGCAGCCCCGCGGCGTAGCCCTCGTGGCTGACGTGGATGGCGGGGCTGACGCGCGCGCCGTCCTCCGCCGGCGGGAGATGGAACGTGACGGACGCGTCCCACAATCCGCCGTCGGGATTCGCGACGCGGATCTCCGCCCGAGGATCAACCGGCAGCGCGAGCCGCAGATACAGCCAGGTGGCGAGCTGCAATTCGGGGCCTTCGCGGGTCGCGGAGGCGACGCGACGCTTGAGGCCAACCGCGGCCACCTCGACGGGCCGACCCGCGGCCGTGACCAGAAACCGCCCGGGCTCCGGCACCACCAGGTCGGCGGCGGGAGCGAGATTCCACTGCGGGGCCGGCCCGGCCTTTTCCGGCACGTGGGGCAGAACCCACTCCAATTCCAGAACTTCAAGGCTCACCAGCCGCATGGCTGAATCGGCTTGCGCGAGCGCGGGAAGGACCAGGATCAACCCGAGTATGGCTGACCGCCAAGCGGCGGAAAAGGGCGGGACCGGCATCGGCCACACTAGCGTGGCGCGAACGCCGGCGGGATGGTGTAGTAACCCCGCCTACGCTTATTTATGGGCCTACGGGAAGCCGCCGGTGGGGTGAACACCCACTAGGGAACACCTACCGGTCAGGGGTTTAATGTCACTCGCCGGCCAAGCGCGGGAAATCCTCCGCCCCAAGCTGGCCAAGCACGCGCCGAAGCAACGCCTACCCCTCTGCCCGGCGCGCGCTTGGAAGGCGCCCCCCAACCTTTTCATGTCAGCCAAACCCAAGAATCCACGGAGATCAGACCCACCGGAGCGCGCCCCAGGGGGTGCCGCGGGCGAGCCCCTCTCCGACGTGCCGCGCGACACGCCGCAGTATCGGGAAATGCTCCTGCGCGAGCTGGTCTCCCACCTGCGCGAAAACCGCACGCAGCTCCGCGAGGTCTGGGCCCGCAATATCCTCGAGAATCGCCTGCTCTCCGCGATGTCCAAGGAGGAGATCTTCTCCGAGGTGACCTCCGTGTACGACAACTACGTGGAGGTGCTCGAGACCGGCAGCGTCGACGCGCTGCAGGCGTACGCGCGCAACCTCTCCGAGCGCATCATCCCCCGCGGCGTCGAGACCCACGAGGTCATCAGCATCGTCCTCCTGCTGCGCGACGTGCTCGCCCGGTCGCTGTTCAAGAAATACCAGCACGACTTCGAGGTCCTGGCCCGCGTCCTGGACGCCTACGAGCCGGCCGCCAACCGCATCGCCAACACGGTGGCCGTGAGCTTCGTCGAGGAGCGCGAGCGCATCATCCGCCAGCAGCAGGAGGCCATCCGCGAGCTCTCCACGCCGGTCCTCCAGGTCCGCGAGCGGCTGCTGATCCTTCCGATCATCGGCGTGATCGACTCGCAGCGGGCCAAGCAGGTGACCGAGCAGCTGCTGCGCGGCATCCGCAGCAACCGCGCCAAGGTCGTGGTGGTCGACATCACGGGCGTCCCGACCATCGACTCCACCGTCGCCAACCACCTCGTCCAGACGGTCGAGGCGTCGCGCCTCATGGGCGCGGGCGTGATCATCACCGGCCTCTCCTCCGAGATCGCGCAGACGCTCGTCACGATCGGCGTCGACCTCAGCAAGATGAACGCCGTCGGCGACCTCCAGGGCGGCATCGAGCTCGCCGAGAGCATGCTCGGCTACCGCGTCCGCAGCACCGAGATGGCCACCCAGGCCGCCGGCCCGCCGCCCTGAACCCCGCGCCGAGCACACCCGCCATGCAGGTCCCGATTCTCAAGCAGGGCAGCTGCCTGATCGCCAGCATCCAGTCGGTGCTGTCCGACGCGGACATGCTGCAGCTGCGCGACAACCTGGCCGACATGGTCGGCCGCCACCGGGCCCGCGGGGTCATCATCGACGTCACGGTCCTGGACGTCATCGATTCCTTCGCCACCCGCACGCTGCGCCAGATGGCGCACATGCTGAACCTGCGCGGCGCCGACACCGTGATCGTCGGCATCCAGCCGGAAGTCGCCTTCGCGATGGTGCAGCTCGGCCTGACGCTCGAAGGCGTCGGCACCGCGCTGGACCTGGAGGAGGGACTGGCCTTCCTCGAAGAGAAAACCAAGCTCCATGCAAGACCCGGCCGTTGACATCCGACTCGAAGTTCGATCGACGATCGACATTGTGACCGCCCGGCAGCAGAGCCGGGAGCTGGCCATGGAGCTCGGCTTCAGCGGAACCGAGACGACGCTGATCGCGGCCGCGATCTCGGAGATCGCCCGCAACATCCTCGACCACGCCAAGCGGGGCGAGATCATCTTCACCGTCGTGCACCGCGGCGGCCTCAAGGGGCTGCAGATCATCGCCGACGACCAGGGCCCGGGCATCCCGGACATCCAGCGCGCGATGCAGTACGGCTACTCGACCCGCCGCGGGCTCGGGGTCGGCTTGCCCGGCGCGAACTGGCTCATGGACGAGTTCGAGATCGAGTCCACGGTCGGCAAGGGCACCAAGATCACGATGCGGAAATGGCTTAAAAATGGGATCCGTCGGCACAACCCCGCAGGTTGAGTGGGCCGAAGCCCACCACGTCTCGCCCGGCCATACGGAGTCGGGCGACCTCCACGTCGTGCTTCCGCACCGGCGCGGCACGCTGCTGGGCGTGATCGACGGGTGCGGCCACGGGCCGCACGCCGCCCGCGCCGCGCACCGCGCGGCCGAGGTGCTCCGGGAGGAGCCGGACGGCTCCGTGCTCGCGCAGCTCCAGCGCTGCCACGAGGCGCTCGCCGGCAGTCGCGGCGTGGTGCTGACGCTGGCCGATTTCGACGCCGGCGAACGGACGGTGACCCTCTGCGGCATCGGCAACGTCGAGGCCATGCTCTTCCGCGCCCGCCCGATCCGCGGCGCCCCCGCGCGTGAGACCGCGCTCCTGCGCGGCGGCATCGTCGGGGGCGACATGCCGCCGCCCCACGCCAGCGTGGTGCCGGTGCATGCCGGCGACGTCCTCGTGCTCCTCACCGACGGCGTCCGGCCGGATTTCGGCGCCGAACTCGCGCTACGCCAGCCGCCGCAGCGGCTCGCCGACCAGCTGCTGGCCCGGCATTCCAAGGGCAACGACGACGCCCTGGTGCTCGTGGCCCGCTTCCCCGCCTGCGCCGATGAGTGACGCCGCCCTCCAGCTTCCCGAGCCCCCGCCGGCGGCCGCCCTGCCGGCGATCTCCGGTCGCGGCCCGGCCGCGACCGAAGACTATTGCCTGCTCGTGCGGCGGCTCGAGGACGCGGCCATGCCCCGGCTGGACATGCCGCCGGCCATCCAGGAGGCGTGGGGGCACGACGACTTTTCCGCGGCCCTGCAGGACATGCTCCGCCGCGGCCTGCAGGGCGAGCGGCGGCACCTGAAGGCCTGCTACCTGCTCGCGCGGGCGGGCCGCCGGCATTTCGAGGTCAGCATCTACCCCGCCCCCGAGGCGTCGCCGCCGCAGGCGGCGCTGGTGGTCCGGGACGTCACCGAGCGGATCCGGGCCGAGAGCCACCTGCAGCTGCTGTTGCAGATCGTCCACCACCTCGGGGTCTCGCCCGACCTCGCCACCGCCACCACCTCGATCCTGAAGCGCATGTGCCTCGCCGCCGGCTGGCCGCTGGGCGAGGTCTGGCTGCCCACGCCCGACGGCTCGCTCGAGCTGTTCGCCGCGGCGCACCGCCCCGAGGCGGACGCGGCCGCGGAGTTCCAGCGCGAGACGGCCGGCATGACGCTCCGGCCGCGCGACGGACTCCTAGAGGAGGGCGCCGATGGCGAGCCGCTGTTCTTTCCCGCGCTGGCGAGCGATCCGGCGTTCCTCCGCGCCAAGCCGGCCGCGCGCGCCGGCTTCCGCGCCGCGCTCGTCCTCCCGCTCCGGTCGGGCGGCCAGATGCTCGCGCTCGCCGTGTTCTTCCTCGCCCGCGAGGAGGCGCCCGACTCCCACTGGACCGCGCTTGTCCGCGCGGTCGGCGCCGAGCTCGGCACCGCCTTCCAGCGCGAGCGGATGCAGGAGCAGCTCGACAGCTTCTTCAACCGTTCCCTCGACATGCACTGCGTGGCGGGCTTCGACGGCTACCTGAAGCGCGTCAATCCGGCGTGGACGCGCATCCTCGGCTACAGCGCCGAGGAGCTGCTCAGCCGTCCGCTCATCGAGTTTGTGGACCCCGACGACCGCGCCGCCTTCCTCGAGCACCTCGCCCGCCTCGGCGCGGGCGAGGACCTCACGGCCGCCGAGGTGCGGTGCGTGGCCCAGGACGGCTCCACGCGGTGGACCCTCTGGGGCGCCACCTCGCTGCCCGGCCAGCAGCGGGTGCTCGCGACGATCCGCGACATCTCGGAGCGCAAGCGCACGGAGGCCGCCATGCTCCAGAGCGAGGAGCATTACCGCGACCTTTTCCACCAGGCCTACCAGATGCAGGAGAACCTGCGCCGGATGTCGGAACGGGTCCTGAAGGTCCAGGAGCAGGAGCGCGCGCGGATCAGCCGGGACCTTCATGACGAGGTCGGCCAGGCCCTCACCGCCATCAACGTGAACCTCGCGGTGCTGCGGAATTCGCTGGTGGGCGGCCCGCCCGAGCTCGAGCGCCGGATCAGCGAGACGCAGGCGCTGATCGAGCAGACGATGGGCAGCATCCACAATTTTTCGCGCGAGCTGCGGCCCGCGATGATCGACGACCTCGGCCTGCTCCCGGCGCTCCGCAATTACGTGAAGAGTTTCACCGACCGGACCGGTGTGGCGGTGCAGCTCCACGGCACCCAGTGGGAGCACATCGAGCGGCTCGATTCCGACCGCAAGACCGTCGTTTACCGCATCGTGCAGGAAGGCCTCAACAACGTCGGCAAGCACGCCGCGGCCAAGCGCGCCGAGATCATTTTAGCCGGTTCCAACCATGACGTCCGCCTCCAACTCAACGACGACGGGCGCGGCTTCGCGCTCGACGCCCGTCAAGAATCCGCCTCCGCCCGTCTCGGCCTCCTCGGCCTTGCCGAACGCGTTCGCCTCGTCGGTGGGGAATTCTCCATCGCTTCCGTCCCGGGAAATGGCACCATCCTCCGTGCCGTCATCCCGTTCAAATCGCCCTGAACCCCGAACCCCCTCTGCCATGCCCAAGATCACCGTACTTCTCGTGGATGACCACACCGTGGTCCGCCAAGGCCTCCGCTCCCTTCTGGCCGCCGAACAGGACATCGAGGTCGTGGGCGAAGCCGAGACCGGCCGCGCCGCCGTCCAGATGGCCAAGAAATTCCTGCCCGACGTCATCGTCATGGACATCGCCATGCCGGTGCTCAACGGCCTCGAGGCGACCCGCCAGATCGTCCACGAGATCCCCTCGGCGCGCGTCATCATCCTGTCGTCCTACAGCGACGACGAATACGTCGAGCAGCTGACCGACGGGGGCGCCATCGGCTACCTGCTCAAGCAGACCGCCGCCAACGACCTCATCAAGGCGATCCGCGAGGCCAAGCAGGGCAACGCGTACTTCAGCCCGTCGATCTCCCGCCGGATGCTCGAGAACTACCGCCGCGCGTTCATGAGCGGCCAGCCGGTGCGCAAGACCGTCGAGTCGCTCACCTCGCGCGAACGCGAGGTCCTGCAGCTCATCGCGGAGGGCAACACGAACAAGCAGATCGCCGCCGAGCTCTGCATCAGCATCAAGACGGTCGAGAAGCACCGCCAGCAGGTGATGAATCGCCTCAACATCCACGACATCGCCGGCCTCACCCGCTACGCCATGGCCCGCGGCATCATCGAGGCGAAGTCCCCGCTGCTGGATCCGGCCTGACCGGCCGGCGGATTCCCTTTCGTTCTCGTTCTCTTTCTCATCTTCGCACACCTCCCGGCGTCCGGACCGGCGGGAGGGAGAGCATGAGGGAGAGAACGGGAACGATCCGGCCGCCCGCCGAGGCGGGCGTTTGCGGCGCGGGTCGGCCGGCCTAGGATCGCCGCGTGCCCTCC
This sequence comes from Opitutaceae bacterium, assembly GCA_035626915.1. Classification (GTDB taxonomy): domain Bacteria; phylum Verrucomicrobiota; class Verrucomicrobiia; order Opitutales; family Opitutaceae; genus Didemnitutus. The sequence continues at coordinate 13,614 of DASPMS010000018.1, forward strand.
CCTCCGCTCAATCCCTCCAAGATCGCCGTGCTCACCGGGGCGGGCGTGAGCGCCATCGGCCGACCGCGGTCAGCCGGCTGGTTTTCACAAGGGGACGCGGAGGAAACGGAGGGTCGGCCGGTCGGTTCGCCGGACTTCTCCACATAAGGCAACGAAGGAAACGAAAAGCGGCAGGACGGGATGAACACCGTCTTCGTTCCCTTCGTTTTCTTATGTTGAACTACTCCGATGCCCGCCTTTCCGCTCTTCTCCGTTGTCTCTTGTTCAAACCGCCGATGTCCGCCTACAGTCAGCCGGCTGTTTTTTCACAAGAGGACGCGGAAGAAACGGAGGGGCAATCCGCCGGATTACTCTACATAGCGAAACAGAGCGGCAGGGGTGAACACAGCCTTCGTTCCCTTCGTTTCTTTATATTGGATAGTTTTGAAAATCCGACGTTCGCGCCTTCTTCGTAGCTCCGTTGTCTCCTGTTCAAAAGCGCCGCGCTTTGCTCCCGCCGATGCCTCTCCGATCCGTGCCGGAAACCTGCCCCGTCTGCGGCGCCGCGGTCCCCGCCGACGCGCGGGCCTGCCCGGAGTGCGGCGCGGATGAACGGACCGGCTGGAACGAGGAGACGACCGGCTACGACGGACTCGACCTGCCGGACGAGGCCTTCGACTCCGAACCGACCCGGCGCGCGGGCCGGCCGCAGCGCCGGGCCGGACCGAACGGCATGCCGCTGCACTGGTGGCTGATCGGCCTGGTCATCGTCGCTGCGCTTCTCCTCGCCACGCTCTGGCCGCGCGGGCCCTAGCGCCCATTGTCAGCGCGGCGGACAGGTTCACTTTTCCTGCAAACCCCCCAGCCTGCCATCATGGACTCGCGCCTCCTCGCCCTCTTCATCGCCGCCGCCTTTGCGGCCGGCTGCGGCACCACCCCCTCCGTCCCGCCGCAACCGCCGGTTGCGCTCGGCGAGGACTCCACGCCGTGGGGTGTGCTGCCGCGCTACGAGGCCCGGATGAGGCCGGGCTCCTGGTTCAATCGCGGCGGAACCTCCGCCCCCGGCACCGTCGTCGCCGACGTGCTCGTCGAACGCGATGGCAAGGTCCGCGAGGTGAAGATCATCGAGGTCGTCGGCAGCGCGCTCACCGCCCGCCAGGCCCTCGCGACGCTCAAGGATTCCCGCTACGCTCCGCTGCCGCCGGACGGACCCGAGCTCTACGTCGTGCGCCAGATCATCGAGACCAAGGCGGGCCCGCGGTCCGCGATCTCCGGCGGCACCTACGGCGACGGGCCGGGCAACAGCTCGATGCCCGCCAACGCGAATCCGCCGCCGGTGCACAGCCGCTGAGCGGGCGCGGCGGCTCACTTGCGGCGCGGGCGGGCGGGCAGCCGGCGGCGGGCGCGCGGCCGGCGTTCCGGAACCAGGCGCGGCTTCCGCCGGACGCGCGGCGCCGGCGGGGCTTCCAGCACGTGCTCGAGGACCTCGTCGACCGTCTCGACCAGCCTCAGCTTCAGCTTGGTCCTGACCTCGGCCGGGACATCGACCAGGTCCTTTTCATTGAGCTTCGGAATGATCACCTCGGGAATGCCCGCCCGTTGCGCCGCGAGAAGCTTCTCCTTCAGCCCGCCGATCGGCAGCACCAGGCCCCGCAGCGTCACCTCGCCCGTCATCGCCACGTCGGGCCGGACGTTGCGGTTCATCAGGAGCGACGCGATCGAGGTCACCATGCCGATGCCGGCCGACGGCCCGTCCTTGGAGATGCTCCCGGCGGGCAAATGGATGTGGATGTCGCTGTCGCGCAGGTCGATCGGATTGATGCCGAGCGCATCGGCGCGCGCGCGGACCAGGCTGAACGCGGCCTGCGCGCTTTCGCGCATCACGCTGCCCAGCTGGCCGGTGAGCATGATTCCTCCCTTTCCGGAATAGCGCAGCGCCTCGATGTGCATGATCTCGCCCCCGACCGGAGTCCAGGCGAGCCCGGTGACGATGCCCGGCTTCGCGACCGTCAGGCGCTCCTCGCGGATGAACTTCGGCGGGCCGAGCACGATCTCGACTTCGCGGACGCCGATCGGCGGGAGCGGCGGCTTGTCCTCCGCGACGAGCGCCGCCTGGTAGCGGCAGATCGCGCCAATCTGGCGTTCCAGCCCGCGCACCCCCGCCTCGCGGGTGTAGTCGTCGATCAGCCGGCGGATGGAGGCGTCCTCGAAGCGCAGGTGCTCGCCCTTCAATCCGTTCTCCTGCAGCTGGCGCGGGATGAGGTAGCGGCGCGCGATCTCCAGCTTCTCGCCATCCGTGTAGCCGGGCAGCCGGATCACCTCCATGCGGTCGCGCAGCGCGTGCGGCACGTCGTCCATGTAGTTCGCCGTCGCGATGAAGATGACCCGCGAGAGGTCGAAGGGGACGTCGACGTACCGGTCCAGAAAGGTGTGGTTCTGGCGCGGATCGAGCACCTCCAGCAGCGCGCTGGCGGGGTCGCCCGTGACGTCCGAGGCGAGCTTGTCGACCTCGTCCAGCAGCATCACCGGGTTGCGCGTGCCGGCGCGCCGGAGCTCCTGCATCACGCGACCCGGCATGGAGCCGACGTACGTCCGGCGATGGCCGCGGATCTCCGCCTCGTCGCTGACGCCGCCGAGGCTGATCCGCACGAATTTCCGCCCGAGCGCGTCCGCGATCGACTGGCCCAGGCTCGTCTTCCCCACGCCGGGCGGCCCCGCCAGGCAGAGGATCGGCCCCTGGCGCGTGGGATTCAGCTTCGTGACCGCGAGGAATTCGACGAGCCGGCGCTTCACCTTATCGAGGTCGAAATGATCGCGATCCAGGATCTCGCGGGCGCGCGCCAGATCGAGGTTGTCCTCGGTCTGCTTCGCCCAGGGCAGCTCGGACAGCAGCTCGACATGCGTCACCACGAGCGACGCCTCGCTGCTGCTGGGCGGGAGGCGGGCGAGCCGCCGGAGCTCGCGGTCGGCCAGCCGCAGCGCGTCCGACGAGGCCTGCGCGGCCTCGAGCCGTCGCCGAAGCTCCGCCGCCTGCTGCTCCGCGCCCTCCTCGCCCAGCTCCTTGCGGATGGTGCGAAGCTGCTCGCGGAGGTACGCCTGGCGCTGCGCGGTCGTGAAATGCGCGGCCACGTCGCGATCGATCTTCTCGCGCAGGCGCGCGATCTCGAGCTGGTCCGCGACCAGCAGAAGCGTGGCGCGGACGCGGCGCGGGACGTCGACCATCTCGAGCAGGTCCTGCTTCTGCGCGGTCTGGAGCGGCAGGTTGGCCGCGACGAGGTCCGCCAGCTGCCCCGGCTCCTCGAGCGAGCGCAGCAGCGAGGCCGTCGACGGCGGCAGGTCCGGCGTGACGCGGGCGTACTGCAGCGCGTGCTCCCGCAGCTCCTGCACGACCGCCTGCCAGGCATGGTTGTCCTCCTCGGGCCCGGTGGAGGGAAGCACCTCCACCTCGGCGCGGAGGAAGGGCTCCGTCGCGAGCGCGCGCCCGAGCTCCAGGCGGGCCAGCACGCTGACCGTCGCCCTGAGGATTCCGCTGTCCTCGCGGACCAGCTTGAGCAGCGTCGCCGCGACGCCGACCTGGCAGAGGCCCTCCGGCCCGGCGGTGTCCGGCAGATCCGGCTTGCGGGTGAAGATGCCGATGGTCCGCTCGCGGGCCAGCGACTCCTCCAGCAGCTCGCGGGCGGCGGGGTCGTCGACCGTGAGGGTCACGACCAGCCCGGGAAACAGCACGATCCGGCGGACCGGCAGGATCGCGAGCTCGCCGGGGATCTCCGGCTTGGCGGCGCCCCGCGCCGCGGCCTCCGGAGCCGGCGGTGGGTCCGGAGCGCGCGATGCCCGCGACATGGCGTATCTGCTCCGGGTTGATCAGGCGGCGCTCGGCGCGAGCGGCGCCTCGATGCGGAGGAGGCCGTCCCTGTAGGAAGTCGTGACCGCGGCGGCATCGATCTCCTGCGGGAACTGCACGGTCCGCTCGAACGACCCGTGGTCGATCTCAAGCGCCAGGAGGCGGGTCAGGTCGGTCCGCGGGCACCCGGGCTCGGGCGCCGGCCGGGAGCCGCGGATGGTGATGGTGCGGCGCGCGGGCGTGACGACGACGTCGTCGGGATCGAGTCCCGCGAGCTCCACGAACACGACGAAGTGCCCCTGGCAGGAATACGCGTTCACCGCCGGCCGCCAGGCCATCAGGGCTCCCGGCTCCACGGGGGTGCGGGGGCTCTGCGCCCGCTCCGGGCGCGTGAAGGTCAGGACATCGGCATCGGTGGTGGCGCTCATGCCCGAGGTTAGGCCGACGCGCGCACAGCGTCCATCGGGCAACCACCCGATACCGGCGCCGGGCAGGACCCGCCGCCGACGGCGCCAGCCCGGCCGGCCCGCCACCCCATCGGGCGCACGGCCGGCGTCGCGCAAGCGCACGCCGTCCGGGAGGAAGCCGGGGTCCACGCCTGGTCGCCTCCGCCGCCCACGGGTGATCCGTGCGCGACGGCGCGGACGGATCAGGGCCGCAGCGTGGCCATGGCAGTGGCGGGAACGCCCGGATGGTAGCCGGCGCCCGCCGAGACCGTGACCGTGACGGTCAGCGGGCTGGCGCCGGTGGTGTTGGCAATCGCCTTGATCGAGAACGACGCGCTCGAGGCGCCGTCCGGAATCGTGATCTCCACCGGCATGTCGCCCTCGGGGCGCCGGTAGTCGTTCCACTTCGCGGCGCTGCCGCCCAGCTTGTACGCGACCTTCAGCGCGCCGGACGTCGAGCCGGTGCGCGTGAACGTGAACGTCGCGGTGTCCGACGCGTCGCCAATCTTCGCGGAGTCGTCCGTCGCCGCGATCGTCACGGACGGCTGGCCGTCGCTCGTGAAGAAGTCCCGGGTCGCGAAGACGCGCCGGCCGTCGGGCAGCGCAGCCTCCGCCTCGATCCATTGCCCGCCGTTGCCGGTGGGCGTGAAGGTGAACGACCGGCCGAAGGCGGGCGCCTGGCCCGAGGCCTCCCAGACGATCGTCGCGGCGCCGAGATCGATCCCCGGGGCCTCGAGCGTCGCCGTCACCGGAACGCCGGCCGCGAGCTCGCCCGGCAGGCCGCGGATCTCCGCGGGCATCGTGCGCCACGCCTGGTTGCGCGCCGGGGTCTGCGTCGCCAGGAACGCCAGGCTCGCGAGGCTGCGCGCCTGGTCGAGGTGAACGAACTCCGTCGTCACGTTGAACGTGTCGCTCCAGCGGTCGTAGAAGGGATACGGCGCGCTCCCCGCGTTGTCCCGGGGATAGGTCAGCGCGGCCAGCTCGGTGCCGTACGTCGCCGTGTAGACCGGCCCGACCTGGATGTTGCCCAGGGGGATGCCCGAGGGCGGCAGCCGGCGCCGGTCGTTCTGCGCGTACTGGTGCACGATCTCCTGCTGGCGCTTGCGTCCCAGGCCGGTGATGTACGAGATGTTCACCGGGTTGGCCCCCGCCTCGTAGTCGAAGTTCGCCACGATGCCGTCGAGCAGCTCGCCCGCGCCGCCGAGCTGGTAGGCGACCGCCAGGTCGAACGCCTGCGCGCTCGAAAAATACCAGCCGGCGCCCATCACCCGCTTGGTCGCGTCCGGAAAGCTCGTGCCGTAGGCGCTCTGGCGCGACCACCGCAGCGCCGACTCGCCCGCGCTGCGCAGCTCGGCCTCGCACTTCGCGAGGTAGCCGCCATCGAGCTGGCCGGCGGAAAGCCGCCCGCTGCGCGCCGCGAAGGCGTACGCGCGGAGCGCGTTGCCCCAGCCCATGTAGGCGTGCCACCAGCCCCACCGGCGGTTCGCCGCGTTCGACGGGTCGTACCACGCGCGGAGCGCGTCGTGGTAGGCCGCCTCGCCGGTCGCCGCGAACAGCGCCGCGGCGGCCCAGGCGAGCTCGTCGTCGTGGGTGAAGTCGTCGCCGTAATGCGTGATCTTCTGGTAGGCCCCGGCGCGGCCGTGCCGCGCGATCGCGTCGGACAGGAATTTCCACCCGGAGCGGGCCTTCGCGAGGTAGCCGGCGGCGGCCTGCGGATACGCGGACTTCATGCGCGGCGACGAACCGGCTTCCGCCAGGGCCGCCACGGCCGCGGCGGTCGCGGCGGTGTTCTTCGGCCACACCACCTGCGCGTCGCCCCCGTCGGGCAGCACGTTCTGCTCGTAGCGGCGGTCGCGCGGATAGACGAGGAAGTAGAAGCCGCCGTCGGCATCCTGCAGCTTGGCGAGGAAATCGGCTTCGAGCTTCGCCTCCTGCAGGAGGTCGCCGACGCCGTCGCCGCTCTCGGGCAGGCCGAGGTTGTCCAGGGAGCCGACCCCCGGCAGCGCGTCGGCCGCGAACAGGAGCTGGTGCACGAGGGACGCGCTGTTGATCGTGTACTTGCTGTAGTCGCCCGCGTCATGGTGCCCGCCGCTCACGTCGATCGGGCCGCGGTTCACGAACGGATAAAGCTGGCTCGCCTCGTCCCGCAGGCGCGGGGCGGACTGGGCCGCGTTGGCCGAGTTCACGACCGCGCTCTCCTTGTCGATCACCGACCAAGTGAAGGCGAAGCCGGCGCCGGACGGCACCGCCGCGGTGTTCAGGTGGCAGGCGCCGTGCGTGTGCCGCGTGTACGGCAGCGCATTCGGGTGCCCGCAACGCTGGTGCAGCAGGCCGAGCGCGTAGGCGCGCGCGGCGCCCAGCGCGATGCCGTCGTCGATCCGGAACGGCACCGATGCGCCGAGCCCCGGCACGAGCAGGCGGTACCGGCCCGGCGTGCCGAAGCCGGTGAAGTCCGCCTCGAACACCTGCTGGTAGGGGGCCGGCGAATACGTCCAGCCGGAGTCCGGGCGCCGCTGCAGCGAGCCCGAGTGCACGACCCGGCCGCCCGCCGCCTCGACGATCTGGAAACCCGTCGCGGGCAGGTCCATCTCGCCCAGCGTCCCGAGGTAATAGCCGACCAGCGCCTTCTTCTGCCGGCCCGGAAGGTATCCCTCCTGGTTGACGTGGATCGCGGGGCCGAAGCGCAGCGCCCGGGCCCGGGCCGCAAACCGGAAATGCCCCGGCCAGAGCGCGCCGCCGGGATTCGCGACCTCGACCGACTGCTCGTCGCGGACCGCGGAGGCGATCTTGAGGTAAAGGGTGCTTTCGACGCGCAGGTCGCGCGCGACGAGCGGCGCGTACAGCGGCCGCCGCTTGAATCCGACGGCCTGCACGGCGACGGCCTGGCCGTCGACGGTGACGGCAAACTGGCTGCCCGCCGGCAGCGACGTCTCCGTGAAGTTCCACGCGTCCATCGGCGCCGGGTCCGGCCGTTTGACGCCGATGCGCGTCAGCTCGAGGACGGTCGGCGCCACGATGCGCAGCGCATGGTCGTCGGCGACCGGGATCTCGAGGTTCAGGTAGTCGAGCCGTGTCAGCCCCGGGATGTCGCCCGCTTCGCTGCCCACGCCGGGCGACGGCTCGCTCGGGGCCGGCGCCGGCGAGGGTGCCGGGGTGGACGGGGGCGGCGCCGTCTGGCCGGACGAGCCGCCGCCGGAAGAGGACCCTCCACCCGAGTCGCTCTTGCACGCGGCGAGGAGCAGCAGCGCAGCGCTGCAGAGGACGGCAGCCGGGCCCTTCATGGTCAGTCGCGCGCCTCCGGACGCTGGGCGACGCGGCGAACGCGAACCGGCGCCGGCCGGGCCGCGGAACGGTAATCGTGGAGGAACGCGGAGACAACGAGGACGGCGAGGACGACGGCGATGAGGTGATCGGGGTTCATGGCCCCGAGGCTACCGCACTGCCGCCCGCGCTTGTATCCGCGCGCCGCTGATACGGACGTCGGCGCGGCGCCGCGTCGCCTGTCCGCGTTCGTCCTACAGCAAAGTTCCCTTCTTTGAGGCCGACTGGCTGGCCCGCGAGCTCACGCCGCCGCGCCGCGGCCGGGGGAGAAGACTGGGCGGCAGCGATTTAGCCACGGGACGCCGACGTGGAGACGCCGCGGGGCCGCGGATCGCGAACGGGACGCGGCGGGCGGGCGGCCTCTACCCGACGCCGGGGGCGATGGACCGGCCAGCCGCCGGCGGCAGCGCGAGGGCCGCAAGCTGGCCGGCGGGCGAAAGCGACGGTTCCTCCGCGGGCGGCCGCGCCGGAGCCGGTTCCAAGCGGCTCGGGAACAGCCGATCTCTCACCCCGAGCATCGGCAGCTCGATGAGGCGCGTGAGCACCGTGCCCGTCACGAACGCGATGAACACATAGGCGCCCGTCACGAGGAGCCAGCCGGCCTCGGCCGGCACACCCCAATTCGCCGCCGCCGCGCCGACCTTCACGAGCGGAGTCTGCGCCAGGTCGACGTGCCAGAGGTAGATGCCGTAGCTCGCGATGCCGATGCGCTGCATCGCGCCGAGCAGCGCGCGGCGAACGCGCCCCGGCGCCGGGGCGCGCCGGGCCTCCCAGCCGCGCGCCGCGATCACGACCAGGCCGAAGCCCACATACATCACCGTCAGGCCCGGACCGGCGATCCACGCCGAGTGGTCCGGCGTCAGCAGGAGGGTCGGCGCGGCCAGCGCCACGCCGAGGCCCAGGCACAGCGCCGGCCGCGCTTCGAGCGGCGCCAGCCGCGCGCGCTCGAACTGCGCGAAATAGGCCAGGAGCGAACCGCAGAGCAGGCCATCGAAGCGCAGATGCGTGGCGAAGATGTTGACCGCGTCGGGTCCGCGCAGGGTCCATTCGCCGAACCGCACCAGCGCCAGCGTCGCCAGCGCGGCCGCGCCGAGGAGGGGGAAGCCCCGCACCGAGGCGGCGTCGCGGCCCGGCGTCAGCCACAGCGCGGCCAGCAGCGCGCCGACAAGGTAAAAATGCTCCTCGACCGCGAGGCTCCAGGTATGCACGCGGGGGGTGCCGAAGTAATTCTGCACGTGCAGCAGGTTCGGCCAGAGTTCGCCCACGCCGGCGTCGTCCCCCTGCCACTGCTTCGCGACCAGCCACAATCCGACGAAGCCCACGTAGGCGAAGTACGCGGGCCAGATCTTGAAGCCGCGCCGCACCAAAAAGCGCTTGAGGTCGACTCGACCGTGCGCGCGATACTCCGCAAACAGCAGGCCCGTGACCAGATAGCCGCTGAGCACGAAGAAAAGGTCCACGCCGGCCCACCCGATCCGGTACCACAATCCGGCCACCGGGGAGAACAGGCCGGCCGAGTTGGGCTCCATCACGAAATGGGCGCCGAGCACGAGCAGGATGGCCACGCCGCGCAGCGAATCGAGGACGGCCGAGCGGGATGTCGGGGCTCCGGCATCCAGAAATGGATTGGCCGACGACAGACGCGCGCGAAGGCCCGCAGGGGGGGCAGGAGGCGGACTCATGACAGGCAGGGTTGCGGCCATCCTGTCCTTCCCGGCCCGAAGTCAAAATGGGGCAGTTCCCTTGAGTCGTCCACCGAACGACCCCGGTTATGGAAAAAAAGAGCCCCGCAGGCGCCAACACCTGCGGGGCTCCGGGGTGCTATCCAACGAGGGAAGGAGCGGCCGCTCCGACCCCGGCGCCCGGGTGTGCTTCCGGGCGGTGTTGGACAGTAAAGGATCAGCGACGGTCGTGCGGCCGGCGCGGCCGGCGGTCCAGGCGGATGCGGACGGGCGTGTCGCGGCCCGCCGCGCGGTAGTCGACGATGAACGCGCTCATGATGGCGGCGGCGAAGAGGACGGCGATCAGGTGGTCGGGATTCATCGGAGGAATTATTTGATGGTGACGGTGGCGCTGTACGGGGCGCCGACGTTGAAGCCCGAACCGCTCGAGAGCGTCAGGACGGCGGTCTGCGGGTTCGCGCCGGTGGTGTTCGCGATGGCGCGGATGGTGAGCGTGGCGGTGGTCGCGCCCGCGGGAATGGTCACCTCGGCGGGCATGTCGCCCTCCGGGCGGCGGTAATCATTCCACTTCACGGCCGTGCCGCTGAACTTGAACGGCACCTTGATCGCCTCGGCGGTGCTGCCGGCGCGGGTGAAGGTCCAGGTGGCGGTGTCGGTCGCGCTCCCCAGGGTCGCGGTCGCGTCGGTGGCCGCGACGGAGACGGTCGGGAGGCCGTTCTCGGCGAACAGGGTGGCGCGGGCCACGACGCGGCGGCCGTCCGCCCACTGCGCCTCAGCCTCGACCCACTGCGAGCCGTAGCCGCCGGGGGTGAAGGTGTAGGTGCCGCCCCAGGCGGGCGCCTGGCCCTTGGCCTCCCACAGGATGCGGGCGCCGGCCAGGTCCATGCCCGGGACCGAAAGGGCGACGGTGATCGGGGTGCCGAGGGCCGGGGTCGCCGGGATGCCGGTGATCGTGGCCGCGGTCGACTTCCAGGCCTGCGACTTCGCGGACGTGAGCGTCGCGAGGTACGCGGAGGCCGCGAGCGAGCGCGCCTGGTCGAGGTGGACGAACTCCGTCGTGACGTTGAACGTGTCGCTCCAGCGGTCGTAGAAACCGTGCGGGCCGCTGGCCGCGTTGTCGCGCGGGAAGGTCAGGGCCGCGAGGTCGGTGCCGTACGTGGCGGTGTACACCGGGCCGGTCTGCAGGCCGCCGAGCGGGATGCCGCTGGGGGGCAGCGCCCGGTCGTCGTTCTGCGCGTACTGGTGGACGATCTCCTTCTGGCGCTTCCAGCCAAGGCCGGTGACGTAGGCGACGTTCACGCCGTTCGAGCCGCCCTCGTAGTTGAGGTTCGCGAGCATCGCGTCGAGGTAGTCGGCCCGGGCCTCGAGCTGGCGGCCGACCGCGAGGTCGAACGCCTGGCCGGCCGAGAAGTACCAGCCCGCGCTCATCTGGCGCTTGGACGCGTCGGGGAAGCTCGTGCCGTAGGCGCTCATGCCGGACCACTTCACGGCGTCGTTCGCCGCGGCGCGGACCTCGGCCTCGCACTTCGCGAGGTAGCCGGCGTCGAGCGAAGCCGCCGGGAGGCGGCCGCTGCGGACGGCGAAGGCGTAGGCGCGGACGGCGTTGCCGTAGGACATGTAGCCGTGCCACCAGCCCCAGCGCCAGGTCGACGGGCTGGCCGGGTCGTACCACGACTTCAGCGTCGCGTGGATCGCGGCGTCGCCGGTCGCGGCGAACATGGCCGCGGCGGCCCAGGCGAGCTCGTCGTCATGCGTGAAGTCGTCGCCGTAGTGCGTGAGCTTCTGGTAGGCGCCGGCCTTGCCGTGCTTGGCCACGGCATCCGTCAGGAACTTCCAGCCGAGCTTCGCCTTGGCGAGGTAGTCGGCGGCGGCCTGCGGATAGGCGGCCTTGAAACGCGGGGAGGACGCGGTCTCGGCGAGCGCGGCCACGGCGGCGGCGGTCGCGGCCGTGTTCTTCGGCCACACGACCTGGGCGTCGCCGCGGTCCGGGAGGACGTTGCTCTCGTAGCGGCGGTCCTTCGGGTACACGAGGAAGTAGAAGCCGCCGTCGGTGTCCTGGATCTTCGCCAGGAAGTCGGCCTCGATCTTCGCCTCCTGCAGGAGGTCGCTGATGCCGTCGCCGCTCTCCGGCAGGCCCAGGTTGTCGAGGGCCGCGACGCCGCTGAGCGAGTCGACCGCGAACATGAGGAAGTGGACGAGGCCGGCGCTGTTGATCGTGTATTTGCTGTAGTCGCCCGCGTCGTGGTGGCCGCCCGACACGTCGAGCGCGCCCGTCTTCACGAAGGGGAAGAGCTGGGTCGCCTCGCTGGTGAGCTTCGGCGCGGTCTGCGCGGGGTTGTTGGCGTTCACCTTGGTCGCGTCCGCCGCGACCGTGGTCCAGGTGAACGCGAAGTTCGCCGCGGGCACCGGCACGGCGGCCGCCTCAAGGTGGCAGGCGTCGTGGGTGTGGCGCGTGAACGGCAGCGCGTTGGCGTGGCCGCACCGCTGGTGGTAGAGGCCCTGCGCGTACGTGCGCGCGAAGCCCATGGCGACGCCGTCGTCGATCCGGAACGGCAGGGAGGCGCCAAGGCCCGGGACGACCAGCCGATACTCGCCCGGCTGGGCGAAGCTGGTGAAGTCGGCCTCGAAGACCTTTTGGTAAGGAGCCGGCGTGTAGACCCAGCCGCTGTCGGGACGGGCGCGGAGCGTGCCGGTGTGGACGGTCGCGCCGGTGGATGCGTTCACCAGGGTGAACGTCGTCGCCGGGATGTTCATCTCACCCAGGTTGCCGAGGTAGTACCCGACCTGCGCCTTCTTGGGCAGGCTGGGAACATAACCCTCCTGGTTGACGTGCACCGCGGGGCTGTAACGCAGCGGGAGCGCCGCCGCCTTGAAGATCATCGTCGCGGGCCAGAGGCCGGCGTCGGGATTCTTGACCTCGACTGTCTGGCCGTCGGCGACCGGGGTCGCGAGCTGGAGGACGAGGCTGTTCGCGACCCGGAGGTCGCGGCCGACGAGCGGCGCATACAGCGGCCGGCGCTTGAAGCCGACCGACTGCACCGCCACGGCCTGGCCGTTCACGGTGACGGTGATGCGGTTGGTCGCGGGCGCGACGAAGCCGCCGGCGCCGTCGACGAAGTTCCAGCTGTCGACCGCCGTCCCCGTCGGGGCGGTGTTCACCCGGACGAGCTCGAGGGTGGTCGGCGAGAGGACGTGCAGCGTGGCGCTTCCGGCGGCCGGGATGGCGAGCTGCGCGTAGTCGGCGATGCTCGTCGCGGCGAGGACGGCGAGCGCGCCGCCGATCGGGCCGCTCGGAGCGGTCGATCCGCTCGAGCCGGTCGAGCCACCCGTCGAACCGGTGCTGCCGCCGGCGGCGAGCTCAGCGAGACCCTTTTCGATCGTGATCGCCGCGAAGTCGGGCATCGGGACGCCGAAGCTTCCGCTGCCGCCGCCCACGGTCGTGCCCGTGGGGGTGATGGTCGCTGCGCCGGTGCGCTGCGTGCCGATGGCGTAGGTCGCGTCCGCCGCGAGCGTGACCGTGACGGTCTGCGGATTGATGTTTGTCGAGTTGGCGAGCGCCCGGATGTTCATCGTCGCCGAGGCGGCACCGGCCGGGATGGTGAACTCGACCGGCATGTCGCCCTCGGGACGGCGATAGTCGATCCACTTCACCGCGGTGCCGCCGAGGGTGAATTTGATCTTGAGGGCGGTGCTTGTGCTGCCGCCGGCGCGGGTGAACGTGAACGACGCGTAGTCGGTCGTGCCGATGACGGCGCTGGTGTCGGTCGCCGCCACGGTCGCGGTCGGGATGCCGGTGGAGGGACCGGGGTCCGGCGTGGTCGGCGCGGCCGCGGGGGCGCGGCCCGTGGCATCCCACGTGGCGCGGCCGCCGAAGAGCGCGAAGCTCATGCCCTTGACGTTGTGGCCCTCGAGGCCGACCTGGCTGGCGGGCACTTCGAGACGCACCCACTGGCCGGCGGCGGGAAGGTCGCCGACCCTGCGGCGGCTGTTGGTGCCGTCCCGGCCGTAGTTGATGGAATTGGCGCCCCAGTACGCGCGGTGTTCCCAGTTGTCGGAGAGCCAGCTGATCATGATCTCGGTCGGCAGGTTCGCCGGGTCGAGGTAGATGTACGTGTAGAGGACGTCGCCCGCCTGGACGGCCATGGTCGAACTGGCCCAGTTGAACGCGTGCTCGTGGAGGCCGGCCGCCGTCGCGGACTGGTGGGCCCGGGTGCCGGCGAACGGCGCCGGGGCGGAGGTGACCCAGTTCCAGGAGTCGCCGCCCGAGGCGGAGCCGGAGGTGCCGGCCGGGAGCGCGTCATCCACCCAGTGAGCCGACGGCGTGGGAGTCGGCGGCGGGGTCGTGGTCGTGCCGTTGCTCACGTTGACCGTCACGGCCGCCGACGTCGTGCGGTTGCCGGCCGCGTCGCGCGCGACGGCAGTGAGGACGTGCGAACCGTTGGTCGCGGTCGTGGAATTCCAGGTCGTGCTGAACGGGGCCGCGGTGTCCTCCGCCCCGAGGGCGTTGCCGCCGAGGAGGAACTGCACGCCGGCGACGCCGACGTTGTCCGAGGCCGTGGCCGAAACCGCCACGGACGTCCCCGAGGCCGTGGCCGGAGCCGTCACGGAGACGGTCGGGGCGGTCGTGTCGCCGCCCGTGACCGGGCCGGCGCCGCCGGCTTTCCAGAACACGCCCTGCGAGGCGTTGTAGTACGTGCCGCTGGGCGAGGTCTCGAGCTTCACCGCCCGGACCATGTAGGTCGCGCCGGAAGGAGCGCTCAGGTCGGTGAAGGCGCGCGTCGTGAGGAGCGAGGAGGTGAGGCGGGCGAACGGGCCGCCGGCGGAGGTGGCGCGGTAGACGTGGTAGCCGACGACGGAGTCGCTGGACGCCGCCCAGGTCAGGGCCACGCTGGCGCCGCTGACCGTGCCGCCGACGGAGGCCGGCGGGGCGACGGGGTGGAGGCGCAGCGTCGGGTCGCCCATGAGGGCGACGTGGACGTTGCCGACATTGCTGTTGCGCTGCGTCTTGTAGAGGCCGCCGCCGTTGTTCTGCGCGATCTTGGCGGTGGCGCCGATCGGCTCGCCGAGGCCCATGGGGTGCATGAACCAGTGCGGGCGGCCCGACCAGACGGCCGTCAGGCCGTAGCTCTTGGTGGCGAGGACGGAACGGAGGATGGAGTCCTCGTGGTCCCAGTCGCCGAGCCAGCTGCCGAAGAGCATGTTGAACACGCCCTTCACGTCCTTCGTGACCATCTCAACAGTGTTCGCGTCGTTGTAGTTGCCGGTGTTGCCGAGGCCCGCGATCGCGCGGTAGGCGCCCGCGCCGCAGCCGTAGGCGAACAGGTAGTCGCCGGCGGCGAGCGCGGGAACCCAGACGCCCTTCTGGTCGTTGTGGAGGACGTTGAGGTTCGTGATCTTGTCGTTGCCAACGAGCGGGGCGGCCGACCGGTAGCCCGAGGCGGCGAAAGCCTCGCCGCTGCGGACGCCGAAATAGTCGCCGACGATGGCGCGGCGCTGGACGTTCACCTTCTTGTGACGGAAATTGTGGTCCTTGTTCAGGTACTGGCGGAGCAGCTCGGTCTCGCTCGGGAACGTCGCTGGCGAGTTCCAGGAAGTCTTGCCGGGCATGTTCGCCAGGTCGACGCGGCCAACCCACAGCTCGACGGGCGACGGCATCGTCGTCTGGTCGAACTTTCCGTCGCCGGGCTTGTTGGTGATGCGGGCGGCGTCGGCGGCGTCCGTGTTGAGCGTCTGGGTGTAATTGACGGTCGAGTCGGTCCAGTTGCCGTCCATGTCGCCGTAGTAGACGTCCGCCGGCCAGGCGCCGATGTGGTCGGGATGGCCGTCGGGGTTGAACTGGCCGGAATACGGCACGGCCACGTGGCCGAAGAGGAACACCGCCTTCACGTTCGCCGGGTCGGCGGAGTAGACCGCCTTGATCTGGTTCTTGACGGCGGCGGGCGAGTCGGTGCGCGCGACATCGCGGCGGACGACGGTCCAGCCGTCGCCGGCGAGGTCCTGCTCGAGGCGTGTCAGCTCGTTGGTGAGGGCGGCCGCGTGCGTGTTGTCGACGACGAGGACCAGCTTGCCGCGGTTCTCGACCAAGGGAACGGCGATGCCCGCCTGGATGTAGCCGTAGCCCGTGTAGCCGGAAGCGGCCTTCACGATCTGGTACTCATACGCGGTGCCGACGCTGACCGTGGCGTCGGTGTACGTGGTGGCGGAGCCGGGCAGCGCGGTGCCCGGGCCCCAGGAGGAGGCGCCGGCGAGCTTGCGGTGCACGGTGTAGCTGGCGGGGATGGCGGTCGTGTCCTGGGTCCAGGAAAGGGTGATCGAGGCCGGCGAAGCCTGGACGCTGGCGGTGACTTGCACGGCGTAGTTCCAGGTCGCTTCCACTGCACGCGCGGCCACGGCGAGAGTCGCCAGGACAACGGCAGTGAAGAGGGCGCGGATGGGATGTTTCATGCGCCCCGAGGTTAGGATTTTCCTCAGGGCGATTTAATCGGCGCCGAGCTGATAACTCTGTCAGCGCCCGTAAGTTGCCCCTGTCGGCGCAAGGGGCGGACCCGCTGTCGGTGTTAGGACTACAAAGCAGTTCCCGCCCGGATCCGGCGATTTCTTCCGCGCAAGCGCCTCAGCTCCAAGCGCCACCCGTCCGGCGGGAGGATCCGCGCCGTCACCGAAAAGCAAAGTCGGCCCGCGCGACGGCGAGACCGCATCCTCGGCACCCGCCGGTGTCGGACGCTCGCCGAACCTTTGTGGCGAAAAAATCGGGCGCGGGAGACGGGCTCCGCCCGCCATGGTCCTCACTCCGTCCCGGCCGGGACAATAATTTGTCCGTCCGGCCACCGCGAAACGGCCATTTCGCGCCTAGAACAGCTGCACGTAACCGCTCTGCTGCTCCAGGGCGCTCAGCTTCATTTCCTCGCCAGTTTGCGGGTCGATGAAGATCCGGCCGCGCTCGGTGACGGCTTGGACGATCGCGTGCGACCCGCCCCCGTCCGCCCGCACGTACCAGAACGGCCCCAGGGCGAGGGCCTGCGCCGGGGTGTTGGAGTGGAACATCTCCAGCGAGAAGAACGCCTGCGCCAGGTTCGAATAGAAGTCGGCGAACCGGTTGCAGTCGAAACGCGAGTCCCAGCGGGTCAGCCCGATCTTGAAGAGCTGCTCGCGGTACGTGCGGTACCACCGGGGGAGCCAGGCGCTGTTCACCTCGGCATAGACCCGCTCGCCTAGGATGGCGCCCGGTACCGCGCCGCGGAGCTCGCGGTCAGTCAGGATCCGTCCCGTGGTCGGCGCGACCTGCCGCGCCTCGACGTGCGCCGTCGTGGCACAGCCGGAGAGGACGACGCCCGCCGCGACGCATGCCAGCGCAGCGAGCACGCGGATCGGCGGGAGACTGAAGCAGGGGCTCATTCCGAAAAGTCAGCGAATCGGCCCCCATGCTACCGCCAGGAGGGCGCGCGGCCGATACCCACAACTCCCCAATCCAGCGTGCGATGCGCCCGCGCGGCAGCCTCTCCTTCCCTCCCTCAGGGGCCTCGCGGGCACCCACCCGGCTGTAGAGTCGAGACCGCCCAAGGGCATAAGAAAAACCTCCATCCCACGATGCGACGGCCTCCCGATACTCCCCCCTCGGGGTGCGTGCTACGGTCCTTGTCGGCCCGCATTGCGGACCCCCGGCGCACCCCGCGACGGGCCACCTCCTCCCTTCCTTTGTTATGGTCAAACATTCCTCCCGTCGCTCCGCCTCCGCCAGGCACCTGGTCGAGGACCTCAAAAACGACATCGGCGAGCGCGTCAGCGCCACGCTGGCCGCCGGCCGCGAGTCCCTCGACCGCTGGGGCAGCTCCGCTCGCCACCAGCTCGACCGCGCCGACGAGACCGTGCGGGCCAACCCGTACATCGCGATCGGCATCGCCGCCGGCGTCGGCGCCGTGGTCGGCTTCCTTTTCGGCCGCCGCTCCGGCCGCTGACCTTCCCTTTGAGCCCCGCCCGGTCCCTCCAGCCAACCACAGCAATACAACCTATGAAAAATATACTGACCCTCGCGGGATGCCTCCTCGGCGCCGCCCTCCACCTCAGTTCCGTCGCACAGACGACCCCGCCGGATGATCCGGTCGGCTGGGCGATGGAGGCCGGCGTGCAGGAATTCACGCTCGGCGGCGGCGGCGCCAGCAACAAAGACTTCGACGACTCCTTCGGATCGGTCGACTTCTCCTACGGCTCCTACCTGTCGCCGCGCGCGATGTGGGCCCTCCGCCAGTCGCTCGCCTACACCAACCCGGACGACGGCGACAACGGCTGGGCCGGCGCCACGCGCCTCGCCTACGACTACCACCTGTCCTCCGACACGGTCACGCGTCCGTTCCTGGGCGTGAACGCCGGCCGCATCTACGGCGACACGGTGCACGACACCTGGACGGCGGGGCTCGAAGGCGGCGCGAAGTTCTACGTGAAGTCCTCGACGTTCGTCTACGCGCTCGCGTCGTACGACTGGCTCTTCGACGAGGGCAACGACGTCGACGACCGCTTCGGCGACGGCCGCTTCAGCTGGAGCCTCGGCATCGGCTACAACTTCTGAGCCGGCCTTTCCCCGGGGCCGCCGCCGCGGCGGCCCCTTTCCACCAACCTCAACCCCCTCCTCACATGCTCGGCTATTCTCTTCTGTTCCTCATCATCGCCCTCGTCGCCGGCGCGCTCGGCTTCTGGGGCATCTCCGGCATCGCCGCGTCGGTCGCGAAGATCCTGTTCATCGTGTTCCTCGTGCTCTTCGTGATCTCGCTGTTCACGGGCCGCCGTCGTCCGCCGGCCTGATTCCGCCGCGCCGCCGGGCCACTGGCCCGCGCGGCGCCGTGCGGGCGGCACCCCCGAGCGGATGGGGTGCTCGCCCCATTCGTTTCCGCCGGCTGCCATCTATCATGGCGCACGGCGTTCGCACCACCTCCCACACACCCACCGTCAACGCTCTTTCCCGATGTTTCACGTGACCCGCAAAGCCAAGCTGCCGGCCGCGCCCGGTTCCAACGCCGCGCGCGACGCAGAGCTCGTGCGCCGCTTCAACGGCGGCGACGATTCCGCCTTCACGGAGATCATGGAGCGCTATCATCCGCAGATCCTCGCGCTCGTGCGCCAGTGCATGAACAACGACCACGACGCGGAGGACGTCGCCCAGGACACGTTCGTCCGCGCGCACCGCGGGCTCCGCAACTTCCGCGGCGACTCGTCGCTCTCGACCTGGCTGTGCCGCATCGCCGTCAACCTCGTCCGCAACCGCTACTGGCATTTCTTCCGCCGCCAGCGGCAGAACACGTTCTCGCTCGACCAGCCCGCCTCCGAGGGCCAGACGCATCCGCTCGTCGAGAGCATGCCCGCGGACGACCCGAGCCCGGTCCGCCTCGCGATGCAGAGCGAGTTCGTCGAGCTGGTGACGCGCTGCCTCGACCAGCTCGACGCGCCGCACCGCGAGATCTTCTGCATGCGCTACGCGCAGCACCAGTCCTACGAGGAGATCGGCGCCGCCTTCGGCATCAACCTCGGGACCGTCAAGAGCCGCATCGCCCGCGCCCGCGAAAAGCTGCGCCGCCTCATCCTGGCCTCCGCGCCGGAATTCGACCGCGCCGCGAGCATGGAGGAGTTCTTCGAGCCCTCCCGCGACCCGCACTTCACCCCCCAGGCCGTCGCCTAACCGCCGCTCCGCCGTGAACAAGGCGCTCTCCCTTGCCATCCTGATCGCCGGGATCATCCTCCTGGTGTTCGGCTTCAACGCCGGCGACTCGCTGGCGTCGGAGGCGAAGGAAGCCCTGACCGGCACGCCGACCGACAAGAGCATCTGGCTCATCGTGCTCGGCGTGATCGGCGTCATCATCGGCGGCATCGGCTCCTTCTCCCGCCGCGGCCATTGAGCCCGGCTCCCGTCCCCATGTCCGACACGTCCACCTCCTCCGAATCCCTTTCGGCCGACGAGCTTCGCGCGCTCCTGCGCGAGGCCGAGCAGGCCCTCAGCAGCGCCGGAGACTCCGGCGAGCAGTTCTCGGATCTCATCGCGCGCCTGCGCGCCGCCGTCGGCGAAGGCCGCGACACGCTCGAACGCCTCCGCGAGGAGGCGCTGCGCCAGGCCAAGCACGCCGACCAGCTCGTGCGCGAGA
Organism: Opitutaceae bacterium; assembly: GCA_035626915.1. GTDB lineage: Bacteria > Verrucomicrobiota > Verrucomicrobiia > Opitutales > Opitutaceae > Didemnitutus. The sequence continues at coordinate 33,010 of DASPMS010000018.1, forward strand.
ACCCGTATTACGCGATCGGCATCGCGGCCGGCGTCGGCGCCCTCATCGGCATCCTGGTCTCGCGCACCTGCCGCGACTGACCGGTCCGCGGCGGACCGCCCACCCGCACCCATGTCCGAGGGCGCCCCGAACATCGAAGTGCGCCCGCGCATCCCAACGCCGGGGGAGATCCTGTCGCTCTTCTCCGAGGCTTTCGGGCATCGCGCGCAACTCGCCCAGCTCGAGCTGGGCGAGGCCCGCGACCATGTGGTGGGGTCGGCCGTCCTCGCCGCGGCCGCCACCGTGCTCGGGTTGCTCACGGGCGTCTCCATCACCCTGCTCGTCGCGGCGCTGGTCTGGGAGAGCGAGCACCGCGCGTGGTGGATCGGCGGCCTGTGCCTGCTCTATTGCGCGCTCGCGGGCGCCGCCGCCTACCTCCTCCGCCGCAGGCTGCGCCAATGGCGGCCGCTGGCCGAAACCCAGTTCCAGCTCAACCAGGACGGCGCCTGCGTCAGCCGGATCCTGCGCACCTTCCGCGGATCATGACCCGCGACGAGCGCAAGCAGCTGTTGACCCTGGCGTGCGCCGCCGACCGCGCCGCCTGGGCGGAGGCGTGCCGGCCGGTGCCGGGACCGAGCCGCGCCGCGCAGGTCGCCGACCGCGCGCTGATGTTCCTCGAGCCCATCAGCGGATTCCTCCCCGGGCGGATCGGCCGGTGGATGCGTCGGGCGGCCCTTTTCGCCCGGCTCGGCCGACATTTCGGGCTCGTCCGCTGAGCCGCCCGCGCCTTCGCGCCGCCGGGCGGGACAAATGACCGTCGGTCGCCGGGCGGAAACGGTACAGGGACGGGCCCGTGGCCACTATCGGGAATTCCCCCATGGGCGGACTGCTGACACCTGCCGGTCCGCCGGGCATACTTTCTCCCACGATGTGGCTGCTCCTGCACCTCCTCCAGCCGCCGGTGAAACGGCCCGCCTGGTTGCGGGTGCTGGTCACCGCGGGCAGCGTGGTGCTCGCATTCGCGCTGCGCACGATCCTCGACCCGGTGCTGCAATGGCAGTCGCCGTTCGCGCTCCTGCTGCCGGCGATCCTGGTGAGCGCATGGATCGGCGGCGCGCGCGCGGGGCTCACGGTGACGGTCGCGGGCGGCGTCGGTGCGGTGTACGTCTTCGTCGTGCCGGCGAGCCTGATGCTCACCGAGGTGGTCGACCTCGTGGCCTTTTTCATCTTCCTGCTCGAGGGCACGCTGGTGAGCGCGATCTGCGAGCTGCTCCACCTCGCCGTGGCGCGCTCGCGGGCCTCCGCGACGGAGGCGGCCCGCAAGTTCGAGATCATGGCCAACAACGCGCCGGTGCTCATCTGGTCGACCGACACCCTGGGGCGCTGCGTCTTCGTCAACCGCAACTGGCTCACGTTCACGGGGCGCACGTGGGATGAGGAGCTGAGCGCCGGCTGGCTCACGAACCTCCATCCGGAGGACCTGGCCGACTACCGCCACGGCTACGCCGCGGCCGCCGCCGAGAAGCGGCCGTACCAGTTCGAGTACCGGCTGCGCCGCGCCGACGGCACCTACCGGTGGCTGCTCGAGCACGCGGTGCCGCGCTACGACGGCGACGGCCAGTTCGAGGGTTTCATCGGGTCGTGCACCGACGTGACCGACTCGCGGCGCGAGCGCGAGGAGCTCGCGTTCGTCGCGGCGCTCCAGAAGAGCCTCGCCGCGTCCCTCGATCTCGAGCGCGTGGCCGATGCGCTGGCCGCCGCGGCGGTGCCGCGCCTGGCGGACTGGTTCTGCCTGGAGCTGGTGCACGACGACGGCCGGATGGAGACGCTCAGCCTCCATCACGCGGGCAGCGAGGCCGCGCCGGCCGCCGGGGCCCCGCCCACGCTCGGCGCCGCCCGCGCGGTGGTCGAGGCCGGCGAGGTGCAGTTCACCCCGCGGGTGGACGCCGCCTTCCTGCAGGCCTGCGCGGTCGACGACGCGCACCGCCGGCGGCTCGAGGGCCTCGGCCTCGTGTCGCACCTCGGGGTGCCGCTCCGCGTCCGCGGCAAGATCACGGGCGTGCTGACGCTCGCGACCGCCGAGTCTGCCCGGCGCCTGGGCTACGAGGAGGTCGCCCTCGTCCAAAAGATCGCCGGCATCGCCGGTTTCGCGATCGACAACGCGCGGCTGTACCGGCGGACCCGCCGCGCGCTGGCGGCGGCCGAGACGGCGCGCCGCCAGACGGCCGAAAGCGAGCGCGCGCTCGACCGCCAGCGCGGCCTGCTGAAGACGATCATCGACTCGGTGCCGGCCCTGGTGGCCTACGTCGGCCGCGACGGCCGCCTGCTGCTGCACAACCAGATGTTCGAGGAGTGGCTGGGGCCCGGCCACGGCGACCTCATCGGCCGGCCGCTCGCCGACATCGGCCGCAACGGCACCGGCTCCCCGTTCACCACGCACCTCGCCGCCGCCCTCGGGGGCGAGGGGGCGAGCTACGAGGATGTGTTCCACTCGGCCGGCTCCGAACGGCAGGTCGCCGCGGCGCTGCGCCCGGACATCGATGCGCTCGCGCGGGTGCGCGGCGTGGTGTTCCACGCGTACGACATCACCGACCGCAAGCGGGCCTACGCCGAACTCGCCACGGCCCGCGAGCTGCTGCGGTGCCACGCCGATGAGCTGGAGGCCCGCGTGCGGGAGCGCACCGCCACGCTCCGCGAAGCGAATGTCGAGCTCGAGGCGTTCACTTATTCGGTCTCCCACGACCTGCGGACCCCGCTCCAGTTCGTCCGGAGCTTCGCCGAGGCGATCGAGGCGGACCGCGGCAACCACCTCACGGCCGAGGGAAGCGACTTCCTGCAGCGGATCATCCGTGCCGCGAGCCGGATGGAGGCGATCATCCACGACCTCCTCGGCTACAGCCGGCTGGCCCGCGCCGACATGGCGCTGATCCCCGTGCCGCTTCAGCAGGTCGTCGCCGACGTGGTCAGCCACCAGCAGGCCGGGATCCAGCGCTGCGGCGCGCGGATCGAGGTCGACGCGCCGCTGCCGACCGTGCTGGCCGACCGGGTCGGCCTCTACCAGACGCTGAGCAATCTCGTCTCGAACGCGCTCAAGTTCAGCGCCGCCGGCCGCCCGCCGACCGTGCACGTGCGCGCGGAGGACCGCGGCCCCGTGGTGCGGCTGTGGATCGAGGACAACGGCATCGGCATCCATCCGCGGCACCACGAAAAGATCTTCCAGCTGTTCGAGCGGCTGCACAGCCCCACCGAGTACCCCGGCACGGGCGTCGGCCTGGCGCTCGTGCGGAAGGCCGTCCAGCGCATGGGCGGCCAGTGCGGCGTGGAGTCCGCCCCCGGAGCCGGCAGCCGCTTCTGGATCGATTTCAACCCGGCTCCGGCCCCGGCGTTCGACCGCGCCGCCGCGCCGGCCGGCATGGGGGAATTCCCCACCGGCGGTTCACGGATCGCTGTTTAGCCGGCGGCCCGATGGCGCCGGGACGGGGCCGGGCGTATCTTCGCGCCATGAAAGTACACGTCCAGCCCCCCTTCCTGCGCGCGGCGGGCGCCTGGCTCCTGCTGACGGCTGCGGCCGCTTTCGCGCAGACCGAGCCGGTGCCGCCCACCCAGCCGGGCGGGCCGACGTCACCGGCCCAGCCTGCCCTGCCCGAAAACGGCGTGGCCCCGCAACCGGCCGAGGACCTGCGTTTCCCCAACGCGACCCAGACCGACGGGGAGGCGACCCAGTTCATCAACAAGGTCTCGATGCTGACCGACGAAAGCGTGCGGATCTCGCAGGTCGCCTCCCAGCGGGCGAGCAACCAGCAGGTGAAGACGTTCGCCGACCAGGTGCAGCAGTCGACGCAGGCGATCCAGTCGGAGCTGGGCGGCCTCGCCCAGACCCGCAACATCCTCATTCCGACGGGGCGCGCGGGCAGCGCGTTCGGCGGTGACGATGACGACGACGGCAAGTGGGCCAAGAAAGACGCGAAGGAATTCGACGAGGACTACGTGAAACGCGTTGTGAAGCTCCACAAGGACGCCATCGACGAGCTCGAGGATTACTCGAAGGACGGCAGCGCCGATCCGGAACTCGCCTCTTTCGCGCAGAAGTACATCCCGGTCCTCCGCGAACAGCTTCGCCAGGCCGAGGGCTTGGAGGACCAGATCGACTGACCTTTGACTTGCCATCCGTAGGATGGCCGGTGCTTCGCAGCAGCACCGAAAGCAGGGGCGGGCTCCGCAGGGGGGTCCGCCCTTGCGCATTTTCGGACCGCGCCTCGGCGGTCGGACGCCGGTGATTTGAACAGGAGACCAGTCGGGCTTCAGAACTATTCAACATCAGGAAACGAAGGGCACGAAGGCCGTGTTAGCCCCGCGCTGCCGCTCTTCGTTTCCTTCGTTGGCTTGAATCATCCGGCGCTCGGCTGGCCGACACTCCGTTTCCTCCGCGTCCTCTTGTGGAAACCAGCCGGCTGACCGCGGTCCCGACGTCGGCGGTTTTGAACAAGAGACAACGGAGGCAACGGAGAAGACCTGAAAGTCAGCGATCGGCGAGATGCGACATAAGGAAACGAAGGGAACGAAGGCTGTGGTCGCCCACTGCCCCGCTCTTCGTTCCCCTCGTTGCCTTATGTGAATCATCTGGTCGGGCGGCCGACATCCGCTCCGTTTCCTCCGTGTACTTGTATGTCCGTCCCTGTGTACGGCGCCAGAGGTAGAGCCGACGGAGGCTTCCGAGAATGGGCCCGACAGCGAGGCCGGCTACCTGGAGGAAGTAATTGTCAGTCGGGCCGCCGTTGGCGTTATTTTGAGCACACGCTTCGGCCCCTGACAGAACCGACGGCCCGACTGACAACCCCGCGAGAATAGCACGCCGGATACCTCCTTACCATCGGGCTGGTGACCCACCGCACCGTCGGGTTTCACCCCATGGCGCCTGGGGCCATCGGCGGCGGTGTCATATTCATCCGCGCGCCGGGTCGAAGCGCGCGATCGCCGGGCCGACGCCGGCGTGCGCCCGGCAATCCGGCCGGCCGGTTCTCCCCGGCGCCGTCAGACCGGCGGAACCCCGGGACGCGCCCGCGCTACGGGATGTTCTCCGCCTTCATCCACTGGATGGCGTAGCGGACGAGATCCTTCCCGGCCTCCAGCGGAAGCTTGAGCTTCAGGTGCTCACGGTACGAATCGATGGTCTTCACGCTGAGGTTCAGCTTCGCGGCGATCTGGCGCGTGCTGTAGCCGTTGCCGATCAGCTGGAAGACCTCCATCTCGCGGTCGCTCAGGCTGTCCATGCTGAAGCCGACCTTCTCCTTCCGGTTGTTCACGAACCGGTGCAGCATCCGCTCCTTCATCTTGTCGCTGAGGTACAGCTCGCCGGAGAGCACCGTCCGGATCGCGGTGAGGATCTTGTTGCTCGCCTCCTGCTTCATGATGTAGCCGCGCGCTCCCGCGCGCATCGCCCGCTCGGCGTAGAGGCCCTCGTCGTGCATCGACATGACCAGCACCGGCATGTCGGGCGCGAGCGCGCGGATGTGCTTCATCAGCTCGACGCCGTTGGTCGTCTTCAGGGTGATGTCGATGATGGCCAGGCTGCAGGGCGTCTTCTGGAGGAAGGCGATCGCCGCCGGCGCATTGTCGACCTCGCCGATGACCTCGAGGTCGTGCTCCTGGTTGATCAGGACTGCGACGCCCTGCCGCGTGATGGGATGATCGTCGACCAGCAGGATCTGGTACTTAGCAGACGACTTCGCAGGTTTGTTGATCGGGGGTTTTTCCAAGATGTTTGCTTTCATGGTTGTTGAAGGGGAAGGTCGAGAAATGGCAGGTCACGCGCGTGCCGCGGCCCGGCTTGGAATCGGTCGAGACCACCCCGCCGATCATGGCCGCCCGGTAGCCCATGAGGCGGATGCCACCGCCGGGGCCGCGGCGGCGGGCGCCGGCGTCGAAGCCGCAGCCGTCGTCCGTCACCACCAGCCGGTGCTGGCCGCGGCGGGAGCTGAGCCGCACGCGGATCCGCTGCGCCTTGCCGTGGCGGACGGCGTTGTTGATGGCCTCCTGCGTGATCCGGTACACGTGCATCGCCGTGAGGTGCTCGCAGCGCGGCGGCGGACCGCTCATTTCGAAGACGCAGTCGACGGCGTGCAGCACGCGCGCCTGGCCGGCGAGCTCCTCGAGCGCGACGGCGAGACCTTCGCCCTCGAGGCGCACCGGGCACAGGCCGCGCGCGAGGGCGCGTGACTGTTCTATGGCCTCGTTCGCCAGCCGCGAAATCGTCTCCGCCTGGCCGGCGTCCTCCGGCCGCCCGGCCCGCAGCCGGTCCCGCAGCGCGGCCGCCATGCACGAGAGCCCGGTGAGATGCTGGCCCAGCCCGTCGTGGAGGTCGGCCCCGATGCGCTGCTGCTCGGCGTCGGTCACGGTGAGGAGCCGGCGCTCCAGCCAGTGCCGCGCGGTGACATCCCGCGCGAAAAAGGTCGCGCCCTCCCCCTGCACCGCGTCCGCGACGACGACGAACTCCACGTGCCACTCCGACTCCCCGGCGCGCCCGGAAACGAGGAAGCTCGTCGCCTCCCCCCCGAGCGCCTCCTGGAGCGCCAGCCCGGCCTGCGGGTGAAGCTCCGCGAAAAGCCGGTCCTGCAGCGACGCGGGCGTGAGCCCCGCGTGGTCGAGCCCGTGTCCGCGCGCCTCCCCGATCCGGCCCGCGGCGTCGAGCCGGCCCGCGACGGCGGGCAGGTTCTCGGTGATGCTGTCGAGGAGCTGCGCCGTGCGGCGCCGCTCGTTCTCCGCCTGGACGCGGTCGCTGACGTCGAGCGCGGTGAAGCCCCGCAGGTGCCGGCCGTCCGCCCCGGCCATGTCGAAGGTGTTCACGAGCCAGTGGCGCCCGCCGCTCACGCACGCGCGCGCCGGGCCCGGCGCCGGCGGCTCCCCGGCCGGCGCGTCGGGCCGGAAGTAGCGCGCGAAAAGGTCGTTCTGGAAGATGAGCTGGCCCTCGGCGTCGTGGATCGCCACCGCGCACGGCACGCTGCGGACGAAAAGGTCGAGCTGCTGCTGGCTGTGGCGCAGCCGCGCCCGAATCTCCGCCTGCCGGAGCGCGTACCGCAGCGCGCGCTCGAGCTGCACGGGCTCGAGGCCCGCCTTGCTCATGAAGTCCACCGCGCCCGCGCGCTCCGCCGCCTCGTCGATCGCGGAGTTGTCGTGCCCGGTCAGGAGCAGGATCGGCATCTGGCAGTCCAGCGCGCGCGCCTCCTCGAGGAGCTCGACGCCGTTGCGCGCGCCCAGCGAGTAATCGAAGAGCGCGACGTCGTGCCCGCCGCGGCGGAGCGCGGCCAGGCCTTCCTCGAAGCTCGGCGCCCAGTCGAGCTCGTAGGCGCCGCGTCGCGCCTGCGCGAAAACGAAGGAGAGGTAACGGAAGTCGTCCTCGCGGTCCTCGACCACGAGCACGCGGATGGGATTGGGCTTCGACATGGGCATGCGGTTGTCCGGCTGCAGTCGTGCGCGCCACCCCGAAGCGTCCCGTCCACGACGCTCCGGCACGAGCTACGGCCCTGCGTCCATCGACACCGAATCGGCGTCGAGGAGCCCTCCGATGCAAGAAATAGGTAAATGCGGCCCCGGAATTTCTCGTTTCGCCCCGCGGACATACCCCGCATCGCCGGGGCGAAGGACCCACCTCGGGGCTTTTCCCGATGCCACGCTCCGCGCCGGGCTGGATTGTTCGGGGTTGCCCGTGGGACTACGCTGGACCGGACGATGGCGGATTCCCCGCCGTCACCTTTCCTCACCATGAAAAAACTACTGTGTTCGCTTCTTCCGCTCGTTTTCCTGGCCGGCCTCGCCTTCAGCAGCGCCGGTTGCAGCGCCACCGCCACCCGCCAGAGCACGGGTGAGTACATCGACGACACCGCCCTCACCGCCAAGGTGAAGACCGCGCTCATCACCGACGAGATGGTCAAGGCCTTCGACGTCCAGGTGGAGACCTTCCGCGGCGCGGTCCAGCTCAGCGGCTTCGTGGACAGCGAGGCGCAGCGCGCCCGCGCCGAGCAGGTCGCGCGCGGCGTGAGCGGCGTCCGCAACGTCGTGAACAACGTCCAGCTCAAGACCAGCGCGAACAACCGCTGACGTTTTCCGCCGCCCCCCGTCATGGCCGCCAGCATCCCGCGCGAGATCGTCGCCCCGGCGTTCGAGCAACTCGTCCGCCGGCGCCGCGCCACCCCGCACTTCACGGCGGAGGAGGTGCCGGGCGACGTGATCGCGCAGGCGCTGCAGCTCGCGGCGGAGGCGCCGTCCGGCTACAACCTTCAGCCCTGGCGCTATGTGATCGTCCACGACCCGGACGCGCGCCGGCGGCTGAAGGAAGCCGCGTTCAAGCAGGAGAAGGTCGGCGAGGCGCCGCTCGTGTTCGTCGCCTGCGCCGAGCGCGACGCCTGGCAGGACCGCGCGGAGGACATCATCCGCACCCGCGCGCGGCAGAGCGGGCGCCCCGAGGGCGACGTCCGCGGGCAGAAGGCCGCCGCGCTGAAGTTCATCGAGACCCTGCCGCGCGAGGTCTGGCTCAACCGGCACGTGATGATCGGGTTCACGTACCTCATGCTCGCCTTCGAAGCCCTGGGCTGGGACACCGCGCCGATGGAGGGCTTCGACGCCGCGGCCGTGCGCAAGGTCGTCGGCCTGCCGGACGACGCGGCGGTCGTCGCCCTCCTCGCCGTGGGCCGCGCCGCCGGCGCCGAACCCGCCCACCCCGGCCGCCTGCCGCCGGACGAGATCGCCTTCCTCGACCGCTACGGCCAGCCCGTGGCCGAACTGCTGCACGCCGGAATCCAACCATGAGCACGAATCCCAACCAACCCCGCGGGCGCATCATCCTCCACGGCGACGGCGTCGGCGACCTCACCCTCGACGACATCGAACGGCGCGCGCAGGAAATCGCCCTGATCCACGGCCGTCCGCCCGAGCGCGTCACCGAGGACGACCGCGAGCGGGCGTGGGAGGAGCTCCAGAACCGCCAGCTCCGCGCCGCGTCCGACAACGACGGCGAGAGCCGGGGCGCGATCACGCGCGACCCGAGCGAGCCGGCCTCCATCCCCGGCCGCCAGATCGCCAATCAGGAGGGCGAGAGCGACCCGGCCGCGATCGAGCGCCTCGCCTACGAAGGCGTCGAGGAGGCGCAGCACGACCAGATGCTCGCCGCCCGCGAGCGCGAGCACCGGCAGGACCGGCGGTGACCCGGGCCGCCGGCCCGGAGCGCCATGGCCAACGCCCCCGCCATCGCCGGCGAACTCCACGAGGAGCACGCCGGGCTGCCGCGGCGCGTCCTGCGCATCGCGTGGCGCACCGCGCGCGCGTTCGTGGAGGACAACGTCTCCCGGCTCGGCGCCGCGCTCGCGTTCTACACGACCGTGGCGGTCGCCCCCCTGATGGTGCTGGCCGTGGCGGTCGCGGGGCTGTTCTTCGACGAGGCCGTCGCCCGCGAGACGGTCGTGCGCGAGATCCGCCACGTGGTGGGCGAGCCGGCCGCGAACGCCGTCTCGGCCATCGAGAGCCCGCTCGTGCGCCGCGAGGGCGTCGTCGCGACCGTCGTCGGCGCGATCACGCTGCTCTTCGGCGCGATGGGCGTGTTCAACCACCTCCAGGGCGCGCTGAACTCGATCTGGCGCGCGCATCCGCCGAACCTCGGCTTCTGGGACCTCGTGCGCTACCGCCTCACGTCCCTCGCCGTCGTCCTCGCCACCGGCTTCCTCCTGCTGGTCTCGCTGGTCGTGAGCGCCGTCCTGAGCTGGTTCGCGACGAACATGTTCCACCGGGTCAGCATCGACCCCGTGTACCTCGAGCTGTCCAACATGGGCCTCTCGTTCGCGGTCATCACGGTGCTCTTCGCGCTGCTGTTCAAGCTGCTCCCCGACACCCGGGTGCCGTGGCGGCACGTGTGGCTCGGGGCGCTCGTGACCGCGGCGCTCTTCACGCTCGGCAAGACCGTGCTCAGCCTCTACCTCGCGCACGCCCGGCTCGGCTCGGTCTATGGCGCCGCCAGCTCCCTGGTGGCCCTGCTGCTGTGGTGCTATTACGCCGCGCAGATCGTCTTCCTCGGCGCCGAGTTCACGCGCGTCGCCACGTTGAGCCGCGGCGGCCGGGATTTCTCGCGACTGGAGGAGCCGCTGCAGCGCTACCGCCTCGCCCACGTCCCCGAGCACGGCCGGCTCACCGCCCGAATCGAAACAAGTCGGCGTCGGCGGCGCGGCGCCCCTCACAAAGCCGCCGGATGATCCCCGCGGCCACGACGGCGAACGGGATGCCGTTGCCGCCGTAGCCCAGCGCGAACCACGCATGCGGCAGCGCCGGGTGCGCCCCGATGTACGGCAATCCGTCCCGCGTCGTCGCGAAGGTGCCGGCCCAGGCGAAGGCCGGCGTGAAGGGGATCCCGGGAAACATCCGCCGGAAGCGCGCGCAGAGCCGGCGGCGGCGCGCGGGCAGCTCGCGGTCGCGGTGCGCCGCCCCGCGGTACGGCGTGTCCGCGCCGCCGATGATCGCCCGCCCGTCGCCCGTCGTGCGGAGGTAATAGTAGGGGCGCGCCGCCTCCCAGACGAGGCAGCGGCCCGGCCAGCCCGGGAAATCGCCGACGGGCTCGCTCGCGACGGTGTAGGTGCTCACCAGCCAGCTCAGGCGCGGGCGCACGACCGGCTGCATCTCGTACCCGGCCGCGACCACGAGCCGGCGCGCGCTTACCTCCAGCCCGCCGGCCGTCCGGAGCCGCACGCCGGGGCCGTGCGCGCGGTAATCCCGCACCGCGGTCTCGCCGTGGATCCGCGCGCCCCGGCCGGCCGCCGCCGCGAGGAGGGCGTGCGTGAAGGCGTGGGTGTCGATCTCCGCCGCCGGCCGGGTCAGCAGCGCCGCGCGGAACGGCAGCGTGCCCGCGGCCTCCAGCCGCCCGCGCCCCCAGAACTCGACCTCGAACCCGTGCCGCCGCCGCAATTCCCCTTCCGCGCGCAGCTGCTCCTCCTCGCGCCGGGTGCGCGCCCCGCAGAGGCTGGCCCGCCGGCGGAAGCCGCACGGCCACGGCAGGCGCGCGGCGAGCTCGCCGATCCGCCCGACGGCTTCCGCACAGAGGTGGTAGCAGCGCGCCGCCGGGCTCTCCCCGATCCGGCCGGCGAGCTCCACCAGCGACGTGTCGAGCTCGTACTGGAGCAGGCCCGTGCTCCCCGCGGTGCTCCCGCTCCCCGCCGGCCGCCGGTCGAGCACCAGCACGTCCCAGCCGGCGCGCGCGAACTCGTCGGCCAGGCAGGCGCCGGTCACGCCGGCGCCGACGATCGCGACGTCGCAGCGCGCGTCGTCCCCGAGGGGCGGGTACGCGGGCATCGGGCCGTCCCGCGCCGGCCACAGCGGAGTGCCGGAAAGCAGGTCCACGACGGCATCAGCGCTCCGCCTTCTTCCGGCTCCGGTAGTCGTGGATGAAAATGTTGATCACGAGCCAGAACCCGCCGGCGGCCGCGGCGATGAAGCAGAGGATGGCGAGCCCGGGATAGCCGAACAGCTGGAAGCGGGTCTGCACGCGCATCAGCAGCGAGGCGCCGACGATGAGCGCGGCCAGCACCAGGCCGGCCGTGATGCGGTTCGCGATCGCCTGCATGCCGTCGAGGACGGTCTTCGCGTCGACCGACTTCACCTTCACCTCGAGCTCGGAGTTCGCGACCGCGTCCAGGATGCGGTTCACCCGCTCCGGCAGCGTCTGCATGAAGTCCTTCATCTCGAGCAGCGAATTGAAGACATTGCCCCGGGTCAGGTCCTTGCGCACCCGGCGCGACATCAGGTCGGTCACCTGCCGGCGCACCTCCTCGCCCGGCCGGAACGCCGGGTCGAGGATGCGCCCGATCTCGTCGAGCTGCAGCAGCGTCTTGCCCAGCAGGGTGAGCTCGCTGGGCACGAACAGCCCGGTCGCGCGGGCGCGGTTGCTGACGTCGAAAAGGGACCGGCCGACGTTCATCTGGTCCAGCCCCTGGTCGCGCTTGACGGCGATCAGCCGGCTGACCCGCCGGCGGAACGTGCCGGGATCGAATTCGTCGCTCTTCTCGCTCATCCGGATCACCAGCTCGGCGGCGCCGTCGCCGTCGCCCTCGCTGACCGCGAGCAGCAGCTTGAGCAGGTGCTCCTGCATCGCCGGCGAGGTGTGCCCCACCATGCCGAGGTCGATCAGCGCCAGCCGGCCGTCGCTCGTCACGAAGATGTTCCCCGGGTGCGGGTCGGCGTGGAACATCCCGTCGACGAGGACCTGCTTGAGGTACGCCTTGAACAGATCGTGCAGGAGCGGCGGGACGTCGAGCTCCTGCCGCGCGAGCGGGCCGAGCTTGGTGACCTTCACGCCGTCGACGTAGTCCATCACCAGCACGCGGCGCGTGCAGTAGTCCGTGATCGGCCGCGGCACGACGAGACGCGGGAATTCGCGCAGCTGGATCGCGAGGGACAGGAGGTTGCGGGCCTCGAGCTCGTAGTTGAGCTCGCGCATGAGGGCCGACCGGAACTCGTCGACGAGGATGTGGAAGCGCTGCCGCCGGCCCACGGGGGTGTGCTCGTCCAGCACGTTGGCCAGCCCGCCCAGCGCCTCGAAATCCTGCTTCACGGTCTCCGCCACGCCGGGCCGCTGCACCTTCACGACGACCGGGCGGCCGTCCCGCAGCTCCGCGTAATGCACCTGGGCCAGCGACGCCGCGGCGAGCGGCTCGGGCTCGAACCGGGCGAACGCCTTCGAGATCCGGGCGCCCAGCTCGGCCTCGACCATGGCCATCGCCTCCGCGGCCGGGAACGGCTTCACCGAGTCCTGCAGCCGCGCCAGCGAGCGCAGGTAGGCCTCCGGCATCAGGTCGGGCCGCCCGGCGAGCACTTGTCCGAACTTCACGTAGGTCGGCCCCATCGCCTCGAGGTCCGCCGTCATCCGGTCCGCCGCCTGCCGGTCGGCCTCGTCGCTGCCCGGATCGGGCGCGTCCTCGTCCGCCGCCCGCGCGGCGCCCAGGCCGGCCCGTCCGTACTTCCAGAGGAGCCGGCCGAGCTCCTGGTAGCGCTTGAGGTGGGTGGGCGAGAGCTTCATGGCGGGCGCGCTGAATTTGACCGGCGGGGACCGGTGCAGTTCGTACCCGCCGGGAGGTTTTTCTTCCGCCGGGCAAGGGCGGGATATCCCGGACGCGCACCCCGGGCTTCGGCCCGGTTTCCGGGCGCCCCGCGCGGCCCCGGCCCGCAGGGGAGGCGGACTGGACGGGGGACGCGGGGCGTCCGGAGGTCAGGGGCCGAGAGGGACGGCGATATTGAGCTCGGTCTCGACGTTCGCCGCCCGCGCGCCGGCGTTCACGCCGACGGTGCGGACGAAGGTCGTGACGATGAGGTCGAGGTACCGGCCGATGACGGCGTACGGAGCGCGCGGCACGAAGACGATGTCGTTGGGCTCGAGCCGGACGTCGGGCGCCCGGCCGCTCACGATCTGGCGGTAGTCGTAGACCGCGATCGAGGGCTCGGTGACGCCGCCGCGGACGACGGCGACGTCGGTGAGGTAGCCGTACTCGGCCGTGCCGCCCGCGCCCGCGATGGCGGAGACGAGCGTCGGCGGGCCGCTGAGGCGGACCGCGCGCGGGTTGTTCACGGCGCCCAGGACGTAGATCTCGGAAGGTGCGGGCGACGGCAGGTAGACGAGGTCGTCGGGCCGCAGGTAGATGTTCTGCGACATGTCGCCGTCCTGGAGGAGCCGCCGGATGCTCACCGGCAGGGGGCGGGCGTCGCGCACGACGAAGGCGCGCTCGAGATCGCCGGCATCGGCGCGGGGATTGGCCAGCGTGATCGAGCCCCCGGTGGAGAGCCGGGCGACGGACTGGCCGGAGGCCGGACCACCGGCGGCGGAGATGGCGTCGAGCAGGGTCGTGGGGCCGTTCAGGGGGTAGAGCCCGGGCGAGCCGACGCGGCCGAGCACCCAGACATTCTTGCTGCGGACCTCCAGCAGCGTGAGGTTCACGGCCGGCGACTCGCGGTAAAATTCCGTCAGCGCCGTCTGCAGCGCGTCGCGCGCCTCGCCGAGCGTCCGGCCCCAGACGTCGAGCCCCGCGAGCATCTCGTAGTAGATCCGGCCGTCGGGGCCGACGACCGTCTCGACCCGCGAGGAGGGCTCGCCCGAGACCTCGATGGCGACGCGATCGCCGGGCCCGAGCCGGAACGGCTCGTCCGAGGGCTTCAGCCACGCCGGGTCGATCGCGCCCCCCGCCTCGTACGGCACGGGCGCCGGCGCGGCCGGCACGGGCATCCGGACATTGGGCCCGCGGCATCCGGCGGCGAGCAGCAGCGCCGCGGCCAGCAGTCCGGCCGCCAGCCGGCGGCCGCAGGGAATGGACAGGACGGGTTTCATCGTTGGAGAGGAACGACGGGCACGACCTTGTCGCTGGTCCAGTACACGACGGCCGCCTGCGTGAACGCGCGGGCCGCCTCGTCGAGCAGCTCCTCCGCCTTGTACCAAGGCCGGGGGCTGACGTAGATGATGTCGCGCGGCTCGAGCGCCAGGTCGGCCTCGTGGCCGGAGAGCACCGCCGAGAGATTGACGGGAATCGCCTTGGGCTCGGTCAGCGACCCGCGCACGACGAGCACCCGGCCGCGCCAGGCGCGCTCGCTGAAGCCCCCGCGCGTCGCGATCGCGCGCAGCGTGGTGCTCTGGTCGTTGAGCACCGCCGGGCCGGGCTGGTTGACCTCGCCGAGCACGTACACCTCCCGCTGGCCCGACGGCGGGAAATAGAAATAGTCGCCCGGCTCGACCGCGATGTTCTGCGAAAGGTCGCCGTCGGTGAACAGCCGCGCGAAATCCACCGGCTGGCGCTGGCCGTTGCGGACGAGAAAGGCGTGACGGAGGTCGGTCACCTCCGCCACGTCGCCGGTTGCCGCGCTGGTCTCGAAACCGCGGGCGCGGGCGACGGCCTCGACGATCGTCATCGGCCGGTCGAGGACGAACGAGCCGCGCTCGGTCACCAGTCCGAGCATGTGGTACTTCTTGCTGCGAAAGGCCACGGGGCTGACCATCGTGCGGGCTGAGCGGCGGAAGCGGCCGAGCTCCTGGTCGAGCTTCTGCCGGAGCTGGTCGACCGTCAGCCCGCTGGCCACGACGTCGCGCGCCTCGAGAAAGCTGATCCGGCCGTCGGGCTGGACCGTGACCTCGGTGCGCGTGTCCACCACCTCGCCGTAGAGCGCGACGGTGAGCGAGTCGCCGGGACCGAGCGTGAGCTGCTGCTGCCAGGCCGCGCGCTGCGCCGGGGAGACGATGGAGAACGATCCGCGCGGCCCGCCGTCCGGCGGCGGCACCGCCTGGGCCTGCGCCGCCAGGTCGGGGGCGCCGGCCAGGAAGAGGCCGAGCGCCAGCGCGGCGGGCGCCATCGCCGGCACCGGGACGCCCGCGGGCACCCAGCGGGCGAAGCGATCGGCCAGCGGCGTGCCGTCGGCGCGGTTCATCACCGCGCCCACCAGGTTGCACCGGGCGTGGCGCAGGGTCTCGATCTGGCGCCGCGTCTCGAGCGCGTCGGCCTTCGTGGCATCGCACAGCCACAGCACGTTCGGCAGGTTCTGGGCGAGCAGGACCGCCTCCGGCGTCGCGGCCGGCGGCAGCTCGACGAAGATGACGACGTTCTCGCGGTTGCCCCAGCTCTTGAGCGAGGCGAGCCATTCCTTGCGGTGCTCCAGGCTCCAGACCCAGCCGGGCAGCGGGATGTGCACGATCGAGGTCCCTTCGGGCGCGAGCATGCGCTCGACCGCCTCGTCGGGATCGCCGAGCAGCTCGTCGTTCAGCGTCGCCTCGTGGATCAGCACCGGCTCGGCCGACTTGACGTCGCCGTTGCGGGTGCGGAAGCGGACGCCGGCGGCTGCGGTCGGGCGCGCCGCATGGCGGCGGGTCTCGTCGGTGTCCTCCTCCGCGGTCTTTGTCGTGATGACCACGGCGCGGAAGCCGCACTTGCTCGCCGCGTCGGCGAGGAGCTTGATCCAGACCGAACGGCCCTCGCCGGGACCGGAGCACGTGACGCCGCACACCAGGCCCTGGTTGGGCGTCGCGCTGAGGCGGCTCTGCAGCGCGGTCCAGGTGCGGAAGGCCCAGCGCGAACGCTCGTCGGGCGTGAGCTTGTCGACGGCGCCGAGGCGGGCGAGGATGGGCAGTTGGGTGACGCGGCGGACGTCCTCCGGGGTGCGCAGCCGCCGATCGAACGCCTCGTCGGTGACGGCGCCGAGCAGGCCGACCGCGAGCCCGCAGAGCCCGAGGAAGGTGGCGAACAGGGCGATCTTCATCGCCGGGCTGTCGACCGCGGCGCGCTCCGCCGCGGCCGGGGAAAAGACCTGGTAACGGCCCGGCGGTTGCTGGGCGAGGAGCTCGGTGATCTGCAGCCGGCCGGCCAGCGTGCGGCGCTCGCCCTCGAGCGTCCGGGCGCGCTCGCGCAGCACGTCGGCCTCGCCCGGCGGGGCGGACGGGCTCGCCTCGATCTCCTCCGCGGGCCGGCCGGAGATCTGGCGGCTGAGCGCGGCGACGCGCGCCTGCTGCATCTGGACCAGCGGGTGCGCGTCGGTGTAGCGGGACTGCAGCTCGGCCAGTTCGATGCGGGCCTCGTCGAGCCGCGCGCGGAAGGCGGACTGGGCCGGCGGCGGCACCGTGGTGCCGAGCTCCTGCAGGCGGTTGCTCGTCGCGATGAGGTCCCGCTCGACGCCCGTCAGCTGGTGCCGGATGTAGCTGGCGGCGTCGCGCGCGTCGCGCGCCTGCATGTCCTGCGTGAACCGGACCGCCTCCTGGGCATAAAGGTTGGCGTGGGCCGCGGCGGACTGCGCGTCCGGCGCGACGAACGCGATGTCCACGAGATCGCTGTTCGGAACCGGGGCCACGCGGACGCGCGCGCCCACCTGGTCGGCGGTCTGCTGGGGCTCCATCTTCGCGCCGACGCGCGTGCGCAGCTCGACCGAATTCACCATCCCGATGAGCGTCGCCGGGTTGATCGGGCGCGGCTGGAAGAGCTGCGGGTCGGGCGTGTCATGGCGCACGAGCTGGGCGGTGGCCGTATAGCCGCCCGACCAGAGGATGTAGCCCAGGACCACGCCGGCGACCGCGAAGAGGGCGGCCGCGCCCACCAGCCATTGCCAGTGCCGCGCCGCGGCGGTCGCGAGCTGCCACCACTCGGCCCCGGGCGTCGGCCGCGGGGCGGCGGCGGGCCGCGGGCGGCCGTAGGCGACCGGGTAATGCCCATTGCCGTTGGACTCGGGGCGGGCGACGAGGGCGGTGGGGCTGCCGGCGGGCGCCGGCTCGGGTTCGACGTTGGGTTTCATGCGGCGAGGATCGCAGGGGATGGGCGGCGCCAGTCCTGAGCGGGATCCCCTCCTGATCGGGGAATCGGGTCCGCGCGACGGCTGGATGCACTGTCCTGCACGTGGCCAACCTAACGGAAACGGCCCGGTGACCGGAGTGGGTGAAGTCCTCCAAAGCCCGGAGCTCTCACCCCAATATCGGCCGGACCAGCCCCCCGGGTCGCGCCGCGTCCCGGCCCGGCGCGCGGCTATTCCACGAGCTTGTTCTGGATCGCGTAGTGCGTGAGCTCCGCATTGCTCGTCATGACCATCTTTTCCAGGATGCGCGCGCGGTAGGTGCTGATCGTCTTCACGCTCAGCGAGAGCTCCTCCGCGATCTGGCTCACGGTCTTGCCCGAGGCGATCAGCCGCAGGACGAGAAATTCCCGGTTCGAAAGGCGTTCGTGCGGGGGTCGGGAGAAATCGGTGTCGAGGTATTCGGCCATCTTCTCCGCGAGCGAGGTGCTGACGTAGCGGCCCCCGGCCATCACCTTCTTGACCGCGCCGACCAGCTCCGCCGGAGCGCTTTCCTTGGTCATGTAGCCCGAGGCCCCCGCCTTCAGCACGCGCATGGCGAACTGGTCCTCCGGGTGCATGCTGAGCACGAGCACCGGGAGCCGCGGCTTCGACTTCCGGATCTCCGCGAGCGCCTCGAGGCCGCTGCGGCCGGGCATCGAGACGTCGAGCACCACGACGTCCCAAGGCTCGCCCCAGACCTTGTCGAGCGCCTCCTGGGCGTTGCTGGCCTCGCCGAAGGTCGCCCGCTGGTATTCGTCAGCCAGGATTTGCTTCAGACCCCGCCTCACTACGGCGTGGTCGTCCGCGATCAGGATTTTCATGGAAGCCTTTCACCGTCGTGCGGGGCCGATGCAGCGGGATCCGCACCGTGACCTCGGTGCCCTGCCCCGGCGAACCCTTGATGTCGACCTTGCCCCCCAGCAGGGCCGCCCGCTCGCCCATGCCCAGGAGCCCGATCGAGCGGCGGTCGCGGATCTCGGCCGGGGTGATGCCGCGGCCGTTGTCGCGCACCGTGAGGACGACCGCGTCCTCCTGGGCCGCGATGTGCACGTCCACCCGCGTGGCGGAGGCGTGCCGGATCACGTTGGTCAGCGTCTCCTGGTAGATCCGGAAGAACGCCGTGTTCAGGTCGGCGTCGAGCTGCACGTCCGGCCCCACGCTGTTGGTCACGCGGCAGGTGATCCCCGTGCGCCCCTGGAACTCGTTGGCCTGCCACTCGAGCGCGGCCACGAGGCCGAGGTCGTCGAGGATGCCCGGCCGGAGCTCGGTCGCGATGCGGCGGACGGCCTGGATGGTGGCGTCGATGTGCGCGGACATGTCCCCGACCTTCTCCAGCATCGGGCGCTGGCTGCGGGGCAGGCGCGCCGCGAGCCAGGCGAGGTCCAGCTTGATGCCCGTCAGGGCCTGTCCGAGCTCGTCGTGCACCTCGCGGGCGATCCGCGTGCGCTCCTCCTCGCGGACGTACTGCAGGTAAACGGAGAGGGCGCGCAGCTGCTCGCGGGACTCGTGCAGCCGCTCCTCCGCCCGCTTGCGGTCGAGCCGCGCGCCGGCCTCGCGCAGGGCCCGGTGGATGGCCGGCACGAGCTGGGACAGCCGCGTCTTGAGCACGTAGTCGCTCGCGCCGCGCTTGAGCGTCTCGATGGCACGCTCCTCGCCCAGCGTGCCCGTGACGAAGACGAACGGGACGTCGGGCGCCAGCCGCCGCGCGATGTCGAGGGCGTCGAGGCCGTTGAACGACGGCAGGTTGTAGTCCGAGAGGATCAGGTCGGGCTGCGCGTCCTTGTCCCGGAGGCGCTGCTCGAGCTCCTCGCGCGTCTCGACGCGGTCCAGGGTGAAAGCCAGGCCCGCCTGCGTGAGCGCGAAGCGGGTCAGCTCGGTGTCCGGAACGCTGTCCTCCACCTGCAGGATGCGAAGGTGCTCGTTCACGTCGGCTCCTCCTTCGGGGCGGCCGCCGGCCGGCGGCGCCGCGGGGGCTCCGGGCGCTCGGCCGGCGGGGCGGCCTTCGGCTCGGGGCGGTGGTTGCACCGCACCCAGAAGGCCTCGGTCGCGCCGATCACGCTCTCGAACTCCCCGAAGTCGATCGGCTTGACCACGTAGGCGTTCGCCCCGAGGTCGTAGCAGCGGCGCACGTCGGCGTCGCGCGCGGAGGATGAGAAGATCACCACCGGGATCGCGCTGAGCGACGCGTCCTCCTTGACCTGCCGCAGCACCTCCCAGCCGTTCACCCGCGGCATATGGAGGTCCAGGAGCAGGAAGGCCGGCGGCGCCAGTTCGCGGGACGCGAACCCGCCCCGCCCGTAGAGGAAGTCGAGGGCCTCGGCGCCGTCGTGCACGCAGTTCACGCGCAGCCGCGCCCCGCCCGCCTTCTGGAAGGCCGCGCAGATCATCGCGAGGTCGTGCTCGTCGTCGTCCGCGACCAGGATCTCGGACACCGGGCTCATGGCGCCGCCTCCTCCCGCGTCGCGGGGAGCGCGAAGTGGAAGGTCGCGCCCTTGCCGGGCTCGCCCTCCGCCCACACGCGGCCACCGTGGCGCTGGACGATCAGCCGGACCGTCGCGAGCCCGATGCCCGTGCCCTCGAACTCGCTCGGGCGGTGCAGTCGCTGGAACACGCCGAACAGCTTGTCCGCGTAGCGCGCGTCGAATCCGACCCCGTTGTCCTTGACGTACCCCAGCACCTCGCCGCCCGCGCGGCGCGCCGCGACCTCGATCTTCGCCACCGCCCGCGGGCGCGTGTACTTGAGCGCGTTGGACAGCAGGTTCACGACGACCTGCCGGAGGAGGTCCGGGTCTCCGTCCACCCGGGGCAGCTCGCCGATCCGCCATTCGACCCGGCGGCCGCGCTGCTCGCCCTTCAGCTCGGCCTGCACCGAGCGCACGAGCTCGTCCAGCGCCACGGGCTGGCGGTGAAGGTCCATGCGGCCCGTGCGCGAGAAGACCAGCAGCGCCTCGATCAGCCGCGACATCCGCGCGGCCGCGGCCGCGATGTTCGCGAGGAGCTCCCGCCCGGGGTCGTCGAGCCGCTCCGCGCTCTGGGTCTGCAGCATGGTGACGAAGCCCGTGATGTGCCGCAGCGGGGCGCGCAGGTCGTGCGAGACGGAGTAGCTGAAGGACTCGAGCTCCTGGTTCGCGGTCTCGAGCTCGTGCGTGCGCTCGCGCACGCGCTGCTCGAGCTCGGCGTTGAGCCGCGCCACCTCCTCCACGGCCGCCTTGTGGGCCGTGATGTCGCGGACCACCGCCGAGTACAGCGCCGGCGACGAGCCCGGGATGCGCGAGACGCCGAGCTCGACCGGAAACTCGGTGCCGTCGGCCCGCCGGGCCTTCATCTCGATGGGGCGCCCGATGAGGCTGCCGACGCCGGTCACGAGGTATTTCGCCAGCCCCTCCCGGTAGAGGCCGAGCAGCTCGGGCGTGACGATGAGGGCGTCGATCTTCCGCCCGACCGCGTCCTCGCGGGAGTACTGGAACAGCCGCTCGGCGGCGGCGTTCCACTCGCGCACGATGCCCTCGTGGTCGATCGACACGATCGCGTCGATCGCCGACTCGAGGATCGCGGTGTGCCGCGCCTCGCTGCGCCGCAGCTCCTCCGCCGCGCGGTACCGCTCGGACTCGTCGCGGAGGATCACGCTGAAGCCGCGCAGGTGGCCCTCGGCCTGGCGCAGCGCGGTCAGCACGATGCTCGCGTGGAAGCGCGGGCCGGAGCGGCGGAGGCACGAGCCCTCCCACTCGACGCGCCCGCTCGACGCGGCGCTGTCGAGCAGCCGCTGCGGGATGCGCTGCTCGATCTCGTGCACGTCGAACAGGATCTCGTAGGGGCAGCCGAGGATGTCGGGCGCGCGGTAGCCGAGGATGAACTCCACGCCGGAGCTCCAGGTCGTGACGTGTCCGGTGAGGTCGAGCATGAAGATCGCATAGTCCTTCACGCTCTCCACGAGCGTGCGGAAATGGTCCTCGCTCTCGCGCAGCGCGCGCTCGGCCTCCCGGCGCCGGCGGCGCTCCTCGGCGAGCCGCAGGGCGCGCCGCACCGCCTGCGCGAGCGTGTCGAGCCGGCTCTTCAGCACGTAGTCGGTCGCGCCCTGCCGCAGGCTCTCGATCGCGACCTCCTCGCCCATCGAGCCGGTGACGAACAGGAACGGCACCTCGGGGACGTGCTGGCGCGCGAGCTCGAGCGCCGAGAACCCGTCGAACTCGGGCAGGCCGTGGTCGGAGAGGATGATGTCCGGCGGGGGCCCCTGCAGCGCGCGGACAAACTCGTCGCGGGTCTGCACGCGGACGGTGCGGAACGACAGCCCGCCCTTCCGCAGCTCATGGTTGATCAGCACCACGTCCGCGGGCATGTCCTCCACGATCAGGATCTGGATTTCCCTTGGCATCGGCGGGACCGGGCCCCGCCACCCTAATCGGTTTCCCCGGGTCCCCTCAGTGGGTGAACACCCACATTGGCACCGCCTTCGGCCCCAGCGGTTTGCCGATACATGCGCCCGGAGCGGGCGCGGACGGGTTCAACCCGCGGCCAGGGCGGGCCGCGCCCGACGCCCGGGGCGCTGGGCGAGCAGGTGCTCGCGGATCTCGCGCACCCGCTCGCGCTGGCGCTCCTCGTGCGTGCGGATCGCATCGCGCACCACGCCCGGAAGCTCGGGCAGCCGGTCCTTGAGGACGACGCCATCGACCCCGCGGGCCTCCAGCTGCGCGCGCGTCCATTCGTTCAGGGCGCCGCTCACCACCACGAAGGGCATGTTGGGCTCGAAGGCGCGCACCTGCTCCAGCACCGCGAGGGAATCCCAGCGCGCGCTCGCGTGGTCGCAGAGCACGATGTCCGGCGCGAGCCGCGGCAGCTCCTCCTGGAGCCCGTCCTGGGTGTCGACGCACCGCACCTCGAAACGCCGGTCGGCCTGCCTGAGCTTCTGCGCGATCAGCTCGAAATCGTTGGCATCATCTTCAACGAGGAGGACGTGGATCGGGTTGTTGTTCATCGCGGGAAAGCCGGGGGTAGGACGGGCCGCGTTGCGCGCGGCGGGGACAGCCGACATCCTATCCCATGGGCGGCCTTTGCCTAGTGGGTGAACACCCACCGCGGCCATCCGGCCGCGGCCGGAAGCCGCGCATGACGCCGATCGGAGACATCCCCCGGACGCGATCCGCGACACGCCCCGGAAGCGGGCGCGAAACAGGAAGGCCGGCCTGTGAGGCCGGCCTTCGTTCTTGTTCAGGGGCTGCGCATCGTCCGTCGTCCGGCCGCATCCCAGGCGACCGAGCCGTCGTACAATGTGAAACTCATGGCTCGCACGACCGTGTTCACGAGCCCGACATCCGCGGCCGGGACCTCCAGCCGCACCCACTGGCCCGCGGGCGGCAGCGGCCCGACGTAGCGCCGGCTCGCGGTGCCGTTCGTGCCGTAATTGATCAGGTTCTCCCCCCAGTAGGCGCGGTGCTCGAAGCTCGTGTCGCGCCAGGAAACCATGATCTCCCGCGGCGGGTTCGCCGGGTCGATGTACACGTAGACAAAGAGCGTGTCCCCGGCGTCGACGGGCATCGTGATGGTCGCGTTCTGGAAGGTGTGGTCGTGCAGGCCGGGACGGACGGCGGAGCGGTGCGACTTGAAGCCCGAGTACGGCGCGGGGTTCGCGGTGACCCATTCCCACACGTCGCCGCCCGAGGTGCCGAGCCAGGCGCCGCTCGGGACCGCGTCCTCCACCCAGATCACGTCCGTCGGCACCGGCGGCGGCGGCTCGGTGGGCGTGTTCTCGAGGATGCGCGCGAGGTTCAGCCGGCCGCCCGTCACGGTCTTGTTCGCGTACGCCGCGTTCGGTTCCGTGTTCTCGAGGATGTAGCGCTTGACCTGGTCGTAGCGGAGGCCGGGGCAGTGCGCCCAGACGAGGGCGGCCGCGCCCGCGACCTGGGGCGCCGCCATCGAGGTGCCGTCGAGGTAGCGGTAGTCGCTGTCGGAGTTCTTCCAGGCCGAGTAGATCGGGGAGCCCGGCGCGGCGAGGTCCACCGTCGTGCGGCCCCAGTTGCTGAATGCCGGCTTGCCGTCGGTGCGGTTCGTCGCCGCCACCGCGATCACGTTGTCGTACTCGTAGCTCGCCGGCCAGAGCGGGTTGACGTCGTTGTCGCCCGCGCTGTTGCCGCAGGCCGCGACGAACAGGATCCCGTTCGTCCGCAGGTCGACGATGCAGTCGCGCAGCGCCTGCGAGGTGAACGAGTACGAGCCCCAGCTCGCGTTGACGATCTTGGCCCCGTTGTCGCGGGCGTACTGCATGCACTCGATGGCGCCCGAGATCGAGCCGTGCCCCTGGTAGTCGAGGAACTTCAGGGCCATGAGCTTCACCTGCCATGCGACCCCCGCGATGCCGACGCTGTTGTTCGTGGCGGCGCCGATGATGCCGCCCACGTGCGTGCCGTGGCCGTAGTCGTCGTGCGGGTTGCCGGTGCGGTTGAGCACGTTGATCCCGTGCACGTCGTCGACGAACCCGTTCGCGTCGTCATCGACGCCGTTCGCGCGCTTGTCGCGCCCGAGCGAGTCCAGGCCGCTTTCCCCGGGGTTGACCCAGAGGTTCGGGCGCAGGTCCTCGTGCGTCAGCCGGATGCCGGTGTCGACGACCGCGACCGTCACGCCGGCCGCGGAGGTGCGGACGTCCCATCCCGCCATCGCGTCGATGTCGGCGCCGGGCGTGCCGCCGTAGATGCCGGTGTTGCGCAGGTGCCAGTTCGAGCCGTCCCAGAACCGGAAGTCGTTCGGCTCGGCGAGCGCCTCGAGCACGTAGTCGGGCTCGGCGTAGTCCACCAGCCCGCTGCGCTGCAGCGCGGCGATCACCTGCTCGCGGCGGCCGAGCGCGATGTCGACCACCTCGAAGCGCGACACCTCCGAGCGGCCGCCCTCGCGATGGCGGAGGCGCCGGCCGCGGGTGCCGAGCTGGCGGTGCAGGAGGCCGAGGTCGCGGCCCGCCTTGACGCGGACGATGACGCGGTCCTCGCGGACGCGCGCGGCGCGGGCCGCCGAGGCGGCCGGCGCGAGGGAGGCCTGGGCGGACGCCTCGGGCGCGGACGCCGCGAGGGCCAACAGGCCCGACAGGAAGACTGGGACCAAACGACGGGAGCGGTGCATGGGGGGAGAGGGAAGGCGGTTGCCGGAGCCGGCGTCAGCGCGCGAGCGCCGCGTCGGCCGTCCGCACGGTCAGGGGGGCGGCGGACGTGTCGCCAGCGGACGGCCGGCCGTTCCCGCCCGTGAAACCGACCTGGAGGGCGATCACGAGGAAGCCCATCAGCACATAGGCGACGAGCTGCGCGATCTGGTCGCGACGGACGAGGAAGACGAAAAGGGTGTTCATGGTGGTGCGAGGCCGGGTAGATGCTTAGCACACCCTCGGGCCGGCCTCCGCGGGGTGTAACCCGGCATGCGTGCTGCGCGGCGCCCCCCTCCGGGCCGCGCCAACACCCGCCAACGCGCGTTCGTAGACCCGCATGGTCTCGGCGGCCGCGCGCTGCCACGCGAAATCCCCGGCGCGTTTCAACCCGGCCGCCCGGAGGGCGCCGCGCAGCGCGTCGTCGGTCGCCAGCCGCGCGAGGCCGCGCTCCAGCGCCGCGACGTCCTCGGGCTCGGCCAGGAGCGCCGCCCCGCCCGTCGTCTCGGCCAGCGCTCCCCGCGGCGAGCACAGCGCCGGGCAGCCGCAGGCCATGGCCTCCAGCGGCGGAAAGCCGAACCCCTCGAAGAGTGAGGGATAGACGAACGCGTCCGCCGCGCGGTACCAGCGCGGCAGGTCCGCGTCCCCCACGAAGCCGAGGCGCCGGATGTCGGCCGCCACCGGCGCGCGGTCGATCGCCGCGTGGATCGCCGGGGCGCCGTGCCAGTCGGCCCCGCCGAGGACGAGCAGCCAGTCCGACCCGGTCGCCGCCTTGAAGCGCGTGAACGCCTCGATCAGGCGGAGGTGGTTCTTGCCGGGGTGCTCGAGGCGCGCGACGTAGAGGAAGAACGGGCGGTCGATGCCGTGCCGCCAGGCCCACGCCTTCGCCGGCTCGGCCGGGCCCGGGTGGAAGCGCGCGTGGTCGAGCCCGTTCAGCACGACCGTGACCTGGTCGTCGCCGAGGCCGAAGTGGCGCGAGAGGTCGTCCGCCGTGGTGCGGCTCACCGCGATCACGGCGTCCTGCCGGCGCGCGAGCGCCCGCGCGATCACGCGGCCGTACAGCATCCGCGCCCAGTCGTACTTCCCGGCCACGTGGAAGGCCGCGAGGTCGTGGATCGTCGCGACGCGCGCGCAGGGCGCGTTCCAGGGCATGCGCCGGTAGCTGGGCACGTGCAGCACCTCGAGGCCGCGCCGCCGCGCCAGCCGCGGGAGCTCGAGCTGGTGCCAGGCGATGTCCGCCACCGGCCGGCGGAAACGCTCCGGCACCGGCACGATCTCCATCCGCCCCTCCGCGAAGGCGAAGAGCGGGCGGTCCTCCTCGAGCACGAAGAGCGTGAACTCGTGCCGGCCCGCCTCGGGCAGGAATGCGCGCACGAGCGCGAGCACGTACTGCGCGACCCCGCTGCGGCCGCGCTGGATGACGGAGGTGGAGAGCCCGATCCTCATCGGGCGGCCTCCCGCTCGCCGACGAGGACGTCGTCGAGCCCGAGCGGACGGAGCAGGCGCTCGACCTGCTCGCGCGGCCCGGCGAGCACCAGGCGGTGGCCCCTGCGGCGCAGCAGCCGGTGCCAGACCGTCAGTACGGCCGCGCCCGTGGCATCGATGAAGCCCACGCCCGAGAGGTCGACCCGGCAGTCGCCTTCCGCGGCCTCGATCTCCCGCCAGAGGCCGCCGAGGCGCTCGACCGTCGTCCGGTCGAACGCGCCCGGCGTCGCCCGCGCCGCGCCGCGGCGGAGGTGCCACCACTGCGCGAGCAGCGCCGTGCCGAACGAGTGAAGGTCCGTCGCATAGCGGCGAAAGAGCCGCCGCGGCTCGAGCAGGAGCCGGTAGCTCCATTCGAGCCCGGCCCGGCGCATCCAGCGCGGCGCGCGGCTGAGCCGGCCGGCGAGGAAATCGATCGTGCCGCCCATCCCGAGGCAGACCGGGACGCCGAGCTCGCGGTGGAAACGCGCGATCCACTTCTCCTGCTTCGGGCAGCCGAAGCCGACGATCAGGAGATCGGGCTGCGCGGCGCGCACCCGCCGGATGATGGCCCCGTGATCCATGCGGGCGAGGGGCGCGTAGGGCGGCGAGAAATGGCCGACCAGCCGCAGCGACGGGTGCAGCTCGCGGAGCCGCCTCGTCGCCGCCTCGTTCGCCTCGGGCGACGCGCCGAGCAGGAAGACCCGGTGTCCGCGCCGGGCGGCCTGCGCCATGAGCCGCGGCGCCAGGTCGGCGCCCGCGACGCGCTCGGGCAGCGGATTGCCGAGCCAGCGCGACGCCCATACGAGCGGCTGGCCGTCGCAGAGCACGAGGTCCGCCTCGCAGAGGATCCGGTGCAGCTCCGGGTCCAGGCGGGACTGCACCAGGAAATCGACGTTCGGCGTCACGACGTACCGCGGCTCGCCGGCGTCAACCATGTCGGCGATGCGGACCAGCGCCTCGTCGGCGGTCACCGCGTCGAACGGGACGCCCAGGATCGAGACAGGACACCGGCGCGGCGCACCCGAGGACGAATGAACCGGGCGGCCCGGGGCGCGCGCACCGGCGCCCAGGGAAAGCGTGAGAATCGACATGCCGGTAAAATACCGGGACGGCGCCAGACGATTATGGGGCATGGCCCCGACTTCGTGGGGGGCCCTCGCTCCGCCCCGCGACGCCGCCGCCGCGCACGAGCCGGGCCGTTGGGGTGATAAACTGGGTCGCGGCAGGTGGTCACCCACTTCGGGCATCGGGAGCCGCGCCGTATTGTCCTACGCGAAAACCCGATGGCCACCGCGACCGCTAACCCGACCCATCCGCTCTCCCCCCTTCAGGAAGGGCTGCTGGCCCACCAGGGCGGCCAGCTGACGGGGGGCGTGGACCTCGTGCAGATCGTCCTCACCCTCCCCGAGGCGCTTCCGCCCGGCGTGTTCGAGGAGGCCTGGCGCGGGGTCGCCGCCCAGCACGCGATTCTGCGCACCCAGTTCCGCTGGGGCCCGGGCGCGGAGCCGCCGGTGCAGGAGGTGCTCCCGTCCGTCGCGGTGGAGTACGCCTGGCACGACTGGACGGGTCTCGACAACGGGACGGCCGGCCAGTGGTGGAACCGGCTGATCGCCCGCGACCGGGCGCGCGGCTTCGACCTCGGCGCCGCGCCGCTCTGGCGCGTGAGCGTCGCGCAGCTCGGTCGCAACGCGCACCGCGTCCTCTTCACTTTCCACCACCTGTTGCTCGACGCGCGCGCCCTGATCGTCCTCTTCCGCGACGTCTTCGCGTCGCTCGCCGGCCAGCCCGGGTCCGCGCCGGTGCCGTACGCGCGCTACCTCGACTGGCTCGAGCACCGCGATGTCGCGGCCTCCGCCGGCTTCTGGCGCCGGCACCTCGCCGGGTTCACCGCCCCGACGCCGCTGCCCGCCGCCGGCGAGCCGACCTCCGCCCCGCCGATGCCCGCCCGGCGCGCCCGCGTGATTCCGGCCGCCAAGACCGCCCGGCTGCGCACGTTCGCCCGCGCCCAGGGCGTCACGCTCGCCACCGTCGTCCAGGCCGGCTGGGCCCTGCTGCTCAGCCGCTACTCGGGCGAGGACGACGTCATGTTCGGCGCCGTCCGCGCGTGCCGCCACGGCTCGGTCGCGGGCGCCGAGGAGATCGTCGGGCTGCTCATCAACACCGTGCCGCTGCGCATCGCGTGCCCGCCGACCGCCCGCGTCGGCGACTGGCTGCGCGAGCTGCGCGCCGAGTGGCTCGCGATGCGGCCGCACGAGCACGTGCCGGCCTCGACGATCCGCGGCTGGAGTGAGGTCGCCGCGGGCGCGCCGCTCTTCGAGACCGTCGTGAGCTACCAGGAGCCCTCGTGGGACGCCGTGCTCCGGGCCCAGGGCGGGCCATGGGCGCACCGCGAGTTCGACGTGCTGAACGAGACGAGCCACCCGCTCGCCCTCGACGCCGCCGCGGGCGCGGCGCTGCAGCTCCAGATCAGCTACGACGCGTCGCGCTTCACCGCCGCCGTCGTCGACCGCCTCCTCGAGCACCTCGCCAACCTGCTGCTGGCCCTCGCGGCGCACCCGGGCGGCGCGCTCGTGGACCTGCCGATGCTCGCGCCGGCCGAGAGCCAGCAGCTGCTCGGCGACTGGGGCGTCTCCCCGGCGGATTTCAACGACGAGATCTGCATCCACCACCTCGTGGAGGAACAGGCGGCCCGCGCCCCCGACGCCCTGGCGGTGTCCGACCCGACGCATGGCCTGACGTACGCGACCCTCAATCGCCGGGCCAACGCGCTGGCGCGCCGGCTCCAGGCGCTGGGCGCGGGTCCCGAGGTGTTCGTGGGCGTCTGCGTGGAGCCCTCGGTCGACCTCGTGGTCGCCCTTCTCGCGGTGCTCAAGTCCGGCGCCGCCTACGTCCCGGTCGATCCCGCCTATCCGCCCGAACGCGTCGCCTTCATGGTCGAGGACGCCGGCATGCCGCTGCTGCTCACCCAGCCGGCGCACGCCGCGCGCTTCGCCGGCGCCCCGGCCCGGCTCGTGTTCGTCGACGATCCCGAGATC
This sequence comes from Opitutaceae bacterium, assembly GCA_035626915.1. GTDB lineage: Bacteria > Verrucomicrobiota > Verrucomicrobiia > Opitutales > Opitutaceae > Didemnitutus. Next base: position 61,927 of record DASPMS010000018.1, read on the forward strand.
TCGTCGGCCGGGGCCCCGGCGCTTCTTTCGTCCGCCGCCCACCCCGCCTACCTCATCTACACGTCCGGCTCGACCGGGACGCCGAAGGGGGTGCCGATCACGCACCGGAGCGTCATGAACCTCGTCGCCTGGCACCAGCGCGCCTACGAGGTCACGCCGGCGGACCGGGCGACCCAGCTGGCCAGCCCCGCGTTCGACGCGTGCGTCTGGGAGCTGTGGCCGTACCTCACCGCGGGCGCGAGCATCCACATCCCGCCGGCGGACCACCGCATCGCGCCCGCGCAACTGGTTCCCTGGCTCTGCCGCCAAGGGATCACGCTTTGCTTCCTCCCCACCCCGCTCGCCGAGGCCGCGCTGGACGAGGAATGGCCCGCCGACTGCGCGTTGCGCGCCATCCTCACCGGCGGCGACCGCCTTCGCCGCTGGCCGGGCCACCGGCTGCCGTGCGCGCTCATCAACCACTATGGCCCGACCGAATGCACGGTGGTCGCGACCGCGGGCGACGTGCCGCGCGACGCCGGCGACCGTTCCGCACCCTCGATCGGCCGCCCGATCGCCAACACCGAAGCCTATGTGCTGGACCGCCACGGGCGGCTCGTGCCGGTCGGCGTGCCCGGCGAGCTGCACCTGGGCGGCGTCGGCCTCGCGGCCGGGTACCACCGGCGCCCCGAGCTGTCCGCCGAGCGCTTCGTGGCGCATCCCTTCGAGCCCGGCTCCGGCCGGAAGCTCTACCGGACCGGCGATCTCGTCCGCTGGCGCGAGGACGGCGAGCTCGAGTACCTCGGGCGGATCGACCAACAGGTGAAGATCCGCGGCCACCGCATCGAGCCGGCGGAAATCGAGGCCGCCCTCAACCACGCGCCGGGCGTCCGGGAAAGCCTGGTCGTCGCCGCCACCGACACCGCGGGCCAGCCGCAGTTGGTGGCGTACGTGCTGGCCCGGACGGACGCGCCCGCCTCCAGCGGCGCCGAGCTCGCGGCCTTCCTCCACCGGCGCCTGCCGGCGTTCATGGTCCCCGCCGCGTTCGTGCGGCTCGACGCCTGGCCGCTCACCGCCCACGGCAAGGTCGACCGCCGCCGGCTGCCCGCGCCGGGCGAGGCCGCGCCCGTCCGCGTGGTGCAACCGCCCCGGCCCGGGCTGGAGACCGCCATCGCCGACGTCTGGACCGAGGTGCTCGGCCGCGGCGGGCTGAGCGCGGGCGACGATTTCTTCCACCTCGGCGGGCATTCCCTGCGCGCCGCCCAGGTGGTCTCGCGCCTCAACGCCACCCTCCACACGTCCCTCTCCGTCCGCCACCTCTTCGAGCACTCCACCATCACGAGCCTCGCCTCGGCCATCGAGCGGCTGACGTCGCCGCGGGGGCCGGCCCCGGCGCTGGCTCCGCATGGCTAGCATGAACCATCCCCTCACCGATCGTCCTCTGACCGGGGACGCGCCGGCCGCGGCCGGCGCCGTGCCTGCCTCGCCCGCCCAGGAACTCGCCTGGGCGCACGAGGAGCGTCACCCGGGCCCGGCCGGACACATCCAGCCGCTCGCCCTCGCCCTCGAGGGCCCGCTCGAGCCCGGGATCCTCGGGGCGGCGCTCAACGACGTGGTGGCGCGGCACGCGGTCCTGCGCACTCATTTTCAGTTCGACCGCGACCGGATGTTCCAGGTCGTCGCCCCCGCGCTGCTCGTGCCGCTGCCGGTGGTCGACCTGCGCCTCCTGCCCGCGGACGTCCGCGAGGTGCATGCCTTCCGGCTCGCCCAGGACGAGGCGAACCGCCGGTTCGACCTGCAGCGGCTGCCGCTCCTGCGGGCGCAGCTGCACCTGGTCGAGGCCGGGCGGCACATCCTCGTGCTGGCGTTCCACCGGGCGGTGATGGACGAATCGTCCCTCGGGCTGTTTCTCGCCGAGCTCGCCGCGTGCTACGACGCGCGCCGGCGCGGCTCCACCGCGGCGCTGCCCCCCGCCCTTCCGTTCGGCGAGCACGCGGCGCGCGCCCGCCGGCCCTCGCCGCAGCAGGAGGCGGACCTGGCCTGGTGGCGCGCCCGCCTGGCCGGGGAACCGGCGAGCCCGGAGGTCCCGGCCGACGCCGCGCGCGTCGGCTCCTCCCGCGCCGGCCGCCGCCGCGTCGAGAAGCTCGACCTGCCGGGCACCGCGCGCGACCGCCTCGTCGCGTTCGCGCACCGCGAGGGCGTGGATCCGCTCGTCGTCCACCTCGCCGCCTTCGCGACGCTGCTCGTCCGCTACGGCAACCGCCCCGACATCGTCGTCGGCCTGCGCGCCGCCGACCGCAGCCACGCGGCGGCCGAGCGGACCCTGGGACCGCTCACCCGCGTGCTCCCGTGGCGGGCCGACCTGGCGGGCGACCCGACTTTCCGGCTGCTGCTCGACCGCGTGCGTGCGGACGTGCGCGAGGCGCTGGCGCACGCGGGCGCGCCGCTCGAGCTGGCGGCCGCGACGCTGCCCGAGGGCGACCCGCGCACCTGCCCCGTGCAGTTCAGCTTCCAGCCCGACGTGCTCGGCGCGATCGGATGGCCCGGCGTCAAGCTGACGCTCCTCGAGATCGAGACGGGCCTGCCGACGTGCGCCTTGGGCCTCACGGTGATCGAGCGCCAGCCGGGCCTGACCCTCCGCGCGGAGTTCAACGGGGAGCGGCACTCGGCCCCCCTGGTCCAGCGGCTCCTCGGGCACTATGGCGTGCTGCTGGCCGCCGCCCTCGAGCGGCCCGAGACGCGGCTGTCGGAGCTGCCGCTGCTGACCGACGCGGAGCGGCGCCGGCTCACGGAGTGGAACCGCACGACCGCGGCGTTCCACCGCGATGCCACCGCCGCCGAGCTGGTCGGCGCGCGCGCCGCGGCCGCGCCGGACGCCCCCGCCGTCGTCGCCGACGAAGGCTCCCTTTCCTACGCCGAGCTGGAACGCCGTTCCAACCAGCTCGCCCGTCTCCTTCGCGCGGCCGGCATGCGGCCCGCCACTGTCGTCGGTGTGTTGCTCGAATCGACACCTGACTTGCCGGTGTGCCAGCTCGCCTTGCTAAAGGCGGGCGGCACCGGCCTCTGGCTGGATCCGCACCGGCCGCGTGTTGAACTTGAACGCGTGCTGGCCGCGGCGCGCCCGGCGGTGGTGCTCACGCACGCGCGCTGGGCCGCGCTCGCGCCGGCGGGCGCCGACGTCCGCGCCGTCGACGAGATGGCCGACCGGATCGCCGCGCAGGACGCCGCGCCGCTGGCGCCGCTCGCCGCGCCGGACGACGCCGCCTGGCTCGCGGAAAGCAGCGGCACGACCGGGGCCTCCCGCCTGGCGGCGCTTTCGCATCGCGCCCTCGTCTGCCGGCTGCACGCGCTCCGCCACGCGCCCGGCGTGCGCCCGGAAGACGCGGTTCTCGTCACGGGTGCGGTGCCGGGCTCGCCCGCGGCCGTGCAGCTCCTGCTGCCCCTCGCGGCCGGGGCGCGGCTGGTCCTCGCCCCGGGCGCGGACCTCGCGTCGCGCCCGCGGCTGGAACTGCTGCTGGCGCGCCATGCCATCACCCTGCTGTTCGGGTCGCCCGCCGCCTGGGAACGCCTGCTCGGCACCGGCTGGACCGGCATGCCCGGGCTGCGCCTCGTGAGCACGGGACAACCCCTCGCGCCGGCGCTGGCGGAGCGGCTGCGCCTCTGCGGGCGCGAGCTCTGGAACGTCTATGGCGCGGCCGAGACGGCCGGGGGCTGCCTCGCGCTGCGGATTCCGGCCCGGGGCGCGACCACCGCGCTCGGGCGGCCCCTGCCGAATGTCCATGCGCACGTGCTCGACGGGGCGATGCAGCCCGTGCCGATCGGGCTGGCGGGCGAACTCTACCTCGGCGGCGAGGCGCTCGCCACGCACCACGTCGGCGCGGACGAGGCGACCTCCGAGGCGTTCGTGCCGGATCCCTTTCATCGGGTTCCCGGCGCGCGGCTTTTTCGCACCGGCGACATCGTGCGGCGGCTCGCCTCGGGTGAGCTGGAGTTCGTGGCCCGCCGCGCGTCCGCCGCCCCGGCGCCCGCCGAGCCGGCCGTCGCTCCCGCCCCGGCGCCGCGTCCCGCCCCCGCGCGCCCGTTTCCCTTCCTTCCGGGCCTTTCCCCGCTTCCCGCGCCCTGACGGTTTCCGCCCCAACCTTGCCCGCATCATGAACGCCCCTTCGAGCCTCGCCATCCCCCTCGCTGCCGACGCCGCCCCGTCCGCGCCCGCGTCCTCCGGCCAGCGCCGGCTGTGGTTCCTCGAGCAGATGGAGCCCGGCTCCCCGCTCTACAATATCCCGTACCTCGTGCGGCTGCACGGCCCGCTCGACGTCGCCGCCCTCGAACGCGCGCTGAACCGCATCGTCGCGCGGCACGAGTCGCTCCGCACCTCGTTCACCGCGGTGGGATCCGAGCCGGTCCAGATCGTCCGGCCGACCGCGGAAGTCCCGCTGCCGCTGACGGACCTCAGCCACCTCGCCGACGAGGCCCGGCCGGCGGAACTGTCCCGGCTCTCCGCCGCGGAGGCCCGCGCGCCCTTCGACCTGGCGCGCGACCTCCCGCTGCGCGTCCGCCTCTACCGGCTCTCGCCCGTCTCCCACGCGCTGATGATCGTGATGCACCACATCGCGTCCGACGGCTGGTCGATGGGCATCCTGTACCGCGAGCTCGGCCTCGGCTACGAGGCCTACCGGGCCGGGCGCGAGCCCCAGCTGCCCGAGCTCCCGATCCAGTACGCCGACTTCGCGGCCTGGCAGCACGATTACCTCCAGGGCGAGAATCTCGAGCGCCTCCGCGCCTTCTGGCGGAAGCAGATGGCGGGGGCGCCGGCCCTGCTCGAGCTGCCCGCCGACCACGCGCGCCCGCCGCTCCAGTCCCACCGCGGCGACACCGTCCGGATCGTCCTCCCGGCCGCGCTGGCGAACCGGCTCAAGGCGCTCGCGCAGCGCTGCCGCGTGACGTACTTCATGGTGCTGCTCGCCGGGTTCAAGACGGTGCTGCACCGGCACACCGGGTCGACGGACCTGGTCGTCGGCTCGCCCCTCGCCGGCCGCGACCGCGCCGAGACCGAGGCCCTGATCGGCTTCTTCATCAACACGGTGCTGATGCGCACGAGCCTCGCGGGCGACCCCACGGTCGAGGAACTGCTCGGCCGCGTCCGCGACACCACGCTCGCCGCCTTCGATCACCGCGAGATGCCGTACGAGAAGCTGGTCGAGGACCTCCAGCCGCAGCGGAACCTGAGCTTCGATCCGATCTGCCAGGTGTTCTTCGCCCTGCAGAACATGCCGTCGACCGCGCTCCGGCTCGGCGACGTTTCCCTCACGATCGAGCCCGTCTACACCGGCACCGCGAAGTCCGACCTCACCGCGTGGGCCGTCGAGAACCCCGACGGCTCGCTCGAGGTGACGGCGGAGTACGCCCTCGACCTCTTCACGAGCGCCACCATCTCCCGCCTGCTCGGGCACCTGCAGAGCGTCCTCGAGGGCATGGCCGCCGACCCGGCGGCGCTGATCTCCCGGCTTCCGCTGCTCACCGCCGGGGAGCGGAGCCTGCTGCTCGCGGAATGGAACGCCACGCGCCGCGACTACCCGCGCGAGCGCTGCCTGCACGACCTTTTCGCCGAGCAGGCGGCGCGCACGCCGGACGCGACGGCGCTCGCCTACAATGACGAGACGCTGACGTACGCCGAGCTCGACGCCCGCGCGGGCGCGCTCGCGCACCGCCTGCGGGAGCTCGGGGTCGGACCCGACGTCCTGGTCGGCGTCTGCCTGGAGCGCTCGCTCGACCTGATGGTCGCGCTGCTCGCCATCCACCAGGCCGGCGGCGCGTACGTGCCGCTCGACCCAACGTACCCGAAGGAGCGGATCGCGTTCATGATCCAGGACTCCGAGGCGCCCGTCATCGTCACCCAGCTGCGGCTCCTGCCGGGCCTCCCGCCGCACCGCGCGGCGGTCGTGTGCGTCGACGCGCCGCTCCCGGCCAACGGCACCGGCCCGCTGCCGCGCGCCGCGACCGAGCCGTCGCACCTCGCGTACGTCCTCTACACCTCCGGCTCCACCGGCAACCCCAAGGGCGTGATGGTCACGCACCGCAACGTGGTGAACTTCTTCGCCGGCATGGACGACGCGCTCGGCTTCCGCCCGGGCGACGCGCCCGGCGTCTGGCTCGCCGTCACGAGCATCTCGTTCGACATCTCGGTGCTCGAGCTGTTCTGGACGCTGACCCGCGGCTTCAAGGTCGTGGTCCTCGCGGACGACGCGCGGCTGCCGGGCGCGTCGACGAACCGGCGCGCCGCGCCGGCGGCGAGGCGCACGCTCGACTTCAGCCTCTTCTACTTTGCGAGCGAGGACGGCGGCGGGTCCGACCGCTACCGGCTGCTGCTCGAGGGGGCGCGGTTCGCGGACGCCCATGGTTTCAAGGCCGTGTGGACCCCCGAGCGGCACTTCCATTCGTTCGGCGGGCTGTACCCCAACCCCGCGGTCGTGGGCGCCGCGCTCGCCGCCATCACGGAGCGGGTCCAGATCCGCGCCGGCAGCGTCGTCTCGCCCCTGCACCATCCCGCGCGCATCGCCGAGGAGTGGTCCGTGGTGGACAACCTCTCGCGCGGCCGCGTCGGCGTCTCGTTCGCCAACGGCTGGCACGACCGCGACTTCGCGCTGAACCCGGCGAACTTCGCCGACCGCCGCGACATCATGCGCCGGCAGATCGACACCGTCCGCCGCCTCTGGCGCGGCGAGGCGGTGGAGTTCCCCGGCGGTCGCGGCCCGGCGGTGCCGATCAAGGTCTTCCCGCGGCCGGTCCAGGCCGAGCTGCCCGTGTGGGTCACCGCCGCCGGCAACCCCGACACGTTCCGGCTGGCGGGCGAGTCCGGCGCCGGGGTCCTCACGCACCTGCTCGGCCAGGACCTCGACGAGCTCGCCGCGAAGATCCGGGTCTACCGCGAGGCCCGTCGCGCCGCGGGCCACGACGCGGGCAACGTCGCCATCGCGCTCCACACGTTCGTCGGCGAGGACCTCGCGGCCGTGAAGGAGAAGGTGCGCGCCCCGCTCTGCCGCTACCTGGCGGACTCCGCCGACCTGCTCAAGGGCCTCTCCCAGGCGCTCTACCCCGGCGCCGACTTCCGCGCGCTCCAGCCGGAGGAGGTCGAGGCGATCGTCGAGTTCTCCTTCAACCGTTACTTCGAGGTCTGCGGCCTGCTCGGCACGCCCGAGACCTGCCGGCAGGTCCTCCGCAAGCTGGCCGCCATCGGCGTCGACGAGGTCGCCTGCCTGGTCGACTTCGGCGTCGCGGCCGACGACGCGCTCGCGAGCCTCCGCCTGCTCGACCAGGTCCGCGCCGAGTTCCAGCGCGGGGAGCCGGCGCCGGCGCCCGCCACGCGCGCCTCGCGGTCGCTGCTCGAGCAGATGGAGCGGCACGGCGTGACGCACCTGCAGTGCACGCCGTCCTTCGCCCGGCTGCTCGCCGGCTCGCCCGAGACCCTCGCCGCCCTGCGCTCGCTGCACCGCCTGATGGTCGGCGGCGAGGCGCTCCCGGTCGGGCTCGCGACCCAGCTCCGCAGCGCGCTGCCCGGCGTGATCCTGAACATGTACGGCCCCACCGAGACGACCATCTGGTCGACGACCAGCCGCGTGACCGGCGACGACAACCCGACCGGCGCGGTCGACCTCGGCCGCCCCATCGCCAACACCCAGGTCTATGTCCTCGACCCGCACCGCCAGCCCGTGCCGGTGGGGGTGCCGGGCGAGCTCTGGATCGCGGGCGACGGCGTCGCGCGCGGCTACTGGCGCCGCCCCGACCTCACGCAGGAGAAGTTTGCGGCCGACCCGTTCCTCGCGGGCAACCGCATGTACCGCACCGGGGACCTCGTGCGCTGGCGCGCCGACGGCGTGCTCGATTTCCTCGGCCGCATCGACCACCAGGTGAAGCTGCGGGGCCACCGCATCGAGCTCGGCGAGATCGAGGCCGCCCTCATGCAGCACTCGGCCGTCCGGCAGGCGGTGGTCGTGCTGCGGACCGACGCGGGCGACGAGGCCCAGCTGGTCGCCTACCTCGTGCCCGCGGGCGACGAGGAGCCCGCGGCGTCCGCGCTGCGCGACTTCCTCCGGCAGAAGCTTCCGGAGCACATGCTCCCGGCGATCTTCGTCACGCTCGCGCAGCTGCCGCTCACGCCCAACGGCAAGGTCGACCGCAAGGTGCTGCCCGCGCCGGAGGGGACGCGGGCCCGCGCCCGCGGCGAGTTCGTCGCGCCCCAGGGCTCGATCGAGCAGGCCATCGCGGGGATCTGGAAGGACATTCTCCGCGCCGACGCCGTCGGCGTGGACGACAACTTCTTCGATTCCGGCGGGCATTCGCTGCAGGTCGTGCAGGTGCAGAACCGGCTGCGCGAGGCCGTGGGCGTCGACGTGCCCGTCCTCAAGCTCTTCCAGTACCCCACCATCCGGACCCTCGCGGCCTTCCTCGCCGAGCAGTCCGGCGGCGGCGCCGACGCCTTCCGCGACCGCATCGCGGAACGCAACCGCCTCCGCCAGGCCGCCGCCCCGATCCGCCGCCGCCCCGCCACGCCCGTCTCCCCATGAGCCGCCCCGACGTCCCCGACGCCGTCGCCATCATCGGCCTTGCCGGCCGGTTCCCCCACGCCGCCAGCCCGGCGGAGTTCTGGCGCAATCTGCGCGCGGGCCGCGAGGCCGTCGCGTTCTTCGCGGACGACCAGGTGCAGTGGCTGCCGTTCGAGCACCCGCCGCGACGCGACGACCCCCGCTTCGTGCGCGCCCGCGCCATCCTCGACCGGCCCGAGTGGTTCGACGCCGCGTTCTTCGGCATGAACCCGCGCGAGGCCGCCCTGATGGACCCGCAGCACCGCGTCTTCCTCGAGTGCGCGTGGGAGGCGCTGGAGGACGCCGGCTGCAACCCCGAGACGTTCCCCGGCCTGATCGGCGTCTTCGCGGGCGCCAGCATGAACACCTACCTGTTCAGCAACCTGCTCACGAACCGCGGGCTGATCGAGAACCAGGGATTCTTCTCCACCTTCCTCGCCAATGACGGCGACTTCGTGCCGACGCGCGTCTCGTACAAGCTCAACCTGCGGGGCCCGAGCCTCAACGTGCAGACCGCGTGCTCGACCTCGCTCGTCGCCGTGTGCCTCGCCGCGCAGAACCTCCTCGGCTACCGGTGCGACGTCGCGCTCGCGGGCGGCGTCTCGATCACGTTCCCGCCGCACCGCGGCCAGCACCACGTCGAGGGCGGCATCCACTCGCACGACGGGCACTGCCGGGCCTTCTCGGCCGGCGCCACCGGCACGGTGCTCGGCGACGGCGCCGGCATCGTCGTCCTCAAGCGCCTCTCCGATGCGCTCGCCGACGGCGACCCCATTCGCGCCGTCATCCGCGGCACGGCGGTGAACAACGACGGCGCGGTCAAGATCGGCTACACCGCGCCGAGCAGCGACGGGCAGGCGGAGGCGATCGCCCTCGCGCACGCCGAGGCGGGCTTCGCCCCGGAGACCGTCTCGTACATCGAGGCGCACGGCACGGGCACGCCCCTCGGCGATCCGATCGAGGTCGAGGGCCTCGTGAAGGCCTTCGGCCTCCGCGGGGAACGCGGCCAGTTCTGCGGCCTCGGCTCGGTGAAGACGAACATCGGCCACCTCGACATCACCGCCGGCGTCGCGGGCCTCATCAAGACGGTCCTCGCGCTCGAGGCGCAGGAGCTGCCGCCGAGCCTGCACTTCGACCGGCCGAACCCGAAGATCGATTTCGCCGCGAGCCCCTTCTACGTGATCGACCGGCTCCGGCCCTGGCCGCGCGGCGCCACGCCCCGCCGCGCCGGCGTCAGCTCCTTCGGCATCGGCGGCACCAACGCGCACGTGGCGCTGGAGGAGGCGCCCCCGGCGCCCGCCTCCCCCCCGGCCGCGCCGCACGAGCTGCTCGTCCTCTCGGCCCGCTCGCCCTCGGCCCTCCAGCAGGCCGCGGCGAACCTCGCCGCCCACCTCGAGGCCGCGCCGCGCGCGAACCTCGGCGACGTGGCGTGGACGCTGCAGACCGGCCGCAAGGCCTTCCCCCATCGCCGGGCGGTCGTGGCCTCCGACGCAGCCGAGGCGGTGCGCCGGCTCCGCGAGCCGGGCGCGGCCGTCGAGGCCGCCGAGCGCGCCCCCACGGTGGTGTTCCTCTTCCCCGGCCAGGGCGCCCAGTCGCCGGAAATGGCGCGCGGGCTGTACGAGACCGAGCCGGCCTTCCGCGAGGCGGTGGACGAATGCTGCCGGCTGCTCCATCCCCACCTCGAGTTCGACCTCCGCGCCGTGCTGCTCGCCCCCGCCGAGGACGCGCCGGCCGCCCGCCGGCTCGACGAGACGGCCGTGACCCAGCCCGCCCTCTTCGTGGTCGAATACGCGCTCGCCCGCCTGTGGCTGCAGCGCGGCCTCCGGGCCCAGGCGCTGCTCGGGCACAGCCTCGGCGAGTACGTGGCGGCCTGCCTCGCCGGCGTGTTCTCGCTCGAGGACGCCGTGGCCGTCGTCGCCGCCCGCGCCCGCCTGATGCAGGGGCAAACGCCGGGCGCCATGCTGGCCGTCCGGGTTCCCGAGGCCGAGGCGCGGGAGCTCGCCGGCGCCGGGATCGCCCTCGCCGCCGTCAACGCGCCCGACCTCTGCGTGCTTTCCGGCCCGCTCGATGCCGTCGCGGCGCTCGAGCAGCGGCTCACCGCCCGGGGCACGGCCACGCGCCGGCTGGCGACGTCCCACGCGTTCCATTCTCCCGCGATGGAGCCGGTCCGCGCGCCGCTCCTCGCCGTGCTGCGCCGCGTGCGGCTGCAGGCACCCCGGCTTCCGATCGCCTCGAACGTGACGGGCCGCTGGCTCACCGCCGAGGAGGCGATGGATCCCGAGTACTGGACGAGCCAGCTCCGCCAGCCGGTGCGCTTCGCCGACGGGCTCGCCACCGTGATGCAGGAAAGCCCGGCCGTGCTCCTCGAGGTCGGCCCCGGCCAGACCCTCTCGACCCTGGCGCGGCAGCACCCGGCGACGACCGGTCGCGCCACGCCGGTCGCCTCGCTCGGCCGCCGCGGCGTCGAGGACGCCCGTGCGCTGCGCGAGGCCGCCGGGCGCCTGTGGAGCGCCGGCGTGGCGCTCCAGTGGACCCACTGGCACGCGCAGCCCCGGCGCCGCGTGCCGCTGCCGACGTACCCCTTCGAGCGCCAGCGCTATTGGATCGAGCCCGGCGCCTCGGCCGCCGGCCCCCTCGTGACGCCTCCGGGCTCGAGCGCCACCCTGGCGGCCGACCGGACCTCCACCGCGACGGTCGCGGCGGCGGGTCCCGCCTCCCCGGCGGCGCTGGTGCCGGCCGAGACGATGACCGCCCGGCTCGCCCAGCTTTTCGGCGAGCTCGCCGGCCATGATTTCCGTGGAGAGAACGCCCGCCGCACCTTCCAGGAGCTCGGTCTCGACTCGCTCGCGCTCACCCAGGCCAGCTTCGCGCTGCGCGAGCGCTTCGCCGTGCACGTCACGATGCGGCAGCTGCTGGAAGAGCATTCCACCCTCGAGAAGCTCGCCGCCCACCTCGGCGAGGCGGCGGCGGCCCCCGCGCCCGCCGCCCCTGCCGCCGCCGCACCGGCCGGCGCGACCACGCTTCCGCTCACGCTCGGTCAGCGCGAGATCTGGTACGTCTCCCAGCTCGGCCCGGCGCTGTCGGCCGCGTACAACGAATCCGCGACGCTGCACCTGCGCGGGCCGCTCGACGAGGCCGCCCTCGCCCGCGCGCTCGAGGCGCTGGTCGCCCGCCACGAGGTCCTGCGGCTGACCATCGCGCCCGACGGCGAGAGCCAGCGCCTGGCTGTCGCGGCGCCCGCGGCGCTCGGCCGCACGGACCTGGCCGGCGGGCCTGCGGAGGAGCAGGAGGCGCGGCTGGAGGCCGAGGTCGACCGCATCATCGGCGAGCCGTTCGACCTCGTCGCCGGCCCCCTCTGGCGCGTCCACCTCATCCGGCTCGCCCCGCAGCGCCATGCGCTGGTTGCGGCCTTCCACCACATCATCTGCGACGGCTGGTCCCGCTCCGTGCTGCTGCAGGAGCTGGGGCGCCTGTACGGCTTGGCCCGCGCCGGCCGCCCGGCCGACCTGCCGCCGCCCGCGAGCTTCGCCGAGTTCGTTCGCAGCGAGGTCGTCCGGCGCGACTCCGCCGAGACCCGGGCGGCGGAGCAGTTCTGGCGCGCGCAGTTCCCCGACGGCGCGCCCGTGCTCGAGATCCCCTCCGACCGGCCGCGGCCCGCGCAGCGCACCCACGCCGCGTCGTACCGGCGCCGCCGGCTCGACCCCGCCACCGCGGCGGCGATCCGCCGGCTCGCGGCGGAGCACGACGCCACCCATTTCACCGTGCTGCTCGGCGGCTTCAGCGCGCTGCTGCACCGCCTCAGCGGCCAGGACGACCTGGTCATCGGCGTGCCCGCGGCGCCGCAGATTCTCGCCGGCCTGCCGGGGCTGGCCGGCCACTGCGTCAACCTCCTGCCGGTCCGCAGCCGCGTCGGCGCGGGCCAGGACTTCGCCGCCTACCTCCAGGCGCTCCGCCGCACCACGCTGGACGCGTTCGAGCACTGGCACCACCCGTTCGCCAGCCTCCTGCGCCAGCTGAACCTGCCGCGCGATCCGAACCGCGTGCCGCTGGCCAACGTGACGTTCAACGTCGGACGCCAGCGGGGCGCGCTCGCCTTCGCGGGGCTCGAGGTCGAGGCGTCGAACAATCCCAAGCGCTTCGTCAACTTCGACCTCAGCTTCAACGTCACCGAGACCGACTCCGCGCTCGAGCTCGACTGCCATTTCAGCACCGAGCTCTTCGACGCCGACACCATCCAGCGGCACCTCGACCGCTTCGAGCTGCTGCTGCGGTCGGCCGCGGCCGATCCGGCCTGCGCCGTGCACCGGCTGCCCCTCCTGACGCCCGCCGAGCAGCGGCGGGTGCTGGTGGAGTGGAACCGCACGGCGATCGCCTATCCGCCGGATCCCTGCCTCCATGACCTCTTCGAGCGGCAGGCGGCGCGCACCCCCGACGCGGTCGCCCTGGTGTGGGGCGAGGAGCGCTGGACGTATCGCCGCCTGAACGAGCGGGCCAACCAGATCGCGCACCGGCTGCGGCGGCTCGGCGTGAAGCCCGAGACGCCGGTCGGCCTCCTCGCCGGCCGCACCGCCGCCACCATCGCGGGCGTGCTCGGCATCCTCAAGGCCGGCGGCGCCTACATCCCCCTCGATCCGGCGTATCCGGCCGAGCGGACCGCGGTCATGCTCGAGGACTCCCGGGCCGCGGTCGTCGTCACGGACGGGCCCCGCGGCGGCTCCGGCGGCGCCCGCGTGCTCGACCTCGCCGCCGCCGCGGCCGAGCTCGACCGCGAACCGGTCGACGATCCCCTCGGCGTGTCGCTGCCGGCCCATCTCGCCTATGTCATCTACACCTCGGGGTCCACCGGCCGGCCCAAGGGCGTCGCGCTGGAGCACCGCAACGCGGTCAACTTCGTGCACTGGGCCCGGGATGTCTTCAGCCCGCCCGAGCTGGCCGGCGTGCTCGCGGCCACGTCCCTGTGTTTCGACCTGTCGGTCTTCGAGGTCTTCGTCCCGCTCTCCTGGGGCGGCACCGTCATCCTCGCGGACAACGCGCTGCACCTCCCGGCGCTGCCCGCGCGGGACGAGGTGACGCTCATCAACACGGTCCCGTCGGCCATGACCGAGCTGCTCCGCCTCTCGGCCGTCCCCGCATCGGTCCGCACCGTGAACCTCGCGGGCGAGCCCGTGACGCCCGCCCTGGTGGACCGGCTCTACGCGCTGCCGCACCTGCTCAAGGTGCACGACCTTTACGGGCCGACCGAGACGACGACCTACTCGACGTTCGCGCTCCGCCATCGCGGCCAGCCGGCCACGATCGGCCGCCCGCTCGCGAACACGCAGGTGTACCTCCTCGACCGCAACCTCGAGCTCGTGCCGCCGGGCGTGCCCGGCGAGATCGGCATCGCCGGAGCCGGAGTGGCCCGGGGCTACCTCAACCAGCCCGTGCTCACCGCCCAGCGCTTCGTGCCCCTCCCGTTCGATTCCGCCGCCGACGCCCGGCTCTACCGGACCGGCGACCTGGCCCGCCAGCGGACCGACGGCCAGCTGGAATTCATCGGCCGCATCGACCACCAGGTGAAGATCCGCGGCTTCCGCATCGAGCTCGGCGAGATCGAGTCCGCCCTCCGGCGCCAGCCCGGCGTCCGCGACTGCGTGGTCGTGGTGACGGAGCCCTCGCCGGGCGACCGCGCCCTCGCCGCTTACGTCGGCGGAACCGCGCGCGCCTCCGACGAGCCCGCCTTCCGCGCCGCGCTCGCCCGGCAGCTGCCCGACTACATGGTGCCGGCCACGCTGGTCTTCCTCGAACGCCTGCCGCTCACGCCGACGGGCAAGGTCGACCGGAAGGCGCTGCCGGCGCCCGAGGCCTCCGCCGCGCCCCGCCGGGCGGGCGGCACCGCGCCCCGGACGGTGACCGAGGAGGTCCTCGCCGGCATCTGGTCCGACGTGCTCCGTCAGCCGCGGGTCGGCGTGCACGACAATTTCTTCGAGCTCGGCGGCCACTCGCTGCTCGTCACCCAGGCCCTGGCCCGGATCCACCAGGCCTTCGGCGTCGAGCTGCCGCTCCGGACCGCGTTCGAGTCGCCCACCATCGCCGAGCTCGCCGCCGCGATCGAGCATGCGCTCGTCGAGGACCTCCGCTCCAACCCCGTCGAACCCGCTTCCGCCCATGCCGCCAGCTAACGTCCTGCCCGAATCCGAGGCCGGCCGCGCCCGCACCGACCTGCCGGTCGACCTCCGCTCGCGCCTCGAGCAGCGGCTCGAGCGCGCGCGCCACGCCGCCGCCGGCGCCGACCGCGCCCAAGCCCGCCCGGCGATCACCCGCTCCGAGGACGGCGAACCCGCGCCGCTCTCGCACGCGCAGGAGCGGCTGTGGTTCCTCGACCAGCTCATGCCCGACCGCGGGCTCTACAACGTCTACCAGGCCATGCGCCTCGGCGGCCGGCTGGACGAGGGCGCGCTCGGGCGCGCGCTCGACGAGCTCATCGCCCGCCACGAGGTCTTCCGCACGAACTTTCGCGCGCGGGAGGACGGGCCCATGCAGGTCGTGGGCCCGGCGGCCGCCGCCCCGGTCACGCGCGTCGACCTCTCCGCCCTGCCCGCGGACCAGCGCGAGACGACGCTGTTCGAGCGGCTGCGGACGGAGGCCCGGCGGCCGTTCGACCTGACCCGCGACCTCCTTCTCCGGGCCGTCCTGGTCCGGCTCGGCCCCGACGAGCATGCGCTCCTGCTCGTCATGCACCACATCGTCTCCGACGGTTGGTCGCTCGGCCTTCTCTTTCGGGAGCTCGGTGCATTGCACGAGGCCTACTCGTCCGGTCGGGCCTCGCCCTTGCCCGGGCTCCCGATCCGTTTCGCCGACTACGCGCGATGGGAACGCGCCACCCTGCGCGGCGAGGCGATCGAGCGCCCCCTCGCCTACTGGCGCGGGCAGCTGGCGGGGGCCGAGGCGCTCGACCTCCCGACCGACCGTCCCCGGCCCGCCGAGCCCAGCATCCGCGGCGCCACGCGGGTGGCCACGCTGCCCGCGGAGCTCGTCCGCGACCTGCGGGGGCTTTGCCAGCGCGAGGGCGCGACGCTGTTCATGGCGCTGCTCGCCGGCTTCCAGGCGCTCCTCCACCGCTACACGCGGCAGGAGGACATCGTCATCGGCTCCTGCGTGGCCGGGCGGCACCAGGTCGAGCTCGAGCAGCTGGCCGGGTTCTTCGTCAACACGCTCGTCCTGCGCACGAGCGCCGCGGGCCGGCCGACCTTCCGCGAGTGGCTCCACCGCACGCGCGAGACCGTGCTGGGCGCGATGGCGCACCAGGACCTCCCCTTCGAGAAGCTCGTCGCCGAGCTGCAGCCGGACCGCAGCCCGGTCCGAAACCCGTTCTTCCAGGTGATGTTCGTGCTGCAGAGCGCCGGCGGACCGCCGCCGCGCGCCGCGGGCCTCACGTTCACTCCCCTCGAGTTCGACAACGGCACGTCGAAGTTCGACCTCTCGCTCTCCCTGGCGGAGACCGCCGGCGGCGAGATCCGGCTGTCCCTGGAGTACCGCATGGACCTGTTCGAGTCGGGGACCATCGAGCGCCTGCTCGCGCACTACCAGGCGCTCGTGACCGGGGCGGCCGCCACGCCCGATCGGCGCGTCGACGAGCTGCCGCTGCTGACGGCCGCCGAGCGCCGGCAGCTCGAGGACTGGAGCGGCCGGCGCACCGCCTACCCCCGCGACGAGACGGTCGTCTCGCTCTTTGCCCGCCAGGTCGCACGGCTGCCCGACGCGGTCGCGGTGCAGGACGACCGCAGCCGGATCAGCTACCGCGAGCTCGACCAGCGCGCCAACCGGCTCGCCCGCCACTTCCGCCGGTCCGGGGCCCAGCCCGGCACGTTCGTCGCGCTCTGCCTCGAGCGCTCGCCCGACGTGATCGTGACCCTGCTGGCGATCCTCAAGACGGGCGCCGCCTATGTCTCCCTCGACCCGGCGTACCCGCCCGAGCGCATCGGGTTCATGCTCGCCGACGCGACGCCGGTGCTGCTGGTGACCGAACCGCCCCTGCGCGCGCTGGTGAACTCCGCCCTCGCGGCTCTGCCGGCGGCCGCGCCGCGTCCGGCCGTCGTGATGCCGGCCGCCGCCGCGGCGGCGATCGCGGACGAGGCGGACGCGCCGCTGCCGGAGCTGCCGGCGGCGGAATCGCTGGCGTACGTCAGCTACACCTCGGGGTCGACCGGCCGGCCGAAGGGCGTGTGCATCCCGCACCGCGCGATCGTGCGGCTGCTGGTCGGAACCGATTACGTGCGGTTCGGTCCCGAAGAAGTCGTGCTGCAATTCGCGCCAGTCGCCTTCGACGCCTCGACCTTCGAGGTCTGGGCCCCGCTGCTTCACGGCGGCCGCGTCGCCGTCTGCCCGCCGGGCCTGCCGACGCTGGCCGAGCTCGGCGACTGCATCGAGCGGCACGGCGTGACCACCGCGTTTCTCACCACCGGGCTTTTCCACCAGATGATCGACGAGCAGGCGGAGAAGCTCGCGGGCATGCGCCAGCTGCTCGCCGGCGGCGAGGCGCTCTCCCCCGAGCACGCCGCGCGGGCGCTCGCCCGGCTGCCCGCCGGGACCCGCCTCTTCAACGTCTACGGGCCGACGGAGAACACGACGTTCACGACGGCCTACTCGATGGTCGCGCCCCTGCCGCCCGGCCCGATCCCGATCGGCCGGCCCATCGCGAACACCACGGTCCACATCCTCGACGCGAACCGCCAGCGCGTGCCGGTCGGAGTGCCGGGCGAGCTCTACACCGGCGGCGACGGCCTCGCCACCGGCTACCTCCGCCGGGCGGAGCTCGACGCCGAGCGCTTCGTGCCCGACCCGTTCTCGGCCGCGCCCGGCGCGCGCCTCTACCGCACCGGCGATCTCGCCCGCTGGCGGAGCGACGGCACGATCGAGTTCCTGGGGCGCGTTGACCGGCAGCTCAAGCTCCGCGGCTTCCGCATCGAGCCCGGCGAGATCGAGGCGGTCCTCGCCACCCACCCCGCCGTGGGCCAGGCCGCGGTCCTGGTCGACTCCACGCCGGCGGCGGGCCCCCGCCTGGTCGCCTATGTCTCCGGCCGCGACGGGCTGCCGCCCGACGCCGCGGTCCTGCGGCTCCACCTGCAGGAGAAGCTGCCCGAGTTCATGGTGCCGGCGGTGATCGTGGCCGTCCCGGTCATCCCCCTGAACGCGAACGGCAAGATCGACCGCTCCGCGCTGCCCGCGGCCGACGTGACGGCGGCCAGCGGACGCCCGCCCCTCGTCGCGCCGCGCGACCCGACCGAGACCGCCCTCGCGGCGATCTGGGAGAAGATCCTGGGGGTCTCGCCGATCGGCATCCACGACACCTTCTTCCAGCTCGGCGGCCACTCGATGGCCGGCGTGCGCCTGTTCGCGCGGATCGAACGCGAGTTCGGCGTGCGGCTGCCGCTCGCCTCCCTCTTCGAGGCCCCGACCGTCGCGCAGCTCGCCGCGCGCATCCGCTCGCCCCGCCCCGCGGCGGCCGCCTCGTCCCTCGTGCGTCTGCGCACCGCCGGCACGCAGCCGCCCGTGTTCTTCGTCCACGGCGCCGGCGGCGGCAACCTCTGGATCTACACCAACCTCGTCCCGCACCTGCCCGCCGACCAGCCGGTGTTCGCCCTCGAGTCACGCGGCATGCGGGGCCTCCCCGAGTTCGCCTCGGTCGAGGAGATGGCCGCGCACTACGTGCAGGAGGTGCGCGGGGTCCAGGCGCACGGGCCCTACTATCTCGCCGGCTACTGCTTCGGCGGCAACGTCGCCTACGAGATGGCCCGGCAGCTCGAGGCCGCCGGCGAGCCCGTGGGCCTCGTCGCCCTGCTCGACGCTTCCGCCGCGAACAGCTCCTACCAGCAGCTGCCGTGGTGGCGGCCGTCGTTCCACGCGCGGTTCGCGCTCAACACTGCGGACTGGCTGCGCGGGTTCCTCTCGCAGCCCGTGCGCGAGCAGCTTCGGTTCGCCTCCCGCAAGGGCCGGCTCCTGGGCCAGCGGTTCGGCAACCGTTTGCTCGGGCGCGACCGCGGCATGACGGTCGAGGAGGTGATCGACACCAGCCGGTTCCCGGAGTGGGAGCTCGAGCTCTGGCAGGCGCACCTGCGCGCGATCGAGCGCTACCGGCCGCGGCCGTACGGGGGGCGGGTGACGCTCTTCCGCACCCGCGGCCATCCCTTCCTGTGCTCGTTCGACCCGTGCTTCGGCTGGTCGGGCCTCGCGCAGGGCGGCGTCGAGATCGTGCCGATCCCCGGCGCCCACGAGCAGATCTTCATGGCCCCCAACGTGTCCGAACTCGGCGCCCGTTTCCGCGAGCAGCTCGCGCGGTCGCAAAACCAAACCGCCCGCGCCGCATGAAGCTCCTGGCCTTCCTCTTCCATCGCTGCCGCCGGATGCTCGTCATCACCGTTGTCACCGCGCTCGTCAGCGGCGCGTGCAACGCGGGCCTGATCGCGCTCATCAACCACGCCGTGACCGACCCGGCCCGCCACGCGCTCGCGTTCATCGGGGGCTTCGCGGCCCTCGTGTTAGGCAAGCTCGCGACCGGCCTCGTCTCGCAGCTCTGGCTGATCCGCTACTCGCAGCGCGCCGTCGCCGAGCTCCGCCGCGAGCTGGTCCGCCGGATCCTGGGCGTCCCGCTGCGCCGGCTCGAGCAGGTCGGGGCGGCCCGCCTGATGGTCGCGCTGGTGGACGACGTGAACAGCCTCAACTCCGCGCTGTTCGGGTTCCCGACCCTCACCGTCAACCTCGCGGTGCTGGCGGGCGGGTCCGTCTACCTCGCGCTGCTGTCGTGGCAGGTGCTCCTCGGGATGGTCGTGCTCATTTTCTTCGGCGCCTGCTGCTACCGCCTGTTCATCAGCGCCGGCTTCCGGGCCCTGGTCCACGCGCGCGAGGCCGAGGACCGGCTCTACGGCCACTTCCGCGCGCTGACCGACGGGATCAAGGAGCTGAAGCTGCACCGCGACCGTCGCGAGGCCTTCATGACCGAGGGCGTGCAGGTCAGCACGGCCGAGTTCCAGCGCCACACCATCGGGGCCGAGACCCGGTTCATGCTGGCCCACAACTGGTCGCACCTCCTGTTCTACGTCCTGGTCGGCCTCATCCTCTTCCTGATGCCGGTCTACACGTACACCGACATCAGCACGCTCACCGGCTACGTGCTCACCGTCCTCTACCTCATGGGGCCGCTCGCGGGCGTCATGGGCAGCCTCGCGGTGTTCACCCGCGCCGACGTGGCGCTGCGCAAGATCGAGTCCCTCGGGATGTCGCTCGGCGTCGTGCCGGCCGAAACCGCCGCCGGCGGCGCCGACGGCGTCATCCCGGAGTTCTCCCGCATCGAGCTCCGGCAGGTCGCGCACACCTACCGGTCCGACCAGAGCGACGACCGGTTCATCCTCGGCCCGCTCGACCTCGAGTTCCGGCGCGGCGAGCTGGTCTTCCTCGTCGGCGGCAACGGCAGCGGCAAGTCGAGCCTGGCCAAGATCGTCACCGGCCTCTACCCGCCCGAGGCGGGGGAGATCCGCGTCGACGGCCAGCCGGTGACCGACGAGCGGCGCGACGCGTACCGGCAGCTGTTCTCGGCCGTGTTCGCGGACTTCCACCTCTTCGACACGCTCCTCGGGCTGCGCTCGAGCGAGCTCGACGTGCAGGCGCAGGAGTACCTCCAGCAGCTGCACCTCAGCCACAAGGTCAAGATCGCCGGCGGGCGCCTTTCGACCACCGCGTTGTCGTCGGGCCAGCGGAAGCGCCTGGCGCTGCTCACGGCCTACCTGGAGGACCGGCCCTTCTACGTGTTCGACGAGTGGGCGGCGGACCAGGACCCGCTCTTCAAGGACATCTTCTACCGGACGCTCCTTCCCGAACTGAAGCGCCGCGGCAAGACCGTGCTCGTGATCACGCACGACGACCGGTACTTCGGCCTCGCCGACCGGGTGCTCAAGCTCGACTACGGGCAGCTCCTGCCGGCGCCCTCGCCGGCGCCGGTCTTCACCCCGCCCGCCCCGGCCCCCCGGATCCTCGGACCCGGCCCTCACCGCGCTGCGCCCGGCCTGACCCTTTCATGAAAACGCCCCCCGACATCCACTGGACCGTTCCCTCCCAACTTCCCACCCTCGGCTTCGAGGACGTGCACCTCTGGTGCGTGTGGCTCGACGACCCGGCCATCGACCACGGCGCGATCGAGGGCGTCCTTTCGCCCGACGAGCTCGTCCGCGCGCGCGGGTTGTACCACGAGGAGGACCGCCGCCGCTTCGCCGCCGCCCGGCTCACGTTGCGCCGCGTCCTGGCCGCCTACCTCGGGGGCGATCCCGCGGGCATCACCTTCCGTTACGGGCAGTACAACAAGCCGTCCCTCGCGCTCTCGCTCGGCGAGGGCGGCCTGCAGTTCAACCTCTCGCATTCCCACGCGCTCTGCCTGCTCGCCGTGACCCGCGGCCGCCCTGTCGGCGTCGACGTCGAGGAGGTCCGCGACCTGCCGGACCTCTACCTCATCGAGGACCGGCTGTTCGCGCCCGACGAGCTCGGCGCGCAGCAGGCGCGCCCCGCCGAGGAGCGCCGGCTGGAGTTCTTCCGGCGCTGGACCCAGCGCGAGGCGATCGGCAAGGGCCGCGGCTCGGGCCTCGACTCGCTCGCGCCGATGCGGACGGACGGCGGCGCGGACTCCTTCGCGCTGCAGCCGCTCGAGCCCGCCGAAGGCTACGTCGGCACCCTCGCCTTCGCCGGCGGCCCCGCGCGCGTGGGCCTCTTCCGGTGGCAGGAGAACCTCTCGTACGCCGCCCTCAGCCCCGGCGCGACCGCCGCCTGACTCGTGAGCCCTAAACCCGACGGTTTCCGCCTCCTCCGCCCTCCCGCCGCCGCGCTGCTGCTGGCGGCCGTGTCCGTCGCGGCGCAGGAGCTGGTGCAGTCCGCCGCGCCGGCGCCCGACCCCCTCCCGACGAACCCCGCGTCGGCTGCGCCGGAGGTCCCGCGCCCGCCGGCCCGCCCGGCCGCGGGACCAGCCGGCCCCGCG
>DASPMS010000019.1:0-3388 GCA_035626915.1 Opitutaceae bacterium
GCGGCATGTCGGTGCTCCGCAGAATTTCTACAGGAGCAGGCGGAGGCAACGGAGAAGAGCCGGCCGGTGTTCCGCGAACATTGGACGAATTCCCATGGGACGAATCCTTAGACGGGAACATCGGCAAGCCTACAGCCTTGCCCAGCCTTGGCGCCATGCCGCTAGGTAGTCTGATAGAGGACGAAGTCACCGGCCGGATCATTGCGGGCGCGATCGAAGTGCATCGGGACAAGGGTCCGGGCCTGAATGAGGGTATTTATGAGTGGTGCCTGATGCGGCGAACTTGAGCTGAGATCCCTGAGAGCGGAGAACCAGCAGGTCGTTCGGATCAGGTACAAGGGGGTATTCCGCGATGAACCGCTGCGTTTCGATATGCTCGTGGAAGGCAGCGTCCTGATCGAGGCGAAGGCTGTGGAAAGACTTATGCCCATTCACAAGGCCCAGTTGCTAACTTACATGAGGCTGCTGAACGTGCGCGTGGGACTGCTCATCAATTTCAATGTCGCCAGGCTGGTTGATGGCGTTGCGCGACTTTACCTTCCGCCGCGGCAATAGGGTGTCCTCCGCTCCGTTGCCTCCGCTTCCTCTTGTGGGACCCCGGCTGTTCGCTCCGGCGGCGCTCAGAGGTAGTGCTGCAGCTCGCTCCGATAGAACTCGATCGTGTGGCGCAGCGCGTCCGGGATCGTGGTCCGGGGGCGCCAGCCCAGCTCGCGGCGGATGCGCCGGTCGTCGGCGTAGTAGTCGCCGACGTCGATCTTCCGGCGATCGGCCGGGAAGCGACGGATGCGGTGCGGCGCGCCGGTCTGGGCCGAGACCAGTTCCGCCAGCTCGCGCAGGCTCACGCGGCCGACGCCGCCCAGGTTGTAGACCCGGCCGACCGCCGCGGGCCGCGCGGCGGCGAGAAGAAATGCCGCCACCGCGTCGTCGACGTAGGTGAAGTCGCGCAGCTGGCGCCCGCCCCAGACCTCGAAGGGCCGCCCGCGCAATGCGGCGCTGATCCAGACGCCCACGAAAGTCTGGCGGGCGTCCTTCACCCGCATCCGCGGACCGATCGTGTTGGTCAGGCGCAGCACCGTGCTGCGGATGCCGTGCACGGCGCTGTACAGCAGGTGATACTGCTCGCCCGCGAGCTTGTTGATGCCGTTCACGTCCACCGGCCGCAGCGGATGGGCCTCGTCGACCGGCAGGTAGTCGGGCCGGCCGTAAATCTGGCGGGTGCTCGCGTAGACGACCCGGATGGCGGGGTTGTGGCGCCGGCAGGCCTCCAGGATGGACAGCTGGGCGCGGCAGTTGATCTCGAGGTCGGTGTCGGGGTCGGCCATCGAGTCCATGTGGCTCGTCTGGCCCGCGAGGTTGAAAAGGAAATCCTGGCCGCGCACGAGCCGGGGAAGGATCGCGCGGTCGCGCACGTCGCCGACGACCACCCGCGCGGCGCGGCCGAGGCCGGCGATGTTGCGGCGGTTTCCGCCGTAGTTCGGGAGCAAGTTGTCGAGCAGCGTCACCCGCGCGCCGAGCGCGACCAGCGCGCGCGAGAGGTTCGAGCCGATGAATCCCAAGCCGCCCGTGATCAGGACGCGGCGCCCGCGATACGCGCGCGCGAACGGCGCGGCGGGGAGCTCGTGCGCGGGAGATTCGACCGGGGCCCGGGGCATGCGGCACGACCGATGACAGAGCAGGATGGGCTGTCGAGCATCTAGCAGTGCGCGATGATGCGATCGTCGGTGTAGCGCCGCTCGTTGAGCGGCGGGCGGCGACGCACCCCAGCGGGGTGCGCTACAAGACGCCCGATCGCCGGTATAGCGCCGCTCGTTGAGCGGCGGGCGGCGACGCACCCCCGCGGGGTGCGCTACATGACCGATTGCCGGTGGAGCGCCGCTCGTTGAGCGGCGCGTGGCGACGCACCCCAGCGGGGTGCGCTACAAGACGCCGGATCGCCGGTATAGCGCCGCTCGTTGAGCGGCGGGCGGCGACGCACCCCCGCGGGGTGCGCTACATGACGCTGGTGGCGTCAGGCTGCGCCGGGCTCGGGTTTCAGGCCCATCGCGCCGGGGACCGCGACGGCCGGGACCTTGGGCGCGCCTCCGCGCGCCGGCAGCAGGCGATCCTTCAGCCGCAGGAAGAACCGCTCGTAAGTCACGAAGCTCAGGCTCGCGACGCCGACCGCCAGCAGTGTGCCGCCGACGAAGTCGACCCACGGTCCCTCGACGCCGGCCGCCGCCGCGACCCGGCGCACGACATTCACGGCCAGCATGTGCATGAGGTACATGCCGTAGCTGACGGTTCCGATCCACGCCAGCCAGCGCAGGCGCAGGAAGGCCACGAGGTCGTTGTCCTCGCGGATCACGCACGCCGCGATGAGGCTCGTGAAGGCGAACGCGACGGCGAGGTCGCCCGCCTGGCCGCGACCGGGGGACCAGGCGATCGCGAGCAAGGCGACGACGGCCGCGCCGCTCGCGCTTCCCCGGCGGCCGACGACGGCCCACGCGCGGCGGAAGAGGACCGGATCGTGGAGCACGTGCGCGAGGGCGACGCCGAGCAGGATGGCCGGCGGCACGCTCGTGAGGATGCGCCAGTGAAGCGCGTCGCGCGCCGCCGGGCCGAGCAGGAGCACGGCCACCTGCGTCGCGAGCACGACGGCGCCGGCGACCACCAGCGGCGCGCGCCCCCGCGCCCAGCGCTCCACCCACGGCCAGACGAGGTAGAACTGCTCCTCGGCGGCGAGCGACCAGGCGATGTAGAAGATGACGCGCGCGTTATCGAGATCCACGAGCCAGTTCGACGTGAAGGTGAGGAAGGCGGGCAGGTTGGCGAAGAACGCCGCCCGCGCGGCCGGGTCGCTCTCAACCTTCCAGACGAGAAGCACGTACGCGGCCAGCACCGCATAGTAGACGGGGAAGATGCGGAACATGCGGCGGCCCCAGAATTGCGGCACCGAGAACGAGCCGGCGTCCTTGGCGCGCAGGATGAGCGTCACGATGAGGAAGCCGCTGATGACGAAGAACAGCGTGACCCCGCGGAAACCCTGTCCGGCGACGAGGTCGTGGCCGTACGGCATCGTGTGGTACCAGACGACCGCGAGGATCGACAGGGCGCGCAGGCCGTCGAGGCAGCCGAAGAAGGACGTCCGGCGGAAGGCGGCGTGGAATCGGGAGGCGGCGTCTCCGGGGGCCGCTTCCCGGGGAAGCGGCACGATCGGCGAGCCATCGGCGGCGCGCGGGTTCGCAGCGGACATCGGAACAGGGTAGGGCCCGATCGGAGTCCGGCGTAGTGGGTCCTCGCCCCAGGCGGGGAGAGAGGAAACAGAGTGTCAGTCTGCCGGTCGCCCGGGTGGTTTACATAAGGCAACGAGAGACCAACCACGTTCTTCGTTCCCTTCGTTTCCTTATGT
>DASPMS010000020.1:0-60212 GCA_035626915.1 Opitutaceae bacterium
CTCGTCCAGTTCTCCGCCGGCGATATGGTGGCCGTCGGTGCGGATCGCGTCGCGATGATCACCGACGGCTGCCGCACGCTGGACACGCCGCCGGCCGCGCGGTGACGCGATGCCTCCCGCTCCCGTCAAGCCGGCGGTTCCGTTCGAGACCTTCGCCGCGATCGACATCCGCGTCGGCACCATCGTGCGCGTCGAGGACCTGCCGGCCTCGGCGAAGCTCGTGCGGCTCATCGTGGACTTCGGGGACCATTCCCGGCGGATCCTCGCCGGGTTGAAGCGAGAGCGCGCGGACCCGCAGGAACTCGCCGGACGCCAGGCGCTGTTCGTCGTCAACCTGCCGCCGCGCCCCATGGCGGGCGAGATTTCGGACGGCATGTTGTTCGACCTCGGATATGCCGACGGGATCGCGCCGTGCCTCGCCGTCCCCGAGCGCTTCGTGCCCCCGGGCACCCGCGCCGGCTAGCCAGCCTCCAATCTTGCGCCTGGGTCCGTTCCGGGCCAGGGTGTCGGCGGCCACCTCCCGGCGGCCGATCCCCATGACCGGCAAACTCGCTGCCCTTGCCTTGCTCGTCGCATCCGCCTGGCTCGCCGGCTGCACCACCGTCCAGGACGCCTCCTCCGCCCGCACCGCGGCGCCGTTCGAGCCGACCCTGCTGATCATCGCGGACGAACGGGGGCCCCTGACGGCCGACGAACTTGCCGCGCATCGGCCGGCGATCGTCGATTATCTCGTCCGGCGCGGGTACCTCGAGAGCCCGGATGAGGTCATCGACAACCCGGCCCTGGCCAGCCGCTTCATCCGCGTCATCCTCTCGCCGGGGGGAAGCTTCCGCATCACCGAGTTCACGCTGGGCAACCGCGCGCGGCAGGTCATCACCGCCGGCTACTACCCGGGTCATTCCGACGACTACCCCGACCACACGCGGTACGGCTACTACAACTATTACAACGCCCGGCCGGACTACCCGCGCACGGACCCGGGTCCGACCCTGGCTCCCCCCGCCTCCCCGCCGTCCGCGCCGGCGCCGTCGATCGAGCGGCCGCGCACGGACGAGCGCCCCCGGCGGTTTGAGCGGCGCATCAACCCCGAAGGCCGCGGTCCCGAGCGCAGCCCGCGCGAACACCCGCGCAATGACACGTCCGGCGGCACGAGTTCGCCCGGCACACCCTCGTCGCCGCCAAGCTCTTCGCCCCCGCCCGAGCCGCGGTCCTCGGCGGGCGAATCACGCTACGAAGAGCGCAATCGTCCGCACGATCCGTAAGGCGCGGCCCCGCCGGACTCCTTTCCGCGGCGCAGCCGGCGCGTCGCGTCATTTCTCCGCGCCGGACCCGAGCATGCGCACGCGCCGGTGTTTCTGCGGGAACCGCAGGGTCACGACCGTGCCCACGCCCTCCTTGCTCTCGACGCCGATGTGCCCGCCGTGCTCCCGCATGATCCGCTGCACGATCATGAGGCCGAGCCCGTGGCCCGTGACCTTGGTGGTGTGGTACGGCTGGAACAGCTTGGTGACGTCCTCCGCCTTGATGCCGGCGCCGGTGTCCGCGATCGCGGCGTAGACCGAATCGTCGTCCGCGCGCACCCGGAGGCTCAGCCGCCCGCCGGCGTTCATGGCCTCCATGGCGTTCTTGATGAGATTGAAGAAAACCTGCTTCAGCTGGTCGCGGTCCGCCAGGATCACCGGCACCCCGGCGGGAAGCTCGCATTGCACGAGCAGCCCGCGGTTCTCCAGCTCGCGCGCCTGGAAGCGCAGCACGTCCTCGATGACCTCCGCGAGATCGACGTCGGCGAGGTCCGGCGGGCGCGGGCGGATCGCCTCGAGGAAATTCTTGATGATGCCGTCGAGCCGCGTGACCTCGTCCTGGCAGACCTTGATCGAGTCCTCGAGGGAGCGGGCTTCCTTGGAGCCCGCGAGCTTCTTCAGCTTCCGGCCGATGAGCTGGAGGTGGATCGTGAGCGAATTCAGCGGGTTGCCGAGCTCGTGAGCGACGCCCGCCGCGAGGAGCAGGATCGACGAGACCTTCTCGTTCTCGATCCGCTCGGCCGTGGAGCGGCGCTCGCTGGTGACGTCCGAGAGGATCACCGCGAACCGCCTCCGCGCGTCCGCGCTGTCGGCGAACGGCACCATGTAGAGCCGGACGACCCGCGGCGCGGGGTACGCGAGCTCGAACTCGCGCGTCACCACCGGGGCGGCCGGGCCGTCCGGCGGGCCCCCCTCGAGCGACGCGCGCAGGCCCGGCACGAGGCGCCAGAGCGTGGCTCCGGCCGCGGGCTCCTTCAGCCCGATGATCTCGGCGGCGGCATCGTTCGCGTAGTCGATCACACCGTCGGCGTCGATCACGAGCACCCCCTCCTGCAGGGTGTTGAACACGGCCTCCAGCAACGCCCGCTCCCGCGCCAGGCGCTGCACGAGGTTGTGCAGGTTCGCCTCGTCGAGCTGGTCGAGCCGGCCCAGGACCTTGTCGAGCGAGCTGTGCTTCATGGCCCTCAGCCGAACAGGGTCAGCTGCCCCTCGATGTCGCGCGGCTGGGCGAAGAGCTTGCGCAGGAAGCTGTCGCGGTGCACGGCGCAGCGGCCGCGCTTCACCAGCACCTCGCGGTGGTCCTCCGTCCCGTAGCCCTTGTGCTGGGCGAACCCGTAGCCGGGATGAGAGCGGTCGACGTCGTCCATCAGGCGGTCGCGCATGACCTTCGCGACGATCGACGCCATGGCGACGCAGAGCGACCGCGCGTCGCCGCTCACCACACCCTCGTGCGGATACGGGAAATGCCGCAGCGGCAGCCCGTCGATCAGGATCCGGCACGACACGGTCGGCACGAACCCGGCCTTCTCGGCCTCGCTGGCGAAGAGGTCCGGCTCGGCCTTCAGCTGGAACGCGGAAGGCGGGTAGATGCCCTCGAGCGCGCGCCGCATCGCCAGCTTCGTCGCGCCGAGGATGTTCAGCGTCTCGATCTCCCCGACGCTCGCGACTCCGTAGTTGGCATGGATCTGTCCCGCGCGGACCAGTTCCTCGAACTCGAGCCAAAGCTCCGCGCGCGCCTCGGCGGTGAGCAGCTTGGAGTCGTTCACCCGGCCGGATTTCGCCGCCGCCCAGCGCCCCTCCAGAAACGCGCGCGAGACCAGCACGGCCCCGGCGACGACCGGCCCGGCCAGCGCACCCCGCCCCGCCTCGTCGACACCGATGAGGTTCTCGAAGCCGAAGATTTGCTTCAGGTCGAATCCACGGAGCTGCCGGCGTTGCGCCATGACCGGGTTGTAAGTTCCTCCCCTGCCGTGGCAAGCGCCGCGGTCGTCGCACCCGCGCCCACCGGGCTTGCCATGTTTGGTACATTGGTACATATATCTGAAATGGCTTCCTCCTCCAAACCCCCGCGTGCACCCCGTGCCGTGGAGCGCCTCCAGACCGGCATCCGTCTCGAGAAACGCATCCTCAAGGTGCTCAAGGGCGTCGCGGAATACCACGACCTCTACCTCGGCGACCTCCTCGAAGGCATCTGCCTCCATGCCTTCGAGAACAAGCCGCCCTTTTCCGCGGAAACGCTCCAGCGGATCCGGATGCTCAAGGAAGTCTACCAGCTCGACCTCACGGCGGCCGATAGCCACCGGCTCGTCGAGAAAGAGCCCGCCCCGTAAGCGCCCGACACCGTCACGCCGCTCATGAATCCGATCCTCGCCCCGACCCCCGCCCCGTGCGCGGCCCGCGCCCGCGCCGTCCGGGAACATGCGTTCGTCGTGCCACTCCCGCCCGCCGAGTGCTTCGTCTTCTTCGAGCCCGCGGGCGAGAAGCTCTGGGCGGAAGACTGGCAGCCGGTCTTCGCCACGCCGCAGGACGCGACCCTCCACGACGGCTCCGTCTTCACCGTCGAGCGCCCGCACCCGCACGGCGGCGCGCCGATCGCGTCGGTGTGGACCATCACGCAGTACGATCCCCCGCGGGCGATCGAGTACCGCAACGTGCTGGCCGGCCTCCGCGCCACGCGGATCCTCGTGCGCTGCGAGCCGGCCGGCGCCGCCACGCGGGTCGTGGTGCGCTACGTCTATACCGGACTCTCCGACGAGGGGGACGCCGCCATCCGGGAGGTCACCCCGGCGGCGTTCGCGCAGTCCCTGGAAGGCTGGGGCGCGGCGATCGCCGCCTACCTGCGCCGCGGCACCCCGGCCTCGCCCTGACACCCGGAATTCACCTGCGCTTCTCCCCTCGGGCCAGCGCCTTCCGCGCGCCCCCGGCCGGCCGCTGGATTTTTGGGCCGGGCGGGGTTTGTTGGCCTCATGACGGTCCTCGAACAACTCGAGCTGCTCAGCTACGTGGTGACCATCGTCGGCCTCCCGCTGGCGATTCTCACGTTCATCTGGGAGCAGCGGAAGGAACGCCGGAACGAGGAGGAGGAGATCTTCCAGCGGCTGTCGGACGAGTACCGTGAGTTCCTGAAGCTCGTGCTGGACAACGCCGACCTGCACCTGCTGCACCGCGGCGCCGACGGCCCGCGCCTGCTTTCCCCCGAACAGGCGGAGCGCCGGTTCGCGATCTTCGGCATCCTCATCTCGCTGTTCGAGCGCGCCTACCTGCTTGTCTACGAAGAGCGCATGGACCGCCACACGCGCCGCATGTGGCGGTCGTGGGAGGACTACATGCGGGAATGGATCCGGCGCTCGGAGTTCCGCGAGGCGCTGCCGGAGCTGCTCGACGGCGAGGACGAAGATTTCACCCAGTACATCCGGCGGCTCGCCGCGCAGGAAAAGCCCGCGGGCGCCCCGCCCGTCCCGGCGGCCGCCGAGGGGCCGGGCCCGGCCCGGCACGCGGCCTGAGGCGGAACTCAGCCGCGCCACTCCATCTTTTCCCGCGGGACCGGCAGCGGCAGCTCGTCGAGCTTGCCCGCGGCCGAAACGACTTCGTAGCTCGTGCGGAAATGCAGTTTGGCGAACCGCCCGAGCGAGCGAGCGCCGAACTTCTCCACGATCCGGGCGGCCTGCGCCTTGGCCAGCGCGCCGGCGCCCTTCTGCAGCCGGTCGCCGAACTCGCGCGAAAGCTGGATCATCGCCCGCACGTACTCCGCGCGCGCCGCGACCGACGCGGCCGCCACCACCGGGTCGGACTCCGCCTTGGTCCGCATCTCGAGATTGAACCGCTCGAGGCCGCGCTTCTTGAGCTCCCGCTGCACCAGCGGCTCCTTGGAGAACTGGTCCAACAGGCCGCGCGCGACCCACTTCTTCTGCAGCGCCGCCTCCAGCGCCCGGGCGTGCTGCCACGCGAGGAGTCGGTTGAGGTTGGCGTGGGGCTTCAGCATCAGCTCGTTGTACTTGGCCATGCTGCACTGGACAGTTTCCACCACCGCCCCCGGCGTCCCGCGGATGAGCTCGTCGAGCTTGAGGATTTGCGTGTCGGCGATCGTCTTGCTGTCGCGGATGCCAGCCAGCCGCCAGGCCTCGATCGCCGGCCGCTCCGCGACCACGGTCGCGGCGATCACCGGTCCGAACAGGTCGCCCTTGCCGCTCTCGTCGAGCCCGGCGTGCGGCTCGAACCATTCCGGGTGATGCACGTCGTCGTAGCCTAGGCGGGCCTCGCCGGTGACCTCGGCCTCGATGACGTTCTGCACGAAGTCTTCGGTGCCCTTCCCGGCCACGACGACCTTGCCGCTCGTGTACGCGGTCACGTTGACGTCCGGCCCCTTGAAGGCGAAGCGCGCGTAGGCGACCTCGACTTCCTCCCAGGCCTTCGCCGCCACCGCCGAGCGCAGCTTCTCCATCTGGGCGTCGTCGAACTTGATGGTATAGGTGGTGAGCGCCTTGGGCTTCTCCTGCGCGTCGTCGGGCCGTTTGGGCATGGCCGGCACTAGCCACGAAAAAGCCTCAAAGCACAAAGCGAAAAACACCGCTTCACCCCGCGCCGGAATTCTGCCTTGTCCTCAGCCGTGGCGACCGCCCCCGACCTCGTTTCCCGCCGCCCGGATTTCCACCGCGCGCTCCATGCCTGGTACGGCACGGAGCGCCGGCGGCTGCCGTGGCGGGAGGCGCCATCCCTCTACGGCACGGTCGTCTCGGAATTCATGCTGCAGCAGACGCAGGTCGCGACCGTGCTGCCGTATTTCGACCGCTGGCGGCGCGAATTCCCGGATTTCGCGGCGCTGGCCGCGGCCGACGAGTCGCGGGTGCTGAAGCTCTGGGAGGGGCTCGGCTACTACTCCCGCGCCCGCAACCTGCTTCGCCTCGCCCGGGCCGTCGCCGGGCGCGCCGTCCCGCCCCGCACCCCGGACGAATGGCGCGAGTTGCCCGGGATCGGGCCCTACACCGCCGCCGCGATCGCGAGCATCGCCTTCGGTCACCCGGCGGCCTGCGTCGACGGCAACGTGGTGCGCATCCTCGCGCGGCTGACGGGCGAGCGGCGGGCATTCCGCGACGGCGCCGCGGCCGCGAGGCACTTTGCGCCGCTGGCCGACGCGTTGATCGCGGGCGCGGCGCCCGGGGACCACAACCAGGCCATGATGGAGCTCGGCGCGACGGTCTGCCTCCGCGCCCGGCCGCGGTGCGAGTCGTGCCCGGTCGCGGGCTTCTGCTCGGCCCGGGCCTCGGGCGAGGCCGCCGCGCTGCCGCGCCTGGTTCCCCGGAAGGTCGAGCGGCGCACCATCGTGCGCGTCTGGTGCGAGGACCGGGGACGCCTGCTTCTCCATCGCGCGGCGGCCGGCGCCGCGCGGCTCGCGGGGCTGCACGAGCTGCCGGACGCCGCGGCCATCGGGCTCCGGCCGCCCGCCGGGTCGCTGATCGCGACGAAGCGCCGCGCGATCACCCGCTTCCGGATCACCGAGCACATCCACCGCGCGACACTCACCGCCATGGTCCGCCGTCGGGTCGCCCGCGCCGGCTCGCTCGCGTGGGTCCCGCTGGCCGAGCTCGACGCGGTCACGCTTTCCGGCCCGCACCGCCGGTGGATCGGCGAGATCCTGGCGCGCGGCCGCTGACCGGCCTCCGGCAGCCCGCCGCCGCGGCCAATCAATGTCCCGGCCGGGACATGTATTGGGCTCAGGGGAAGCGCTTCGCCACGAGCTCGTCGACCCGGCGCTTCGACGCGCGGACCTCGTCGACGGTGAGCCGGGGGGACAGTTCGATCACGAGCGCGTGCTCGGGCCGCCAGAAGCCGCTGACCATCTCGAAGTCGATCGTCCCGCTGCCGATCGGCTGGTGGTC
The DNA here is from genome assembly GCA_035626915.1 of Opitutaceae bacterium. GTDB lineage: Bacteria > Verrucomicrobiota > Verrucomicrobiia > Opitutales > Opitutaceae > Didemnitutus. The sequence continues at coordinate 7,178 of DASPMS010000020.1, forward strand.
GTGGCCGTCGGCGCTCACGTCGTGCAGGTGGAAGCCGAGCAGGTTCGGGGCGTTCGCCGCCAGGTGCTCGCGATGCCGCAGCAGGCCCATCGACTCCTTGATGTGGGCGTGGCCGGTGTCGTGCCAGTAGGCGACCGCGCCGGGCCGGTTCAGCTCCGCGAGCAGCGCCGGGTGATCGGCGTCCAGGGGCAGTTCCTCGAACGCCTCGCGGTTCTCCACGCCCAGCGTCACGCCCCGCTGCTCGGCGTAGGGCAGCAGCTCCGCCATGCCCTGGCGCGTGTTGGCCCAGTAGGGCGTCATGCGTTCGCGCAGCTTGGCGAGGCTCTTGCCGAGGAGCTTCTGGTAGCGCGCGTCGTCCTCGGCCTTCAGGTCGGGATGCGCCTCGACGTAGGCCGCCACTTTGCGGGCGGGGCTGAACCAGAAGAACTCGACCGAGCCGAGGTGCAGGACGACGCGGCGGGCGCGCACCTGCTGGGCGAAATCGAGCGTCCGGCGCGTGTGCCGCAGCCACTGCTCGCGCTCGCGGCTGTCGCGGGCCGACGGCATGTAGAGGTTCGGCGCCGCGCGGCTGACGCCCGTCGGCAGCGGGCAGAAGTTGTGGCACGAGGCAACCTTGACGATCCCCTCCTCGACCGCGCGGAGGATACCCGGCACCAGCGTGATGCGGATGCCGTGGCTCAGTTCGACCCACTCGAAGCCCAGCGCGGCCATCTCCCGGAGCATCTCGTACCCGTCCGCGTGCCGGTGCGAGCACCAGCAGGTGGAGAGCGCGACCAAGGGCTTCATCGCGCGAAACTAGGACCCATGGCCCGCGGCTTGCAAGCCGGCCGGGACGCCGCGCCCGTCCGAAAGTCTGTCGCCTACGCGACAGAGATTTGGGCCGCCCGGTCCGCAGCGGCCCGCTCCTTGCGGCGCGTCCAACCCTGGCTGCCAAAAGTCTGTCGCATATGCGACAGACTTTTGGATGCATTCCCGCCAAAGAAAAACCGGCAGCCGCACGAGGCGGATGCCGGTCGAAAGGGAACGCGGGAAACGATCAGCTGGCGTAGCGGGCGCGGAGCATGGCGGTGAAGGCGGCGACCTTCTCCTTGCGACGCCGGCGCTCGCACGGCTTCTCGTAGTAACGCTTGGCGCGGACGTCCTTGATGATGTTCTCGCGGTCGAGCTTCTTCTTCATGCGACGCAGCGCACGGTCGATCGGCTCGTTTTTGCGCATCTTGATCTCGATAGGCATGGTAAAGCGGTGGGTTCTGGCTGGCGAAAGGTGCACAAGGAGCCACCCGCCTCCGCCACCGTCAACCCCTATTTTTTCCGGCGGGCCGGGCGCCGCGGCCGGACGCGAGCCGGGTGTCCCTAACGCCTGAGCGTGAATAACTTTGCGCTTTCGCACTTGCCCGCCTCCGGGGCCGGGCTTCCCATCCAGAATCGTGGCGGCCAAAGACACCAATTTCGTCCATCTCCACGTCCACAGCGACTATTCCCTCCTCGACGGCGCGTGCCGGATCGACCGCCTGATCGGACGCGTGGCCGAGCTCGGCCAGACCTCGGTCGCCCTCACCGACCACGGCGTGCTCTTCGGCGCGGTCGACTTCTACCAGACGGCGAAGGACAGGGGCGTGAAGCCGCTCGTCGGCTGCGAGATCTACCTCGTCGAGGGCTCGCGGCTGGACCGCAAGAACACCGCCCAGGAGGGCGAGAAGAGCCGCTACCACATGGGCCTGCTCGCCCGGAACGAGAAGGGCTACGCCAACCTGCTCAAGCTGGTTTCCGACGCGCACCTCAAGGGCTTCTACTACAAGCCGCGCACCGACCTCGACACCCTCGCCGCGCACGCCGACGGCCTGATCGCCTTCAGCGGCTGCCTCGCCGCGCTCGTCCCCCAGATGCTCCTGCAGAACCGGTGGGAGGACGCCCGCCGCGCCACCGGCCGGTTCATCGACATGTTCGGCCGGGAGAACTTCATCATCGAGATCCAGGACCACGGCATCCCCGAGCAGCGGCGCATCATTCCGCCGCTCCTCAAGCTCGCCGAGGAGTTCAAGCTCACGGTCGTCGCGACGAACGACGTCCATTACGTCAACGCCGAGGACGCGTCGCCGCACGACACGATGCTGTGCATCCAGACCGGCGCGAAGCTCGAGGACGCCGACCGCATGCGCTTCGACACCCGCGAGTTCTACCTCAAGGACCGCGCGGCCATGGACCGGCTGTTCACCGAGATCCCCCAGGCGGTCACCAACACCCAGGCGGTTGCGGAGATGTGCGACCTGAAGCTCAAGTTCGGCGAGAACCGCTACCCGAAATATCCGCTTCCGCCCGAGATCAAGTCGGACAAGCCGGCCTACCTGAAGCAGCTCTGCTGCGACGGGCTGCTCCGCCGCTACGGCATGGACTACCACCAGCCCGCCGCGGCCGCGGATCCCGCGCAGGCGAGGATCCTCGTCGAGCGGCTGGACTACGAGCTCGGCATCATCGGCAAGACCGGCTTCGTCGACTACTTCCTCATCGTCTGGGACTTCATCCACTGGGCGAAGCAGCACGGCATCCCGGTCGGCCCGGGCCGCGGCTCCGGCGCCGGCTCGCTCGTCGCCTACGTGCTCGGCATCACCGACATCGAGCCGCTGCGCTTCGGGCTCCTCTTCGAGCGCTTTCTCAACCCCGAGCGTGTGTCGCCGCCGGACTTCGACATCGATTTCTGCATGCGCCGGCGCGACGAGGTCATCCGCTACGTCCGCGAGAAGTACGGCGCCGAGTGCGTGGCCAACATCGTCACCTTCGGCACGCTCGGCGCCAAGGCCGTGATCCGCGACGTCTCGCGCGTGCACAACCTGCCCTACGCCGAAGCCGACCGGCTGGCGAAGATGATACCCGACGAGCTCAACATCGAGCTCGCCACCGCGATCGAGAAGTCGGCCGAGCTCCGCGAGGAGATCCAGCGCAACCCCGCGACGAAGAAGATCGTCGACCAGGCGCTCGTCCTCGAGGGCATGGTGCGCAACACCGGCAAGCACGCCGCCGGCATCATCATCGCCGACCGGCCGCTCAGCGAATTCGTGCCGCTCACCCTCCAGGAGGGCGACATCACCACGCAGTTCGCCATGGATCCCGTGCAGAAGCTCGGGCTCCTCAAGATGGACTTCCTCGGGCTGCGCACGCTCACGATCATCCAGGACGCCGTCGACAGCATCCGCCGCACGGCCGACCCGAAGTTCGACATCGAGGCCGTGCCGCTCGACGACGCCAAGACCTTCGCGCTCCTCAACTCCGGCCGCACCACCGCCGTCTTCCAGCTCGAGTCCGGCGGCATGCAGGGCCTCTGCCGCCAGCTTCAGGTCAGCTCGGTCGAGGAGATCGTCGCGCTCATCGCGCTCTTCCGCCCGGGACCCATGGACCTCATCCCGACGTACATCCGCGGCAAGAAGGAGCCCTCGTCGGTCGAGTACCCCCACCCGCTCCTCGAGGACGTCTGCCGCGAGACGTACGGCGTGATGGTCTACCAGGAGCAGGTCATGGAGGCCGCCCGGCGCATCGCCGGCTACACGCTCGGCGGCGCCGACGTGCTCCGCCGCGCCATGGGCAAGAAGAAGCCGGAGGAAATGGACAAGCAGCGCAGCGTCTTCGTCGAAGGCGCCAGGCGCGTGAACAACATCCCGGAAAAGAAGGCCCTCGAGATCTTCGCGCTGCTCGAGAAGTTCGCCGGGTACGGCTTCAACAAGTCCCACTCGGCGGCGTACGCGATCCTGAGCTACCGCACCGGCTACCTGAAGGCCAATTACCCCGTGCAGTTCATGGCGGCGGTGCTCACGTCCGAGCTGGGCAACTCGGAGAAGATCGCCCACTTCGTCGCGGAGGCCGAGGCCATGGGCCTCAAGGTCCTCGGCCCGGACATCAACGAGTCGCGCGAGACGTTCACCCCGGTCGGCGAGAAAATCCGCTTCGGTCTCGGTGCGATCAAGGGCGTGGGCGAGCTCGCGGCGCAGCGGATCATCGCCGAGCGCGACGCGAACGGGCCGTACCGCGACTTCCCGGACCTCGTCGCGCGCGTCGACCCCCGCGCCATCAACAAGCGCGTGCTCGAGTGCCTCATCAAGACCGGCGCCTTCGACTACTCCGGGGCGTCGCGCAAGGCGCTGTTCGACGGCGTCGACGCCGCCATCGCCGGCGCCGCCGCGCACGCCCGCGACAAGGCCGCCGGCCAGGAGTCCTTCCTCGACATGCTCGCCGCCGAGCCGGCCGGCCGGGCGCCGGAGGCGAGATCCGCCGGCCCGAATCGCGCCGCCGGCGCGGGCGCCGTCCCGGATTTCGCCTCCCAGGAGCGGCTGCAATTCGAGAAGGAGCTCCTGGGATTCTACGTCTCCGGCCACCCGATGAACGCGTTCGCGGGGCTCGCCGAGGCCGTGTCGACCCACACCGAGGAGACCGTCCTCGAGGAGGGCGACCGCGTGGAGTTCCGCCTCTGCGGCATCGCCAGCGGCATCAACAAGAAGCTCTCGCGGCGCGACAACCGCCCCTGGGCCTTCTTCAACCTCGCCAGCCGGCGGGCCGCCGTCTCGGTCAACATGTACGCCGACGCGTTCGAGTCCTTCGGCAAGACCCTGGCCGAGAACGTGCCCGTGGTCGTCCTGGGCACCGTGATGCGCGGCCCCGACGGCGCCCGGCTGAACGTCAAGGAATGCTACCCGCTCGAGGCCTACCTGCCCGGCCAGGTGCGCAAGGTCACCTGGCTGCTCACGCCGGACCATCCCGAGCTGGACGCCTTCCTGCGGCGGCTGCGCGAGGCGATCGACGCGGCGAACGGCGACACCAAGGTGGAGCTCGCCTTCCTGTTCGACGGACGCATCGCCCCCATCGCGGAGATGTCCTTCGCGCTGAAATGGCGCGTCGCGCCCGAAACCTTCCAGCAGCTCCGCTCGCACCCGGCGGTCGCCGGCGCCCTCGTCGAGTCGCGTCCGCCCGAGCTTAAGGAGCAGCGGCGGTGGGGCAAGAAGTCGTTCGCGTGAACCCGATCCGCGACAGCGCGGCCCGCGGACGGGAAGCCCCGTCGCGCCGCGCGGAAAGCGCATGACCTCCGCCATCCTCAACCAGGCCGCCGCGATCGTCCGGATCGCGCTCGCCGGCACGCCGGCCGACCAGGCGCTGCGCGAGGGCCTCGGCCGCTCGCGCCACCGCTCGGCCCCGGCCGAGCGCCGCGCGGTCAGCCGCGCGGTGTTCGCCTACTTCCGCTGGTGGCGGTGGCTCGCGCCGCGGGACTCCCTCCAGAAGCAACTCGCGGCCGCGGCCGGGCTGCAGGACCGGTTCGACCGCGACCCGAAGTCGGTCAAGGCCGCCGCCCTCGCCGCCCGCGCGGTGCCCGATTGGCTGGCGACCGAGATGGATGCCGTTCCGGCCGACTTCCTCCGGCAGCTGCAGCGCGAGCCCCGCCTCTGGATCCGACCCAAGGCGGGCCGCGAAGCCGAGGTCTACGCGGCCCTCGGGTCCGTCACGGCGGCGGCGAACGACGCGCTGCCGGCCGCTGGCCGGAACGCCGCCAGCTACCCCGGCCCGAAGGACCTCTACTCCACGCCCGCCTTCCAGGCCGGTCTCTTCGAGATCCAGGACCTCGCCTCCCAGCTCGTCGGGCACGCCTGCGCGCCGCAGCCGGGCGAGACCTGGTGGGACGCCTGCGCCGGCGAAGGCGGCAAGACCCTGCACCTCGCGGACCTCATGCAGAACCAGGGGCTGATCTGGGCGAGCGACCGATCCGCGCGCCGGCTCGAGAAACTCAAGGACCGCACCGCGCGGGCGCAGGCGTTCAATTACCGCGCGGCGCCGTGGGACGGCTCGGCGCGGCTCCCGACCAGGACCCGGTTCGACGGCATCCTGCTCGACGCGCCGTGCAGCGGCGTCGGCACCTGGCAGCGCAATCCTCACGCGCGGTGGACGACGCGGCCCGCGGACGTGCAGGAGCTCGCCGCCATCCAGGCGCGGCTGCTGGCTCACGCCGCCCCCGCCCTGAAGCCGGGCGGCCGCCTGGTGTACTCCGTCTGCACGCTCACGCGCGCCGAGACGTCCGCCGTCGCATCGGCCTTCGCGTCGGCCCACCCGGAGCTCGAACCCGCGCCCGTGTTTCCCGGCGTGACCGAGGGCGCCCTCGCCGGCGCAGCCGTGACGGTCTGGCCGCACGAGCACGACGCGAACGGGATGTTCATCGCGGCGTGGAGGAAGAGGTAGGGCGCGTTGGAGCAACGCGCCCCGCCCGCCGTGGAGGGTTTCGGAAGCCTGCCTTCGCCATGGACCCGTCGACGCCCCAGAAGATCTCCGGCGAGACCGTGCGGGACGACTTCAACCACATCCGCACGGTCATCCATTACACGAAGGCCGCGCACGACCTCGGCCTGTGGGAATCGGAGCGGCGGCTGGTCGAGCGGCACCTGCCCGACCGCGAGGCCGCGATCCTCGAGGCCGGCTGCGGCGCCGGCCGCGTGACGCTGGGCCTCTGGCGGCTGGGGTACCGCGACCTCACCGGCTTCGATTTCGCCGCCGAGCTGGTCGAGCAGGCCGAGAGTCTCGCGGCGGAGCGCCATGCCGTGGGCGTCCGCTTCCTCGTGGCCGACGCGACCCGCCTGGACGAAAGCGGCTCGTTGGCCGCGGGCCGGTTCGCCGGCGTGCTCTTCCTGTTCAACGGGCTCATGCAGATCCCCGGTCGTGAAAACCGCCGGGCCGCCCTGCGCGGGCTGCACCGGCTCTGCCGGCCCGGCGGGGTCCTCCTGTTCACTTCACACGACCGCGAGGACCCGGCCGACGCGCGGGCCTGGCAGGAGGAGGCCGCCCGGTGGGCGCGCGGGGAGCAGGACGCCCGGCTGCTCGAGTTCGGCGACCGCTATTTCACGCACGAGGATGGCAACACGTTCATGCACCTGCCGGACCGGCGCGAGGTGCTCGAGGACATCACGGTCACCGGCTGGCGGTTCGAGCACACGGCCACCCGCGACGAGCTCGCGGTCGAGTCCGCCGCCGTGCGCCGGTTCTCCGACAACTGCCGGTTCTGGGTGGCGCGGAAATAGCCCGACCGGCGGCGATCAGCGCGGCGGCGTGCGCTGCACGAGGTCCCACCAATTGCCGTACAGGTCCTCGAAGACCGCGACCGTGCCATAGGGCGCCTGCTTGGGTTCGCGGACGAAACGGACGCCGGCCGCGCGGAACCGATCGTAGTCGCGCGCGAAATCGTCGGTTTCCAGGAAGAGAAATACCCGGCCGCCCGTCTGCCGGCCCACCGCCTGCAGCTGCGCGGGCGTCGAGGCCCGGGCCAGCAGCAGGCGCGCGCCCCCGCCGCCGGGCGGCGCGACCACGACCCAGCGCTTGTCCTGCTCCGGCTGGCAGGTGTCCTCGACGAGGGTGAAGCCCAGCCGGCCGCAGTAGAACGCCAGGGCTTCGTCGTAGTCGCGGACGACCAGCGAGACGAGGAACAGGCTTTGGCGCATGCCGGAGGATGGCCCGATCGCGGGCGCGCGGTCACGCCCCGTTCGCGCGCCCGGCGCGAAGGCGTCGCATCACTTCGGCAGCGGCACGCCGCCGAGCTCGGTCCAGACCTTGTCGACCACGCCGGTCAGCCCGGCCGGGACATACCGGGCGATCCGCTCGGTCTTCTTGAGGTTGTCCCGGATCGCCGGCACGGCCTCCTTCACCTGCGCCGGCGTCCGGCCCGCGTCGCGCAGCGCCTGCACCTCGGCGTAAAGGGCGATGAAGTAAGCCTGCTGGTCCGCGAGGATCTCGGGGCCGCCCATCGGTCCGTGGCCGGGGCACACGATCTCCGCCCCGAGCGCCTTCGCCCGCTCGAGCGTCTTGATCCATTCGCCGATGTGCGCGTCCCCCACGTAATTGTAGGCGCCGTTCACCGCGGCGTCGCCCGTGAACAGGATCTTCTCCTTGGGCAGCCAGGCGAACCCGTCGCCCTTGGTGTGGCCGACGCCGAGCCAGATCAGCTCCACGCGGTGCCGGCCGTCGTCGAAGAACAGCCTGTCCGGGAAGCCGACCGACGGCAGCTTGAGCTTCGACGCCGCGACGTCCGGGCGGTTCTTCGCGGCATTGTCCCAATGCGCGGGCTCCCGCTCGCGCATCTCGGCAATCGCCCCGGTGTGCGCGATCGGCACGGCGCCCTGCTCCACCCAAAACTGGTTCCCGTACGCATGATCGCCGTGGTGGTGGGTGTCGAAGGCGAACCGGACCGGTCGGTCCGTGATCGCCTTGATCTTGGGCAGCACGACCTCGGCCCCCGACGGGAAATTGGCGTCGATCAGGAGCACGTAGTCCTCGAACACGATCCAGCCGTTGTTGCTGTGCCCGCGGCGGAAGTCGCCGCCGTGGAAATAGACGCCGGGCGCGAGCGACCTGACCTCGTTCACCTGGCCCACGGCGGAGACCGCGAGGACGAGGAGACCCAGCACCCTTCCGGACCATCGCTTCATGGCCGGGATCATCGCGCGGCGCCGCGCCGCGTCAACGCGCCCGCCCGCGCTAACACTGGAGCCGCGCCTGCAGGCGCGCCTTCGCGGCGGGCCATTCGTCCGCGACGAGGCTGAACATCGCGGTGTTGCGGATGTAGCCGTCGTACCGGGCCTGGTACTTGCGGAGAACGCCCTCGAACGCGCAGCCGAGGCGCGCGATGGCCGCGCGCGAGGCGTCGTTGCGCTCGTCGGTCTTCAGCTGGACCCGCCCGGCGCCCCACCCCTCGAACGCCTGCGTGAGCATCAGCAGCTTCGCCTCCGTGTTGATCGCGGTGCGCTGCGCCTCGCGGGCGAGCCAGGTGTTGCCGATCTCGAGCGCCCGGTGCGGGCGGCGGATGTCGAGGAAGCGCGTCGATCCGACCACCCGCCCATCCGCCGCGCGCACCGTCGCGAAGGCGACCTCGGTGCGCGCCGCCTGCGCGCGAAACGCGTCCTCCAGCCATTTCCTCATCTCGCCCGGCTCGCCGAGCGGAGGCGTGAGGAACCAGCGGAAGACCTCCGGGTCCTTCGCGGCGGCGAGCAGCGCCGACTCGTGGCGGGGCTCCAGCGGCTCGAGCCGCACATGGCGGCCGGCGAGGAGGACGGGCTGCGGATCGAACGTCATGGCCCCGGAGGCTGGCGCGGAAGGAGCCGGCGCCCAAGCAAGAATCCGCGGTGCGGCCGGTCGATTAGGTCCCGGCGCCGGCACGCCCCCCGGCCCTAATGCCCGCCCGGCACGCTTGCCCCGTCGCGCCGGCCCGGCATCTTCCGGGCCATGTCCTCCTGGCCGACCGATCGCCTGCTGCTCTGGGCCGGCGCCCTGCTCTACCTCGCGGGCTTCGCCCTGGGCTGCCTCGGCGTCGCCCGGCGGCACGCGCCCGGCGCCGGCCAGCGCATGCTCCTCAGCGCCCTGCTCGCGGTCGGCCTCGGCCTCCAGACCGCCGGGCTCTACAGCCGCGGGCTCGTCGCCGGCGGCTGCCCCCTCGGCAACAAGTTCGAGATCGTGCAGTTCGTGGCCTGGTCCGCGACGGTCCTCTACTTTGTCGTCGGCCCGGCCTTCCGCGTCAGCCTCCTCGGGCTGTTCGCCGCCGGATACGCCGCGCTGCTGGCGTTCGTCTCGCTGCTGATCCCGCAGTGGGACGCCGTCCGCGGCGAAAAGCTCTTCGGCCAGAATCCCTGGATCGAGCTCCATGCCGCCCTCGCCGTCTTCAGCTACGGGGTCTTCGCGCTCCTCGCGATGACCTCGGTCATGTACCTCGTCCAGAACTGGAGCCTGAAGCACAAGCGGCAGACCAACCTCGCCTGGCTCCTCCCATCCGTGGTCCAGCTCGAGCAGATCAACTACCGGCTGCTCCTGGCCGGCGTGGTGATCCTCTCGTTCTCGCTGGGCGTCGGCGCGGTCTGGTGGAGCCGCGACACCTCGTCCGTCGACTGGGCGAAGCTCATCGTCACCCTCGCCGTGTGGGCCGCCTACCTGCTCGTCCTGGCGCTCCGCGGCCTCGGCCGGGTCTACGCCACGCGGCTGGCGTGGACCTGCCTGATCCTGTTTGTCGCGGCGCTCGTGTCGCTGGGGCCGGTCAACTCGAGCCGGCATCATGAGGTCATCCTCACGCCGGAGTCGCGCTGACCGATGGAAACTCATCCCTCCGTCCTCTTCCTGCTCGGCGCCAGCCACCACACCGCGCCGCTCGCCGTCCGCGAGAAGCTCGCGCTGGACGACGCGCGCGCCGCGGCGCTGGCGGAGCGGCTGCGGCAGACGCCGGGCGTGAAGGAGTTCGCGTTCGTCAACACGTGCAACCGCATGGAAGTCTACGGCGTCGCGGCCGACCGGTCGGCGCTCGCCGCCCTGCCCGCGGCGCTCTGCGAGCTCACCGGCTGCTCGCCCGCCGAGCTCGAGGCGGCCGCGCGGCTGCGCCAGAACCACGAGGCCATCGCCCATCTCTTCGAGGTCGCGTCGGGGCTCGACTCGCAGATCGTCGGCGAGACCGAGATCCTCGGGCAGGTGAAGGACGCCTACGACGCCGCGCTCGCCCGGAAGTGGACCGGACCGGTCCTGAACCGCGTGTTCCAGAAGGCGTTCCAGGCCGCCAAGCACGTGCGCACCGAGACGGCGGTCGGCGCCGGCCAGATCAGCATCGCAACCGTCGCGGTCGACCTCGCGGGCAAGATCTTCGGCGCGCTCGACAAGACGCGCATCCTCGTCGTCGGCGCGGGCGACATCGGCCTGAAGACGGTGCAGGCGTTCCAGAGCCGCGGGGCGAAATCCATCACGGTGGCGAGCCGCACGCTCGCCCGCGCGGAGGCCGCCGCCGCGCAGGCCGGCGGCTGGCCCGCGAGCCTGGCGGAGCTCCCCGAGCTCGTCGCGGCGGCGGACGTCATCGCGTGCTCGACCTCCGCCCCCGGCGTGGTGATCCCGGCCGCGCTCGCCGCCGGCGCGATGAAGGCCCGGTCGTCCCGGCCGCTCTTTCTCATCGACCTCGCCCTTCCCCGCGACGTCGACCCCGCCGCGGCCGACCTCCCGAACGTCTACGTCTACGACCTCGACGACCTGGCCGAGATCGCCGAGGAGAACCTGGCCCAGCGCAAGGCGGAGGTGGCGCGCAGCCGGGCGATCCTGGCCGGCCGGACCGCCGCGCTCTGGCACCAGGTGGCGCCGCAGCTGCACGGCCCCCGCGACGTCCGCGCCGGGAGCTGAGCGGCGGACCGCCGGCCGTCAGCGCGACGCCCGCGCCGCCCGGGCTCGCTCCAGCGCCGCGGCGATGTCGCCGGAGCGGATCGGCTTGCTGACGTAGTCGTCCATCCCGGCGGCCAGGCAGGCCTCGCGGTCGCCCTCCATCGCGTTGGCCGTCACCGCGACGATCCAGGGTCGCGCGGCCCGGTCCGGATAAAGCTCGACCAGCCGGCGCGTCGCCGCGAAGCCGTCCATCTCGGGCATCTGCACGTCCATCAGGATCACGTCGTAGGGCTGCCGGCGGACCGCATCGATCACCTCGAGCCCGTTCGCCGCCACGTCGGCCCGGCAGCCGAGGTTCCGGAGCATGAGCAGGGCGACCTTCTGGTTCACGGTGTTGTCCTCGGCCAGAAGGATCCGGTCGGTGCGCGCCGCGGCCGTCCCGCCGCCCGGCGGGATCGCGGCCGCGTCCGGCGTGCCCTCGCCGGCCGGGCGCCCGGGCATCCGCCAGAGCGCCTCGACGATGGCGTCGTAGAGCTGCGAAGGCTTCACCGGCTTCGCCAGCTTCGCCGCGAAGAGCGGGCTCGGCTCCCGGCGGCCGATCGAGGAAAGAAGGATCAGCGGCAGCTGCCCTGGCCCGCGCAGGCGCCGGATCTCCTCGGCCAGCATCACCCCGTCCATGCCCGGCATCTGCATGTCGAGGATGGCCAGGTCGAACGGCTCGCCCGCCCGGAGCAGCGCGAGGCCGTCGGCGGGGCTCTCGACCGTCCGCGACACCATGCCCCAGTTGCGCGCCAGGTCGCCGAGGATGCGGCGGCTGGTCGCGTTGTCGTCGACCACCAGCAGCCGGCGGCCGGTGACGTCGACCCGCGCCGCGGGGACGAACAGCCGGGGACGGCTCGCGACCGCGCCGACCCGGATCGTGAAGCTGAAGGTCGAGCCGCGCCCGGCCTCGCTCTCCGCCCACATGCGCCCGCCCATGAGCTCCGCGAGCCGCCGGCTGATGGCGAGGCCGAGGCCCGTGCCGCCATAGCGGCGCGTGGTCGAAAGGTCGGCCTGGCTGAAGGACTGGAACAGCCGTCCCATCGCTTCGGCCGGGATGCCGATCCCGGTGTCGCGCACGGCGAACAGGAGCTCCACCTTGTCGCCGTTCGCGGACTCGGGCCGCACCGACAGCAGGACCTCGCCCGCTTCGGTGAACTTCACGGCGTTGCCGACCAGGTTGACCAGGATCTGCCGGAGCCGCGCCGGGTCGCCGCGCAGCGTCGCCGGGACGCCATCCGCCACCTCGTAGAGCAGGTCCAGCCGCTTGTCCGCGGCGGGCGCCGCCAGGAGGTCGAGCGCGCCCTCGATGCATTCGCGCAGCTGGAACTCCGTCTGCTCGAGCTCCATCCGGCCCGACTCGATCTTCGAAAAGTCCAGGATGTCGTTGATGATGGTCAGCAGCGCGTCGCTGCTGGCGCGGATCGTCTCGGCATAGTCGCGCTGTTCGCGGCTGAGCGGCGAATCCAGCAGGAGGCTCGTCATGCCGATGATCCCGTTCATCGGCGTGCGGATCTCGTGGCTCATCATCGCCAGGAACTGGCTCTTCGCGACGTTGGCCTTGGTCGCCTCCGCGGCCGCCTGCTGCGCGTTCGTGATGGCGTGCTCGAGCTGCACGTTGAGCAGGTCCGACTCGTCCTTCGCCGCCGCCAGCTGCCGCTCGGCGTCCTTCAGCGCGGTGATGTCGACGAGCGCGTTGAGCTCCTGGATGGGCTGCCCGCCGCCGTCCCGGTAGATGCGCCGCGAGAGCTGCACCCACGTGACGCGCCCATCCGGGTGGACGTACCGCTTCTCCAGCGTGAACCGGTCGATCTCGCCGCGCGCCAGCCGCTGGACCAGCTCGAGCTGGCGCGGGCGGTCGTCCGGGTGCGTGCGCTCGAGGAAGACCGCGCTCTGGCGGGCCTGCTCGGGGGAGACGCCGGTCAGGCGCACGTGCTCGGCATTGACGATGCGGGACTCGTCCCGGCCGGGCACCGCCCACGAGAGGCCGACCGGCACCGAGTCGAAGATGAACCGGAACAGCGCCTCCTGGCGCTGCAGCTTCTCCTCGGCCGTCTTCAGGTCCGAGACGTCCACGATGGCGGCGATCTCCTGCTGGATGCGCCGGTCCGGCCCGCGGTACACGCGCACGTGGAGGATGCACCAGCGCGTCGTGCCGTCGCGCCGGAGGTACCGCTTCTCGATCGCGTACGCGTCGATCTCGCCGGCGCGCAGGCGGGCGGACACGGCCTCCTGCCGGGCCCAGTCGTCCGGATGCGTGATGTCCTTGTAGGCCCCGGGCGTGAGCGCCTCCTGGCGGGTCAGGCCGGTCAGCTGGAGCACCGCGTCATTCACCCAGGCCTGCCGCCCGCCCTCGAGGGAGGTCCAGCTGACGCCCATCGGCAGCGAGTTCAGGATGAAGCGGAGCAGTTCCTCGCGGCGCGAGAGCTCGGCCTCGGCCGCCTTGCGCGCGGTGATGTCGAGCTGCAGCGCCATGTGGCCGTGGATGGTGCCGTCGTCCTCGCGCAGCGGCTGGATCTCGAGCTCGGCCCAGTAGGTCGAGCCGTCCTTCCGGTAGTTGAGCACCTCGCCCTTGAAGCTCGCGCCGGCCGCGTCCGCCTCCGCGATCGCCTTCAGGACGGCCGGGTCCGACTGCGGGCCGGCGAGGAAGGTGCTGGGCCGGCGGCCGACGACCTCGTCGAAGGCGTAGCCGGTGAGCCGCAGGAAACTCGCGTTGACCCACTCGATCCGCCACTCGCTGTCGGCCAGCACCACCGCGCTGGCGGTGCGGCTGGCCACCAGCGCCAGCCGGTGCGCCTCCGCCTCCGCCTTCCGCCGGGCGGTGATGTCGAGCTGGATCGACATGAAGCCGGTGAGCACGCCGTTCTCGTCGCGCAGGGGCTGCATCTCGAAATCCGTCCAGATCTCGCGTCCATCCTTCGAGTAGCAGAGCAGCTCGCCATGGAATTCCTTGCCCCCCTGCGCGGCCCGCGCGACCGCCGCGAGCATCCGCTTGTCGGTCTTTGGGCCGCGGACGACGAAGGGCGCGAATTTCCCCTGGATGTCCTCGACTCGGAACCCGAACAGGCGCGTGAAGCCCTCGTTGATCCAAAGCACCTTCCCGGCGGTGTCGCTCAGGCCCACCGCGTTCGCCGTGTGGCGGGCGATCAGCGCGAGGCGGAGCGCCTCGCTTTCCTTCAGCCGGAGGCTGGCGGTCATGTGCTCCGCGAGCCGCCAGGCCCGCGCGCGGGATCCGGCGAGCACCCACGTGAACGCCGCGGCAAGGAGTCCCACGGCGAGCACGCCCCCGGCGAGCACCGCCGACAGGTGGGAGCGCCCGGCGACGGCGAACTCCGGCCGCGTGCTCGTCCGGATCGTCAGGACCTGCCCGTGCAGCTCGACGGTGCGGACGTCGTGGAACGTCCGGCCCGCGTTTTCCGGCGCCGACCCCGCGCCGGCGCGGCCCGGCCCGCCGCCGGCGAAGAGCCGGGACTCCGCCGTCGTCTCCGTCCCTTGGAAAAGCTCGTAGTCCAGCTGTCCGCCCGTGGCGTCGCCCGCGGGGCGCAGGAGGCGGTCCAGGCGGATCGCCGCATAAACCCACCCGACGATGCGGGATTCCCTTTCGGCGGGCGCCGGCGGCGGGCCGGGCCGCCACACCGGCAGGAACAGCAGGCATCCGGGCGTGTCGCGATCGCCGTCATACAGCGCAATCCGGCGGCTCATCCCGAACGTGCCGGACCGCATCGCCGCCTCGGCCGCGGGGCCGCGCGTCCGGCCCGCGCGCAGGTCCCGGCCGAGGGCGCGGGCATTTTCCGCCAGCGGGGCCGCGTGGGTGACGATCCAGGCGGGATCGTGGGTGCCGACGCGCTCGACCTCGAAGCCCTCGTAACCCCCGGCGCGGAGGCGGCGCTCCAGCGCCTCGAAGCCGGCGCGCGGCACGACCTCGGCGTAGCTGAGGCCCACGAGGCCGTCCCCCACGTAGGGCCGCACCGAGCGCACGTGCGCCTCCCAGTGCTCGCGGTCGAGCGCGGAGCCGCTGTTGAGGACCAGGAAACGGGCGCCCTCCAGCGCCTGCTCGGTGTCCCGGAACCGTTCCTCCACGGCGCGGAGCAGGCGCGCGCTCATCCGCTCGAACCGCTCCCCCTCGCGGCGGCCCAGCTCGCGGTCGCTCACCCACCAGGTGAACCAGGCCAGCAGCACGAAGGCGGCGAAGACCTGCAGGGGCAGCCAGCGCAGCGCGGGGGCGGCGGCATCGGGACTGCGCGGCTCGGCTGGCATTTTCGGGCAGGAAAGCCGATCGGCTTTCCGGGACCAATCCCAAAGCGGCGTCCGGGGCTAGCCCCGGAGCTGGCGGGCCAGCCAATCCGCCGCGTCGCCGACCTTCTCCGCGTGGAGCAGCCGCCGCAGGCGGCCGGCCTGGGCCCGGGTGCGCTCGCGGCGCGCGGGTTCCTCCAGGCATTCCCGGAGCTGGGCCGCCAGGGCGGCCGGCGTCGCCGCGCCCTGGATGAACTCCGGATACATCGGCTCCTTCAGGAGCAGGTTGGCGATGCCGATGAAGTCGAGCTTCACCCACCAGCGCGCGAGCAGGTACGTGATGGGATTCGTGCGGTAGGCGATGGCCCCGGGGACGCCCGCCAGCGCGCAATGCAGCGACATGGTGCCGCTCGAGGTGAGGACCGCGGACGCCCGCAGCGGCGCGGGCGCGCCGCCCGTCCCGCCGGCCTTCGGCGTGGCGACCAGCTCGACGGCGCCGGCGAGCTCGGCAAAGCCCGCGAGGATGCGCTGCAGGACCTCCCGCACCTCCGCGCTCGGGAACATCACCACGGCGCGGGCCCGCGGGCGGTCGCGGCGCCAGGCGGCGAACCCGGCCAGGAGCAGCGGGAAGATGCGGCCCACCGCCTGCACCCGGCTGCCCGGAAGGAGCAGCACGGGCCCGGCGGGGTCGTCCTCCACCGGCGCGGCATAGTCGGCCGCGAGGAACGGGTGGCCGACAAACTCCACCGGCAGCCCGGTGTCCGTGTAGCACGCCGGCTCGAACGGAAAGATGACGGCGAGGGCGTCGAGGTCGCGCGCCATCGCGAACCGGCGCTTCGCCTTCCAGGCCCAGATCTGCGGCGAGATGTAATAGAGGAGCTTCACGCCGCCCCCGCCCTTCACGCTCAGGCCGCCTTCGCGCAGCCGGGCCGCGAGCCGGAGGTTGAAGCCCGGGTAATCGACGAAGCACACCGCGCGCGGCCGGTGCTCGCCGATCCAACGGAGCGTCGCGTCGAACAGCGCCTTGAAGAACGAGTAGTGCTTCAGCACCTCCACGAAGCCGACCACGGACGTCGCGGTCAGGTCGTGCAGCAGCTGCGCGCCCTCCGCCGCCATCGCCGGGCCGCCCAGGGCGCAGATCCGCAGTTCCGGATGCCGGGCGCGGAGGTCGCGCACGACCCGCGCGGCGTGCTCGTCGCCGGAGTGCTCGCCCGCCACGAACAGGACGTCCACGCCGCCCCCCGCCGGGGGCGGCAGGCCGAACGGCAGCGCCGGCACGCTCGAACGCTTCATGGCCGCGACTTGCGGATCTGGTCCGTGATCGCGATCGCGACCTCGAGCGCGGATTTGCCCAGCGCGCCGTGCACCTTCGGCTGCCGGGCCTCGGCGACGCTCTCCAGGAAGTGCGCGAGCTCGATCGCGAGCGGCTCGCCCTTTTCGATGGGGATCTCGTGCACGGGGATCGACGAGGCGTCGCCGGCCTTCGCGAGCCCGACCTTCAGCTTCACGCCGTAGGCGATGATGTCGGACTTCTTCACCAGGTGACCCTTCTGGTTCATGAAATCCAGCGAGAGGTAGGCGTTGTCCTGGAAGACCCGGATCTCGCGGTTCTTCTTCAGGCTCATGCGCGAGGCGCTGAGGTTCGCCACGCACCCGTTCTCGAACTCGATGCGGGCGTTCGCGATGTCCTCGGTCTTGGAAAGGACGCTGATGCCGACCGAGTCGATCTTCCGGATCGGCGACTTCACTAGCGCGAGCACGATCCCGATGTCGTGGATCATCAGGTCGAGCACCACGCCCACCTCCGTGCCGCGGGTCTGGTACGGCGCGAGCCGTTCCGTGGTGATGTATTGCGGCCGCCCGGTGTGTTTCTCGAGGTATGCCATCACCGGGTTGAAGTGCTCGATGTGGCCGACCTGGACCAGCCGGCCGGCCCGCTGGGCGGCGGCGAGCACCTGTTCGGCCTCCTCCAGGCTGGCGCAGAGCGGCTTCTCGATCAGCAGGTGACAGCCAGCGGCGAGCAGCGGCAGCGCGACCTCCGCATGGCGGTCGGTGGGCACGACCACGCTCACGGCCTCGCAGGCGCGCCCCAGCTCCTCGATCGTGGCGAAGCGCCGGCAGTTGTGCTTCGCGCAGATCTCGGCCGCGCGGGCGTCGCTCGTCTCGAAGACGCCGACCAGCTCCGCCTGCGGCAGGGTCGCGTAGATCCGCGCATGATGCTGCCCGAGCGAACCCACGCCCGCCACGCCGCACTTGATCCGGGTCTTGGCCATTTGCCGGCGGAGGCTTCGGGATAACTCGCCGTCCCGCAATCCTTTGGTTACCCGCTCTCACCCGCGGCACCCAGCCGGCCCGAGCCACGACGGACCGCGCGGCGCCGCCGGGCGGCCGGTCGAGTGCCCCGCTCAGCGGACGGGCGACAGCACCACGCGGAAGCCCACAAATTGCGATCGCTCGCCCGAGTCCCCCAGGCCGCGGTGCGCAGAGCGGCAATCCCCGGCGTCACTCAGGAACCATCCGCCGCGCTGGACCCGATTTTCGCCCGATTCCGCCCCGACGGGATCGATTTCATCGCCCGGCGGATACCCGTAGTCGTACCAATCGAGGCACCATTCGGCCACATTGCCGTGCATGTCGTGCAAGCCCCAGGCATTGGCGCGCTTTGCGCCGACTGGCTGCGTGCCGGTGCCGCCCGAGTTGTCCTCATACCAGCCCATGTCGGCCAGCTTGCCGGCGTAATAGCCCGTGCTGCCGGCCCGGCAGGCATACTCCCACTGCGCCTCGGTCGGGAGCGTGTACACGTACCCGGCCGGCAGCCGGCCCGCCGCCTGCTCCCTCTCCGTCAACTGACGGCAGAATTCCAACGCGTCACCCCACGAAACGGTCTCCACGGGCCGCTCGGCGTCCACGTAGTGTGACGGGTTGCTGCCCATCACCGCCTCCCATTGCGCCTGGGTGACCTCGGTTTTCCCCATCCAGAAGCGCCGCGGGAGCGTTACCCGCCGGATCGGCCGCTCGTCGGGTTCGACGTCGCTGCCCATTTGGAACGAGCCGGCCGCAATCGGCACCAGGTCGAGTCGGAGACCCGGGATGGTCCAGGACTGCCCGGGCTCGGGCCCGGAGTCCTTCGTCAAAGCAACGCTGAAAGTTACCTCGCGGTTGCGTTCGACGGAGCCCGCCAGTTCCTCGTCCACATACCCCTGTCGGCGCACGGCATAACGCACCGGCCCGGTGGGCACCGCCTCGAGCCTGAGCGGCACCTCCCCGAGCTTCTTCTCGCCATCGAACACCTCCGCGCCCCGCGTGCCCGTGATCACGACGCGGCCGGTGCTGCGGACGAGTTCAACATCGAGGCTGGCGACTTCGCTTTCCCGCACCTCCACTTCGCCCGCCCATTCCTCGTACCCCTCGTGCGAGACTCGAACCGGATACCGCCCCGGTCTTTGGTCGTTCACTTCCGCCGGCGTCGTTCGGTCCAGGGCCCCGATCCTCACGCGCGCGCCCGGGGGGCTGCTCCGCACGACGACCGTCCCGCGAGCGGCCGCCTGACGCGCGGCTGCGGCGGCCTGCTCCTGCTCGGCCCTCAGCCTCAGGGTTTCCGCTTCCAGCCGTACGCGTTCCTTGGCGTCCGCTTCCGCCCGGGCGACGATCTCCAGGCGCGCCAGCTCGGCCAATCGCGCCTGCTCGGGCCGGTGCACGCCCCAATACCACCCGGCGCCACTCGCGAGCGCCAGGGCCGCCGCGAGTCCAATTATGAGCCCGGCTTTCCGGCCTGGGCCCGGGCGCTGCCCGCCGCTTGGTGCCGTCGCCGGGCCGGCGTGTCCCGGCCGGGTTTCCGTCGCGCGCTGCGTTCTCTCGATCCCGACGTTCCCTGCGAGGCCGAGGCGCCGCGCCACCTCCGCGGCCGTGCGGGGCCGGCCCTCCGGTTCCTTGGCCAGGCAGGCGGCGATCGTTTCCTCCCATGCCGCCGGCACGGCCTCCTGCTTCACCCCGAGTTCCTCGCGCCGGACGGACAGCGGCGGCGGGATCTTCGACTGCACCTGCAGCATGACGTTACCCGCGTAGAAAGGGGGCTTTCCCGTGAGAAGCTCGTAGAGCGTCGCGCCGATCGCGTAGATATCGTCCGTCACCGCCGGCCGCTCGCCCATCATCTGCTGCGGCGACATGTAGACCGGAGTGCCGGAGCTGCCGGCCTGCTTCGAGACGCGGGTGACGCTTTCGGCGAGCGATGCGGCGATGCCGAAGTCGAGGACCTTGAGGTCGCCCCGCGCGTTGACCATCAGGTTCGCCGGCTTGAGGTCGCGATGCACGACCTGCGCCACGCCGTGCGCGTACTCGAGCGCGGCGCACAACTGCCGGAGCCACGGTTCGAGCTGCGCGACCGTGAAGACCCGGTTCGGCTGGTCGACGCGCAGCGACGAAAGCGTGTCGCCGCCCACGAACTCCATCGAGACGGCGGCGGTGCGGCCATCCGTCACGAAATCGTGGATCTTCACGATGTGCGGGTGCGCGAGGTCGATCGCGCGCCGCACCTCGCGCTTGAGGTCGTCCAGGGCCGCGCGGTCCAGCGCCACGGCCTCCGGCAGGAATTTCAAGGCCGTGTCGCGCCCGAGCTCCTCGTCGCGCGCCAGCCAAACCACGCCCATGCCGCCCCGCCCCAGGAGCCGCTGCAGTGCGTAGCGACCGAAGAGCCTCTGGCCCGATGTGAATCCCTTGATCGTCGATCCGAGGTCGAGTTCGTCCATGGGCGGGGTGAGTGCGGGGTCGTTCTAGGCAGATGCCGTGCCAGCGGAAAGACCGAAAGGCGGCGGAGGGCCGCTGCGCTCTGTCGGGGGCGGCCCACGGCGGCTTAAGGATAAGCCGCCCTACCTTGGGATACGCCGCCCTATCCTGGCCAATCGTTCCCGGCGATCCGTTCCCGGCGGTAGGGCGCGTTATCCTAACGCGCCGGCCGCGGCGCGACCGCGGCGTCTTCGAATTTGCACCGGAGCCTCCCCTTTCGATAAACCGCCGATCGGACGGCCGGTTCAGGCGAACCGGCCCTCGTGCAGGAAAAGCTGCCGTCCGGCCCGCTGCGCATGCGCGGCGTTGTGCGTGACGAGCACCAGCGCGGCGTCCTCCTCGGCGCAGACCTCGAGCAGCAGCGAGATCACCTCGTCGCCCGTCCGCTCGTCGAGGTTGCCGGTCGGCTCGTCCGCCAGCAGCAGCCGCGGCCGGTTCATCAACGCGCGGGCGACCGCGACGCGCTGGCGCTCGCCGCCGGACAATTCCGCGGGCACGTGGTGGCCGCGCTCGCCCAGGCCGACGCGCCGCAGCAGCGCCGCGGCGCGGGCCTTCTCCGCCGCGCCGACGCGGCCAACCATGCGCGCGCCCATCAGGATGTTCGCGAGGGCGTCGATTTCCGGGATCAGGTAGTAGGCTTGGAAGACCATCCCGAGAAACCGCCCGCGCCGGGCCGTGAGCTCGCCGAGCGCCAGCGCGTGCGCCGCCTCGGCGCCCCAGAACAGCTCGCCGCCGTCGGGGCGGTCGAGCCCGGCCAGCAGGTTGAGGAGCGTGCTCTTGCCCGAGCCGGACTCGCCGCGGATGGCCACGTTCTCACCCGGGGCGATCGCGAGGTCCACGCCCCGGAGGACCTCCAGCGTCTTGTCGCCGCTGCGGTAGGTCTTGCGCAGCCCGCGGGCGGAGATGACGGGGGCGGAATCAGCGGTCATGGGCAGGCAGGGGATCCGGGTTCATCTCGCACGCTCGCCGCTCGTCACTCCGAACGCAGCGCCTCCACCGGCTTCAGCCGCGCCGCGCGCCAGGCCGGGATGAGTCCGCCGAGGGTCGAGGCGATCAGCGCGAAGGTGATGATCAGCACCAGCTCGATCGTTTCGGTGTGCGCGGGCAGCTCGGTGAACTGGTACACCCGCTCGAACAGCTGCTGGTTCCGGAAGAGCCAGTTCAACCCCTGCACGATCTGGTCGCGGTAGTGCAGGATCAGGAACCCCGCGGAAAGGCCCACCATCGTCCCGAGCGTGCCGACGAAGAGGCCCTGGAAGCAGTAGATCGCGGCCACGCTGCGCGCGCTGCCGCCCATCGCCGCGAGCAGCCCGATCTCGCGTGTCTTGCGCACCACCTGGGTCATCAGGCCCATCGTCACGAGGAATGCGGCGACGACCACGATGAGGGCCAGCAGCAGGGACATCATGCTGCGTTCGAAGGCGAGGATGGCCTGCAGGTCGCGGTTCACCTCAAACCAGGTGAGGGCGGCCGTCCCCGGCGGGAGCTGGGTGTTCAGGCGGGCGGCGACCGCGTCGGCGTCCGCCCCGGGCTTGAGCCGCACGTTGAAGCCGTGCACCGCATGCCGCAGGCCATAGAGGTCCTGCATCAGGCGCAGCGTGCAGACCAGCGTCGCGCTATCGAGCTGCGGATGGCCGATCTCGAAGATGCCGGCCACCCGCACGTCGCGGGGCAGCAGGACCTCGTTGTCCTTCATCCGGTCGAGCATCAGCGGCGTGTACAGGCTCACCGTGCTGCCCACCTGCACGCCGTTGTTCGCCGCCAGGATCGAGCTCACGATGATCGAATCGTCGTCGAGGTCGTCGAACGAGCCCGCCAAAAGGTACCGCTGCAGCGGGATGGTCGCGTGCAGGCGCTCGACGTCGTATCCGGTCACGGTCGGGAACGAGGGGCGGCCCTCGAAATCCAGCATGACGAAGCCGCGGGCGTACGGCGTCCACGCCTGCACCTCCGGCGTCGCGGCCAGGAGCTTCTCGAACACCGCCGTGTCGGTGATCGGCCGGTTGGCCGCGAGGGTCACCTCGCCCTGGGTCTCGACGGTGATGTGCTTGATGCGGTGGCCGAACCCACCCATCACCGAGCTCGTCACCAGCAGCGCGGCGACGCCCAGCGTGACGCCGGCCACCGAGAGCACGGTGAAAAACGACACCCGCCCGGCCGGGAACAGCTGCTTCAGCGCAAGGTAGATCGGCCAGGGCATCGTCGATGGCGGATGGGCGATTTGGGACTGCGGATTGATCCGGTCAGGTGGCGGCCGCTGCCGGATTCCGGGAGTTCATTCCGCAACCCGCATTCCGCAATGCGCAATCACTCCGCCCCGAGGGGGCGCAGCGATGGGAAGAGGATGACGTCGCGGATGCTCTCCGCGCCGGTGAGGAGGATGCACAGGCGGTCGATGCCAACGCCCATGCCGCCGGCGGGCGGCATGCCATGCTCGAGCGCGAGGAGGAAGTCGGTGTCCATCTTCTGCTTATCCTCCCCCACCTGCTGCTCGAACATCTGCCGCTGCACGAAGGGATCGTTCTGCTCGGAATAGGCCGGCGCGACCTCCATGCCGCCGATGATGAGCTCGAACACGTCGATCAGGCCCGGGTCCTCGGCGTTCAGCTTGGCCAGCGGGCAGAGCTCCTTGGGCAGGTGGGTCACGAAGGTGGGCTGGATCAGCGCCGGCTCGATCTTCTTCGAGAAGATCTCGTTCACGATCTCGTGGTTCTCCCAGCCGGGGTGGGTCTCGAGTCCCAGCTTCTCCGCGGCCGCGGTGGCCTGCGCCCGGTATTCGGGCGACCCGCGCAGGGCGCCGAGCTTGAAGCCGACGGCCTCGTCGACGAGGTCGAAGTACCGGGCCTCGCGCCACTCCCCCGCGAAATTGATCGTCTGGCCGCTGGCCGCGTGCCGGATCTCCGTCGCGCCGATCACGTCGCGGCACAGGTCGTCGAAGATCGCCCGGACCAGCCCCATCATGCCGCGGAAGTCCGAGTAGGCCTGGTAGACCTCGAGCATGGTGAACTCCGGGTTGTGCTTCCGCGAGATGCCCTCGTTGCGGAAGATGCGGCCGATCTCGAACACGCGGTCGTACCCGCCGACGAGCAGCCGCTTGAGCCGCAGCTCGAGGGCGATGCGCAGGTAGAAGTCCACGCCGAGCGCGTTGTGGTGGGTGACGAACGGACGCGCGGCCGCGCCGCCCGCCACGCCCTCCAGGACGGGCGTCTCGACCTCGAGGAACTGCCGGCCGGCCAGCGTGCGTCGGATGCTCGCGACGATCCGGCTGCGCAGCATCAAGCGCGCGCGCGACTCGGGATTCACCACCAGGTCGAGGTAGCGCTGGCGGTACACCTGCTCGGGATCGGTCAGGCCGTGCCACTTCTCCGGCAGCGGGCGGAGCGCCTTCGCCACGAGCCGGTACCGGTCGACGCGCACCGTCACCTCGCCGCTCTTGGACTTAAACAGAGCGCCCTCGGCCCCGATGATGTCGCCGAGGTCCAGCTTCTTGAACGCGGCGTAGGCCTCGTCGCCGAGGATGTCCTTCTTCGCGTACAGCTGGATCTGGCCCTCCTGGTCGAGGATCTTCACGAACTGGCTCTTGCCCATGTCGCGGATCACGACGAGCCGGCCCGCGACCTTCACGGGGATCTCGTAGTCGGCCTTCCCCGCCGCGGCGCCGTCCGCGTAGGCCTTGATCGCCGCCCCCGAGAAGTGCGTCTGCTCGCAGTTGGCCCGGAACGGATCCGCGCCCGCCGCGCGCAGGTCCTGCAGCTTCTTCAGCCGCACGGCGTGCTGGTCGTGGGTGATGTCCTGGGGGATGTCGCTCATGGAACCGCGCACGATTGGCCGGCCCCCCCGCCCCTCGCAATCTTTCTCTTGCCGCGTCCGCCGGGCCCGGCCCGCCGCGGCTCCCGACGCCACCGCACGGCCCTCGGACGCGCCGCCGCCACTGGCGACGCGCGGCGCCCGCAGGCAATGGGCGCGGCCACCGCCGCGAGGGCCGTTCCGGCGGCCCGCGCGTGCCGATTGCCAAAAGTCTGTCGCATATGCGACAGACTTTTGGCGCGGGCCGCGGCGCCCGCGCAGCCCGACCGGCGGGGGCCCCGCGGCTCGGCCATGCGCCGAGCGGCGGAAGAACGACTAACGCAAGCGCCCGCTCCCGATGCTGGCGCAACCCGGGATTCCCGGCATGGTCTGAAGGAGAGCGCCCCCGATGTCCCCGTTCATCCTCGCCTTCATCGCCAGCGCGGCGCTCGGCGCCGTGATCGGGCTGGTGCGCCAGCGCAGCGAGCAGGAGGAGCACCCGAAGCACGCAGAGTACAGCGGCGTGCGGACCTTCACCCTCTGGGGCGTGCTCGGCTGCGTCGGCGCGTTCCTGTCGGACGAGTTCGCGCCCGCCCTGCTTCCCGTGGCCCTGGCGGCCGTCGCCCTGCACCAGATCGGGGCGGCGGCCATCCGGCCCGCGGGAACCGGGGTCGCCGGCGCCACCACGCTCGCAGCCTCGCTGCTCACGATGTGCGCGGGCGCGCTCATCTTCTGGCGCTACCGCCAGGAGGCCGTGCTGCTCGGCGCCCTCACCGCCGTGCTGCTGGGGTTGAAACGGCCGATCCACGCCTGGACGCGCAGGTTCACCGACGCGGACGTGGGCGCCACGCTGAAGTTCGTCGCAATCACCGGCATCATCCTGCCGCTCGTGCCGAACCAGGAGTTCGGGCCGTTCGACGCGTTCAACCCGTTCAAGACCTGGCGCATGGTCGTGCTGATCTCCGGGCTGGGCTTCCTGGGTTACGTCCTCATGCGGCTGTTCGACACGCGCGCCGGCGTCCTCCTCACCGGCCTGCTCGGCGGGATCGCCTCGAGCACGGCCACCACCCTCGCGTTCAGCCGCCGGAGCCGCGCGCAGCCCGCGCTCGGCGGGGCGTGCGCAATGGGCGTGGCGCTGGCCTGCGCGGTGATGCTGCCGCGCCTCGCGTTGATCGTAGGGCTGGTCAACGCGCCGCTCGCCCGGCAGCTGCTGGTCCCGCTCGGCCTGATGCTCGCGCCCGCCCTCGCGTTCGTCGCCTGGTCCTGGCTGCGCGAACGCAAGAGCAAGGCCGACGCCGCCGAACTCGGCCTGCGCAACCCGCTCGACCTCTGGCCCGCCGTGAAATTCGCGCTCATCTACGCCGCGATCACCTTCGCGGTGAAGGCGGCGGAAGCCCACGGCCACCTCGAGCGCGGCCTGCTTCCCCTCGCGTTCCTGTCGGGCCTCACCGACGTGGATGCGATCGCGTTGTCCCTCGCCGGCGGCGAGGAGGGCGCCGAGGGGGACCTCGCGCTGCTCGCCCGCGGCATCGTCCTCGCCGCGGTATCGAACACGCTGCTCAAGGCCGGCCTGGCCGCCGTCATCGGCCGCGGGTCGTTCCGCTGGCAGGTGCTCCTCGGCCTTCTCCCGACCGCGGCCGCGGGCCTGGCGAGCCTGTGGCTGCTGCGCGGCTAGCCGCGGGACTCGCCGCGCGCTTGCCCCGCCGGCGCGGCCGGCCACGCTGGCGGGCATGCCAGCCGCCCCGACCCTCGCGCCCGCCGCCATCCTCGATTGGGGACGCACGGGATACGCGGACGCGCTGCGGCGGCAGGAAGAGCTCGTCGCGCGGCGCAACGCGGGCGAGGCCGTCGACACGCTGGTCTTCACCGAGCACGAGCCGGTCTTCACCCTCGGCGTCCGGCCCGGCGCGGAGCAGAACCTCCTCTGGGATGACACGGAGCTGGCCCGCCGCGGCATCGCGGTGCACCGCACGAGCCGCGGCGGCGACATCACCTACCACGGGCCGGGGCAGCTCGTCGGCTACCCGATCGTGCACCTCGCCCCGCGGAAGGATTTGCACGCGTGGCTGCGCTTTCTCGAGGACCTCCTGATCGCCGCCGCCGGGCATCACGGACTCGAGGCCGGACGCAATCCGGGCAAAACCGGGCTCTGGATCGGGCGCCGCAAGGTTGCGGCCATCGGCGTCGCGGTGAAGAAGTGGACGACCTTCCATGGCTTTGCGTTCAACGTGAACACCGACCTCTCGCCCTTCACCGGCATCGTGCCGTGCGGCATAGCGCCGGCCGACGGATCCGTGACATCGCTTCACCTCGAACTCGGCCGGCCGGTCGACCTGGCCGCCACGAAGCGTTTCCTCGCCGCCGAATTCCAGCGCCGGCTGCCGGAATTCTTCGCAAAACGCTGACCTCCGGCAATCTCCGCTAATGCCGGGCATCATCGCCTCCGCTAGCCGGGACCTCGGCGAAGATTAGCGTGGATTAGCGGTTAACAATGACCACTTTTCGACCGGTTTCATGAGCGCCCTCCGCAAACCCGACTGGCTCCGCGCCAAGCTGCCCTCCGGCCCCGGCTACCAGGCCACGCGCCGGCTGGTGGAGGACAACAAGCTGCACACCGTCTGCCAGAGCGCGCAGTGCCCGAACATCGGCGAGTGCTGGTCCCGCGGCACGGCCACCGTGATGATCCTCGGCAACATCTGCACCCGGTCGTGCAACTTCTGCGCGATCCAGGTCGGCCGGCCGACCGAATACGACCTGGGCGAGCCGGCCCGCGTCGCGGACGCCGTGCAGAAGATGGGCCTCCGCCACTGCGTGATCACCTCGGTGGCGCGCGACGACCTCCGCGACGGCGGCGCAAGCGTTTGGGCCGCGACCATCCGCGCCGTGCGCTACAAGAACCCGCCATGCGCGATCGAGGTCCTGGTTCCGGATTTCAAGGGCCACCTCGACCAGGTGGACATCGTGCTCGCGGCCAAGCCCGACATCTTCAACCACAACGTCGAGACCGTGGAGCGCCTGCAGCGCCCCGTCCGCGTGCAGGCCCGCTACGACCGGTCGCGCTCGGTCCTCCGGCACGCGAAGTCGAAGGGCTTCACGACGAAGACCGGCATCATGCTCGGGCTGGGCGAGACTGCCGAGGAGATCGAGCAGTGCCTGCGCGACATCGCGAGCGACCGCACCGACATCCTCACGCTCGGCCAGTACCTCCAGCCCACGCCGCAGCACTGGAAGATCGCCCGCTGGGCACCGCCGGAAGAATTCGCGCACTGGAAGAAATTCGCCCTCGAGCTCGGCATCGGCGTCGTCGAGTCCGGCCCGCTGGTCCGCTCCAGCTACCACGCGGACGAGCAGTCCGCGAAGTACGTCGGCGACGAGCACCTCAACCGCGCCCCGACCCTGGCGAACGCCTGAGGCGACTGCGCGACTCACGCCAAAAGTCTGTCGCATATGCGACGGACTTTCGGCAGCCGGCGCCAAGCCGCGCCCGGGCGTCGGTCGGCGGAGCGCGGCGCCCGGGACCCCGCTGGCGGGTGGCCGCGTCTCGGTTGTCATTCCCGGGGATGAACGCATTCGCTCGCCTCGCCGGCCCCCGGCTCATTTCGCTCATCCTCCCGCTCGCCGCGGGCAAGGCACCCGCCGCGGATTACCCGGTGCCGTTCGCCTTTTCGACCATCGCGGGCGACTCCAGCACCGGCAGCGGCGACGGACCGGGCGCACTCGCGCGTTTCTATGCCCCGCGCGGCATCGCGACCGACCGGGCCGGCAACGCGTATGTCGCGGACACCGTCAACAACACCATCCGCAAGATCACTCCGGCCGGCGTGGTCTCGACCCTCGCGGGCACGGCGGGCGTCTTCTACGCGGGCCTGCACGGGCCGACGCGACCACCGCCCGACGGCACGGGACCGCAGGCGATCTTCGCGAACCCCGAGGGCATCGCGATCGACGCCGCGGGCGTCCTGTACGTCACCGACAAGATGAACTTCACCATCCGGCGCGTCACCCCCGACGGCGTCGTGACCACCCTGGCCGGCGCCACGGGCGTGCCGGGCAGCGCCGATGGCCCGGCGACCGAAGCGCGTTTTCACGTCGCGAGCGCGATCGCGGTGGACGCCGCCGGCAATCTTTACGTCGCGGAATGGTTCAACCAGACGATCCGCAAGATCAGCCCTGCGGGGGTGGTGACGACGCTGGCCGGTCGCGCCGGCGAAAGCGGCAGCGCCGACGGCACCGGCGAGGAAGCGAGGTTTTTCCAGCCGTTCGGGCTGGCCCTCGACGGCGCCGGGAACCTCTTCGTCGCCGACACGATCAACGGCACCATCCGGCGGGTGTCCCCGGCGGGCGCGGTCACCACCTATGCCGGCCGCGCCGGCCAAAGCGGCATCACCGACGGCCCGGTCGCCGATGCCCGCTTCAACCGCCCGGTGGGATTGGCGTTCGACGGGACGGGAAATCTTTTCGTGGCCGACGGCGGCAATGCCACGGTCCGGAAAATCACGCCCGCCGGGGTCGTCTCGACCGTCGCCGGGATGCCCGGCGTGAGAGGCAGCGCGGACGGGCTCGGATCGGCGGCGCGGTTCCACAGCCCGTCCGGCCTCGCCGTCGACCCGGCGGGCAATGTGCTGGTGGTCGATGACGCCGACAACACGGTACGCAAG
Source organism: Opitutaceae bacterium (assembly GCA_035626915.1). Taxonomy (GTDB): domain Bacteria; phylum Verrucomicrobiota; class Verrucomicrobiia; order Opitutales; family Opitutaceae; genus Didemnitutus. Next base: position 35,812 of record DASPMS010000020.1, read on the forward strand.
ATCGCGCCCGACGGCACCGTCACCACCCTCGCCGGCCTTCCGGTCTCCCAGAGCTTCGGTTGGATCGACGGGCCCGCGGGGCGGTTCGACCTGCTCGGCACCGCGGTGGTCGGCGCGAGCAGGGAAATCTACGTGGCGGATCCGCTGAATTCGGCGATCCGCCGGATCGCCCCCGACCGCACGGTTTCGACCCTCGCGGGCCACCCCGAACGTGCCGGCCATGCGGACGGCACCGGCGCGGCGGCGCGATTCGCCGAGCCGCATGGCTTGGCGTGGGGCCCGGATGGGAACCTGTACGTCGCGGACCCGGGCAACGACACGATCCGCCGCGTCACGCCCGAAGGCGTGGTCACCACCGTGGCCGGCAGCGCCGAGGGCGCGGGATACGCCGACGGCGTGGGCGCGGCGGCGCGTTTCAACTACCCGTTCGGCCTGGCGGCGGATGCCGCCACCGGCGTCCTCTACGTCGCGGACACCGACAACCATGTCGTCCGCCGGATCACCCCCGCCGGGGCGGTCTCGACGCTCGCCGGGACACCGGGGTCGCCAGGACGCGCGGATGGCTCCGGTGCCGCGGCGTCGTTCAACCGCCCTCTCGGCGTTTCGGTGGACATCGGCGGAAACATCTTCGTCGCCGACACGGGCAATCACGCCATCCGCCGCATCACGCCCGAGGGCACGGTCACCACGATCGCCGGACGGCCGGACTCCCCCGGGGCCCGGGATGGGCATGTGGCCGAGGCGACCTTCAACGCGCCGAGCGGGGTCGCGGTCGCTCAAGGGGGCGATATCTTCGTCGCCGATACCGGGAACCAGCTGGTTCGCCGCATCTCCGGCTACCAGGTTATCACGCTCGGCGGACTGGAGCGCACCGCCGGTTACGCGAACGGCGTCGGCCTCGACGCCCGCTTCCGGGATCCCGCGGGCATCGCCGTCGACGATCGGGGCAAAGTGTACGTCACGACCAGCACGACGCTCCGGGTCGGGCAGCTCGCGGCCGCGCCCGTGATCACCCAGCAGCCGCAGGCGGTCACCCGCCGCGCGGGAGAACCGCTGCACCTCTCCGTGGCGGCGAGCGGGGTGCCGGAGCCCGCATACCAGTGGACGCGCAACGGCGCGCCGATCCCCGGAGCGACCAACGCGACGTACGCGCTGACTTCGGTGCGGGCGACCGACGCCGGCGACTATGCCGTCACCGTGTCGAACACGCTCGGGAACGTCGGCAGCCAGATCGCCGCGGTCACGGTCAATCCCGCCGCGCCGCCCTCCCCGCCGCCGGCACCGCCCGCCTCGGGCGGCGGTGGCGGAGGCGCGCCCAGCATCTGGTTCGCGCTGGCGCTCGCCGCGCTGACGATCGGCCGCCGCGCGCGCCGCGACTAGGGGTCACGCCAAAAGTCTGTCGCATATGCGACGGACTTTTGGCCGCCGGCGCCGGCGCCAGAGCGCGAAGCCGAGGGCGCCGACGCCGAACAGCGCGGCCGCGGATGGCTCCGGGATCGCGACGGCGTCCAGCATGAGCTTGGTGCCGTCGATCCAGAGCGTGTAGTCCGATGCGCTGCCGAGCGAGACGGCCCCGACGTTGAAGTCCGCCAGCGTGAACGCGCCCGCGGCCGCGCCGGTCCAATCCAGCAGCGTGTAGCTGCCCGGCGCGTAGCCTCCGAGCGCAGTGAAATTGAACGTCGCGTCGCTCACGTCGAAACTGCCCGCGGTGATCCGGAGCAGATCGCTCGTCGCGCCGAGCTCGAAGTCCAGGATCGCGCCGGCCTCGAGCACCAGCCCGCCGTCGAACGTGAGCGTGCCGATCGAATTGCCCGGCGCGAGATGCCCGTCGGACATGATCGTCGTCAGCCCGCCGACGAATCCCGCCCCGCCGAGTGTCGCGCCGGAATGCACCGTCACCGGCCCCGTGCCCAGCGCGGAACCCACGGTGTTGTTGGCCAGCAGCCGGCCGGCGCTGACCGTCGTGCCGCCGGTGTAAAGGTTGTCCGCCACGAGGCTGGTGGCGCCCGAGCCGAGCTTGGTGACCGACAGTCCGTTCACCATCCGCGCGCCGAAGACGATCGCATCGCTGTGGTTGAACCTGACCGTCGCGGTGCCGGTGCCGGCCCTGACTTCGTCCGCCTCGAGCGTGCCGGCGGCGCCGCCTTCGCCGATGTTGAGCGTCGCGCTCTGGCCGTCCGCCCAGCCGTTGCCGTCGGTCATGAACAGGACGCCTCCGCCCGCCGTCGCCGTGCCGCCCTCGGCCAGCGTGAGCGTCCCCGCCCCGTCGACGCGGCCGAGCACGATGGCGTGCGCCCGTACTTTCGAACCGGCCCCGGTGACGCGCGCCGCGCCGGCATCCGGGTAGTCCGGGATGTCGCCGTGGCCGAGCACCAGCTCCGTGCCCAGGTCGGCCTCCCCGCCATTCTCGACCGTGAGCTCACCGATCCCTTCGTATCCAATGACCGCGCTCCCGCTGCTCCATTTCGAGCCGGCACCGCTGACTTGGATCTCGCCTTGACCCACGGCCGTTCCGACCTCGGTAAGCGCGGCCGCGAGGTGCCCTCCGTCCGTCAGACGGATGAGGCCGTCGCCACCGTCCTCACCGACACGAAGGATCCCCGTGGAGATCTCCATCTTTGAGCCGGCCCCTGAGATCGCGACGGATCCCGCCGCGGCGAGGCCCACCTTGAAGATCGCGCCAGGGCCGGCGGATACCGCGCCTCCGTTCTCAATCAGCAATTCGGTCGAGTGGGAGGAGCCAAAGATCCGCCCGTCCGTCTCAAAGTTCAGCGTGGAGCCCGTCCCGGAAACCCGGAACTGCGCATCGCTCAAAAGCAGCGAATACGCGGCCAGGGTTCCGCCGGAGAGCACGTCGGCGGTGCTGGCACCGTCGGCCACGATCAGCTCCCCGGCCGTAACGTGCGCGGTGTCCTGGACCGTGAGCGCGCTGCCGTACAACACCTCCATCCGGGTGCTGTTGGTCCAGCTCGAGCCGGCGCCGGTCACGGTGACCGTGCCCGGCGCGGCGAGCGAGGCGCCCAGGGCCGCGTTGTTGGTCGTGACCGTGCCGCCGCCGGCGATCGTCAGGCTGCCCGGCCCCGTGTTGCCGATACGAAGCCACTCGTCGGTGACGTTCCAAACCGGTGAAGAGACCGTGCCGGGCTGCAAGTCACCCGAGGAGGACACCTGTGCCCTCCCGTGAGCCGTAAGAATGATCGCGAGCAGGAGCGCGCGACCGTGCCGAGGTAACGCATTCATAGAGAAATTGGCACCGGGCCCGCCGGCGCCAGGCCGCGAGCCCGAGCGCGCCGGCCCCGACCAAGGCCGCATAGGCCAACGGCTCGGGGATGGCGGTGGCGGTGAGCTGCAGCGCGGAGCCCACCAGCGCGAAGCTGTAATCGTAACCCGCGATCGTCGAACCGAGCGCGAAATCCCAGGCGTCGAGATCGCTCGGGGACGCCCCGGCGAAATCGAACAGGACATACGTGGCCGGCGCGAAGCCGCCCGCGTCGGAGAGGTTGAGCGTGATGCCGCCGACGCCGCCCGGACCCGTGAGAACGCCGCCGCTGACGCGAATGAGGTCGCTCGTCGTGCCGAGCTCGAAGTCGAGGATCGCACCGGCCTCGAGCGCCAGCCCGTCCTCGAACGTGAGGGTGCCGGCCGAATTGCCCGGCGCGAGATGACCGCCGGACTCGATGGTCGTCAGGCCGCCGACGAATCCCCCCCACCGAGCGTCGCGCCGGAATGCACCGTCACCGGCCCCGTGCCCAGCGCGGAACCCGCGGTGTTGTTGGCCAGCAGCCGGCCAGCGCTGACGGTCGTGCCGCCCGAATAGGTATTTTCGCCCACCAAGCTCGTCGTTCCGGACCCGAGCTTGGACACGGTGAGGCCGCTCGTCAACCGCGGGTCGAAGACGACGGTGTCGGTGTGGTTGAAGATCACCGCCGATGCGCCGACGGCTCCGCGCACCTCGGTAGCCTCCAGCGTCCCCGCCAGGCCGCCTTCGCCGATCTTCAGGGTCGCCTGCTGCCCGTCGCCGTCCATGGAACCCGTCGCGAGGCCCAGGAATCCCCCGTAGATCGTGGCCGTGCCGCCCTCGGACAGGACGAGCGTCCCGCGGCCGGAGGCGGCCCCGACGAACGCCACGTTCGCGTCGAGCCTCGAGCCGGCACCGGTCACCACCACCGTGCCTGAGTCGACCGAACTGAAGACGTCATCGCCATAGCCGATGAACAGGCCGTCCGCCCCGCCGCCGAGTTCCATGTGCCCGCCCTCCGCGACGGTCACGCTGCCCTGCGCGAAATACCCGACATGCGTGGTCCCGGTCCGAAAATAGGAACCGGCGCCGGCGACCAGGATCTCGCCCGTCCCGGTATCGCTACCGACCACGGTCAATCCGGCTTCGAGGTAGCCGCCCTGCGCCACGTGCACGTCGGCATCGCCGCCGTCGCCGCCCACCACTTCGAGGGAAGCCAGCGGCGCCGTCAGCGTCGATCCCGCGCCGGTGATCGAGACCAGCCCCGATCCGGCCACGCCGACCCGGATCTCGTAGCCTTCGACGTTGACGTCGCCGCCGCTGTCGACCCGGAGCTCGGTCGTCCCCAGGTAGCCACCCAGCACGCCGGAAGTCCTGATCGTCAGCGCCGAGCCCGCCCCCGACACCATGACGCGCCCGTTGGCCAGCCCCAGGCTGTTGGTGGTGATCGCGCCGCCCGTCAGGATGTCAACGCGGGAGATCCCCCCTTGCGCCGCGACGGTCAGGTCCGTCGTGGTGAGGTCCGCGAAGTCCTGCACCGTGAGCAGGCTGCCGTCCAGCACCTCCAGGATGTTCCCGTTGGTCCAGGTCGAGCCCGAACCGGCAACCGCCACGGTGCCCGGCGCAGTGGTCGAGCCGCCCAACATCGCGTTGTTGCTCGTCAGCGTGCCGCCGCCGGCGACGGTGAGGCCGCCGGGAGCGGCATTCCCGACACGGAGCAAGTCGTCGGTCACATTCCAGACGGGCGAGGTGAGGCCGGCGGGCGAAACGTCGCCGCTGGACGAAATCTGCGCCGTCCCGCGAGCCGCGAGAATCGCGGCGAGCAGGAGCGCGAGGCCATGACGGGGCGACGTATTCATAAAGAAGCCGGCCTCCGGGCCCGCTGGACGGCGGCGCCCGCCGGGGCGAATGCGAGGATGGCGCCGGAGGAAACGTTGCACGCCGTGGAGGCCACCGTTTGCTCGAACAGGAGGGTGCCGCTCGCGACCGTCGTCGTGCCGGTGTAGGTGGCATGCCGCTCGATGATCTGCGCGCCGGTGCCCGTCTTGATGAAGTGCCCCGTGCTGCCGCCGTCGGCCAGCGTGCCGCTGAACCGGCCGCCTCCATTGTCCACCCCGAACGTGAGGCTCCCCAGACCGCCCCAGCCGGCGGTGATCGTCCCGGAGCCGCTCAGGGCGTCCACCCGGATGCTGCCTTCGTTGCCGTGGAAGGCCGCGCCGGAAACCACAGACAAGTCGGATTTGTTGTTGGTCCAGTTCTCGTCCCAGCCGCTGCTGCCGTTGAAGACGCCTCCCTGCACCTCGAGGCGGCTGCCGGAACCGAGCGCGAAGGTCGTGCTCCCCCCGCCCCACGTCACGAAACCTGCGCCGGTCTTGCGCAGCGTGCCGGCGCCGCTGAACACCGTGCTCCCGTAATCCTGCGCGCCGGCCACGCCCAGCTCGTGCACCTCGCCGGTGCCGATCACGACGGAGGTCTGGCCCGGCGCGGCGGTCCCCGCGCATGCGAGCAGCGCGACGACCGCGAGCGGGCGGAAACGCCTCATGGCGCGAGCCGCCGTCGGCGCCGGGCCGCCAGGCCAAGCGCTCCGATCCCGAACACCAGGGCGTAGGTCGAGGGCTCGGGGATCGCACTCGCGCTCGCCGTCAGCATCAGCTTGGTCCCGTCAATCCACAGCAGGTAATCCGATGCCGTCCCGAGCGAGACGGTGCCGACGTTGAAGTTGGTGGCCATGAATGCGACCGGGTTGGCCCCGGTCCAGTCGATCAGCGTGTAGGCGCCCGGCGCGTAGCCGGCCAGGTTCGTGAAATTGAACGTCGCTTCCCCGACGTTGAAATCGCCCCCGGTGATCCGCAGCAGGTCGCTCGTGGCGCCGAGCTCGAAATCGAGGATCGTCCCGAGATCGAGCGTCAGGCCCGACTCGAACGTGAGCGTGCCGATCGAATTGCCGGGCGCCAGGCGGGCGCCCGCCTGCAGGGTGGTCTCGCCGCCGACAAACCCGTTGCCGCCCAGGGTCGCGCCCAGCTGGACGGACACCGGCCCGGTCCCTAGGGCCGACCCGGTCGTGTTGTTCGCCAGGACGGTGCCGGCCGCGATCGTCGTCCCGGCGGTGTAGGTGTTCGCGCCGGTCAGGGCCGACGTGCCGGGGCCCTCATGGACCACGCTGAGGCCCCCGGTGAGCATCGGGGCGAAGGTGGTGGCGCCGGTGTGGTTGAACCGCACGATCGCGGTCCCCCCGAGGTCCGGCCCGTTGACGCTGCCGGCGTTGAGGGTGCCCGCGACGCCGCCGTTCCCGATCCGCAGTTCGGCCGTCGACCCGCCCCAGCCGGGCAGGTCCACGGCGCCCGTGCCCCCGCCGACCGTCACCGTCGCGCCATCCTCGATGGTGAGCCTGCCGGTGCTGGTGTGGAGGGCGATGTGGATGCCCGCGACGTTCCAAGCCGATCCCGCCCCCGAAACCGTGACCGTCCCGATGCCGCTGGCGCGGCCGATCTCGGCCGCGCCGGTGTTGAGCACGCTTCCCCCCCAGATGTTGACCGAACCTTCATCCTGGCCACCGACGTAAAATCCGCCGGTGCTGGTCAGCTGCGCCCCGGTGTCAAGGGCGAGCGAGCCATAAGCATCCACGCCGACGGTGACGCTGCCGGCGATCACCTGCCCGCCGTCGTCAACGTAGAGCGTGCCCTGTCCGCCATTCGAGCCGAGATCGATCGCACCGGCCGAAACATCCAGGAACGATCCGGCGCCGCTGACTCCGATGCTGCCGCTGCCGGACCCCGTCCAGAGGCGGCCCACCACGGTCGCCTGGGCGCCTCCGTCGACCAGGAACTGCGCCACGTCCGCCGCTCCGTCCGCCAGCACCATGCCGTGGAGCGTTTCCGTGGTGCTGAAGCTCGAACCGCTCCCGCTGACGGAGAGCGACGCGCTCCGAAGCTGGAAGTCGGCGCCGCTGGTGAGCGCGCCCCCCGCGGTGACGTTGACCGCGCCGGAGGTGATCCACAGGCCGTTGCCGCTGGTCACCGCACCGCCGTCCGTGACGGTCAGCGTGCCCGCGCCCTGAAAAAAGGAGGTCATGCTCCAGCTCGAACCGGTTCCCGTCACGGTCGCCGCGGCCGTGCCGGAACTGATCTGATATCCGACCGAGCCGCTTCCGGACGTCACCGTCGCGCCGCCCTCGATGGTGATGCTGCCGGCGGTGTTGAAGCCGACGTGCAGCGAGTCGGTGCCGAGGTCCCAGCTGGCGGCCGGGGGCTCGGGGGGCGCCGGCGACACCTCGCCCGAGAACGTGATCTGGGCCTGCGCGGCGGCGATCAGGGGAAACGAAAGGACGAGCGCCAACGCGCACCGGTGCACGGCACGGTCGAGGCGGGACCCGAGATGAGCGTGGTTCATGGGAATTCGTCAGACATTGGCCCGCGGGACCATCCGGCGGGGAGCGTCATCGCGCCGAGGCCCGCCCGGAATGGCACGGCTCCGGCCGGGAGCGCGCGCCATCCGGACGAGCCCGGAAAACCGGCAGCCGCCCGCGCGGAAACGCGACCAGGGACAGCTGAGGAAGGGCCGGCGTGCACCCCCTCTTTTATCAAACCTCGGCTGGGCCGGCCATTACCCGATTGGATTAGGGTATCCCCTCCGCATCAGCCGGTCCGGCGCCGCCGCCAGACGGCCAGTCCGAGCGCGGCCGCCCCGCAAAGCGCCGCGTAGGTTGACGGCTCGGGGATCGCGGCCGCCGTGATGCCGAGCACGCCCGAAGTGTAGAGGGCCGACGAATCCCAGGCCAGCCCGGCTCCGAGCGCCGGCAGGTCGAGCGTGCCGAACGTGCTGCCGTCATAGCCGCCCCAGTTGAAGAAATCGAAGCTCTGTCCCGCCGCGGCGGTGAAACCGCCGAGAAAGGTGACCTGCAGCGTGCCGCCGAAATGCGCCGAGCCGGTGACGTCGAGCGCGTCGTAGCCAGCGCCGCGTGCGAGCCCTTCGATCTCCATGATGAGGAGCCCGCCCGGTCCCTGGCTGAAGCTGGAAAGCGCCTGCAAGGCGGGGCTGTTGCCCGGCGCGTAGGTCCCGTTGTTCTGCAGCGCGCCGGTGAACAGGCCCGCGCCGGTCAGCGTGCCGCCGGAAGCGACCGTGACCGCGCCCGTGCCGAAGGCCGAGCCGCCCAGGTTGTTGGTCCGCACCGTGCCTTCCGCGATGAGCGTGCCGCCGGTGTAGGTGCTCGCGCCCGTGAGCACGAGCTCGCCGTCGCCGTACTTGGCCAGGACGCGGGAGCCGCCGCTCTCGTCAATGACGCCCGCGAGCGTGGTGAGGGCCGTGTTGCTGACGGTGAGATCGCGGTTGCGCGCGAGGGTCAGCCCGCCGGTGAGCGTCAGCGCGTTCGACCCCGAGATGGCTGCATCGCCGTCCAACACCAGGTGATTGGCCAGTGCCCGCGCTCCGCCGCTCGCCTGCAGGTCTCCGCCCGCGAGGCGGACCTCGCCGGAGCCGAAGGCCTGGTTGTGCGCGAGCGCCAGGGTGCCGGCATTGAGGTGGGTCGCGCCGCTGTAGCTGTTGGCCCGGGAAAGGGTCAGCGTGCCTGTGCCCGCCTTCACGAGACCGCCCGTGCCGGCAAGGATCGGAGCAAGCGTTGCGCTGGCGGCGGAATCGTAGGTCACGGATCCCGCGCCGGTCACGGTGCCGGCGCCGGAAACGCGCGTGAGGTCGAAGCCATGCGCGGCAACGTCGAAGGTCGCCCCGGCGGCGATGTGGACCGTTCCGGCGCTGGCGCCATTCGCGTGGCCGAGCGTGAGCGTGCCGGCGCTGATGGTGGTGCCGCCGCTGTAGGCGTTGTCCCCGCCGAGGACGAGATTGCCCGCGCCCGCCTTGATCAGCCCGCCGTTGCCGCCAATGGGGCCGTTCCACGTCAGGGTGGTCGCCGGGGCGGTGTGGAACGTGCCGCCTGATCCCAGCGTCGTGATCCGGTTGGCGGTGAAGCTGCCGGTGGTCGCCAGCGTGGTGCCGTTGAGCGTGATCGCGTTGAAATCGCGGCCGAGGCTGGCGTCGGCGGAAACCGACACCGACCCGGCGTTGATCGTAAGGCCGCCCGAAAAGGAACTGTCGCCGCCCAGCACGAGCGAACCGGCGCCCTGCTTGGCCACGCCGCCCGGGCCGTAGATCGAGCCGTTCCAGGTCAGCGTCGTGCCGGCGGCGACGTCGAGCGTGCCCCCGCCGAAGCTCACCGCCGTGCCGCGGTTGGCCGCGAAGCTGCCGGTGGTGATCAGGGTGCCGCCGTCGAACGCGATGACATTGAAGTCACGGCCTAGGTTGGCGTCGGCGGAGGCCGACACCGAGCCGGCGTTGATCGAGAGGCCGCCCGAAAAGGAGCTGTCGCCGCCCAGCACGAGCGAACCGGCGCCCCGCTTGACCACGCTTCCCGGGCCGTAGATCGAGCCGTTCCAGGTCAGCGTCGTGCCGGCGGCGACGTCGAAGGCACCGCCGCCAAAGCTCACGGCCGTGCCGCGACTGGAGGCAAAGCTGCCGGTGGTCATCAAGGTGCCCCCGTCGAGCGCCACCACGCCGGCGTTGTCGCCGAGACTGGCATCCGCAGACACCGACACCGCGCCCCCGGCGATCGCCAGATCGCCCGAAAACGTCTGGGATCCGCTCAAGACCAGCGCGCCGGCGCCTTCCTTGCGCAAGCCGCCGGAACCCGAAACGGTGCCGTTCCAAGCCAGCGTCGCATCGGCGGCGACGTCAAACACGCCACCCGAGCTCAGCGTCGCGGCGCGATTGGACGCGAAGCCGGCGGTGGCCGCCAGCCGGCTGCCACCGCTGAGCGCGAGCGGGCCCGTGCCGAGATGGGCGTCCGCCGACACGAACACCGTGCCGCCTTCGACCGCGAGCCCGCCCTCGAAGGTATTGGCGCCGGAGAGCACGAGCGTGCCGGCGCCCTGCTTGGTCAGGCTGCCCTGGCCGAAGACCGTTCCCGACCACGTCAGGGTGTGGCCGGCCGCGACGTCCAGGGTTCCGCCCTGGGGCGTCAGTCCGAAACTGCGTGCGGCGGCGGAGCTGCCGGTCATCGCCAGCCGGCCGCCGTCGAAATAGACCGTCGCATCGAACCGGCCGAGGTGCGCGTCGCTCCCCGCCACCACCGTCCCTTCCGCGATCGTCCAGTGTCCCTGGTACGTGGGGTTCGCGCCGATCGCGAGGGTTCCCGCGCCCTCCTTTCTGAGGTCGCCGCTCCCGGTAATCTCCCCCGTCCACGACAGCGTCGTGCCAGCCGCGACATCGACGGCGCCGCCCCCGACCACCAGGCTGCGGCTGGAGGCGCTGAAACTGGCGGTGGTCGCCAGTCGGCCGCCCTCGAGCCGCACCTGGAGTCCGGGGTAGCCGAGGTTCTCGTTCGATGAGACTGAGACCGTGCCCGCGACGATATGGAGGGTGGGCGACGTGTTCGTGCCGGCCAGCACCAGCGTCCCCTCACCCTGTTTGTACAGGCTGTTGCCCTGGCCGCCGCCCGAGAGATTCCCGTTCCACGTCAAGGTCGTGCCGGACGCGACGTCGAACGTGCCGCCCAAAAAGCCGAACGTCACGGCGCGGCCGGAGGCGAAGCTGGCGGTGGTGATCAGCCTGCCCTCTCGGCTGAGCGAGATCCCCCCGCCGCTGCCGCCCAGATTGGCGTCCGACGACACCGAAACGGCGCCGCGGTTGATGGCCAATCCTCCCGTGAAGGTGTTGTTCCCGCTCAAGATCTGGGTGCCCAGTCCTTCCTTGACCAACCGCGCCACGGAACCGTCGGCGGTGTTGGTATCGGCGATCGAGCCGCTGAACACGCCGGAGCCGTTGTCGACGCCGAAGGTGAAGCTGCCGGCGCCCAGATAACCCGACCTGATCCGGCCCGCGCCCGTGAGGGCGTCCACCCGCACCTGGGCGTCGCCGCCCGCGAAGATGCCCGTCGCCCACAGGTTCAGGTCGGACTTGTTGTCGGCCCAGTTCTCGTTGCCGCCGCTGCCGCCGACGAAGCTGCCCTGGTACACATCGATCAAGCCGCCGGAGCCCAGCGCGAAGGTGGCGGCGGACGTGCCCCAGCTGGCGCTCCCGGCGCCGCTCTTCCACAGCGTGCCCGTGCCGGTGTAAATCGTGTCCACCGGCTCGTCGTAGCCGGTCGCCGTGTTGATCGTGATGGTGCGGCCGGTGGTATCCACCGTCGTCTGGGCCGGGGCGGCGCCGGCCAGGGCGGCGGACGCGGCCGCCAGCAGCGACGGCACGCAGCGCGGGAGGTGCGGGAACAGCGAATGCAGGTGCACACCCTTGTCTACCAACCCGCCGGAGACCGGGCCATTACCCGAATGGATTATGCGCCGCCGTTCGCCGGAGTTGCGCCGCCCGTGGCGGCTGTCATAACCCGCGGCCGTGCTGCGCTTCGTCGTCCCGCTCCTCGCGGTGAGCTCCGCTTTGTCGCTCGCGCCGGTGTCGGCGTGGGCCGCCGAGGCCGGCCAGCCGCTGCGGCGGGATTTCACTCCGCGCGACTACGAGGAGCACAATCAGAACTGGTGCGCGGTGCAGGACCGGTCGGGCGCGCTGTACGTCGGCAACCGCAACGTCGTGCTGCGCCACGACGGCGTCCGCTGGCAGGCCATCGCGACCGGCGGAATCTTCATCCGGGGCCTCGCGGTGGACGCCGCGGACCGGGTCTGGGTGGGCGGGGTCAACGAGGTCGGCTACCTCGACGACGACGGCCGGGGCAGCCGCGCCTACACGTCGCTGCGGGACCGGCTGCCGGAGGCGGAGCGCGACTTCCGGGACATCCGCCGCGTGTTCGCCACGTCCCACGGGATCTATTTCGTCGCCGACGACCGCATCCTCCGCTGGCACGGGGAGACATTCACCGTCGAGCGCACCGGCCGCGTGATGGCGTCGCAGGTGGGCGACGAACTCGTGGTGAGCGTGGCCGGCGGGCCGGCACTCCGCGCCTGGCGCGGCGGAAGCGGCCGCGACGTGTGCGCGGCGCCCGAGGTGACGGACGTTCCCGTTCCCTTCGTGGCCGCGCGCGCCGCCGGCGGCTGGTGGGTCGGCACGCTGCGGCGCGGGCTCTTCGTGCTGGAGAACGGCCGCCTGGAGCCGTTCGCCACGGAGGCCGACGCGGCGCTGCGCGACGGGCTGATCTACCACGGCCGGGCGCTCAGCGATGGCTCGCTTGCGCTGGCCCTCCGCCAGGGCGGGCTGCTGATCGTCGGACCGGACGGGAAGCTCAGGCACCACCTCCATGGCGACAACGGCGGCCTGCCGTCCAACATGGTGCTCGGCACCTATGAGGACCACGACGGCGGCCTGTGGGCCCTGCTCAACACGGGCCTCAGCCGGCTGCGCTGGCCGAGCCCGATCACGACTTTCGGGGCCGCCCAGGGGCTGCGCCATGAGCTGCTGACGGCCCTGCACCGGCACGCCGGACGGCTGTACGTCGGCACGGGCGACGGCCTGTTCGTGCTCGAGCCGGGCGACCCCACCCCGAATCCGCCCCGCCCCGCGCGGTTCGCGCCGGCGGGCGGCGTGACGCGGCGCGTGTGGCAGATGCGCAGCGCCGGCGACACGCTGCTCATCGCGACCGAGACCGGCCTGCTCGCCCTTCCGCCCGGCGCCGACCGCGCCGAGCCGCTCCCGCAGCCGGCCGACGCACGCTACACCACCGCCGTGCATGTGCCCCGGAACGACCCGGACCGCGCCTATGCCGGCGGCGCCCGCGGGATCCAGATGTTCCGGCGCGAGGCGGGGCAGTGGCGGTTCGAAGGAGTCGTGCCCGGCCTCGACGTCGAGGCCCGCTCGTTCGTCGAGGCCCGGGACGGTTCGTTGTGGATCGGAACCATCGCGGCCGGCTTCGTGCGCATCGTCGGGCTGCCCGGCGGGGGCGAAGGCCGGCCACTCCGCGTCGAGCGTTACCGGCTCGGCGAGCACGGCCTGGAGCCGCCGTCGGCGCGGAGCACTTCGCACACCGAGCCGCTCGACGGCGACGTGGCGTTTTTCACCGGGACGCGGATCTTCCGGTTCGATCCGGCCGTCGGCCGCTTCGTCGAGGCCGCGGCGTCACGGCACCGGCCGCCCGGGCCCGGGGTGTCGCTGGTCAGCGCGAACGGGAACCGTTCCGACTTCCTCTGGGTCCGCTCCTTCGACCCCGCGCCCGGCGCGGGTCCGTGGAAGGGACGCAAGCTCTGGCGCGTCCCGGCCGACGGCGCGTGGGAAAACCTGCCGCACCGGGTCTCCGAATTCGTCGGCGAGGCCCCGATCTTTCTCGAGGAACACGACGGGCCCGGCCCGGTGGTCTGGATCGGCGGCAGCAGCGGCCTGGTCCGGGCCGAGCTCCCCGCGGCGCTGTTCCAGCCGCGTCCGTTCACCGCCCGCATCAGCCGCGTGACCGACCTGCACGGCGCCGTCCGCCGCCTCGCCGGCGCCGCGCCGCTGGAAGTCGCGCCCGGCGACAACTCCTTCCTCTTCGCGCTCGCCTCGTCTCGGTTCGACGCGACCGAACAGCTATTCCAGACCCGGCTCGAGGGGCGGGACGACGAATGGACGCCGTTCTCGCCGACGCCGACCGCGACCTACACGGGCCTGGCGCCCGGAAGTTACCTGTTGCAGGCACGCGCGCGCGACGCCGACGGCCAGGTCAGCGCACCCGCGTCCTACGCCTTCGTGATCCGCCCGCCCTGGTGGGAGTCCCCATGGATGCTCGGGCTGTACGCGCTCGGCACGGTCGGCGGGCTCTTCGCGGTCGTCCAGTGGCGCCTCGCCCAGGTCCGGCGCCGGAACGAGAAGCTCGAGGCCCTGGTGGCCCAGCGGACCGCCGACCTCCGGGCCAGCGAGCAGCAGCTCCGCCTCGCACGCGACGGCGCCGAGGCCGCGAACCGCGCGAAGTCCGCCTTCCTCGCCAACATGAGCCACGAGCTGCGGACGCCGCTCAATGCGGTGCTCGGCTACGCGCAGGTCGTCCTCCGCGACCCCGCCCTGCCCGGGGACCACCAACGGCGCGTCCGCGCCATCGCGCAGGGCGGCGAGCACCTTCTCCAGATGATCAACGAGGTCCTCGACCTGGCGAAGATCGAGGCCGAGAAGGTGGAGCTCGACCCGCGCCCGGTCTCGCTCTCCCGCCTCCTGTCCGCGCTGTGCGAGATGTTCCACCTGCGCGGCGCGCAGAAGGGCATCGCGTTCGGCTTCCGCGAGCTCGCGCCGCTCCCGGAGGCCGTGCTTGCCGACGAGGGCCGCCTGCGGCAGGTGCTCATCAACCTGCTGGAAAACGCCGTCAAGTTCACCGCCCCCGGGGGGCGCATCGACCTGGAGGTGGGGCGCGACGGCGACCGGTTCCAGTTCAGCGTGAGCGACACCGGCGCCGGCATCGCGGCCGCGGAGCTGGCCCGGCTCTTCCAGCCGTTTCAGCAGGCCGGGGGCGCGGCGATGCGGCAGCAGGGCGCCGGCCTCGGACTGGCGATCAGCCAGCGGCTGGTGGGCCTCATGGGCGGCGTCATCGCGGTCGAGAGCGCGCCCGGACGCGGCAGCCGGTTCCATTTTGCGATCGTGCTGCCCGTGACCGCCGCCCGGCGCGAATCCGCCGACCCGTTCGCGCCGCGCGTGCAGGGCTACCGCGGGCCGCGCCGCCGCGTCCTGGTGGTCGACGACGAGCCGGTGAACCGGCAGGTCCTGCGGGAAATGCTGGAACCGCTCGGCTTCGTCGTGACCGAGGCGGCCGACGGGGAGGAAGCCGTGCGCGCGGCCGCCGCCCACGCGCCGGACGCCGTGCTCATGGACCTGCGGATGCCGCGCCTCGACGGCCTGGCGGCGACCCGGCGGCTGCGGGCGGAGCCCGCCCTGGCCGCGACGCGCATCGTCGCCGTTTCCGCCAGCGTGTTCGCGGCCGACAAGGACGAGGCCCTCCGCCAGGGCTGCGACGACTTCCTGCCCAAGCCCTTCCGCGAGCGCGAGCTCGTCGCCGTGCTCGGCCGGGTGCTGGCGCTGGAATGGATGATCGCCGATCCGCCGAGCGCGCCGCTGGCGGCGGGCGGCGACGCGCTGCCCGATCCCGACACGCTCCAGGCGCTCGCGATGCTGGCTGCCGGCGGCGACGTCGTCGGCCTGCGCGCGCGGCTCGCGACCCTGCGCGCGTCCGCGCCCGCCTGCGCCGCGTTCGTCGACGAGCTCGACCGCCTCGCGGCGGAATTCCAGATGGGCCGGATCAGCCGCGTCATCGCCGACGCCCAAACCGCCTCCGCATGAAGACCGTGCTCCTGGTCGACGACGTTCCCGCCAACCTCGGGGTCCTGCTCGATGTGCTCAGCGCGGCGGGCTACGCCGTGCGCGTGGCCGAAAGCGGCGAGCGCGCGCTCACGCAGATGCGCGAGGCCCGTCCGGACCTGATCCTCGTCGACGTCATGATGCCGGGCCTGGACGGCCTCGAGACGTGCCGTCGGCTCAAGGCCGACCCCGCCTGGCGGGCCATTCCGGTCATCTTCATGACCGCGCTCAGCGACGTCGTGGACAAGGTGAAGGGCTTCGAGGCCGGCGGCGTGGACTACATCACGAAGCCCCTGCACCCGCAGGAGGTGCTCGCCCGGGTGCGCGCGCACCTCGAGCTGCGCGAGCTGCAGCAGGCGCTGGAGGAGGAGGTGGACCGGCGCTCGGCGCTCGAGGCCCAGCTGCGGCAGTCGCTGGACCGGGCGGTGCTGATGGTGGCGGAGGACGGCTCGGTGCCGTTCTGCACGCGCCGCGCCGAGCAGATGCTCGTCCGGCATGGCGGCGCGCCGGGTGGCACCCTGCCGGCGGCGTTCACGCGCTGGCTCGGTGCGGGCCCGGCCGCTCCGCTCGAGATCGACGGCCCGGCCGGTCGGCTCCGCGCCCGGCGCTTCGTCGAGCCCGGGACGACCGGGCTCTGCCTGCTGGTGCTCGAGGAGGACCTCGCGGCGCCGCCGCCGCTGGACGGGCTCGAGCAGCTCGGCCTCACCCCGCGCGAGGCCGAGGTCCTCTATTGGATCGCGCAGGGCAAGACGAACCCCGAGATCGCCGTCGTGCTCGATTCCGCCGCCAACACCGTCAAGAAGCACGCCCAGAACGTGCTGAACAAGCTGGGGGTCGAGACCCGCACGGCGGCGGCCCGCATCGCGCTCGACGCCCTCGGCGGTTCCGCGGGCTGAGCGAACGACGGAACGCGACGGACGGCGCTCCGTCTAGACCCCTGCCCTGCGCCGCCGCCACGCGGCGAAGCCGAGGGCTCCCGCCCCGACGAGAGCCGCATAGGTCGAGGGCTCCGGAATCGCGGTGAAGGTCACCGAAAGGACGTTTCCATCGAGCGAGAAGAACGAGTCGTACGCCGCGGTGGGCCCGAGGATCGTGAAGTCGCCCGGGTCCATCAGGCCGAGCGTCGCGCCCGTCGCGTCGATCAGGTTGTAGGTGCCGGCGGCGAACCCGGTCCTCGGGGAGAAATAGAAGCTCACCCCGGCCTCGGGCGTCGAGAACGTGCCGCCCGTGACCTGGAGGAGGTCGCTGCTCGCGCCAAGGTCGAACACAAGCAAGGAGCCGGCATGCAGCGTCAGGCCGCCCTCGATCGTCAGAATGCCCGCGGCGTGCGGCGCCTGGCCTGGATTGAGCAGGCCGTCGGTCATGACCTCCACCGCTCCCGCGATGAATCCCGCGCCGCCGAGCTCGGCGTCGGCCAGCACGCTCACGGCCCCCGAGCCGAGGCCGGATCCGGCCGCGTTGTTCACGAACAGACGCCCCGCGGACACCGTCGTGCCGCCCGCATACGTGTTCGCGCCGGTGAGAACAAGGGCGCCCATCGTGTTGAGGATCACGGAGCCGCCGGCCCCCTCGTCCGTGATCGCGCCGTCGAAGGTCGCCGCCGTTCCGTTCGTGCCGAAGGTGACGGCGCTTCCGCCGATCTTGAGCGTCCCTCCGCCGGTGACGGCGCCGAGCGAGACCGGGCCGGCGTAGCTGGAGAGATCGACCAGCGAGGACGCACCGACGTTGTTGATGGTGGCGGTCGCCGCGTTCGCGACATCCTGGATGATGACGGTGCCGCTATTCGTGATGGTGGAGGAGCCCAGCGAGCTCGAGCCCTCGAAGAGCACGATCCCGTCCGTGTGATTGGTGATCGCAGCGGTCCCGGCGCCGGCCCCGCCCCGGAAGTATGTTCCCCCGTAGTTCGCGATTGTGCCGGAGCCCGCGCTGGCCGCCGAACTGAAGTCGACGAATCCCGTGGAATCGCTCACCGTCAGGCTGGCGGCGCCCAGGCTCGAGTTTTCGCGGAAATAGAACGTATTGCCTGAAAGCGTCGCGTTGCCGCCGGTCGACGATCCGGAGAAATCCACGGTTCCGGTGGGAGACTGGACCGTCGCGGAACCCGCGCTGGTGCTGTCTTTGAACTCAAGACGGGCGGAGAGAAGGTTCTCGATGAGGGCGCTGCCGGCCGTGGCCGTGTCGATGAAGAACACCGTGTTGAGGCCGCCTTCGTTCGTGATCCAGGCATTCGCCGCGTCCGACGCCAGGGTGAAATTGACCCGGTTGCCGGCCGTGCCCTGGTTGACGATGCGGGCCGTGCCGCCGGTCGCGCTGTAGAACGTGATGCTCTGGGAAACGGACGCCGTGCTCAGGAAAGTCGCGTCGCCGGCCGTGTTTGAGATGTCCACGAAGTCGTACTCCGAATAAGTGCCGGTCGGAACGTTGCTTCCGGAGAACGACAGATACTGGGCGCGCATGCTCCCGAAGCTTCCGAGGGTCATGGCGAGGAGAAACAGATGGAGGCGGGCGTGGGTCATTTTGCCCACTTTACCAGCCGACATTTGGGCGGAACATGACCCGAATGGATTACGCCCGCGCCACCCATCGCCCTCGCACCAGCGTCCCCGGCGGGTATCACGCCGTCACGGCCGCGGCGGGCGGACCGCTTCCCCGGCGCACCTCCGCGCCGTGCGCAAACAGGGCGCGGAACCGGGTCAGACGTTGTGCAGGATGCCGGTGGAGTCGCCGAAGCGCTCGAGCCTCGCGGCGCCGGCGGTGTGCGCGAGGTTGAGGAAGAGGTCGCTGAGCGGACGGCCGCCGTGCTGGACGTAGCGGCCGGGCGTGAGCTGTCCGCCGCCGCCGCCGGCGAGGAGGATCGGCAGGTTCTCGTGGGTGTGCCGGTTGCCGTCGGCGTTGCCGCTGCCGTACAGGATGCGCGAGTTGTGCAGGAGCGAGCGGCCGTCGACGTCGGGCGTCTGGTCGAGCCGGCGCAGGAACGACGCGAAGCGCTCCACGTACCAGCGCTCGATCTGCGCGATCTTGTTGATCCGGTCGTCCTTGTTCTGGTGGTGCGAGAGGTCGTGGTGCCCCTCGGCGATGCCGATCTCGCTGAACGACCGGTTGTCGCCGTCGTGCGCGAGGCAGAACGAGGCCACGCGGGTCGAGTCGGTCTGGAAGGCGAGCAGCATCAGGTCGTACATCAGGTCGACGTACGCGGCGCGGGAGACGGGGATGCCGTCCGGCGTCGCGACGGCCGGGTCCACGTTCGGGCCGAACTGCTCGGCCTTCTGGATCCG
The DNA here is from genome assembly GCA_035626915.1 of Opitutaceae bacterium. Classification (GTDB taxonomy): domain Bacteria; phylum Verrucomicrobiota; class Verrucomicrobiia; order Opitutales; family Opitutaceae; genus Didemnitutus. Next base: position 54,568 of record DASPMS010000020.1, read on the forward strand.
CGCCTCCACCGCGCGGATGCCGTCGAGGTACTGCGCGAGCTTCTCGCGGTCGGGCGCGTCGAGCCGGCGCTGCATGCGCTTCGCGTCGTCGAGCACGAAGTCCAGCAGGGACCGGCGGCTCATCAGCCGGCGCTCCGCGTGCGCGGCGCGCTCGCCATGCGCGCCGGGGCCGAACAGCCGCTCGAACACGAGCCGCGGGTTGCCCTCGGGCGTCATGGGCGTGGTGGCGTTCCGCCACGAGAGGTTGAACTGGTAGGCGCAGGAATAGCCGGAATCGCACCCGGCGGAGCGCCGGGCCTCGTCGCAGGTCAGCTCGAGCGACGAGAAGCGCGTGAGGTGGCCGATTTCGTTGGCGATCACCTGGTCGATCGAGATGCCGGCGCGGACGTCCGTCGCGCTCTTGTTGATCCGCACGCCGGTGAGGAACACGCCGTTGCCGCGCGCGTGGTCGCCCGCGCCGTCGTCGCCCGGGTTGGCGTTCTGCTGGTCCAGCCCGCCGATGACCTGCACGTGCTTCCGCATCTCGGCCAGCGGCTCGAGCGTGACCGGCAGCGTGAAGTCCGCGCCGGCGCCCTCCGGCCACCAGCGCGCCGGGATCGCGCCGTTCGGGAACATGATGAAGGCCGTGCGCAGCGGCGCGCCGGTCGCGGTCGTGGCGAGCGCGCCGCCGCCGACCGCCGGGGCCGAGGCGCCGAGCGAGCGCGCCGGGGCGAGCGAGGTGAACGCGGGGAGCGCGACGCAGGCGCCGAGGCCCCGCAGGAAATGACGGCGGTTCATCGCGGAGGGGTGCGGGGTGGGCTTCATGGCGTCAGTCCTCGGAGCGCGCGGGGGCCGCGCGCGGGGTGGTCGGTTGCGCCGCGTGAGCGGCGTGGGTGTCGCCGGCGCGCCGGCGCTGGAAGGGGGCGGACTCCACGATGCCCGACAGCAGCGCGGACGGGCGTCCGTCGGCGGCCTCCAGGCGCGCGACCAGGTGGTCGAGGGTGTCCATGTCGGTGTGTTCGAGCCCGCGCCCGAGGGCGTAGGTCAGCAGTTTCTCGCTGATGGCGTAGAAGTAATCCCGGCGGCGCGAGGTCGCAAGGATGTGTTTCAGGCCCTGGATGTTCGTGAATTTCTCGCCCGTGATCAGCTGCCCCGCGGGCTGGATCGCCTGGGCCTGGTCCTGCTCCCGCCACCGGCCGAGGGCGTTGAAGTTCTCGAGGGCGAGCCCCAAGGGGTCCATCCGGCTGTGGCAGGAGGCGCAGAGCGGATTCGCCGCGTGGAGGGCCAGCGTTTCGCGCAGGGACATCTTCGCGAGCTGCTCCTTGGTGGCGGCGTCCTCCAGCGCGGGGATGTTCGGCGGCGGCGGCGCCGGGGGAGTGCCGAGGATGTTCTCGAGGATGAACACGCCGCGCTTCACCGGCGAGGTGCGCGTCGGGTTCGACGTGACCGCCAGGACCGTGCCCTGCGTGAGCACGCCGCCGCGCGGGTGGCCCGGCGGCAGCTGGACCTTGCGCATGTCCGTGCCGCTCACGCCCTCCACGCCGTAGTGGTTCGCGAGCTCCTCGTTCAGGAACGTGTAGTCGCTCTCGATCAGCTCCACGAGGCTGCGGTCCTCCCGGACCACGTGCGCGAAGTGCATCTCCGTCTCCCGCCGCATCGCGGTGCGCAGCGTCTCCGTCAATTGCGGCTTGGGGGACCGGAACACCTTCTGCGCGATGGCGCGCGCCCGGTCGAACTCGGCCTTCTGCTCCGGGGTGCGCCGCTCGGGTGGGATGCGGTTGAGCCGGCGGAAGGTGTCCCGCGCGGGCTCGAACTCGGGCATCGGGTTCTCGCGCAGGAAGACGTCCACCGGGTTGATCTGCACGTGGGCGACGTCGCGCGCCTGCAGCCACTGCCCGGTGAAGTTGCGGACGAATTCCTCGGCGCGCTTGTCCGCCAGCATGCGCTTCAGCTGGGCCGGCAGCTCGGCGCGCAGCCGGCCGGTCCCGGCCAGCCGGAAGAGCTCCGCGTCCGGCATGGTCGACCAGAGGAAATACGACAGCCGCGACGCCAGCGCGTACTCGTCGACCAGCGGGTGCTTCTGGCCCGCGTCGACCACCGCCGCCGCCTCCTCGCGGAACAGGAAGCGCGGGGAGGCCAGCACGGCGGCCATCGCCTGCCCCACCCCGCCCTCGAACGCCTGGCCGGGCAGCGCCGACTGGGCGGCCGCGAGGTCCGCGAGCCGGTCGAGCGTGGGGCCGTCGACCGGGCGGCGGAAGGCGCGCGTGGCGAACGGCCCGAGGATCCGGCGGGCGTAGGCGCGGCGCGCGGCCGGATCGGCCGGCACCGGCTCGGGGAAGAACTCGGCATGGCGCGCCGGCCGCACGCGGTGCTCCGGCGTGAACGGGCCGCGCACGACGACGCCCTCCACCCGGATGCGGAGATTGCGGAGCTGCTCGCGCGCCGGCGGCACCGGCTCGAGCTCGAACACCAGCTCGTGCTCTCCCGGCGACCACTGCCGCTCGAATTCGAACGTCAGCTTGCGCCCGCCCTCGCGGACGAATTCCTGGTCGATCAGGACCTCGCCGTCGGCCTTGAAGCGGAAGCGGCAGCGGTTGAGGTCGAACTGGTCGTCGACGTACCGCTCGATCGGCCGCAGGTCGACCGACAGCACGTAGCGGCCCGCGTGCTCCACACGGTGCGTCGCGCGGATCGTCGCCGGCCAGTAGTAGGAAAGCTCCATCGCGCCGCCGGCCTCCTTCGGACCCTGCCGCACGGGCGGGTTCACCGGGCCGTTCGCGCCCGCGGCGGCGGGCGCCGCGGAGGCGGACGCGGGTTCCGGCGGCGGGGCCACCTCGGTGAAGTCCCGGCCCCGCACGTTCCGCTCGGCGACCACCCACGGCTCCGACGGCACCGCCTGCGCCACGATCGCCTGCGCGGCGTCGAGGTACTTCTCGAGCAGCATGGGCGAGACGGTGAGCACCTCGCCGAGGTTGTCGAAGCCGTGGCCCGTGTCGTCCGGGGGGAATTCCTTCTCCGTGTCGAAGTCCACGCCGAGCAGGTCGCGGACCGTGTTCCGGTACTCGACGCGGTTGAGCCGCCGCACGACGACGTGCCCCGGGTCCGGCTGCCGGGGGTCGAGCCCGAAGGCCTCGCGCTTGATCCACTGCGCCAGCCTGGCCTTCAGCTCCGGCGGCAGCTTCGGCTCGTCGAGCGGGGGCATGATGTCGGCGCGCGTGTTGCGCAGGACGCGCAGCCAGACCGCGTGGTCGCGGAGCTTCTCCGCGGAATCGAACTCGTCGAGCGTGACGCCGCCCTTGCCCACCCCGAACCCGTGGCAGTCGTAGCAGTACTGGTCGAGGAGCGGGGCGATCTCGTCCTGGAAGGATTTCAGCAGCCGCTCGTCATCCGCCCGCGCCGCGACGGGCACCAGGAGGGCGGCGAGGAGGGGCAGGCGGAAGCGGGACATGCGGGCGCATGCGGGGCGGAGCCAGGAGCGGGGTGACGGCATCGGCACGCAAATCGGAACCCGGCCCGGGCCGTTTTGCAACCGCCCGATCGGTCAAACTTTTGTTCAGCATGAGTGACGGACGCGGGATTGCCTTCGCCCGGACGCGGCGCTTGCCTCGCGCCATGACCTTCCCGCTCCGCTTTTGCCTGGGCCTGCTGGCCCTGATCCTGAGCGCGCTGCCCCCGGCGCTCGGCGCCGGCAGCCTGGTTTCCGGGCCGATGCTCGGCTACCGCGCCCATCGCGAGGTGTTCCTTTGGGTCGAGACCCGCGACGCCCGCGAGGTGACCCTGGACTTCTGGATCGCCGGCAAGCCCGAGACCAAGCGGTCCCTCAAGCAGGAGAACCCGCCCGCGACGCCCGCCGGCGGGCAGATCCTGCACTTCCGCCCCGGCCTCCTCGAGATGGGGGCGCCGTACGAATACGCCCTGAGCATCGACGGCGTGGCGCAGACGACCGCCGCCCCGGCGAAATTCTCCACGATGGACCTCTGGGAATGGCGCAAGCCGCCGCCCGACTTCAAGTTCCTGGTCGGCTCCTGCGCCTACATCAACGACCCCCCGTACGACCGGCCCGGCGAGGGCTATGGCAAAACCGTGCGCACCTTCGAGCTGATGGGCGAAAGCGGCGCCGACTTCACCGTCTGGCTCGGCGACAACTGGTATTTCCGCGAGCCCGACTACAACTCGATCAGCGGCCTCTGGTACCGGCCGCAGCACGATCGCGCGATTCCCGAGATGCAGAAGCTGCTGGGCGTCATGCACCACTACGCGACGTGGGACGACCACGACTACGGCCCGAACGACTCGAACTCGTCCTACGAGTACAAGGACGAGGCCCTGAAGATCTTTCAGGCGTACTGGGGCAACAACTCCTACGGCGAGCGCGACAACCCGGGCGTGTACACGAAGTTCTACTGGGGCGACGCCGCGTTCTTTCTGATGGACAACCATTACCATCGCGACGCCGCGACCATGAACCAGGACGCGTACCCTGAGAAGTCGCAGTGGGGGCGCCGCCAGCTCGAGTGGCTGAAGCAGTCGCTGTACGCCGCCAAGGAGCTCAACCACTTCAAGTTCTACTTCATCGCGACAGGCAACCAGATGCTGCAGGTCAACACGCGCTCCGAGTCCCATGAGGAATACCGCCGCGAGCGCGAGGAACTCCTGCAGTTCATCCGCGAGATCAACCTCACCGGCGTCGTGTTCCTTACCGGCGACGTCCATCATTCCGGCATCTACCGCCGCCGGCTCGAGACGACCGGCCCGTGGGTCTACGAGATCACCTCGTCGCCCCTTTCCAGCGGATCGTGGGACGTCCTGAACAGCGCCAAGGCGAACGACCCGTACGTGCTCAAGGACACCCTGGTGGGCGACCAGAACTTCGTGACCGTCGGTTTCTCCGGCGGCGACGCGGAACGCGCCCTCACGATCACCTGCATCGACAAGCAGGGCGCGACGCGGTTCACGCACACGGTCAAGGCCACCGACCTGGGCTACGTGCCCCGCCGCCGGAACTGACCGGATCCGGCCGGGCGGTTGCAACCGCCCGGGCACCTCGGGGTCCGGCCGTAGTCTTCCCACGGACCGCACGATCGAGTCAAAACGGACATACCATCGACACGGATGGGTTTGAACGGGAGGCCACAGGACAGCCGAAGGGGACAGGTTGTTTAGTTCTACGGAGGTCAGTTGCGAATCGGCACGGGCATCTATCCGCGTTTATCCGGGTCATCGGCGGGCAAACAAGCCGACGGTCCGACAACCGCGGCCGGGTTTTCCCCCCGATCACGCCAATGGTCGGGGGTGGATTAAACAGGACGACGCGGAGGATCCGGAGCCATGACCGCAGCAGGGTTGGCGGGAACAGCGGATGGAGGGGTGGTATCTTTCGTTGCCGCGTGCGGAGGCTAAAGGGCATGGGCAACGCGTCCCCTCTGCCCTCAGAAGCTTAGTCCGGTGCTAACTCAACTAGCCTGGCACGCCGCCCGCTAGTTGTTGCCGCATTTCTGGTCTCCTGCTGTCCAGCGGGGCCGGTCCGCGATCAAGAATAGGCTTTAGGTTTCGATCCTGAGGACAGCCGAAGGGGACAGGTTGTTTAGTTCTACGGAGGTCAGTTGCGAATCGGCACGGGCATCTATCCGCGTTTATCCGCGTCATCGGCGGGCAAACAAGCCGAC
>DASPMS010000021.1:0-123396 GCA_035626915.1 Opitutaceae bacterium
TAAGGCTGGGGGGTAGCTCCCGGCGCGCGCCGTTCAGGCCGCGGCGCGGCGGCGGCGCACCGCGACGACGAGCGCGAGGCAGCCCGCGAGGGCGGCATAGGTGGCCGGCTCCGGCACCGCCGTGACCGAATAACCGAGGTCCGAGAGGATCGCCAGCTCGAGGGCGCTGAGGGCGCGGACGGACGGTCCCGTCGTGACCGCGTGCGTCATGATGTAGTTGTTCGTGCCGAAAAAGGTGGTGCTGAGATGGCTCAGGCTGCTGCCGTCGGCGAACGTCGCGGGGGAGTAGATCGGGACCACGCCGCCAAAGGTGGCGACGGCATTCGTGCCGTTGAAGTACACGTCGCCCGCGGCGCCGCTCGCGTTCGCGATGATCCCTGCCAGGCTCGTGTTGAAGGCGGCGCCGGAGGTGACGAGGCGCGTGCCGCTCGCGTCGGTCAGGAATTGGTCGAAGATGGACCAGACGTCGGTGTTTCCGGACGGCTCGTCGAACGCACCCGTCTCGCTGCCGCTGACGAAGCTGAAGAAGCCGAGCGCATGGATCATCTCGTGCATCGCGACGGACTTGAAGTCGTAGCTGCCGGCGCCGACCGAGTCGTCGTAGTCCCAGGCGTGGAAGAAATTCCAGTTGATCTGCCCATCGCCCGGACCGGCGTTGTCCTGGATCATTTTCTGGGCGTTGGTCTTGTAGAAGCCGTCGACCGTGATCCCGGAGACGGTGCTGCCGGCGCTCGCGAGGTTCGTGTTGTTGGTGCTGTGCGACGTGACGTCAAAGGTCACGGTGCGCGCGCTTGGCACGGAAAAGTACGAGGCGAGGGTGCTCGCGGCCGATTCCAGCGCGCTGCGGCGGGTCGCGCCCAGCGTCACGTCGTTGAAGCCGGTGCCGGAATCGAGGTAGTTGAACGAGAAAGTCACCTGGGCCGAAGCCGAGACGACGAGAGCGAGCGCGGCGAGGGGGGCCAACACGCGGCGGGTCATGGTGCGCGCACAGTAGGGGGGCGGAGGCGCGAGTCGACCGGGAAACGGCGGCCGCGACCCGTCCGGACGCCGGGGCGGTGCGGGCGGCGGCCCACCGGCGCGCTGGGCGGGGCGTCCTTGCCCCGCTAGAGGCCGCGCCAGTGGGCGGCGAGGCGGTCGCGGCCGGCGGGGTCGAGCGGGGCGCCGTGGGCGGCGGCGAGGTTCTCCGTCATGTGGGCGGGATTGCCGGTGCCGGGGATCGTGCAGGTGACTTCGGGGTGCGCGAGGATCCACTTCAGGAGGAACTGCGCCCAGGATCGGATGCCCAACTCGGCGGCCCACGGGGGTAGCGGGATGCCCCGGACGCGGGAAAGCGCGCCGCCCTCGCCGAACGGGCGATTCGCGATGAACGCGGCGCCGCGTTCGGCGCAGAGCTTCACGAGTTCCCCCGCGGCGGCGGGTTCCTCGAGGGACAGCGGGTATTGGACGAAATCGAGCCGCTCGGCCCGGACGACGCGCAGGACGTCCGGCAGCGCGCCGCGTTGATAGTGCGTGATGCCGACGTGGCGGATCCGGCCCTCCTCCTTCCAGCGGCGGAGCGTCGCGAGCTGGGTCGTCCAGTCGACCAGGTTGTGCACCTGCATGAGCTCGACGCGCTCGGTGCGGAGGAGCCGGAACTGCTCGTCCATCTGCTCGCGGCCGCGCGCGTCCCCGGAAATCCAAACCTTGGTGGCGAGGAAAAGCCGGTCGCGCAGGCCCGTCTCCGCGACCAGGTCGCCCAGCACCGCAGGGGAGGTGCCGTACATCGGCGAGGTGTCCACGACCGACCCGCCGCCGGCCACGAGGGCGCGCAGGACATCCGCCAGCCGGGCGCGCCGGCCGGCGTCCGCGCCGACGTCAAACGTCCGCCACGTGCCCAGGCCGACGCGGGCCAGGGGCTCGCCGGTCGAGGGAATCCGGGCCTGGGCGGGGGAATCGGCCATCCCGGGGAAGGCCGTCGCGAGGGCGGCGGTGCCGGCGGAGAGACGGAGAAAATCGCGGCGGGTCATGGGAGGCGGCGGGAATGCTCAGAAGCTCTTGAGGTCATCGAACGCCGCGGCCTCCAGGAACGCGCCGCGGTCGACCGTGCCGCGCTCGGTGGAATCGTAGTCCATCGCGATCCGCCAGCGGCCGTCGATCTTGCGCGAGATGACGTGAAACCGCCCGTAGATGCGCTCCACGTTGCCGTCATTGTCCGCCAGGGTGAGCTCGTAGACGCCGCGTTCGGACGCCAGGTCGCCGCGGACGATGCGCTCGAGGAAACGGAAGCTGATGCCGGCCTTCTCATCGCGGTCCTTCCAGCCGTCGAACGTGCGGCGGATCAGCGTGGAGTACTCGGCGAGGGTCCGGATGATGCGTCGGTCGCCCTCGACGCGGACGAAGTCGGGCGCCTGCAGCGCCAGGTAGGCCTCGGCGTCCCCGTCGGTGTAGGCGTCGGAGAATGGCGTCCAGAGGTCGCGGTTGAGCTCCGCGAGCAGGGCCGGGCTCTGGCGGGCCGGGGCGGAGGGCGGTGCCTCCTGCGCGCGGATGAGGGAGGGCAGGATGGTCAGGACGAAGGCGAGAAGGACGGCGCGGCGCATGCCCCAGGATAGGCGAGCCGAGCCAGAGTGGACAGTGGATTGTTGCGGCGCGGATCGGTGCGCGGCGCCGCCGGCGCCCGGCCGGCCAGAAGCGCGCGGGGACCGCGCGCACCCGCAGGAGACCGCGTGCCACCCGCAGAAGACCGCGCGACTGGCGGCGAGGGGTGGGGCGCGCCGTCCCGGCGCGCATTCCGTCGACCTCGAATGGCAAGAACGCCATCCGGCGCGAACCGGACGGCGTTCCATTAGCCCAGCGGAACCCCGGGCCCACCCCCGGGGCAAAGGAGGTCAGAATCCGATCGTGGTGGAGAGGCGGATGTTGATCCCCGGCTGCGTCGTGATGCCGGTGCCGGTGATGCGGCCGCCCGCGACCGAGAGGTAGTCGGCGTCATCGAACAGATTGTCGACGTACAGGCGGAACGAGACTTTCTCGTTCAGCCGGTAGCTCGCGCTGGCCGAGGTCGTGATGTGGGGCTCGAGGTAGAAGCTGACCTGCTTCACGACGTTGAGCTGCGTGAAGTTGCCATCGGGGATGTCGCCGGCGCGGCGCCCGTTGTAGACGAGGCCGAGGCTGAGCGACAGCCCGTCGGCGCGGCCCTCGTCGAACTTGTAGCTCAGGAGCAGCGCGGCGTTGTTGTCCGCGACGGCGCGGACCATGCGGCCGAGCGAGTCGCGCATCTTGAGCCGCGAGTAGGTGGCGACGGCCGAGAGATTCGGCGTCAGCCGGCCCATGAGCTCGATCTCGAAGCCTTCGTTCGTCAGGTCGGAGACGAGCGTCTGGGGCTGCGAAGGATCGGTCTGGAACGCGGGGTTGGGCACCGTGACGTTCGTCTGCGAGATCTCGAAGTACGAGGCATTGAGGGAGAGCCGCTTCTCGAGGAACTCGGTCTTCACGCCGACCTCGTCCTGCTCGCCCTCGCGCCAGAGCGCCTGCGTCTGGTTGACGATCGTCGGATTCGCGTTGGTCGAGTGGCTGTAGTAGACGGAGACGTTGTCCCGCACCTTGTAGAGGGCGGCGAGGCTCCACATCGTCTGGTCGTCGTCGAGCCGGCTGCCGGTCACGCCGGTGATGCCGTTCCAGTTCTGCAGCTTGCTCGAGAAGTTCAGGACGCCGCCGGTGACGAACAGCCGGTTCTCGAGGAAGCCCAGGCGCTCGCTCAGGTAGTACTGCTTGTTCGTGTAGTTGCTCCGGTTCTGGGTCGTCCAGTTCGCCGGATACGCCGGGTACGCGGCGACCGGGTTGAACAGGTTGATGCCCGGGAGATTCGCCGCCTTGGTGTTGTTGTGCGCCACCTGCCGCGAGTACGCGGCGCCGACAATGGTCTGGGCGGTCATCGCGCCGAGCCGGTGGCTGGCCGCGAGGTCGACCTGCACGTTGGCCGTGCGGCGAAGCGTATCCTGGATGTCGCCGCGGTTCGGGATGTTCGTGGGGTCGATCCAGGGCGAGTTCGTCGGGACATACGGGTTCGTGCTCGCGTTGTACGGAAGCGCCGGGTTCTGGAGCGCCCACGTCTGGTCCTGCGTGAGGTGCCCGGTCATCGGGTTGTACCGGCTCGAGAGCCCGGGCGTGGACAGGAAGTTCTGGTCCGAGGTCTCGTGATAGCGGCGCCCGTTGGCGGCGACGCGCAGGTTCAGGTGCTCGCCGAACGCCTTGGTGTATACGGCGAACAGGTCCTGGCTCGCGGTGTCGACGTGGCTCCAGTCCTGGATGCCGTTGAGGCCGCTCGGGTCGATGCCCGGGTAGAGCTTCGGCTCGCCGGAAAACGCCGTGGCGCTCGGGTCGAGGATGAGCAGCGGCTCGCGGAAGATCCAGTGGTCGGCCGCGATCAGCTTGACCGTGAGCTGCGAGTCCTCGCCCAGCCGCCACGAGAGCATGGGCGCGATCGACCAGCCCTTGAGCCGGGCGTCCTCGTCCCAGTACCGGCGGGAGTCCTGGAAGGAGCCGACGAGGCGGTAGGCGAACGGGCTGCCGGGCGAGAACGGGCCGGCGAGGTCGACCGTGGCCTTCTGGGCGTCGAACAGGCCGACGAGCGCGGTGAAGGTGTTCCGGCGCGTGTACAGCGGCGACTTCGTGATGACGTTCAGCGAGCCGCCGGGGGCCCCGGCGGGGGAGAGGATGGCGTTCGGCCCCTTGGTGACCTCGATGCGCTCGATCACGGCCTCCTCGATGTTGTCGGCGTCGGCCGACTGCAGGAAATTGTCCACCGTGCGCGCGCCGTTCTGGGTCTCGAAGCCGCGGATGATCATGCGGTCCTGGAACTGGATGCCGCGGCCCTCCTGCACGCCGGCGACGAACCGGGTGACATCGAACACGCGGTTCGGCGCGAGGTCGTCGATCATGTCGCGCGTGATGACCGAGATGGTGCTCGGCGTGTCGATCAGGGCCGCGCGGACGCGGACCGCCGAGATGGCGTCGCCCGCGCGGTACCGGTCGGCCGAGTCGGCCGACACGGTGAACGGCGAGAGCGTGACGACTTCCTCGCCGGCCGCGGCGGGGGCGGCCTGGGCCGGCAGCAGGGGCGTGGCGGAGACGGCCAGCGCCGAGGCGAGGGCGGTCGGGGCAAGGCGGCGCCGCAGCGCCGCGCCGAGCGGTGAGGTCTTCATGGGATAGGCAGGGTGGGTTGTCGCCGCCGCGAGGGCGCGGCCGGCTCCCCGTACGACGCGCGAGCGCCCGGGATGGGGGATGCGGAGCCGCCTTCTTTCTCCGGATCTTCTCCCGGTCGGCCGCCGGGCCCGGGGGCCCGGAAACGAACGAGACGGCGAGAAGTATCGTCAGAACTCCACCGTGGCGGAAACCCGCACGTTCCGTCCCGTCGCGGAGGTGAGCCCCGTGCCCGACACGCGGCCGCCGCCCTGCGCGAGGTGGTCCTTTTCGTCGGTCGCGTTGTCGACGTTGATCCGCACCTGGTACGCCCGCCAGCGGCAGGCCGCGCCGAGGTGCAGCACGGCCCGGGCGGGCAGGAGGAAGCTCTGCCGTTTCACCACGCCCAGCTCGGTGAAGTTGCCGGAGGTGGCGTCACCCGGCCGCTCGCCCGCATAAGTGGCGCCGGCGAAGACCGAGAGGCGCAGCGGGTCGCCGTCGAGGACGCGGTAGCTGAGCAGGAGCGCGGCATTGCGGTCGGCGACCGCGCGCACCCGGCGGCCGAGGGAATCCCGCAGCCGCAGCCGGGTGTACGAGGCGACGACCGAGAGCCGCGGCGTCAGGCCGCCGGTGAGCTCCACCTCGTAGCCGTGATCGTCGAGGTTCGCGATCAGCTGTTCGGGCGCGGTCGGATCCGTCTGCCGGTCCGGGTTCGGCACCGTGACGTTGGTCTGGTCGATGTGGAACCAAGCCGCGCTGAGCGCCAGCCGCTGCCCGAAGAGTTCCTGCTTCAGCCCGAACTCGTGCTGGCGTCCGTCACGCCAGAGCGGGAGGTCGTTGGCGATGACGGGCGTCGAGTTCGTCGAGCGCGTGTAGTACAGCGCGAGGCCGGGGCGCGGCTGCACGAGCACGCTGGCGAGCCAGAGCGAGCGGGAGCCGTCGAGGACGCTCGCGGGCGTCGCCGGGTCGAGCTGGTTGCGGTTCCGGGCGTAGACGTCGTAATGCATGGCGCCGGCGGCGAGGGTGAGCCGGTCGTCCCAGAAACCCAGCCGCTGGCTCAGGTAGGCCTGCCACGCGTTCTGCTTGTTGCGGAAATCGAAGGCGAGGTCAGGCGACCACACCGGATCGAACCGCAGGTGGGGCCGCGTGACGTCGAGGCCGGGCAGCGTGCCATGCCGGATGCGTCCGACGTGGTCGAAATGCCCGATGCCGCCCCCGGCGACGGTGAGGGAGCTCACGCGCCCGAACTGATACCGGGCCGCCAGGTCGGCCTGGGCGTTCACGGTCGTCACCGTCGTCGCCTGCATGTCGCCGCGCACGGGGATGTTGGTCAGGTCGATGAACGGCGACGGCGTCGCGACGGCGATTCCGGTCGCGGGATCGAGGGCCCAGGTGTGATCGGGCGTGAGCACGCCGGTGTACGGATTGTACCGGTTGCCCAGCGCGGGGGTGGAGAAGAACTCCTGCATCGAGTCCTCGAAGTAATGCCGGGCGTTCGCGGCGATCCGCAGGCTGAGGTGCTCGTCCAGCCGGGAGGTGAGCAGCGCAAACGCGTCCCAGGTCTCGGTGCCCACGTGGCTCCACGGCTGGATCCCGTTGCGGCTGCGGTAGGAGAAGCCGGGCGCGAGCGCCGGCTCGCCGGAGTCGTAGCCGACCGTCGAGTCGAGGATGAGCCCCGGCTCGCGGAAGATCCAGTGGGTCGCGTACAGCACCTTGGCGGTCAGCTGCGTGTCGGGCGTGGGCCGCCACGCCAGCATCGGCGCGAAGACCCGGCCGCGCAGGCGCGCGTCGCTCGCCCAGTACCGGCGCGAGTCCTGCCCGGCCGCGACCAGCCGGTACGCGAAGCGGCGCTCGGCGTCGATCGGGCCGGTCAGGTCGAGCGTCGCCTTCTGCGCGTCGAAGCGGCCCGCCAGCAGGGTGAGCGTGCGCCGGGAGGCGAATTCGGGCGACTTCGTGATGACGTTGATCGAGCCGCCCGGAACGCCCGCGGGGGCCAGGATCGCGTTGGGCCCCTTGGAGACCTCGATGCGGTCGATCAGCGCCTCGTCGAAGTTGTCGGCGCCGGTCTGGAAGAAATTGTCGACCGTGCGGCCGTTGCTCTCGAAGCCGCGGATGATCTGCCGGTCGGAGAACTGGATGCCGCGGCCCTCCTGGATGCCGGCGAGGTACCGCGTGACGTCGAAGAGCCGGGTCGGCGCCAGGTCGTCGATCAGGTCCCGCGTCACGACCGAGACGGACCCCGGGGTGGCGAGCAGCGAGGTGCGGACGCGGACGGCCGAGATCGCGTCCGCCGCCCGGTAGCGGTCCACCCGGGTATCGGAGACGGCGAACTCCGAGAGTGTCACGACCTCGTCCGCGGGCACCGCCCCGGCCGGGAGCCCGGCCGGCGGACGGCGGAATTCGCGCGCCAGCCGCTCGGGCCGGCGCGCGACGGTCATGGCCCCGCTGGCGCGGTCGCGGTGCGCGACCAGCTCGGAATCCGCGAGCATCCGCTGCAGCGCGGCGAAGGCGGCGAACTCGCCCGCGACGGCCCGCGTGCGCTGGCCGCGGACGTTGTCGACCAGGTAGACGATCTGCTCGCCGGACTGCCGCGCGAACTCCGGCAGCGTGCTCGCGGCGTCGCCGGCCGGCACGCGGAACTCACGGCGCGCGGCCGGCGCCGCGGCGAGCGCGCCCACGAGCCCGCCGGCGACGAGCAAAGCCCGCCCGAGCCGCATCGCCTGCCGGACGAGTGGGGAGGGAGGGCAGGCGGGGCGGCGGGGCGCAGCGGATGGGGGTGGCGTCAGGCCGGCTGGGGTAGGTTGCGGCACCGGGCTAAAGAGGGACGACCGGGGCGGGCCGCGCGGCGGCCGGTCGGGGGCTCAGCGAGCCTTGCGGAGAACGATGCGGGTGTCGGAGACGCGCTCGATCCGGACGTCGCCGCCGGCCACCAGGAGGTTCGCGAAGGCCTCCGCGTTGTGGCCGGCGAACGTGCCGGCCACGGGGCGGGCCGCGAGCTCCGGGTCGGCGATCTCGAGCTGCATGGGGCTGTGCCGGTTGAACTGGACGACGGCGTCGGCCAGCGGCGTGTCGTCGAAGCGCAGCATCGGCGCCTGCCAGGCGAGGCGGGCGCGGAGCGACGCGGGCTCGAGCCGTTCCGCGGCCGGCAGCGGGCGCGCGGGATCGGTGCCGATGGTCGCGCTCTCCCCGGCGGCGAGCTGGAGCGGCGCCGGCTCGGCGGGGTCGCGGCTGATGGCGACGCGGCCTTCGGTGACGACGACCTCGATCGCGGCGGCGCCCCGGCGGACGTTGAAGGCGGTGCCGAGCGCCCGGACACGGACCGGCCCGGCGGCGACCACGAACGGGCGGTGCGCGTCGGTCCGGACGGAGAAATGGACCTCGCCGTGGTGCAGGTTGATGCGGCGCTCGTCGGCGAGGTACTCGACGTCGACCTCGCTGCCGCTGTTCAGCAGCAGGGTGGACCCATCCGTCAGATCGACGGTGCGGCGCTCGTGCGGGGCGGTGGCGAACGATACCGCCGACGGGGCGCGCGTCGCCAGGTTCCATACCGCGAAGGCCAGGCAGGCGGCGGCGGCGAGGGCGACACCGGCCCACGCCGGGAGGCGGGTGACCGAACGCGGCGGCGGGAGCGAGGCGTCGAGCTCCGCGAGGAGCCCGGCGGCCTCGGGCGACTCCGGCAGCCGGCGCAGGAGCCGCTGGGCGGCCTCGAGCCGGCGCACGGCCGCGTCATGCCGCGGATCGGCCGCACGCCAGGCGTCGAAGCGCGCGGCGTCGGCCGCGCTCCACCCGCCGTCCCGCTCCGCGAGCATGGCGGCGGCGTGCCGCTCGATCGGGTCGTCTCGGTGGCCCATGGTCATCGCGGGGCACCGCCGGTGGGCGCGGGCAGGCCGGGGGCGTCGCGCTCCGGGACGGCCGGGAGGGCGGGCCGCAGCCCCCGGGCCTCGAAGTACTCGGCGCAGCGCTGCACTCCTTTCGCGATCTGGGTCTTCACCGTCTCCGGCGAGATGGCGAGGAGCGCGGCGATTTCCTTGTAGGAGCAGCCCTTGAGATAGCGGAGCATGACGACCTGGCGGCAGCGTTCGGGGAGGTTGCGGACGGCGGCGGCGAGCAGCTCGAGCTCCTGGCGCTGGCTGAGCGACTCGCCGGCGTCCGGCCGCTCCTCCACGACGTCCGTCGGCGCCGAATGGGTGATGTTTTCGCCCGCGTGCTGGCGGCGGCGGAAGACGTCGAGCGCGACGTTGCGCGCGGCGGTGAAAAGGAAGGCCCGCACATGCCGCACCCGGCCGGCCTCGTGTTCCCGGAGCAGGCGCGCGTACGCCTCCTGGATGACGTCGTCGCAGTCGCGCAGCCGCGGGAACCGGCCGCGCAGGTAGGACCGGAGGGCGGGCTCGTGCGGCTGCACTTCGAGCGCGAACCAGCGCGATTGCTCGAGGTCGGGCGGGGGCATGGGATGGCCGGACGGGATGACTGGAGATGGGAGCGCCGCGGGCGCGCGATGACAAGGGGCGAGTCCGGCTAACGGTTGACGGGAAGGATTTTCCGGGAAAAAACGGCGGGCGCATCCCCCGGCCTCGATCCTCGCGCGTCGTAACGCCGTCCGGTCCTCCCCATGCGCCCGCTGCTTTCGCTCCTCTGCCTCGCCTGCTTTCTCCCCGCCGCGTTCGCCGCGAACCCGGGCGGGCGGTTCGACGTGCGGGATTTCGGCGCCGCGGGCGACGGCACGGCGCTCGACACCGCCGCGGTGAACCGCGCGATCGATGCCGCGGCCGCGGCCGGGGGCGGCATCGTGGAGTTCCCGGCGGGCGAATACCTGTGCCATTCGATCCGGCTGCGCAGCCGCGTCACGCTCCACCTGGGGCCCGGCGCGACGATCATCGCGGCCGATCCGCCGGCGCGGCCCGGCGAGCCGGGTTACGACGAACCCGAGCCGAACGCGTCGGTGCAGTTCCAGGACTTCGGGCACTCTCACTGGCGGAACAGCCTGATCTGGGGCATCGGGCTCGAGGATGTCGCGATCACGGGGCCGGGCCGGATCTACGGCCGCGGGCTCAGCCGCGGGAACGGCCGGATCGCCCGTCCGGTGGGCGATCCTCCGCCGCCGGCGGATGCGGCGGGCGAGCCGCCCGACGTGCTGCTGGCCGACGGCCCGTTCGACTATGCCCCGCGGCCGGACCTGGTGCCGGGCCCGTTCAACTACCCGAACGCGCGCGACACGCTGCCCGCCGGCGTGGGCAACAAGGCGATCGCGCTCCGCGACTGCCGCAACGTGACGCTCCGCGACTTCTCGGTCCTGCACGGCGGCCATTTCGCGATCCTCGCGACCGGCGTGGACAACCTGACGATCGACCACCTCGTCATCGACACGAACCGCGATGGCATGGACATCGACGCCTGCAGCAACGTGCGGATCTCGAACTGCGCGGTGAATTCGCCGTGGGATGACGCGATCTGCCTGAAGTCCTCGCACGGCCTCGGCGTGGCGCGGGTGTGCGAGAACGTCGCGATCGTGAACTGCTTCGTGAGCGGGTTCGACGAGGGCACGCTGCTCGACGGCACCCGCAGGACGACCTGGCGCACGCGCGGCGGGCCGCACGGGCGGATCAAGCTCGGCACGGAGGCCGGCGGCGGGTTCCGCAACATCGCGATCTCGAACTGCCTGTTCGAGCATTGCCGCGGGCTGGCGCTCGAGCAGGTCGACGGCGGCGTGATGGAGGACATCACGGTCTCGAACCTCGCGATGCGCGACGTGTTGAACGCCCCGATCTTCATCCGGCTCGGCGCGCGGCTGCGCGCGCCCGGAGCGGCCAAGCCGGGCACGGCGCGGCGGATCCTGATCGACAACGTCGTCGCGCACGGGATCTCGGCCGACCATGGGGTCCTCATCGCCGGCCTGCCGGGTCATCCGGTGGAGGACGTCGTGCTGTCGAACCTGCAGTTTCATTTCCTGGGCGGCGGGACCGAGGCGCAGGCCGCGCGCGAGGTGCCGGAGCTGGAGAAGGCGTACCCGGAGCCGTACCTTTTCGGGAAGCTGCCGGCGTGGGGGATCTTCGCGCGGCACACGCGGAACCTCCAGGTGCGCGGGGTGGAGCTGCGGACGCTTTCGGCGGACGCGCGGCCGGCCGTGCACCTCGAGGACGCGGCCGACGTGCGGTTCAACGACGTGGTGCTGCGCAACGAAGGCGGCGCGGCGCACTGGCGGATGCGGGCGGTGACGAACGGGCGGGCGCGGGACACGACCGGCCTGGCCGATGGGCCGCTGCCGGACGTGACGCCGCGAACCGCGCGGTGAATGACGGCTTGAGGCGACGCGCGGCGGCGCGATGCTCGGACATCTTATGGTTACCTCCAGCCCGCGGCCTTCAGCAAACGCGCCGGGACGGCGCGTTCCACCTTTCCGACGACTCGAGTTGGCGGCACGCGCGGTCCGGCGTGCGAGACGGGGCGTCGAGGCGGTGGCACGCGCGGTCCCTCGCGCGGGGTTGACCGCCGATGCGACAGGACCCGCGGTTTCTCGCGCGTGGCGGGTTGCCGATAGGGTGGCACGCGCGGTCCCCCGCGCGTGGCGAAGCGCCGCCTGGCTGACCGGCTTGACGCTGACGGCGACCGCCGCCGCCCAGCCGATCGACCGCGAGGCGCTCGTCCGCCGCCACAATGTCGTGGTGCGGAGCCTGGACTACGATTCGCCGCTGACGGTCGGCAACGGCGGCTTCGCCTTCACCGCGGACATCACGGGCCTGCAGACCTTCGCGGACCTTTACCACCGGCACGGCGTTCCGACGGAAACGCAGGCCCGCTGGGCGTGGGTCAGTGACGAGAACCCGAATAACTACACGCTCAAGGACGCCTCGAAGCCGTTCAAGCAGGGTGATGGTCGGATCGTGGATTATCCGGTGCAGCAGAATTCCCCGGCGGGCGACTGGCTGCGCAAGAACCCGCGTCCGATCCCCGTCGGTCAATTGCAGCTCGTCTGGAACAAGCCCGACGGCTCGCCGTTCACGCCGGCGGACATCCAGGAACCCGACCAGACGCTCGACCTGTGGACCGGGATCATCACGAGCAAGTACAAGCTCGGCGGGGTGCCGGTGGCGGTCACGACGACCGTGGACCCTCGTTTTGACGTCGTTGCCGTGCGGATCGAATCGCCGCTGGTGGCGCGAAGGGAGCTTGGCGTGCGGTTGGCGTTTCCGAGCGGCCATGACATCAACACCAAGAATACCCCGGCCCTGGAGTGGAAGGAGGAGGGGCACGAGACGTCACACGAACACGGCTTGATCCGGCGCCGCGTGCTGGATCTCCGGTACGAGGTGAAGCTCGCTTATTTCGCCCGCGCGCCGATGGAGGTCGAGCGGGCGGGTCCGCACGCGTTGTCCCTTCACGGTGATGGCAGCGCGGCGCGCCTCGAGTTCGCGGTCGGGTTCTACGACGCCGCGAAGCAACCGGCGCTCCCGGTGATCTATCCGTCGTGGGACCAGATCGCGAGGGAGGCGGCGACCCATTGGGCTGCCTTCTGGCGGGCCCACGCCGCGGTCGACTTCTCCGGCAGCACGAGCCCGCTGGCGCAGAAGCTGGAGAAGCGGATCGTGCTTTCGCGCTACCTGACGGCGGTGCAGTGCGTCGGCGACGTGCCGCCGCAGGAGAGCGGGCTGACCTGCAACACCTGGTACGGGAAGCACCACACGGAGATGATCTGGTGGAACACCGGGCATTTCGCGCTCTGGGGGCAGGACGCGGCGCTGGCGAAGAACCTCGACTGGTTTGTGAGTCAGTTGCCCGCCGCGCGGGAGCTGGCTGCGAGTCGGGGGCTCAAGGGCGCCCGGTGGGCAAAGATGGTCGGCAACGCGATGCGCGAGAGCCCCGGCGGGAATCCGATGATCGTCTGGAACCAGCCGCACCCGATCTTCCTGGCCGAATTGCTTTATCGCGCCTCGCCGACGCCGGAGACCCTGGCGCGGTACCGCGAGCTGGTCCTCGAGACGGCCGACTGCCTCGCCACGATGGCTTGGTGGGATGAGGGCAGGAAGCAGTACAACCTTGGGCCGCCGCTGTGGATCGCGCAGGAGATCTACGATCAGGCCACGAGCCAGAATCCCTCGTACGAGCTCGCCTACTGGCGGCACACGCTCGAGGTGGCGCAGCGCTGGCGCGAGCGGCTCGGGCTGAAGCGTGACGGGAAATGGGACCACGTGATCGCGCACCTTGCGCCGCTGCCGCAGAAGGACGGCAAGTACGTGGCGCTCGGGTCGCATCCGGACACCTGGGACAACATCGACAGCCGGCATGATCACCCGACGATGCTCGCGCCGCTCGGCATCCTGCCCGGCGGCCCGATGGTCGACCGGGCGACCATGGAGCGGACGCTCGATGCGGTGCTCGCGCATTGGGACTGGGAGACGAAGATCTGGGGCTGGGATTACCCGATGATCGCGATGACGGCGGCGCGGCTGGCGCGTCCGGAGGCGGCCGTGGAAATCCTGCTCCGTGACGGCCCGAACAATGTCTACCTGCCCAACGGGCATTGCCCGCAGCGGAGCGACACGAAATTCGATCCGGACGCCCCGGCGGGCGCGCGGAAGCGGGAGATCGCGGTGTATTTGCCGGCGAACGGGTCGTTCCTTTCTGCAGTGGCGCTGATGATCGCCGGCTGGGATGGCTGCGAGACGGAGTTTCCGGGTATTCCGAAGGACGGTTCGTGGAACGTGCGGGCGGAAGGGTTGCGCCGGATGCCGTAGCTTCGATGGGTGGCGCGCGCCGTGCCCGGCGCGTCCATCCCGCGCGCGTTTGTTCAATATAGGAGGGATGACTCGGCGGGATGACGCGGGCGCGCGTTCAATCCAGGAAGGACCGGACGGAGCCGGTCCCTCCAGCGCGGTTCATGCGGGTTGGACGTGGAGGGACGACCTCCGTGTCGTCCGGGTTCGCCGATATTGGGTGACCGGTCGTCGGGATGATACGGGCGCGCGTTCAATCCAGGAAGGACCGGACAGAGCCGGTCCCTCCAATGCAGGCTCACGCGGGTCCGACGTGGAGGGACGACCTCCGGTCAGCGCATCCGCGCGAACGTGTTCTGCAGCAGCTGCAGGTCCGAGGCGCCCTTGGTCTTTTCGCGGGCCTTGGCGATGAGGTTCTGTTCGAGCGCGTTCTTGGTCGGACGCTTGGTCTCGTAGAACACGCCGAACTTCCCGGGCCACGCCTCGAGGGCGAGCTTGAGCGCGGCGACCTCGTCGCCCGGGTCGTGGCGGGCGCCGTCCTCGGGCGAGCCGTCGTTCTTCTTCAGGTCGATCGTCTGCCAGGTGCCGCCCTTGCGCGGGTTGGCGGCGTCGAACGAGCCTTCGTAGAACTCGACGCATTCCGAGAGGATCTCGACCACCGAAAAGCCGTCGTGCAGCGCGGCGCGGTGCATCATGTCAGTCATGTGCTGGACCTGCGTGGCATGGCTGCGCGCGACGAATGTCGCCCCGCTGTTGAGCAGCGTGCGCATCGGGTTGATCGGCTGGTCGAACGAGCCGGTCGGGTCCGTCTTCGACTTGAAGCCGAGGGGCGACGTCGGGGAGGTCTGCTTCTTCGTCAGGCCGTAGACGAAATTGTCCATGATCACGTAGGTGAGCCGCACGTTCTTGCGGGCGGTGTGGACCAGGTGGTTGCCGCCGATGGAGAACCCGTCGCCGTCACCGCCGAAGACGAAGACATGGAGGTCGTCGCGGCCGAGGCTGATGCCCGCGGTGAACGGCAGCGCGCGGCCATGGATGTAGTGGCCGCCGTGGGTGTTGACGAAGTACGGGAAGCGCGACGAGCACCCGATGCCGGCGAAGGTGACGACCTTCTCGTGCGGGTAATTGAGCTTCTCGAGGACCTTGTAGAAGCACGCGAGCACGGCGAAGTCGCCGCAGCCGGGGCACCAGGTGGGGTGGTCGGCGGTGAGGAGCTTCTTGGTGACCGGCGCGCGGTCGGGCCCACCGACGGGGACGTACGGGGCGGGGGCGGCGGGGACGCTGGGGGCGGCGGGAGCGGACATGGGGCGAAGGGTGGGGAAGCGAAGCGGTGGGTGGGCGTTGTTCTTCCGAATGGCGCGACGGTGGGCGGCGGCGGCGTCAGCCGCGCGCCGCGGCGAGGGAACTTTCCTGCTTGATGCCGACGGCGGGGTTGGGGAGGCCGATGAGCTTGCCGACGCCCTCGACGATCTCGCGGACCTTGAACGTGAGGCCGTCGGTTTTGGTCACGCTCCGGATCGTCGGGAGCGCGTAGGCCCCGCGAAGGATGGTCGCGAGCTGGCCGAAACCGTACAGGCCCTCGTCGTTGAGCTCGACGACGGCGACCTGCCGGTACCGGCCGAAGATCTCGGCGAGTCCCGGGGGCAGCGGGTTGAGGTGGCGGAGGTGGAGCTGGCCGGCCTTGGCGCCGGCGGTGCGGAGCCGGTCGGTCGCCTCGCGGACCGGGCCCCAGGTGGAGCCCCAGCTCACGAGGAGGACGTCGCCCGAGTCGTCGCCGTGGATCTCCGGCGCGGGAATCGTCGCGGCGACCGCCTTGATCTTCTCGCGGCGTTTCGCCGTCATCTTGACGTGCAGCGCGGGGCTGCCGGTCGGATGCCCGTGCTCGTCGTGCTCGAGGCCGGTCACGGTCGGATACTTGCCCGAGTGAATGACGGACCCGGGAGGGGCGTGGCGGGTGCGGCCATCAAGCGGGTACGGCCGGAAGTCCGCGCCGCGCGGCGAGAGGTCAGGCCGGGCGTCGGCCATGATCTTCGGCAGATCGGGCTCGTCGAACGCCTCGATGCGGCTCGAGAGGGAGAAGTCGCTGAGGATGATGACCGGCGTGCTGAATTCCCGGGCGATGCGGCCGGCCTCCAGCGCGATGTAGAAGCAATCCTCGACATTGCGGGGCGCGAGGACGACGCGCGGCGCGTCGCCGTGGCTGCCGTACAGCGCCTGGAAGAGGTCGGACTGCTCGACATTGGTCGGCATGCCGGTGCTGGGACCGCCGCGCTGGACGTTGATCACGAGGAGCGGCATCTCGGCCATCGTGGCCCAGCCGAGCGCCTCCATCTTCAGCGAGAGCCCGGGGCCCGCGCTCCCGGTGACGGACAGGTGGCCGCCGTACGCGAACCCGAGGGCGGTGGAGACGGCCGCGATCTCGTCCTCCGCCTGCACGAAGATGCCGCCGTACTTCGGGAGCTCGGCGCGCAGGGTCTCCATGATGGAGGACCACGGGGTGATGGGGTAGCCGGCGCCGTAACGCACGCCGGCGGCGATCAGGCCGTAGGCGAGCGCGGAGTTGCCGTCGGTGGTGACCTGCGGGCGCGCGCTGGCGCGTCCCGCGGTCTTTTCGAGCGCAAAGAAGCAGTCGCGCAGGTTCCCGGCGGGCCACGCGTAGCCGGCGTCGAATGCGAGCATCGCGTTGCGCACCAGGTCCTCGGACTTCCCGCCGAAGCGTTCCTTGATCAGCTGCGCCAGCTTGGGGACATCGAGGTCGAAGAGCCGGGCCAGCAGCCCGAGCACGTAGATGTTCTTGCCCTTTTCCTTGGCCGAGCCGCCGACGGCCTCGACCGTGCCCGTGGTGATCGGCACGGCGACCGCGGTGTGGTCCTTCCGCGCGGGGTCGGGCTTGACGTGGTCCGCGTCGTACAGGAGGAGCCCGCCCGGCCGGAGGGATGCGAGGTGGTTCTCGTAACTGTGCTGGTAAAAGGCGACGAGGACATCCGCCCGGTCGCCGGCGGAGAGAATCTCGCCGGACCCCATGCGGACCTGGAAGATGGACGGCCCGCCCGAGATCGTGGACGGGATCGTCATGTAGGTCATGACATCCTGATCGGAGCGGCCCGCCAGGCGCGCCAGGAAGCCGCCGACGGCCTGGATGCCGTCCTGGGAGTTTCCGGCGAGCCGGATGACCACGTCATTGATGGGTACGGCGGGACCCGCCGGCGCGCCGCCGGCTGAGCCGCCCGGTGGGGTAACAGGGCTGACCATAGCCCGGCAAAGATGCGCCTATCGGCCCCGCGCGTCGAGCGCCGCCTGAGCCCTAGGGGCTGGGGTAGTGTTGCCGCTAATGCACCGGCCTGCCGCGATCAGGAAATCTACAGCGGCGGCGCCAGAATGCGCGCTGCAAGAAGCGCGCGGGGTCCGTAGAATGGGGGGCTAATAGCCGCCCATGGCGCTGCCGGCGGGGGCTCGGCAACGCCCGGCGTATTGCATGTCCCGGCCGGGACATAGAATGGGCCGTAAGGGGCCACTCGCAGTCTGGTTCGGTGAGCAGCGAGTGGGAGGTCGAGGGATCGGGGACAGATTATTGTCCCGGCCGGGACATCGAATGGGCGGACTGGCTGAGGTGTGGGGGCGATCAGAGGGCCGGCTCCGCGAGGAGTGAATCGAGGTCAAGCGGGCGCGTGACCATGGCGAGACCGCCCTGCGTGTCGCGCGGCCAGTCTTTCTCGGGCCGGTCGTGGTAAAGCTCGACTCCGTTCTGGTCGGGGTCGCGGAGGTAGAGGGCCTCGCTGACGCCATGATCGCTGGCGCCCTCCAAGGGCACACGCGCCCTGACGAGCCGGCGCAAGGCATCGGCCAGCGCGGCCCGCGACGGGTAGAGAATGGCGAGATGATACAGGCCCGTGTGGCCGGCCGCCGGCGGGCGGCCGCCGAGGGACTCCCACGTGTTCAGGCCGACGTGATGGTGGTAGCCGCCGGCGGAGACGAAGGCCGCCTGGCTTCCATAACGCTGGGTCAGCTCGAACCCGAGGACGCCGCAATAGAACCCGAGCGCGCGCTCGAGGTCCGCGACCTTGAGGTGGACGTGGCCGATGCGGGTGCCGGCCGGGATGGGAGCAGAGGACGCAGCCATGCCGCGCAGGGTGGCCACTTTGCGGGGCGTCGCAAACTGCGGCCTTCACCTGCGACGCGGCGTGCCGATGGGAAGGACGAAAACCGCCATGGCCATGCTCGACCCCATCCTTTTTCGCCAGGTCGCCTGGGTGGAGCGCATCCTCGCCGACGAGGCGTGGCTGGAGGGAGAGCGGCGGGGCTGCGCGGTGGGCCGGCACGATCCGGTCGTGCGGGCCCGCGCATGCGAGATCGTGCTGAGGCTCGCGGCGCAGGTCCGGGCCGAGCTCGAGGCCGGCGTCATCGTCCGCGTGCCGCACATGATCCCGCCGGGAGAGGACGGGCACGGCCGGGCGGCCTGAGCCCGCGGGCTTGCATGGGGGCGCGGGCGCCCGCAAGTTGGCCCGCTTCCATGCCCGCGCTCCTCAACCTGCTCGACGTCACGCTCCACTTCGGGGGTCCCGCCATCCTCGAGAAGGTGAATTTCCAGATCGAGGCCGGCGAGCGCGTGTGCCTCCTCGGCCGCAACGGCGCGGGAAAGTCGACCCTGATGAAGGTGATCGTGGGCGAGATGCAGCCGGACACGGGGGTCGTGTCGCGGCCACCCGGCGCGGTCTACGCCCGGCTGACCCAGGAGATCCCGGACGACCTGCCGGGGACCGTGCATGACGTCGTGGCGTCCGGCCTGCGGCCGAACGATGACCACCATGAGGAGGAATGGGTGCGGGACGTGCGGGTCGAGGACCTGATCAGCGGGCTCGGCCTGCCGCCGGACCGGCCGTTCGCGGCGCTCTCGGGCGGGCTGAAACGGCGGGCGCTCCTCGCCCGGGCGCTGGCGGGCCAGCCGGACCTGCTCCTGCTCGACGAGCCGACCAACCACCTCGATCTCGAGTCGATCCTGCGGCTCGAGGATTTCCTCCTGGAGCATGAGCCCACGCTGATGTTCGTGACGCACGACCGCGCGTTCCTGCGCAAGGTGGCGACGCGCATCGTCGAGCTCGACCGCGGCCGGCTGAGCGGCTGGGCCTGCGATTACGACACCTACCTCCTGCGGAAGCAGGCCGTGCTGGAGGCGGAGGAGAAGCAGCGCGCGGCGTTCGACAAGAAGCTCGCGCAGGAGGAGGAATGGATCCGCCGCGGCGTGAAGGCCCAGCGGTCGCGCGCCCAGGCGCGCATCCACGCGCTGCAGCGGATGCGGGCCGAGGCGCGGGCGCGCCGCGAGCGCGTCGGCTCCGCGACGATCAAGCTCGCCGAGGCCGAGCGCACGGGCGTGAAGGTCGTCGAGGCCGAGCACGTGGACTTCGCCTGGCCGGACGGGCGCCCGGTCATCCGGGACTTTTCCACGGTGATCCAGCGCGGGGACAAGATCGGCATCCTCGGCCCGAACGGCGCGGGCAAGACGACGCTGATCAAGCTCCTGCTCGGGCAGCTCGCGCCCACGGCGGGGAGCATCAAGCACGGCACGAACCTCGAGGTGGTGTACTTCGACCAGCTGCGCGCGCAGATCGACGACAACAAGACCGTCGCAGACAACATCGCGAACGGGAACCCGACCGTCACGATCGAGGGCCGGACCCGGAACGTCATCAGCTACCTGCAGGACTTCCTCTTCGAGCCGACGCGGGCGCGGACGCCGGCGCGGGTGCTGTCGGGCGGGGAGCGCAACCGCCTGCTGCTCGCGCGGCTCTTCACCCAGCCCGCGAACGTGCTGGTGCTGGACGAGCCGACGAACGACCTGGACGCGGAGACGCTCGACCTCCTCGAGGACCTGCTGGTCGAGTTTTCCGGCACGCTGCTGCTCGTGAGCCACGACCGCGAGTTCCTCGACGAGGTCGTGACGAGCACGCTGGTGTTCGAGGGCGACGGCCGGATCGGCGACTACGTCGGCGGATACACGGACTGGCAGCAGGAGAAGGCCAAGCAGGCGGGCCGCGGGAAAGCGGCGCCGGCGCGCGAGCCGGAGCCGGCGGCCGAGCCCGCGCGGCCGGCCCCCGCGGGCGGGACCAAGCCCAAGAAACTCACGCACAAGGAGCGCCAGGAGCTCGAGGCGCTGCCGGCGCGGATCGAGGCGTTCGAGAAGGAGCAGGCGGAGCTGTCGGCCCGGCTGGGCGATCCCACCTTCTACAAGAAGGATGCGGCGAGATTCGCCGAGGTGAAGGCACGGCTCGAGACGGTCGAGCGGGACCACGCGGCGGCCTTTTCCCGGTGGGAGGAGCTGGAAGCGCGGCGCGACGCGTGAACGGTCACGGATTCTCGCCGGGCAGCCGCCGACCGAACTCGCGCAGGATCGGGTCGATCAGGAGCTGCACCCGTTCCACCGGGGATGAGAGCGGCAGGGAAAAATGCCGCAGGCTTCCGTCGGGCGCGATGACCACCGTCTCCGGGATGCCGCGGACATGGTATTCCGGGTTGAAGACCGGCTGGCGCGTGACCACCACCGGCCAGGTCATCTCGTATTTTCGCATGAAGTCGGCCGTCAGCGCGAATTCGCGCGCGGGGTCCCCGGCGGTGTCGATGCGCTCCCTTTGCAGGCCGGCCACGCTGCCCTGGAGGCTAGTGACTCCCAGGATCACCACGTCCGTGCCCGCATAGTGCGCGGCGACGCGCCGCAGCCTCGGGAAAGCGGCGACGCATGGCCCGCACCACGTTGCCCAGAAGTCGAGGATCACCACCTTCCCGCGGAGGTCCTCGAGGCGCTGGAGGCCCGGTTGGCTGGACCACAGGAAATCCAGCGTGGGGGCGGGCTTTCCGACCATCGCCTGCGCCTTCGCGAATTTCTCCCGGCTTTGTTCCCAAGCGGCGAGGCTCCTGTCGGCCCCCTGTCCGAGCGAGGTGTCGGCGAAGTCGGATTTCAGGCGCGCCATGAGGTTGCGTTGCGTTTCCGGGTCCCGCGTCAGCAAGGCACGCGTGTAGAGCGCGCGGGCGGCGGTGTCGTTGCGCACCGTCGGATGCCGCGCCAGCAGCTCGTCAAGGCTGGTGAGGACCGGCGCGATGATCGCGGCATCTTCCTCCGGAGTGACCGGTGGAAGGCGGTCGCGGATGATCCGCATCGCGTCGCGCAGGCGCCCGAACGCGATGTCGCATTCCGCCTGGAATGCCGCCTCCGCTTCGGGCGTCGCGGCCGGGATGGAGGGGGTCGCGAGCGTGATCGAGAGGGCAGCGAGGAGGTGTCGGAGCAGCATGGCGGGGCGGCCCCAAGCTGGTGCCGCCCCCATGGGAAGCAAGCGTTCCGGACGCGGCACCGGCCTTCAGCGTCCGAAATGCGAGTCGAGGTTCGCGGCGAGGAGGGTTCCCGGCCTGGCGCCCGCGCGGGCGGCCGCGAGGTGCTCGGACCGGGAGTCGCGCCCCCTCGGCCAGGACGAAGCCAGGGCCAGGGCGAAGTCGATCTCGGCGGCCTCCGGACGGAGCTGCCGGGCCTCGAGCAGGAGCGGGTAGCCGTCGACGCCGAGGTCAAGGTGCGCATGGCGGACGGTCTCGGCGAAGAACCCCGCGTCGAACAGCGCGAGCGCGCGGGCGTCGCCCTCAGCCTCCTTGACGCGCTGCTGGAGCCGGTCGAACAGGTCGCGCGCGACGGCGAGGTCGTCGGCCGTGTACTTTTCGTTGTCAAATTGCCGGAGCCCGCTCGTGGCGTAGATGGCCGCGCGGCGCAGCGTTTCCATGCGGACGAGGATGGGGGTTGCCGGCTGGAGGAGCGCGAGCGTGTCGCGGCTGAGGTTGCGCCGGTCGTAGTCGCGGCTGGCGCCCTTCATAGTGCCGCCCGGCAGGGTCTTCCACTGCGGGTCGATGGCGTAGGGATGGCAGATCAACGGCGTGCCGGCGTGCAGGGCCGGGACGACGAGGGCGAGGCAGAGGGCGGCGAGGGCAGCGTGGGGGAGATGACGGGTCTTCATGGCGGAGGGGATACACCGATGAGATGCCGGCCGGCCGCGGATCGTTGGAAGCCTACTCGGCGCGGAGCTTCTTTGTCTTGGTGCCGGCCGGGACGAGCCCGAGCTCGAGCGCCCAGCGGGCGCGCATCGCCGCGTCGCCACCCACGACGCCGGCGCGGGTGATCCCGGCCGGCGGCGGGACGAGCCCGGCCAGCCGGTCGTACACGGCGGCGCGCGCGGCGGCGGGCGCTCGCTCGAGGAGGTGCCACAGCGTGATCGCGTCCCGGTCGCCGGCGGCGGCCAGCACGCGGGCGAGGGCGGAGCGGTCGGCCGCGAAGTCGAAGCGCGCGAGCGCGTCGCGCAGCTCCGGCGGGGCGGCGGCGGCGAACGGCGTGCCCGGCCCGGCGCCGGGGCGGGTAAGGCACATCAGGCCGGCGGGCACGATGGATTCCCGGCCCCCGTGCTCGAGCGCGACATAGCCGGAGGTGACGTGCAGCGTGCCGGCGCCGGCATCGTCGACCGTCAGGGTGTAGGCGCAGCCGAGGTCGATCGCGGTCGCGGACGGGGTTTCGACGAAGAACAGGCGAGGTGGCGCCCAGATGAACGCGGACAGCGTGCCGCGGGCGAGCTCGACGCGGTGGTCGTGCTCGGCCGTGTTGACGAGCCGCAGGCGGGAGTTCGGCTCGACCTGCAACTCGCCGATGCGGCCGACGTCGAGCCGCGCGCGGGACTGGCCGTCGGTCTCGAGCCATTGCCCGGCCTGCCACCGCCCCTCCGTGGTGACGACGTCGCGTCCGATGCGAGGCGCGCCGGCGAGCGCCGCGACCGACCAGCCCACGTCGGCGGGGGCCGGGCCCGAGCGCGGCCAGAAGCCGAGGGCGGCCAGCGCGACGGAGGCGGCGATCGCGAAGGGAACGAAATAGTCGGCGAGGCGGGCGCGGCGGGGGCGCGGCGTCGCGATCCTTCCGTGAAGGGCCGGCCACAGGTCGCGGGACGGGTGGATTTCGCGGGGCAGCGCGGCGAGCCGGTCGCGCAGGTCGTCAGGGACGGGGTCGTTCATCGGAGGGCCTCCCGAAGCAGTTGGCGGGCGCGGTGGAGCTGGGACTTGGTGGTGCCGACCTCGAGGTCCATGAGCCGGGCGACCTCGTCGTGCGTGTAACCCTCGACATCGTGCAGCACGAACACGGCGCGGGCCTGCGCGGGCAGCCCCGCGATGGCCTGTTCGAGATCGGCGCGGAGCCCGGGCTCCGGCGGGGCGGGCGGGGTCTCGAGGGCGGCGGGGTCCTCGACGCCGACGACGCGGGCGGTGCGGCGGCGGGTCGCCCGGAAGTCCATGAGCGCGGTGTTGACCGCCAGCCGGTGCAACCAGGTCGAGAAGGCGCTTTCGCCGCGGAACAGCGGAAGCTTCTGCCAGAGCTGCACGAACGCGCTCTGCGTGAGCTCCTCGGCGCGCACCGGGTCGGCGGCGAGGCGCAGGCAGACGGCGAACACGCGGGGCACGTGCCGGCGGTACAGCGCCTCGAACGCGCGGACGTCGCCGTCGCGCGCACGGGCAATGAGGAACGATTCGTCGTCGTCGGCCACGACGGGCGGGTTTAGCCGGGCGAAGTCATGCGTAACGGCGGCGATCATCCACCCCTAAAAGATGCCGGCCGACCGGGAAAGGTTCAAACGGCCGGGCCCGCGAACCGCCAGAGGATCAGTCCGGCGGGCACCGCCGCCCCGGCGAAGAGGCACCAGAAGGCAGGTCGGCCGTGTCCAAACCGGAAAGCCAGGACGATCCCGAGGAGGACGTTCAGGACGAGCGACAGCGCGGCCAGGCTCGCCAGTCCGGTCAGCGGGGCGGACGTCAGGGTGACGTTGTTCTTGAGCGGCCGGCCGGTGTGGAGCGTGGAGAGCACCGCCAGCGCCGACACCTTGTCCTCCGACCTTGTGCGGGGGTGATGGGCCCGCTGGAGCTGCCAGAGGCCCGACCCGGCGAAGAACACCAGAAGCGGGGCGAAGAAGCAACCGAGGTAGAGATGAACCCGCCGGAGGGACTGCATGGGATGCCATCCTGATGCCGGCCGCCGGCCGGAGGTTGGAATCCCGCCGGGGCGGCGTTCCGCGCCCGGCGGACGGATCACGCCGGCCGGCCGAGGTTGGCGCGGGTCTTCTTGGGAAGCTTGGCGACGACGAGGTCGTACGACCGGCGGACGAGCGCGTGCAGGCGTGCCTCGCCGACGACCCCGGGGTCCTCGATCTGGAACCAGTGGCGTTTCGCGCAATAGGGCGCCTGCACGAAGCCGTCGCTTTCGGTCAGTTCGTCGAACTCCTCGGGCGTGCACTTGCAGGTGATCGCCTCGACGACGGCACCGTCCAGCACGAGGATGAGGAACATCTTGCCCGCGACCTTGAAGACGAGGCACTCGCCCCACTGCTTCACCACGGTGGCGTGGGGCAGCCCGAGGGCGAAGGACTGGATCCGGTCGAGGCGCAAGCGGGGCGGGCTCAGCGGAGATGCGCGCGCACCTCGGCGAGCAGCGTGTCGATTTCGAACGGCTTGTGGAGGAATCCCTGCACGTCGAGATGGCCGGCCCGCCGGGCGGCCGCGCTCTCGGTGTAGCCGCTCATCAGGACAATCGGGAACCGCCCGGGCAGGCGTCGCAGGGCGTGCACCGTCTCCTCGCCCGTCAGGCCCGGCATGGTGAGGTCGAGGAGCACGAGGCCGAGGTCGGGGCCGGCCCGCCGGATGAACTCGAGCGCCTCGTCGCCGTTGGCCGCCTCATGCACGGTCGCGCCCTGGCTTTCGAGCGCGACGCGCGCGATCTGCCGGACGGACGGCTCGTCGTCGATGACGAGCACGCGCCCGCGCAGGGGCTCCCCCGCGGCCGGCATGGGCGGGCGGGAGCCGTTGACCGGGGCGGCGGCGACCGCCGGGAACAGCAGCCGGAAGGTCGTGCCCGCGCCCGGAATGGATCGCACGAAGAGCGAGCCGCGGTGGCCCTGCACGATGCCGAGGACGGCGGACAAGCCGAGGCCGCGGCCGGAGAACTTCGTGGTGAAGAACGGCTCGAAGATCCGCGCCTGCGTGGCCGCGTCCATGCCGCACCCGGTGTCCTGCACCTCGAGGAAGACATAGTCGCCCTCCGGAAGCTCGGGCCGGCCGATCCCCTGGGCCAGCTCCGCGGCGGTGGCGCGGACGCGCCCGGTGCGGACCGCGACCTCGCCGGGCTCGTCGCCGATCGCGTCGGCGGCATTGAGCACGAGGTTCATCACGATCTGGCGCAGCTGGGTGGCGTCGGCCTGGATGGCGGGGACGTCGTCGCCCAGCTGGAGGGCGAGCCGGACCTTCTTGCTGAGCGAGACGCCGAGCAGGCTGGCCGTGCCCCGCACGATTTCGCCGAGGTCGACCGGGGCCGAGCTCACGCGCCCCTGGCCGGCGTAGGCGAGCATCTGCTGGCACAGGTCCGCCGCGCGGCGGGCAGCCTGCTCGATGAGCAGCAGGTGCTTGCGCGCGGGCGCGCTCCCGACCGCCTCGCGCGCGAGCGTCGCGTTGCCGAGCACGGCCGTGAGGATGTTGTTGAAGTCGTGCGCGATGCCACCGGCGAGGACGCCGAGGCTCTCGAGCTTGCGGGACTCGAGGAGCTGCCGCTCGAGCTCCAGCCGGCGGTGCTCGGCGGACTTCCGGCCCGTGATGTCGGTGACGATCCCGCAGAGGGCGTACGCCTGGCTCCGCGCGTTGAGCAGCGGGAAGCGGCTGAAGATGAACGTGCCGCTCCCCGCCGCGAGCGGCAGGGTCTCCTCGGACTCGAGGGCGCTGCCGAACGCGAGCGCCTGCTGGTCGTGGGCATGCAGGGTGGTGGCGACGGCCTCGGGGAAGAGGTCCCGGTCCGTCCGGCCGACGACGTCGGCCGGAGCGCGGCCGCGCAGCGAGGCGAACGTGCCGTTGCAGAGCAGGTAGCGCCCGCCGAGATCTTTCACGAAGATCGCGTTCGGGCTCTGGTCGAGGATCGCATGGAGCCGGGCCTCGCTGTCGCGCAGGCGCTGCTCGGCCTCCTCCCGGCGCCGGATGTCGTCCTCCAGCAGCCGCCGCGCCTCGCGGAGCTCGCCGGTCCGCTCGTCGACCTGCTCCGCGACGAGCTGCGACCGGCGCAAGGTGGCGTGCAGGTAGAGCCCGAGCAGCATCGATCCGAGGCAGCCGCCGACGAGGACCGCGATCCCGCCGGACCCGCGCTGGGCGGCGAGCAGCTGCGGCACCGGGCGCATCAGCAACTCCCACTCCTGGTTCGCCAGGTGCGCGGTGCCGCGAATGAGGAAAGGGTCGGCCCGGAACTCGTCGAGCGGGGGCATCGGCGCCGCGGCCGTCCGGGAGCGCGACGGGTGAAAATGAATGACGTGTCGCCCGGCCGGCGCCGTGTGGTCGACCGCGACCAGGTCCATGCCCTGCGGGTCCAGCGTGGCGATCGCCTCCTCGATGATGTCCCGGGGACGGAACAGGCCGATGACGAAGCCGCGGAGGCGCTCGCGGGGGGTCGCGGGTGTCCCCGGCGCGGGCGCCGCGTAGACCGACAGCTGCAGAATGTACCCCCAGTCCTCGGCGGTGGAACCGTCCGTGATGAGGGAGACGAGGCGGGAGGCGTGCGCGCGTTCGTCGCGGGCGGCGTCCTCCAGCTGCGGCCAGATGCTGCTCGACGCCAAGTCGAACCCGAGGGCGGCGCGGTTGGGCGCGTACGGCTGGACGTACGCCACCGGAAAATGCTCGGCCCGGTCCGGGGCGCGGCGCAGCGCCGTCCCGCCCGCGCGCGCGCGGAACTCGAAGTCCGGGAATCCCTCCGCGCGGACCGCGGCCTCGAAGGCCGCGCGGCGGTCGCCCGGCACGCGCGGGGCCCACTCCAGCGACTGGATGCCCCGGTGGCGCCGGAGGAATTCGCCGGCGAAGCCGTTGAACTCCGCGCGCGAGACGTGCTCGGAGAAATCGAAAAGGTTGCGCACGGAACGGAGGACCTCCTCGTGCGTGCGCAGCGTGCGGCCGATCACGCCCACGATCGCCTGCGCCCGGCGCTGCGTCTCGGCGCGCGCCGCGGCCTCCTCCCGGCCGCGCACGTAGCGGGCGGCCAGCAGGGTGACCGCGAGGCCGGCGGCCGTGACGACGAGCGGGACGGACAGGCGGGATATTTTGGGCATCGGGACGGCCGGCCGAAGTTGGAGGCCGGCACCGGCTTAGGCGAGCCCAGGCGTGGTCACTCGAGGTGGTCGCGGATCCGGGCCAGCAGCCCGTCGAGCTCGAAGGGCTTCTGGAGGAAGCCGGCGACGCCGAGGTGGCCGACGCGCTGGGTCGCGTCGGATTCGCTGTAGCCGCTCATGAGGACGATCGCCGGCCGCGCGTTGATGAGCCGGATGCGGCGCACCGTCTCCTCGCCGGAAATCCCGGGCATCGTCAGGTCGACGAGCACGAGATTGATGCCGTCGCCCAGCCGCCGGCAGAGGGAAACGGCCTCTTCGCCGCTGGCGGCGGTGATGACCGTGAGGCCGAACGCCTCGAGGGCGGCGCGGGTGATGTCGCGGACGGCCTGCTCGTCGTCGACCACCAGCACGGTGCCGGACAGGCGGGCCGGCTTGGGCGGGGCGGCCGACGGCCCGCTCGGCGCGGGCTCGCCCGAGGCGGCGGGCAGGAGGAGGCGGAAGGTCGAGCCCGCGCCCGGAGCGGACTCGACGAAGAGGCCGCCGCGATGGCTCTGCATGATGCCGAGGACGGCGGAGAGGCCGAGCCCGCGGCCGGAAAACTTGGTGGTGAAGAACGGTTCGAAGATGCGCGTGAGCGTCTCGGGAGTCATGCCGCAGCCGTTGTCCGCCACCTCGAGGACGACATAGCGGCCCCCCGGCAGGCGCGGGTGGCCGATCGCCCGGCCGAGCTCGGCCGGCTCGACGTCGCGTGCACCGGTGGCGACCAGGATGCGGCCGCCCGGGGCGGACGTGGACTCGGTGATCGCATCCCCGGCATTGATCACGAGGTTCATCACGATCTGCCGGAGCTGCGTGGCGTCGGCCATGACCGGCGGCAGGCGGTCGGCGAGGCGGAGCTCGAGTCGGATGTTCTTGCTGATCGAGACCTCGAGGAGGGACGCCGTGCCCCGGACGATCTCGTTGAGGTCGACGCGGTCCGTCACAACCCGGCCCTTGCCCGCGTACGCGAGCATCTGCTGGCACAGGTCGGCGGCGCGCCGGGCGGCGTCCTCGATCTGTCCCAGCTGGGCCTCCGGGACGGTGCCCGCGGCGGCCAGCTGCCGTGCGAGCGAGGCGTTGCCGAGCACGGCGGTGAGGATGTTGTTGAAGTCGTGCGCGATGCCGCCCGCGAGGACGCCGAGGCTCTCGAGCTTCTGGCTGGCGGTGAGGCGGCGCTCCATCTCGCGGCGCTCGGTCTCGGCCGAGACCCGGTCGGTGATGTCGGTCACGATCCCGCCGAGCGCGTAGATTTTCCCGTGCGCGTCGCGCAGCGGAAATTTCTGCACGATGCTGGTGCGCGGTCCGCCGGCCGAGGCGGTGGTCTCCTCGAAGGAGCGCGCGGCTCCGGCGTGCAGCACCGCGAGATCGTTGGCCCGGAGCGCCTTTGCCTGGGCCTCGGGGAACAGGTCGAAATCCGTCCGCCCCACGATCCCGTCGTCGCGCCGCCGGCAGAGCTCGGCGAACGGCTGGTTGAACAGCAGGTAGCGGCCCTCGGGGTCCTTCACGAACAGGGGATTGGGGCTGTTGTCGAGGACGGCCTGCAGCCGGGCCTCGCTTTCGCGGAGCCGCAGCTCGGTTTCCTCCCGCTGCTGGATGTCGTCCTCCAGCAGGCGCCGCGCCGTCTGGAGCTCGGCGGTGCGGTCGGCCACCTCGGCTTCGATGCGGGCGGTCCGCTGGAGCAGGGTGTTGACGAGCAGCGAGCCGATCAGCGCGAGGGCGACCCCGCCGGAGAGGAGCAGGCCCGGGTCGAGGCTGCGCTGGTCGAGGTACCAGGCGTCGTCGACGGCCGCCACGAAGGCCCACCGGCGACCGCCGATCTCGATGAGCTCGCGGAACTGGCCCGACCGCGGCGCCGGGGCGCGCACCTCGGCGCGGCCGCGGGTGCGCAGCGGCTCGGTGCCGGCCTCATTCGCGTAGAGGACCGCCGGCGCGCCGGGGCTGGCGTCGAGGTCGACATAATACAGCCAGAGCGCCTCGTCGGGGCGGTCGCGGTGCGCCTGCGAAAGCATGGTCTCGACGCGGAAGACGCACTGGGCGAGGCCGGCAAACCGGGGCTCCGCGCCGGCCGTGAACACCGGCACAGCGATGACGACGCCGTATTCGTCCTGCGGGTGCCGCAGCTGCGCGAGGCGGAACTGCTGGGTCACGACCAGCTCGCGCGACTCGCGCGCGCGGCGCAGCGACGGCGCGGTCGGCGCGGTCAGGATGTCGTAGCCGAGGACGGTCGCGTTGCCCTCGAGCGGCTCGGTGTAGAGGATCGGCAGGTATTCCGCTCGCTCGGGCGCGAGCTGGAAGGTCCCGGCCGGGTCGCGCTGGCGGATGTGGAACGGCCGCCCATGCTGGCGGGTCGCCTCGGCCTCGAACTCCGCGCGCTGCGCGGCCGGGACGTGCGGCACCCATTGCAGCGCCTGGATGGCCGGATGGCGCCGGAAGCTGTCCGCCGCGATGAGGTGGAACTCCTCCCGCGTGACGTACTGCTGCCAGAAGAGGAAGTTCCGCAGGCCGTGAACCATCTCGATGTAGAGGCGGAGCCGCTGCTGGGCGAATTGGAACTGGGCCTCGGCGCGCCGGTGGAACTCGGCCTGGATGCGCTCGCCCTCGGCGCTTTCCGCGACGCGCCAGACCACGGCCGTGATCAGGAGGCCCAGCACGAGGGTCGACCCTACAACCAGCCGGCGGTGGGCGGGAAGGGACGCGAGACGGGCCATGACGGCCGCGAGTATGGCGCGGGGCGCGCCCGCGGCTATGCAAAATTCCCGGATTGGGCGCGGCGGGGACCGGGCGCCGGTCAGAGCTTGTACGGCAGCGGGAACCGGGATGTCAGGGACACGACTTTTTGCTTGGTCGCTCCGAGCACGGCCGCCTCGTCCGGCCGGCCGATGGCCGTCAGGACGCCGTCGATGAGGCCCGCGATCTCCTGCATTTCCGCCTCCTTCAGCCCGCGGGTGGTCATGGCGGGCGAGCCGAGCCGGATGCCCGAGGCCTGGAAGGGCGAGCGGGTCTCGAAGGGGACGGTGTTCTTGTTGCAGGTGATGTTCGCCTTATCGAGCGTCTCCTGCGCGACCTTGCCGGTGAGCTCGGGGAACTTGGCGCGGAGGTCGACCAGCATGAGGTGGTTGTCGGTGCCGCCCGAATTGATCTTGTAGCCGCGGGCGACCATGGCGGCGGCGAGGGCCCGCGCGTTGCGCACGACCTGTTCGCTGTAGGCCTTGAACTCGGGCTTCAGGCATTCGCCGAAGCACACGGCCTTCGCCGCGATGACGTGCATCAGCGGCCCGCCCTGGCCGCCGGGGAACACGGCGGAGTCGATCACCTTGGCATGGGCCGCCTTGCACATGGTCAGCCCGCCGCGGGGCCCGCGGAGGGTCTTGTGCGTCGTGGTGGTGACGAAATCGGCGTGGGGGAACGGAGACGGATGGTGCCCGGTGACGACGAGGCCGGCGATGTGCGCGATGTCGGCGAACAAGAGCGCGCCGACGGAGCGGGCGATCTCGCCCATACGGGCGAAGTCGATGACGCGCGAGTAGGCGGACGCGCCGACCGTGATCATCCTCGGCTTCTCGCGCTGGGCGACCGCGGCGAGCTCGTCGTAGTCGATGAGCCCGTTGTCCTCGCGCACGCCGTACTGGCAGAAATTGTAGAGCTTGCCGGAGAAGTTCGCCGGGTTGCCGTGCGTCAGGTGCCCGCCGTGGCTGAGGTTCATGCCGAGGATCTTGTCGCCCGGGGCGAGGACGGCCGTGTAGACGGCGAAGTTGGCCTGCGAGCCGGAGTGCGGCTGCACATTGGCGTGCTCGGCGCCGAAGAGCCGCTTCGCGCGCTCGATGGCGAGGACCTCGACCTTGTCGACCTGCTCGCACCCGCCGTACCAGCGCTTGGCCGGGTAACCCTCCGCATACTTGTTCGTGAGCACCGAGCCCATGGCCTCGATCACGGCCGGGTTGGTGAAGTTCTCCGAGGCGATGAGCTCGACGTGGCTCTGCTGGCGCGCGAGCTCGCCGGCGACGACGGCGTGCACTTCGGGATCGAGCTGGGCGAGGGGCGAGGGATTCAGGGACATGAAATTTTCGATTTTTGGATTCTCGATTTTCGATTGCCGGGCCCGCCAAGCTAGCCGGAGCGGAAATCGAAAATCGAGAATCGAAAATCGAAAATCATCCCGCCCGGGCGGGCACGAGTGTCTTAAGGAAGTTCACGAGCCCCGGGATGGCCTCGACCATCTCGTCGCGGCACGCCTCGTAGATCTTGAGCGGCCCGCCGTACGGGTCGGCGATCTCCGGCACCGCCGGGGGCGGGAGGAACTCGCGGAAAAGATGCAGCCGCGCCGGCACAGGGCTGGCCTGGAGCTGGATGAGGGCGCGGTGCGATTCGGTCATGCAAAGCACGAGCAGCGCCTCGTTCAGCATCGCCTGGGAAAGCGTCCGGCTGCGGTGCTGGCCTATGTCGATGCCCACCTTGCGCAGGGCGATGACCGAGTTCTCGGAGACGGGCTCGCCGGGCCGGGTCGCCACGCCGGCGGAGACGACCCGGATGTCCTTGAGCGGCGCCGGCTGCGCGGCGAGCGCGTGCGCCAGCAGGCCCTCCGCCATGGGGCTGCGGCAGATGTTGGCGGTGCAGACGATGACGACGGAGCCGGGCGCGGACATGGGACCCGGGAACTGGATACGAAACGCCGGCAAAGGCAAAGGTGGAGTTCCGGACCCGGTGCCGGAAAGAGGTCGGGCAGAGAGGATTGTGGAGCACGGGCTCGCTCGGCCCGGCCCGGTTCCGCTCAGGGCCGCGGGCGGATCGCGTACAGCGCCCGGTGGAGGTGCACGGCGCGCTGGAGGACGCGGTCGGTGATCGCCGGGGCTTTCGGCTCCGCGGGCTCGCCGGGGTCGGCCGGAGTCGGGTTCGCCGCGGGCGCGTTCGGGCGCGCGGGCGGCGGGCGGGGCTCGCGGTTGCCGTTCGCAAAGTCCTTCACCAACGACGCCTCGTCGTAGCGTTCCTTCTCGATCTTCCCCGTGATGAGGGCCGCGACGGGGGATCCGGCGTCGAAGGCCGCATGCGCGCGGCGGTCGGCCTCGGGGTCTTGCGCGACGACGAGCCGGGGAGCCGGCACCGCCTGCGGCACTCCGAGCGTGGTGGCGTTGGG
The DNA here is from genome assembly GCA_035626915.1 of Opitutaceae bacterium. GTDB lineage: Bacteria > Verrucomicrobiota > Verrucomicrobiia > Opitutales > Opitutaceae > Didemnitutus. The sequence goes on from DASPMS010000021.1 coordinate 32,169, forward strand.
CGGGAGCTTCTCCAGCGCGGCCGCCAGCGGCGCGGGCGTGCCCGGCGCGACGAGGATGAAAAGCGGCGCCGGACCCGGGCGCGCGGCCAGGGCGGCGGTGAGGCGGGCCGGGCTGTCGCCCGCGGCCGTCGCGTAGCGCAGGTCGAGGACCAGCGCCCGGTTCTCCGGCACCACGCTCGTCACCACCTTTTCGACGCTCGCGAGGTCATGCACGCGAAGGTAGGCCAGGTTTTGGCCGAGGTCGGTCAGCTCGGTCGCGGACGCGATCGCGCCCAGCATGACCCCGAGCGCGGCCAGGGCGATCGCGCGGCGGAAACCCCGGCGCGGGGTGAGGGCGGAGGAAGTCATGGCGGCGGGCTAGCGGCCGGCGGCGCGGCCGAGCTGGCGCGCGCCGATGTCCCGACGGTAGTATTTCGAGGCGCAGGAAATCTGGTCGCAGACGGCATAGGCGCGGTCGGCGGCCTCGCGGAGCGTGGGCGCGAGCGCGGTCACGCCCAGGACGCGGCCGCCGTTCGTCACAATTTGTCCCGCGGCATTCCGGGCGGTTCCGGCGTGGTAGATGAAGGTGCCGGGCGGCTGGGTGGCGGGTGGCGGAAAGGTGATCGCGTCGCCCTTCGGGTATTTTTCGGGGTAGCCCTGCGCGGCGACGACCACGCAGAGGGCCGCATCCGGGGAGACCTCGAGCGCGAAGCCTCTCAATTGCCCGCGGGTCGCGGCCCACAGGAGGGCGAGGACGTCGGACTTGACGCGCGGGAGCACGACCTGCGTCTCGGGGTCGCCGAAGCGGGCGTTGTACTCCACGACCTTCGGGCCGGCGGACGTGAGCATGATGCCGATGAAGAGGGTGCCGCGGAAATCCATGCCCTCGGCGGCGATCGCGTCGACGGAGGGGCGGACGATCTCGCGGTCGATGCGGGCGAGGAGGTCGGGCGTGACGATCTCGGCCGGCGAGTACGTGCCCATGCCGCCGGTGTTCGGGCCGGTGTCGCCGTCGCCGACCCGCTTGTGGTCCTGGGAGACGGGCAGGATCACGTAATCGCGGCCCGAGACCACGACCAGGATCGAGGTCTCGTCGCCGAACATGCAGTCCTCGACGAGGATCCGACGGCCGGCCGCGCCGAACTTCTGTCCGCCGAGCATGTCGCGGACGGCGGTCTCGGCCTCCGCGAGCGTCTGCGCCACGACCACGCCCTTGCCGGCGGCGAGCCCGTCGGCCTTGATCACGATCGGCGCGCCGCGCTGGCGCACGTAGGCGAGGGCCGGCTCGACCGCGGTGAAGATGCCGGCCGCCGCGGTCGGGATCCGGTGCTTCAGCAGGATTTCCTTGGTGAAGACCTTCGAGGCCTCGAGCCGGGCGCCGTCGGCCCGCGGCCCGTAGGCGGGGATGCCGGCCTTCGCGAGCTCGTCGACGAGGCCGAGCGCGAGCGGGCCTTCGGGACCCACGACCACGAACTCGACCTTTTCCCTCTGGGCGAGCGCGACGATGCCGGGGATGTCGTCGGCCGCCACCGGATGGCACGCGGCATCGGCCGCGATCCCCGCGTTGCCCGGCGCGCAGAGCAGCCGGGGCCTGGCCGGCGACCGCGCGAGCGCGCGGACGAGCGCGTGTTCGCGCCCGCCGGAGCCGACGACGAGGACGGAGGAGGGGAGGAGGGACGGCACGGGACGCGGACTGTGCGTGTTCCCTCGAAACGCGGCAAGACCGCATCCCGCCGCGGGCGTGTCATGGCCGGTCGCGGAGGCCGGGCAAGCATCCGCTCAACTCGGCACGACACGGAGGTCGTCCCTCCAGCGGACCTGGAGGGACCGGCTCCGTCCGGTCCGTCAGGTATCAGGAATCCGACCGCCCGTAGCACGCGTCGCCGGCGGATTCAGAGCACCTGCAGCGTCTTCCGGTAGAAGCGGACGACCTGTTCGGGGTCGTCGGTGAAGAGCACGTAGTCCTTCATCCAGGCCGGCGCGCGCTTCTGGTCGATCATCGTGTGGAACTGCTTGCGGAGGTCGCGCCAGAAATGCGCGCCGAAGAACACGTACGGCGTCCGCGGGCGGATGCCGAGCTTGAGGTTGCAGAGCTCGATCCCGACCTCCTCGAGCGTGCCGACGCCGCCGACGTTGAAGATGCAGAAATCCGCCGCCTCGAACCATTTTTGCCGGAAGTGGCGGGAGGTCTCCTGGAACGTGTTGAAGAAGTCGACGCCGAGCTCGGGCGGCTGGGCCTCGAGCTCGAGGAAGCACGCGCCGGTGAGGGCGCCCTTGCCGCGGGCGGTCTCGGTGGCGAGGCGCATGACGCCGCCGCCGCCGCCGGTGAGCACGCCGATGTTCGTGCCGATGAACGTGCTGAGCCGGTCGACCAGGGTGGAGATCTTGGCGGTGTCGTCGGTGCTCAGTCCCATGGCCGAGCCGTAGAACGCGAGGATCGTGCACTCCTGGAACTTGCGGGTCATCTCCTCGCGGACGAAGAAGCCGTGGTCCTTCTTGTAGACGTGGAGGTAGAGGTCCTCCGTCATCTCGTCATACCAGTAGACCGGGACGCCGAGCGCGTGGAAGGTGTCGAGGCGGGCGTGGGCGTTGCTCGAGAGGAAGTAGCCGTGCGTGCGCGACGCGCGGCGGAAGATCACGCGCTTCAACTTCACGTCCGCGATGCGGGTGATGAGCTCCATGTGCTCGAGCAGGTCGGGGAAATAGTCCGCGATCAGGGTGTCGGCGTCGTCCGGCGCGGAGTCGAGGGCCTGGATGACGGTGCGGCTGCCGAGGGGGCAGGCGTCGGCGGCGAGCAGCTTCTTGAGCTCCTCGTCGTGGGCGCGGATGACGATCGCGCGGTTCTCCATCGTGGCGCTCTGGCCGCGGACCGTGATCTTCGTCTTTGGCCGCGCCTCCCCAGTGTCGGTCGCGGGATTGTCGTCGAGGCACTTGAACAGCTTGCCCGCGGTGGCGAGCAGGCGCTGGCGTTTCTTCGCGAGGATCTTGAACTCGGGGTCCTCGGGCGGCGGCGCGCGGAAGACCTCCAGGGAGACCATCGGGTTCACCACCGGCTGGTCGCCGCGGTTGTAGATCTCGAGCATGATGTTCGTCCCGAAGGTCTTGATCGGATCGAGCAGCACGGCGCTGGTGTGGAGGCCGAAGTTGCCCGCGCCCTGGTTGAGCACGACGAAGTGCTCCTTCAGGTACATCGAGCAGCTGGTGAGGATGCCGGCGCGCGGGGGGATGGTCAGCGGGATCGCGTCGTGGCGGACCTGGACCTTGTCGAGGAACCCGCGGCCCGCCTGGCCGCTGACGATGAGCTCGAAGTTGAGGCGCTGGAGCTCGGGCTTGAGCGTGTAGTTGACGGCGTGGGGCGTGAAGAAGACCCGGCCGCTGCTGTCGATGCTGATCGTGTTCGGCAGCTTCAGGAGGTTGGCCTGCAGCGCCTCCCAGACCTCGGTGCTCGAAAGCTTGGCCGCGGCCGGCGCGTGGAACAGGCGGCCGGCCGGCGTGCCCTGGCGGAGGAGCTTCTTCCAGTACCCGGCGTTCGGGAAGCTCGGGTCGTAAAGGCTGGCCTCGACCTCCAGGAGGAGCCGGTTGCCGTCCACGACGGGCCCGCTGCGGACCACCATCTCGATGCCGATGCGCGCGAGGGAGCTGCGTTCGGAAAACTGGAGGGCGGCCAGGCGGGCCTTCATGAACTCCATTTCGGCGGGGTGGCGCGGCCAGAACGCGAGGGTCAGGGCCGCCGTCTCTCCCTTGCTCTTGACCGTGAGAATCTGGCCGTCGGTGCTGTGCCAGAATTGGTTTTCGCTCATGGGATTGGAGAGGGTGGTGGCGGGCCCGGGACCTGACAAGCCCGGGCTTGCGCGTCGGGCTCGCGGTAAGGGCGCCGGCAAAGGGATTGATTTTTCCGGAGGCGGCGCGCAGTTTCGCGCCTCTTTGACGGCGCCAATCCGCCCGGGCCGTATCCCAACCGGGCTCCAACCCTCCATGAAATTCCGTTCCCTTGTCAGTGCAGGCCTCGCGAGCTTCGGCCTGCTCCTTCCCGCGGTCGCGCAGGATGAGATCAAATTCAACGCGCCGGGCGCGAAGGGCACGCCGGCGACGCCGGCCCAGCCCCCGGCGGCCCCGGCCGCCGTCCCGTCGGCGGCCCCCGCCGCGCCGGCCGCGCCGAAGATCCAGTACACGGAGGATCAGGTGCTGCAGGCTTACGGCTGGATGATGGCCGCCCAGATGGGCCTGTCCCAGCTCGAGTTCAGCGCGGCGAACGTCAGCTCGATGGCGAAGGGCATGGCCCTCGCGGCGCAGGGCAAGATGCTCGACTTCGACACCGCGGCCGTGGGCCCGGAGATCCGCGCGTTCCTCGAGCGCAAGAACGCGGCGTTCATGAACAAGCTCAAGCAGCAGGGCCTGGCGGAGTCCGCCGCCTACTTCACCAAGCTGAAGGAGAACAAGCAGGTCCAGGAGCTGCCGAGCGGCCTGCGCTACGAGATCCTCAAGCCCGGCACGGGCGCGTTCCCGAAGACCGGCCAGCTGGCCAAGGTCCACTACACCGGCTCGTTCGTGAACGGCGAGGTCTTCGACAGCTCGGTGCAGCGCGGCCAGCCGGTCGAGCTGATCCTCCAGGAGCCGTCGCCGGCCGACCCGCGCGGCGTCATCACGGGCATGGCCGAGGGCATGCTCAAGATCAACCCGGGCGGCAAGATCAAGCTCCACATCCCGCCGCACCTGGGCTACGGCGACGAGGGCTCGCCGGGCGGCATCCCGCCCGCCGCGACGCTCGTGTTCGAGGTCGAGCTCCTCGAGGTCAAGGACGCCCCCAAGTACACGCCGCCGGCCCCGCCGCCCGGCGCCAAGTAAGCCCGCGGCGTTCCGCCGTTGCGCGCCTCCGGAAGCGGGGGCGCTTTTTTTTCCCCGGATGCGCGGATCGGGAGCGGTCCCGGTCGTTTTCCCCGAGGTTCGCGCCGGATGCGCCGCGGCGACGCCGGGTCGTGCCGGCGGACGCTCAGCCGAGCGCGGCGCGGAGGTCCGCGAGGAGCCGGTCGACCTGCGCCGGCGTCGTGGCCCACGAGCACATGAACCGGTAGCCGTGCTCGCCGACGAACCGGTGGAAGTGCCAGCCGCGGGCCTCGACGGCGGATACCGCGCGCGGCGGAAGCTCCACGAACACGCCGTTGGCGGCCGGCTCGGCGATCAGCCGCGCCGGCGGCAGGGCGCGCAGGCCATCCGCCAGCCGCCGCGCCATGACGTTGGCGTGGGCCGCGTGGCGGAGCCAGGCGCCGTCCGCGAGCATGCCGCACCACTGGGCCGCGGCGAAGCGCGCCTTCGAGGCCAGCTGGCCGGCCTGCTTGACCTTGTACGCGAAGTCGCGGGCGCGGTCGCGGTCGAAGAAGACCACCGCCTCGGTGGAATTCAGCCCGTTCTTGGTGCCGCCGAGGCAGAGCACGTCGACCCCGGCGCGCCATGTCAGGTCGGCCGGCGAGACCCCGTGCGCCGCCTGGTTCGCGGCGGCGTTGGCGAAGCGCGCGCCGTCCACGTGGACGGCCATGCCGTGTTCGCGGGCGATCGCGGCCAGCGCGCGGACCTCGCCCGGCGCGTAGACCGTGCCCCATTCCGTGGCCTGCGTGAGCGAGAGCGCGCCGGGCTTCGGGAAATGGACGTCTCGCCGTCCCGCGAGCGCCCGCGCGAGGCCGCCGGGCGTGACTTTGGCGTCGGCGCCGGGCACCGGGATCAGCTTGCTCCCGCCGGTGAAGAACTCGGGGGCGCCGCATTCGTCGGTCTGCACGTGGGCGAGCTCGTGGCAGAACACCGCGTGGTGCCCCCGGCACACCTGGGCGAGGGCGAGCGCGTTCGCGGCCGTGCCGTTGAACACGAAGAAGACCTCGCAGTCGGTCGCGAAGAGCTCGGCCACCAGCCGGCGGGCGCGGGCGGTCCAGTCGTCCTCGCCGTAAGACGGCGCGGCGCCCGCGTTCGCCGCGGCCAGCGCGGCCCACGCCTCCGGCGCGATGCCGGCGGTGTTGTCGCTGGCGAACGTGGGGTCGTGGTCGGCGGACATGGCCGCGGAGCGTGGCCCGGCGGCCGCGGATTGCCGAGCGCGAACTAGGTGTTGCGGGGGCGGGGGGCGGGGGCTTCCCTCCGGCCGATGCAACCGCCGGTCAACCTCTACCTCGTGGGCTTCATGGGCTCGGGCAAGAGCACGGTCGGCTGGCAGGTCGCGAAGGCGCTGCAGTACCAGTTCCTCGACAGCGACAAGGAGATCGAGAAGGCGGCGGGCCGGCCGATCTCCGAGATCTTCGCCACGGAGGGCGAGGCCGCGTTCCGGGCGCGCGAGCGGGACTTCGTCGAGCGCGGGCATCCCGCCGAAGGCTGCGTCGTCGCCTGCGGCGGCGGGCTGATCGTGCCCGATGGCATGCTGGCGCGGCTGCGCCAGCGCGGGATCGTCGTGTGCCTGCACGCGCCCCTGGAGACGATCCTCGAGCGGACCTCGCGCAACGCCCTGCGGCCGCTCCTCCAGGTCGCGGACCCCATGGCGCGCATCCAGCAGCTCTTCGCGCAGCGGGAGCCGATCTACCGCGCGGCCGGGACCGTCGTGCTCACGGACAAGCGGCCCCTGCGCGAGATCGTCACGCATGTCCTCCGCGTCTACCGCGAGGAGCTGCGGGACCGGGCGAGGGGCCGATGAAGCCGGCGTCGGCGCGGCTCGAGGGCGCGGCGCGCGAGGCGTTGCGCGCGCGGCTCCTCGGCCTGGGCTTCGACGAGGTCCGGTTCGCGGCGGTCGGCGGCCCGGCCGGCGGGAGCCTGCGCGGCTGGCTCGAGGCCGGCCATCAGGCCGACATGCACTGGCTGGAGCGCTCGGCCGCGAAGCGGATGGATGCGGGCCTGGTCGTGCCGGGCGCGCGCACGGTCATCATCCTCGGGGTCAACTACGGCGGCTTCGCGCCGCGCGGCGGGGCGTCGCACCCGCGGTGGGCGCGCTATGCGCTCCACGAGGATTACCACGACACGATCAAGCCGGCCCTCGCGGCAGCGGGCCGGGTGCTCGAGGAGCTCGCCGGGGCCGCGCCGGAGGACTACCGCTATTACACGGACACGGGGCCCGTGCTCGAGCGCGGGTGGGCGGCGCGCTCGGGCCTCGGTTTCCTCGGCAAGAGCGGGATGCTCATCTCGCGGCGGCACGGCAACTGGCTGCTCCTGGGCTCGATCGTGACCCGCGTCGAGATCGAGCCGGATCCCCCGCTGCGCCGGCGCGCGCCGGCGACCGGGGGCCGGGAGGAGCCGTCGGGCGCGCTGTGCGGGAAGTGCACGCGCTGCCTCACGGCCTGTCCGACGCAGGCCTTCCCCCGTCCGGGCGTGCTGGATGCGCGGCGCTGCATCTCGTACCAGACGATCGAGAACAAGGGGGCGATCCCGCGCGAGCTGCGCGCGGCGATCGGCCCGCGCGTCTACGGCTGCGACGTCTGCCTCGAGGTGTGTCCCTGGAACCGGTTCGCGCGCGCCGGCCGCTCGACGCTGCTGGTGGCGCGGGAGGAGCTGGCCGGCCTCACGCTCGCGGACCTCCTCGCGCTGACGCCCGAGGCGTTCGCGCGGGTCTTCCGCCGCACGCCGATGAAGCGGACCAAGCTCACCGGGCTGCTGCGGAACGCCTGCATCGCGGCCGGCAACTCCGGAGACCGCAGCCTGCTGCCGGCGCTCGCGGGGCTGGCCCGCCACGAATCGTCGCTGGTGCGCGCCCACGCGGTCTGGGCGGTCCGCCGCCTCGCCGGCGCGGGCGCGGCCGGCTGGCTGGAGGCGGCGCGCGCCGCGGAGACGGACGCGGGGGTGCTCGAGGAGTACGCGGCCGACGTGCCCGCCCTTCCGGCTTAGCCCGGGGCCGCGCCAGACCCGAACAGGTCGCGCATCCGATGGACAAACGCCGGCGGCGGGCGGACCGGCTGGCCGGCGTGGTTGATGAAGGCGTGCCGCGTGAAGCCCGTGACCAGGAGCTCGTCGCCCCGAAACACCTCGTAGTCGAGATGGATGCGCAGCGCGGGCATTTCCCTGAGGCGCGTGACGACGGTGATCGTGTCGTCGTAGAGCGCCGGCCGCAGGTATTTCACGCCGACCTCGAGCACCGGCAGCCGATAGCCCTCGGCCTCGAGCTGGCGGTAAGGGAGGCCGTTCTCCTTGAGCAGGGTGGTGCGGCCGACTTCGAACCACGGCAGGTAGCTGCCGTGGTAAACGATGCCCATCATGTCAGTCTCGGCGTAGCGGACCTGGATCGTGGTGCGGGACTCGATCATCGGGTCATGACGCTGATGCCGGCGCGCCCGGTTGTCCAAACAAGGTTCGGGCGGATTCGTCCCAGCTGTGCCGACGCGCATGGCGGCGTCCGCCCTCGCCGAGCCGGGCCCGCAGGTCCGGGTCCTCGATCAGGCGCGCGAACGCGGCGGTGAGCGCGGCCGTGTCGCCGGGGGGCACGAGCAGGCCGGTCTCGCCGTCGACGACGGCCTCCGGCACGCCGCCGATCGCATGGGCGACGACGGGGACGCCGTGGGCGCCGGCCTCGAGGTAGACGAGGCCGAAGCCCTCGACGCTCAGCTTGTGCGGGACGCTCGTCATCGCGAACACGTCGGCTTCGGCGTACAGCCCGGGCAGGTCCGGGTCGGCCACGTCGCCCAGCAGCCTCACCGGAAAATCCGCCGCCGCGGCGGCGGCGCGCAGGGCATCGTCGTAGCCCTCCTTGCCGTGCGCCCCGGCAATGCGGTACTCGACGCGGGCCCGGAGCTCGGCGGGCAGGGCGCGGAGGGCGCCGACGACGTGCAGCTGGCCCTTGCGCGGGTGCAGGCGCGCGACCGTCAGGATGACCAGCCGGCCGCCGGGCGCGCGGCGGGCGGGAGCCGCGGCGAGGGGGAAGTCGGTGCGGAGGGCCCCGGGGGTGAGCGCCACGCGCCCGGCCGCGCTCGGGAAGTGGCCGAGGAGGAGGTCGCGCGTGTGCCGGCTGACCACGCTGATCCGGTCGGCGCGCGCGAACAGCCGGCCCGCCGCGAGCCGGGTGCCGAAGCGCTGGTGCAGCCGGAGGATTTCCGACCCGTGAAGCGTGAGCACGAGGCGGGCGCCTTTCGGAACGCCGAAATACTGGAGAAAGAGCATCGCGAGGATCGGCCCGGGCTCCGGGAGGTAGAGGGTGGCGCCTCGGAGGGCGTGCCGGTGCGCGTGCAGTTCCCCCGCCATCCGCCATTGGCTGGGGAGGTCGTGGGTCGGCGGCATGGGCAGCCGGCGGACAGCGAAGGGCCAATCGCGCTCGGGAGAGGAGGCCGCCTCGGGGGCCCAAACCTCCACCTCATAGCCCAGCCGGCCGGCCGCCGCCGCCATCTCGGCCGCGTAAACCGCGATGCCGCCCCGGTGCGGATGGAATTCGTGCGATATAAGCAGCAAACGGGGACGATCCGCAGCCATGGGAGGCGGCAAGGAAGGCGGGGGCATCCTCCGGCGGCAAAGCCAATTATCACGGTGCCGATCCGCCGGATTTACGGGCCGAAAGGCGAGGAATTGGGGGGTTTTTGGGGTTTACACGCTGGCGCTCCTCAACTTACTCAGCAAAAGAATGGCACAGTCAGTTAACTCGGCCTCCGGCATTCCGCTCAAACCGTTCACGCCGGAAGATGACGCTAACCTGCGGGAATCTTTGAAGCGTTGCTCGGCAGCGACTTACGAAGCAGCCGCGCAATTCCGGAAGACCGGGAACACCGAGCACCTTCCGGCCATCGTGCTGGGGGTCTTGGAGCGCTACGTGGAGCCCGACCTGCGGGCCAAACTCAAGGACGCCGACGACGACCTTCGGATTATCGAGGATCTGGGCATCGATTCGCTGACGATGATGGAGATCGTGATCCTCGTGGAGGACGTTCTCCAAATGTCTATCAACAATGACGAACTCCGGCACCTGCGGACCGTCGGCGACGTGAAGACGTTCATCGAGTGCAAGGTGCGCGGCCAGCCGTTGCCGAAGCCGACCAAGTTCCTCCCGATCGAGCAGATTGTCTCGGTGATGCCGATCCAGCCGCCCTTCCTGTTTCTGAGCGAGGCGTCGGTGAACGCGCACGGCGCGAACGCGAAGTACAAGATCAGCGGCCAGGAGTTCTTCCTGCAGGGCCATTTCAAGGACAACCCGGTGCTGCCGGCGTCGATCATGCTCGAGGCGCTCGGCCAGCTGGCCGTGCTGTTCCTGCTCGAGGGGCAGGTGGGCGAGCAGGGCAAGGTGGTCGACCCCAAGACGATCTTCTTCACCTCTTGCGAGGGCGTGCGTTGCCACCGCGTATGCCGGCCGGGCGAGGTGCTGACGCTCTCGATCAAGCCGAAGCGCCTGAAGCAGCCGCTCGCGACGTTCGAGGGCCAGATCCGCGTGGGTCAGGAAAAGGCGGCGCTGGCCGAGGAGATCACGCTCACTTTCGCGCTGGTCGACGAGGTCGCGAAGCCCCTCCCGCAGCCCGAAACCCCGGCGGCGACCGCGAACGGCGCCACGGAGCGCGCCGCGGTGAACGCTTGAGCCGTCCCGTGGCGGTTGACCGGGAGACCGGAACCGCTTTGATGCGCGGCGGTCCCCGGCGGACCGCCCGCGGGAACGTCGCGGTCCCCTGACCATGCGAAAAGTCTACGTCACCGGCCTCGGCTTCATCACGAGCATCGGCAACGACGCCGCGACCGTGATGGAAAGCCTGCGGGACCTGCGTCACGGGATGCTGCTCTATCCGCCTTTCCAGCGTCCCGACGTGCCGGTGAAGGTCGCCGCGCCCATCCGGGATTTCCAGACGGACTCGACCGACGCGGAGGACTGGATCATTCCCGCCCGCTACCGCATCAAGCGGGAAATCCTGCGGGGAATGGCGCCGCACGGCGTCTATTCCTATTGCGCGATGCTCCAGGCCATCGAGGACGCCCGGCTGACGGAGGCCGATATCTCGAACCCGGGCACCGGTCTCTACGCCGCGTCGGGCGGCTCGCCTTTCCTGCTCGGCCATTACCTCGAGAAGATGCGGCGGCAGGGCGTCATGCGCTGCCAGCCGCTCGGCATCGTCGCGTCCATCTCGGGGACGGTGAACTTCAACCTGGTGTCGCATTTCAAGATCAAGGGGGCGTCGACCGGGTTCTCGTCGGCGTGCGCATCGTCGGCCCACGCCTTGGGCTTCGCCTACGACGAGATCGTGCTGGGCCGCCAGAACCGGATGTTCGTGGTCGGGGCGGAGGACGGCAACGTCGAGAGCATCCTGCCGTTTGCGGGCATGCGCGCCCTCTCCGTGCAGTCCGACCCCTCGATCGCCTCCCGGCCGTTCGACGTGGGGCGCGACGGCTTCGTCGGCACGGGCGGGGCGACCGTCGTGCTGCTCGAGGCGGAGGAGGAGGTCGAGCGGCGGAAGGCGCGGACCTACTGCGAGGTGGCCGGGTGGGGCCAGGCCTCGGACGGCTACAACGTGGCGATCTCGCATCCGGATGGCGCGGGCCTGCGCTCCGCGATCGAGCAAGCGCTGCGGAACGCGGATCTCGGGCCGGAGGCGGTCGACTACGTCAACGCGCACGCGACCTCCACGCCCATCGGGGACATCTCCGAGGCGCGCGCGCTCAAGATGATCTTCGGCAACTCGCCGACCCGGCCGGCCGTGAGCAGCACCAAGGCGCTGACCGGTCACGGCCTCTCGCTCGCGGGCGCGATGGAGGCGGCCTTCTGTGCGCTCGCCATCCGCGAGGGCTTCATGCCGGGGTCGGCGCACATCACGCGGCTCGACCCGGCATGCGAGGGCCTGAACATCATCCGCGCCACCCTCCCGCACCGGCCGAACGTCGTGCTGAGCAACAGCAGCGGCTTCGGCGGGGCGAACGTCTGCCTGGCGTTCCGCAGCGTCAATTGACGCGATGAGCCCGCCGCTCTCCTCCCGCCACCGCAGCGCGTTCGTCACCGGCGCAAGCACGGGGCTGGGCCGGGCGTTCGCCGAGATGCTGCTGGCGGAGGGCGTCGCCGTCTGGGGCACCTCCCGCGACCCGGCGCGGCTCGCGGGCCTCCCGGGGCTTCGGCCGGTGACCCTCGAGCTCGGGGACGCCGCGGGCGCCGAGCGCGCGCTGCTGGAGGCCGACCGCGTCGCGGGCGGCTTCGACCTCGTGATCAACAACGCGGGCTTCGGGGCGTTCGGCGGGTTCGCGGAGACGGACTTCCGCCTCTGGCAGGAGCAGCTCGAAACGATGCTTGTGAACACCGCGCGCCTCAGCCACGCGGCCCTGCGCGGCATGCTGGCGCGCGGCCGCGGCACGCTGGTGAACGTCTCGTCGCTGGCGGCCGAGTTCCCCCTGCCGTTCCAGTCGGCGTACAACATGGCGAAGGCGGGGCTGTCGGCCCTCAACGAGAGCCTGATGTACGAGGTCCGGGGAACGGGGGTGGTGGTGATCGATTTCCGGCCGGGCGACTACCGGACGGAGTTCGAGGGATCCGTCCGCCGCCCCGGCGCGATGACGGCTCCCGCGCAGCGGCGGGCCTGGGCGTCGTTCGCGCGGATGATGGCGAGCGGCCCGGCGCCGGCGCACGCGGCCGCGACCCTGCGGCGCGCCCTCCGGCGGCCGCGGAGCGGCACCGTCCGCACCGGCCGGGTCTTCCAGGCGGTGATCGCGCCGCTGCTCGTGCGGCTCGCGCCGCTGGGCCTCAAGCGCGCCGTCCAGGAGCGCTATTTCGACCTGCCCTGAGCCATGGCGCGCGTCCGCATCCTCGTCCTCACCTCGAGCACCGGCGCGGGCCACGACCAGCGCGCGCAGGCCTTCGCCGAATGGTGCTTCGAGCTCTACCGGCACGACGTGGATGTGCGGATCGAGCAGATGCTCGAGAAGTCGTCCCGGCTGTTCAGCTGGGGCGTGGACTTCTACAACTGGATCCAGAAGCGGTCGCCGTGGATGCACAAGGCGTTCTTCCTCCTCGTCGAGCTCCTGAGCGTCCTCAATCGCAGCTCCGTGCGCTGGGGCCGCGGCTACTACGAAGGGGTGGTGCGGGAATACCGCCCGCACCTCGTCTTCAGCGTGCACGACTGCCTGAACCGAGGCTACTTCCCGCTCGCCCGGCGCCTGCTCGGGCCGGACCGCGTGCGGTGCGTGACCTACTGCGGCGAGTTCTCCGGCGGGTTCGGCTACAGCGTCAACTGGGTCGAGCCGACCGCCGACCTCTACGTCGCGCGCACGGCGACGGCGCGGGACTACGCGGTGAAGCTCGGGATGCCGCGCGAGCGCACGCGCGTCCGCGGCTACCTGATGCGGCCGCGCGCGCACCTCGAGGTGCTGACAGACGAGGCCCGGCGGACGTTCCGTCAGCAGGAGCTGGAGCTGGCCGGGGACCTCTTCACCATTTTCCTGGCGACGGGGGGCAACGGCGCGAACAACCACCTCGCGCTGCTCGACCGGCTGCTGCCGCACGCGGGCCGGCTCCAGGCGGTCGTGGTCTGCGGCCGCAACCGCGACGCCTACAACGAGGTCGTGCACTGGCGCGCCGAGCATCCGCAGCTCGGCTGCTACGTCGACGGGTTCTCCGAGGAGATGCACCTGCTCATGCAGGCGAGCGACGTCATCGTGACCCGCGGCGGGACCACCACGTGCGCCAAGGCCCTGCATTTCCGCTGCCCGATCATCTTCAACGCTATCGGCGGCATCATGCCGCAGGAGGAGCTGACGGTGAAGTTCTTCCGCAACGGCGACGGGGCCGAGCTGATCCGGGACGCCGCGGAGTTCGACGCGCTCGTGCGGCGGTGGATGATCGACCGCGCGCATTTTGAGCGGCTGCGGCGGAACTTCCTCAAGCTGCGCTACGAGGAGGATCCGACCCTGGTGGTGGACGAGATCGTCGGGCTCGGCGCGCATGTCGCCGGCGGCGTTGCCCTGGAGCGCCGTCCGTGGCCGCCCAAGGGCGGGAACAGCGCCGTGCCCTTCGTGATTGGAGCGTAGCATCTGGGGGCTTTCCGGGCCGGGGCCGCTTGTTCTAGTCTGGCGACCTTGGACCAGCCTCCCGCCGTCGCCCTCCTGTTCACGACCTTTCCGAAGACCTCGGAGACCTTCCTCCAGCGCGAGGTTGCGGCCCTGCAGGGGCGGGGGCTCCGGTTGCGGCTGTACTCGCTGTGGGGCGGGGGCGGGACGTTCCGCGGCCTGCCGGTCCGCACCTTCAACAAATGGCAGCTGGTGCCGCTGCTGCTGTTCACGATCCCGTGGAACTGCCTGCGCCGGCCGCGGATCGTGCGCGATCTGTTCGAGGGGCTCTGCCTGCGCCGGCCGCCCTCATGGCTGAATTTCTGGGAAAACATGCTCGGGGCCGGTTTCGCGGGGGTCTTCTACCGCGAGTTCCGCGCCGACCCGCCCGCGCTCGTGTACGGCGCCTGGGCCGGCGCGCCCGCGACCGCGGGCTGGCTGCTGTGGCGGATCCTCGGGCTGCCTTATGCCTGCGGCGCGCACGCCTACGACCTCTATGAGCACGGCGGCGACTGGTGGCTCCTCGAGAAGCTGCGCCACGCCCGCTTCGTGCACACGTCGACGGAGATGGGGCGGCAGGAACTGGCCGGCCGCGGCGTCGACACGCGGAAGATCCACGTCATCCGGCGCGGGCTCGAGCGTTTCCCCGCACTGAAGCCGCTCCGCCCCGCGCGCCGTCCGCTGCGCGTCGCGGCGGTCGCCCGGCTCGTGCCGAAAAAGGGGCTCGACCGCCAGCTGCGGCTCCTCGCGGCGGCGCGCGCCGCCGGGCTCGCCTGCGAGGCCCGGATCGCCGGCGACGGCCCGCTGCGCGGCGAGCTCGAGCTGCTCGTCATCCGGCTCGGGCTCGCGGACGCGGTCCGGTTCCTGGGGCCGCTGCCGCACGACGAGGTCTGGCGGCTGTACGACTGGGCCGACGTGCTCCTGCACACCGGCGTCGTGGCGCCCAGCGGCGACCGCGACGGCCTGCCCAACGTGATCCCCGAGGCGATGGCGGCGGGCGTGGTGGTCGTCACGAGCCCGGCGGCCGCGACGACCGAGGCCGTGGCCGACGGCGCGACCGGGGTGGTTGCGGCGCTGGGCGACCCGGGCGCCTGGGTGGAGGCGCTCCGGCGGCTGGCCGGGGACGACGCGTTCGCGGAGCACCTCCGCCGGGGCGCGCGCGCATGGGTGGAGCAGAACTACGATGCCGGCCGCAATTCCGCCCGGCTGGCGGGATGCTTCGCGGAGCACGCGACGCCATGATCCACTACGACGTGACGAAGATGGGCGGACGGGCGCCGCGGTCCGGGCTCACCCGCCTGAGCGCGCGGCTGCAGCACGAGCTCCGGGACTGGATCAACCCGGTGGCCTGGGACGCGTGGTCGCGGAGCTGGCGGAACGCGTCGGACCGCCGGCCGGCGCGGCTCGCGGATTCCGACTGGCTGTTCACGGTGGAGCTGTTCAGCGAGGCGGAGCGGCCGGGCTTCCGCGATTTCCTGGCCGCGCCGCCATGCCGGCTGGCCGCGATGTTCCACGACGCGATCCCACTGCGCTTCCCGCACATCACGTGGCCGCAAAGCGTCCAGCGGCACGCGGAGTACATGAAGCTCCTCGCGGGCTTCGAGCGCACGTGGGCGATTTCGCGCGCGACGCGCGAGGAGTTCCTGGGGTTCTGGCGCTGGCAGGGCGTGGCGCCGCGAGGCGCCGTCGGCGTGGTGGAGCTCGGCGCGGATTTCGACGGGGCGCCCCGCGCCACGGTGGCCGGCGTGCCGCCGGGGCGGCCGGCGCTGCTCGCGGTCGGCATCGTCGAGCCGCGAAAAAACCAGGAGTTCCTCCTCGACGTCGCCGAGGCGCTCTGGCGCCGCGGCGTCGACTTCGACCTGCACGTCGTCGGCCGGGTCAATCCGCACTTCGGCCGGCCGGCGGGGCAGAGGATGCGCGAGCTCGCGCGCCGGGAAAAACGCTTCCGCTACCACGCCGCCGCGCCGGACGGCACGCTCCAGCGGTTGTACGCGGAGGCGGCCGCCGTGGTGCTGCCGACCGTGGCGGAAGGCTGCGGCCTGCCGCTGCTCGAGGCGCTCTGGCGCGGCGTGCCCTGCGTGTGCAGCGACCTGCCGGTCTTGCGCGAGAACGCGGACGGCGGCGGCTGCGTCGTCGCGCCCGTGGGCGACGGACCGGCGTGGGTCGAGGCGCTCCGCGGGCTGCTCGCGGACCGCGCCGCCCAGCACCGGCTGCGCGAGGAGGCGGTCCGGCGCCCGCTGCCGCGGTGGGCGGACACGGCGGCGCCGATTCGCGCCGCCCTCGGCTGAGCGGGTCTCAGAGCTGCTTCACCGCGTAGGCCATCGCGGCGTGGATCTTCTCCAGGTCCTCTTCGCTGTGCAGGGCGGAGACGGCGGTGCGGATGAGATCCTTGCCGGGCGGCACCGCGGGGGAGATCGACATCACCGTGAACACGCCCTTCTCGAGCAGGGCCTGCCAGAAGCGGTACACGAGCTCCTTGGAGCCAAGGACGATCGGCACGGCCGGCGTCTCGCTGCCCCAGGTGTCGAGCCCCAGCCCCTTGAGCATCTCGCGGTAGCGGCGGGTGTTCCGCCACAGTCCTTCGAGGTGCTGGGGCTCGGATTGCATGAGGTCCAGCGCGGTCGACGCCGTCGCAGCCATGCTCGGGCTGAGCGCGGCGCTGAAGATCGTCTGCTTGGAGTGCGTGCGGAGGTACTCGATCAGGTCGCGCGATCCGGCGACGAACCCGCCCGTGCTCGCCAGCGACTTCGACATGCTGCCGCAGATGATGTCGACCCGGTGGTTGAGCTTGAAGTGGTCGACCGTGCCGCGGCCTTGGCGGCCGAGCACGCCGAAGCCATGGGCGTCGTCGAGGACCGTGAAGCAGCCGTGCTCCTCGCCGATCTCGGCGATTTCGGGCAGCCGGCAGATATGGCCCTCCATCGAATAGACGCCCTCGATCGCGAGCAGCTTCGGCACGTTGTGCGGGGCGCCGGAGAGCACTTGGCGGAGGTCCTCGGGGTTGTTGTGCGAGAAGCGCTCGACCGAGGCCATGGAGAGGCGGATGCCGTCCCACATGCACGAGTGGAGATTCTTGTCCGCCAGAATGAGGTCGCCCTTCTGGGCGAAGGCGGCGATGGCCGAGCAGCACGAGATGTAGCCGGCGACGCTGACATGGCACGCCTCGCGGCCGAGGAAGTTGGCCAGCTTCTCCTCGAGCATGAGATGGAAGCCGCGCGAGCCGTTCGAAATGCGGGCGCCGGTCGTGCTCGACCCCCAGGCCTGGGCGGCCGCGCCCGCCGCCTCGATGATCTTCGGGTGGAAGGACAGGCCGAGGTAGTCGTTGCTCGACAGCATGATCATGTCCCGTCCGCCGAGCCGCACATGGGTCCCGGCCTGTGCCTCCATCGCGTGGTAATACGGCTTGTACTTGAGCCGCATCTTCGTCGCGTAGTCGTCCTGGGCGCGTTCGATGATCGCCTTCTTGGTCTTGGTGAAAAGGGACAGGGCCATGAAATCTCCGGGCCGCCACACTGCGCGGAACCGAAGGGCTGGCAACCGCAAAGCCCGGCTCAGCGGCGCGCCGGCAGGGACTCCATCCACGCGGCGAGGTCCGCCGCATAGTCGCCCCAGCTCCGGAAGCGCCGGGCGCGGGCCTCGCCTGCGAGCGCGGCGAGCCGCGCCGGCTCGTCGAGCAGCGCGCGGATCGCCCGGGCCAGGGCGGGCGCGTCGACCGCGTCGAGCGGGACGCAGCCGCCGCCGCGCGCCGATTCCCCGAGCGCTCCCGCGCCCGAGCAAACGCAGGGCCGCCCGTGGCGCAGGCTTTCCAAGACCGGAAGCCCGAATCCCTCGCGAACCGATGGGTACACGGTGAACGTGCAACGGCGGTAGGCGACCTCGAGCGCCGCGTCGTCCACGGCGCCCGCCCAGGTGAGCGGCCGGCCCGCCGCGCGCAGCCGGCGGATCGTCGCGAGAGCGGCCGCGGCCGTGTCGGCGCGGCCCAGCCCGACGAGCTCGAGCTCGAAGACGCGGCCGGCGTCCCAGAGCTCCTCGCACGCGGCCAGGAGCGCGCCGTGGTTCTTCCGGCCCTCGATCGTCGCCACGCACAGGATGCGCGGCGGCCCGCCGGCGGCGGGAACCGGGGCATCCGCCGCGGCGGGGTCGAGGCCGAGCGGGATCGGCTGAACCGGGGGCGGCGACGCGCCCCCGAGCCAGCGCCAGTAGTCGCGCAGGCTTGCGGCCGAGTCCTCGGAAACCGCGGCGACGCCGTCGAATTGCCGCAGCTCGCGAAGGTAGGCGGGCAGGCGGGCGACCGTCGCGGGCGGCGTCAGCTCGGGCAGCTGCAGGCCGATCGCGTCGTGGAAGACCGCCACGCGCGGGCCGTGGGTGCGGGCGAACAGCTCGGGCAGGCGCGCGGCGACCTTGGGTGAGAAGAGCTCCGGACACACCAGGCCGCCCGCCTCCGGCAGCGCCGGCCGCCTTCCCGCCAGGCGTGCCGCGTGGCTGCGCAGGCGCCGGCCCAGCGTCCATTTCGCCCCGCGGCTGCCGGCGGGCGCCCCGCCGGGCTCGAGCCGCTCCGCCTCCGCCGCGTCGAGCGGCCGCCAGCCGTCCAGGAACGGGTCGAAGCACACGGGCGCGACCGCCCCGTGCGCGGCCAGCGCGGCATGGGCCGAGCGAACGACGCGCTGGATCCCCGTCTGGGCGCGCGTGTGGCTCGTGTGGGTGACGTCGAGGAGGAGCATGCGCGATCAGGGCCCGCGGTCGAGGCGCCAGCACGAGATCGGGCCGATCTCGTGGACGCGCGTCCAGGGTCCCGGCGCCTTCTCGCCGAGCGCCTCCTTCAGCTCGAATTCGAAGAGCACCGCGTAGACCGGCCGTCCGGAGGCCTCGAGCGCCGCGCGTACCGGCGCCCACCCGCCGTCGAGCGTGTCCCAGCGCACGACCGTGCGGTCGGTGTAGAAGAACAGCGCGCCGGAATTCTGCATGGCCACCAGCACGGTGTCGTCCGGCAGCTCCGCCCGCACCCAGTCCGCCGCGCGCGCGTACAGCCGTTCCTGGCGGCCGGTCTCGAGGACGTGCCAGTGCCGGCTCCAGTGCCACCCGCTCGCGATGACGGCGGCGGCGGCGATCCCCGCGGCGGCGGCGCGGGCGAACCGGCCGCGCGGAAGGACGAGCCGTTCGCCCACCACGAGGGCGCCCACGACGAGGGCCGGAAACGCCGGCAGCACGAACCGCAGGTACCACCACGTCTCATGCGTGTGATAGTAGAACGCGTAGAAGCCGAAGGTGACGGCGATCCACGAGCCGAGGACGAGGACCGCGCGGCCCTGGCGGCGCGCCAGCGCGGGCAGGCCGAGCGCGAGCACGACGAGCGGCGAGAGCAGGGCGGGCAGCCAGCGGGCGTAGTGGCGGAGCGCGGGCCCGACCCACTCCGGGGACAGCAGATTGCCCACGTCGCCATAGCCCGTGAGCACCGGGCTGCCGTACAGCCGCAGGTTGAGGTACACCAGCCAGGCGGCGCACGGCAGGCCGCCGAGGCCGAACCACAGCAACCGGCGCCACGACCAGCCGAGCGCGAGCAGCACCGGCACGGCCATGAGCGCGTTGGTCGGCCGGACGAGCACCGCCATGCCGAACGTGAAGCCGGCGGCGGCGGCCACGGCGTCGCGCCGCGGCGCGTGCCAGGCGAGCACCACGGCGGCGGCGGCCCACACCAGGGCGGGCAGGTCGCTCATGGCCTGCAGGCTGTACATCAGGTAGAGGGGCGACGCCGCGATCGCGAGGGCTCCGAGCGCGGCCGAAGCCGGGGTCAGGCCCGCGGCGCGGCCGAGCGCGTAGACGAGGGCCAGCCCGGCGAGCGCATGCAGGACCAGCACGAGCGCGGGGCCGTGCTCCCATCCGATGACGCTCGCGCCGGCCGCGATGAGCAGCGACAGGCCGCTGGGGTACGTGGGCACGAGGACCTGGTCCTCGTGCCGCGGCACGAACCCCAGCGGAACATAGGCGTAGTACGGCGCGCGGTCCGTCGGCAGGCCCGCGACCGTGCGGACCGGCGCACGGAGGCGCCCCTGCTGGTACAGCCGGGCCTGGTTGAGGTAGCCGGAGGAGTCCGAGCCGCCCGCGCACACGCCGGCATGGCGCCAGAGCAGCGCCGCATAGCCGAACGCCGCCGCGACCACGAGCCAGGGCAGGACGCGCCGCCATGCAGGTCGGGCGCGTGGTGAGGCGGTCGGGTCCATTCTTTAGCGTTGTCGAGCGGGCGAGGCTGCCATTGTTTGCGAAAATGGCTCAAACCCAAAAACCCGCCGCGCCGGGATCGCCGGCCCGGGCGGCATGATCGGCCGGTGGACCAACGGGTTGACGGCGCGCGGCTGGTCGCCGGCGGTGGTGTCGGGCTACGCCGCCCTGGTGGGGCTCTTCGTCTGGACGCTCTCGCAATTCTACATCCCGGGCAAGGGCTTCAGTTACCTCATCGCGTTCGGCGGCAACCTCGAGACGCAGCTGCTGACCAAGGTGCGGCGGCTCGACCCGTACGTGCAGAAGGCGTCGGACGGCTACGACGCGCAGTACTACGTCCAGATCGCCATGGACCCGTCGCTGCAGAACCGCGAGCTGCCGTCCGCCGTCGACAGCCTGCCGTACCGTGCGCGGAGGATCCTGTTCTCCGCCACCGCGTACGCGCTCGGCCTGGGCCGTCCGGAGTGGATCCTGCAGGCGTACGCGCTGCAGAATCCGGCCGCGTGGCTCCTGCTGGCGGCGGTGCTGCTCCACTGGTTCCCGCCGCGCGACTGGGACCGCTTCCTGCGCTGGGCCGGCGTGCTCTTCTCGTTCGGCATGTGCGTGAGCGTGCGTCACGCACTCATCGACGGCCCGGGGCTGCTGCTCGTCGCCGTCGGCGCGCTGCTGCTGGACCGCGGCCGCCCGTGGGCCGCGACCGCGGCGTTCGCGCTCGGCGGGCTGGGCAAGGAGACGAACCTCCTGGGCGCTGCGGCGCTGGCTCCCGCCGGGGCCGA
Source organism: Opitutaceae bacterium (assembly GCA_035626915.1). Lineage (GTDB taxonomy): Bacteria > Verrucomicrobiota > Verrucomicrobiia > Opitutales > Opitutaceae > Didemnitutus. Next base: position 53,090 of record DASPMS010000021.1, read on the forward strand.
CCGCCGGGCCTGGGCCGGCGCCGTGCTGCGGGGCGCGCTGGTCGCGGCTCCGCTCGCGCTGTGGCTCGTCTACCTCGCCCAGGCCGTCGGACCGGTGGCCGACGCGGGCGCGCGCAACTTCGACTGGCCGCTGTTCGCCTATTTCCGCAAGTGGCGGGAGGTGATCGCGACGCTTCCCGAGATGACCTGGCCGAACTTCGGCGCGCTGTGGAGCCTCCTGATGCTCGTCGCCCTCACCACCCAGTTTGTCCTGCTCGTGGCGCGGCCGCGCTGGACCGAGGCCTGGTGGCGGATCGGCGCGAGCTACGCGTTGCTGCTGCTCGTCCTCGGCGACGCCGTGTGGGAGGGCTATCCGGGGGCAGCCTCGCGCGTGCTGCTCCCGATGCAGGTCGCGTTCAACGTGCTCGCCCCGGCCGGCCGGCGCTGGCTGCCGGTGCTCATCTTGGGCAACCTCACGCTCCTGAGCGCGCCCGTCGCCCTGCAGGCTCCGATCGGCGAGGGCTACCAGCTCCGCGGCGCGCGCGAGCTCCAGTACGCACCGGACGGCAACGTGGTCGAGGCCGTGTTCGACCGCGCCTGGCACCAGACGGAGCGCGACAGCAACAGCTACTGGCGCTGGACGGAGGGCCAGGCGGCCGCCGACCTCGTCAACCCCCACCGCCAGCCGCTGCGCTTCCGCGCGCGTTTCGCGCTGACGACGGTGACGGCGCGCACCGTGAGCGTGAGCCTGAACGGCCAGGAACTGTGGTCCGGCGCGGTCTCGCCCGTGGCGTCCGTCCAGGTGACGCTGAACGATCTTGTACTCGCCCCCGGCCGGAACCGCCTCGAGTTCCGGTCGCCGGAGCCGCCGGTGCAGGTCCAGGGCGACGCCCGGTCGATCGCGTTCTGCGTCCACGGCCTGCGCTTCGACCTGCAGGGCCTCGCGCCGGCGCCGTAGCCCGCGGGGCTATTTCCAGAGCAGGACGAGCCCCGGATCCGGGCGACGGCGCAGCAGCAGCCAGAGCGAGCGCAGCCGGCTCAGCCACGCGCGCCCGGCGAGATCGGAGCCCGAGGCGGCGTCGTGGTAGGCGCGGCGATAGAGCAGTCGATGGTACTGGTGGGGGTGCGGCAGCACGAGGTGCCGGCGGAACCCCGCCTGGCGCGCGACCGCCACGATGTGCGCGGGGGGCATGCTTTTCTCGTGCACGCCGAAGTCCGCGACCGCCTGGCGCGACGAGTCCGCGGCGGCGTGGGCCGAACCCGGTTCGATGGTGATGGCGCAGCCGCCCGGAGCCAGCGCGCCATGCGCGCAGCGCAGCGCGGCCAGCTCGGACTCGGCGTGGTGCAGCGCGTCGTGGAAGATCGCGTAATCGAAGCGGCCGGCGCCGTCGAAGGACTCGTAGTCGGCCGCCACGAAGTCCACGCCGGCGACACCCTGCGCGCGCGCGGCGGCGCTCGCGAGCCGGACGGCGTCGTCCGAGATGTCGACGCCGGTCACCGCATAGCCGCGCCGGGCGAGGAGAAGCGAGAGCCACCCGGTGCCGCAGCCGAACTCCACGACCCCGCGGGGCGGCGGGGCGAGGAGGCTCAGCAGCGCCGTCACCGCGGCGAAGTACTGCGGCGCGCAATCGTCGCTGAACGGCTTGCCGAGCGCGTGCCGGATTCCCTCCGGGCCCAGCCGCGCGTAGTACTCGCGCTCGCCTTGCTTGGGATCGGTGGACATGGATGCGGTCGCGGTTGGGCGCTCGGGGCGGCGGCGCGGACTCAGCCCGCGCGGCCATCCGCCGGCTTGCAGGCGAGGTAGCCCCAGCTTTCGAGCACGTTGCCGGCGGCGCCATAGGGGTAGGCCTTGATCAGCCGCGCGCCCGCCTCGGCGAGAACGGCCTCGACCTCGGCGCGCGGCAGCCCGTGCATCTCCATCAACGGGTTCTCGGCGAGCCACCGGTTGCGCTGCCGGCTCCAGCGGCGCTTCAGGCGCTTGAAAAGGGTGGGCGGCCAGAGCGTGAGCAGGGTGCTGTCCGGCGGGTCGCGCAGGCCCTCGCTCGGGATCTGGAACAGGATCGCGCCGCCCGGCGCGGTCACGCGGACAAATTCCCGGATGTACGCCCGGGCGTCGGCCGGATCCATGTGCTGGAGCGTGAGGATGCTGTAGACGAAGTCGAAGCGGGCGTCGCCGAGCACGCGCAGGTCGCGCCGCGCGTTGTGGACGTACGCCACCCGTTCGCCGTGCCGGTTGTAGGTCCGCGCGAGCGCGAGCATCTCCTCGGACAAGTCGACGCCGGTGACGCGGTCGAAATGCCCCGCCAGGCCCTGGCTGAGGCGGCCGACGCCGCACCCGAAGTCGAGGGCGGAGCCCCGGCGGAGGGCGGGGTAGTGAGCCCGGACGCCGGCCAGCTCGGCGTCCACCGTGCGGCGCCCGTCGGCGAAGAAGTCGTCCGCCTGCCAGCGGTTGCCCGCCTTGTCCGGCGCGGTGAGCACGGCCCAGAGCGGGTCGCGTCGCGCCAGCTGGTTCCAGTGACGGCGGGTGAGGCGGAGGTTCATGCGGTCACCACCCCGCGATCGCCTCGAGGCGGCGGCGGTACCGCGCTCCGATCACCGCGGGCGCGAAACGCTCCTCGATCGTCGCCCGGGCCGCCGCGCCGAGGCGGGCGGCGAGGGCGCGGTCGTCGTGCAGCCGGCGCATCCAGTCGGCGGCGCCCGCGACGTCCGGTTCGGCCCAGGTCTGGCCCTTGGCATAGGGGCCGTGGCTGCGGTCGAGCGTCACGAGCCGGTAGGGGACCGGACAGCCGTTCGCCGCGTCGAGGAATTCGGCCGAGCCGGACCAGTCCGTCGCGATCACCGGCTTCCCCAGGAACATGGACTCCGCCACCGCGAGGCCGAAGCCTTCCGACCGGTGCAGGGAGACGAAGCAGTCGCACGCGGCCTCGAGCTCGTAGACGGCGGCGCGCGGCAGCGTCTCCGTGAGCAGCACCGTGCCGGGCAGGTCGGCGCAGGCGGCCTGCAGCCGCGCGAAGTCCGCGGCGTTGCCGGCGGTGTTGTGCACCTTGATGACGAGCGCGGCGCCGTGGCCGGCGAGGCCCGACGCGCGGAACGCGGCGAGCGCGGCCGCGGGATTCTTGCGCTCCGAGTACGAATTCAGGTCGTAGAGGAAGAGGAACAGGAACTGGTCCGCCGGCAGCCCGAACTTCGCGCGGAGATCGCCGGCCGGCCGCGGGAACGCCACCGCATGGGGCATCGTGAGCACCGGCACGGCGACCTTGGCCGCGATCGACTCGGCGGCGAAGCGCGACGGAGCCCAGATCTCGTCGAAGTACTCGGCGTAGTGGGTCCACGCGTCGGGAAACTCGGGCAGCTCCCACGCCCAGTAGCCGATGTTGTAGCGGCCGCGGCGGAAGGCGGGGCCGTGGTGGTGGTCGATATCCCGCGCCGCCGGCGGATCGAGGTGGAAAACGGTCACCGGATGCGGGTTGTCCGGCTGCAGCCGGGGAACGAACGTCGTGTCGGACCGCGGGTTCTTGCAGGGGAGGCGGAGGTCCACGAGCGCCACCGGCAGGCCCGCCGCGTCGGCCGCGCGCACCATGCAGCGCGCCGATTCGCCGACGCCGAGGTCGGCCTGGAGAAACCCGGCGACGTTCAGGCCGAGTTTCAGGTGGCGCCGCGCGAATGCGTGGTTCCAGGGCGAGGCCCGGTTCGCGAAGTCGAACAGGATCTCGCCGTCGGCCTCCACACGGGCGATCCGGACGCGGCGGTTGCGGGCCTGGCGGCGCCAGGGCTGGAGCGCGCCGGCTCCCGTGACCCGCCCGAGCCAGGCGAGAAAATTGCCCAGGCCGACGCCCGCGAGCGCGAAGTCGAGGCGGTGGCCCGCCGTGTCATCGCCCGGAGGGACCGGCAGCTCGAAACGGAACGGGCCTTCCGGCAGGCGCGGGCCGCCGGCGCGGACGCGGCCGTCGAGCGCCACCGCGCATCCCACGGGACCGGCGGCGGACGCCTCGCCGCCGGCCGGCAGGACCTCGCCGACGATCGCGAGCGTGCGCACCCCGCTCAACGCCGGCAGCCGGAGATGGCCGCGGTCGCGGATCCAATAGGAGTCCGGGATCGCGTCGTCATGGTACAGCCCGACAATGCGCGGAGGACGGCGCGGGGCCTTGGCGACGGAGTCGGTCATGCGCGAATGCAGGCGGAATGCTGCGTCGGCGGGACGGGCCGTCGAGAAGGAAAGCCGGCCCCAGCCGGGCGCCGCACAATTGGCTTCCCACTTCCCGGAGCGGCCGCTTGTTTCGCGGGCGTCTTCGCCGCCTGATGCTCTACTACCTGCTGGCCGCCGGCATCGTGCTCCATGCCTTCTTCTGGGGCGCCGGCCTCGCCTGGCTGGCGGTGCCCCGCCCGTGGCGCCGGTGGTGGTGGGCGTGCGCGCCTGCGCTCGGCCTCGCGCTGCAGTCCGCCGTGGTCTGGGCCGGGGCTCACCTCGGCCTCGAGGGCGCCCGCGCCTACGCGTGGCCGAGCGAGGCGCTGCCGGTCGCGCTGCTCGCGACCGCGGTCGCGCGCGCGGCCGCCGGAAGCCCCTGGCGCCGGCTCCGGGATCTGCGGGGCGCGGCCGGCGCGCTCCTCGTGCTCCTGATCGCGGGCTGGCTCCTCCTCTCGCCGATGGCGGCTGCGTCGCGCGGCCTCACCTCGAGCTCCCTCGGGAGCGTGGACCAGGCGGACCACGCCGCGGGGGCGCGCGTCCTGCAGGAATTCGCGCGCGACGCCCGCGTCGGATTCCTCGACCAGCCGGAAGTGACCGAGGTCCTCGGGGTGAAGTCGTTCTATGACCACCGGCTGAAGCTCGCGTCGTTCCTGCCCGCGGCGGTGATCGCGCACGACGGCGTGCTCTTCGGCGTCGAGCCGCGGCGCATGATCGGGATCACGGCGGCCGCGCTCGTGCTCGCGCAGCTCCCGCTGTTCATCGTCCTGGGGCGCGCCCTGGCCGGCTTGCGGGGCGTGATCCTTCTCGGCGGGACCGCGGTCCTCGGATGCTCGCCGCTCGCGGCCTACGCCGTGCACCACGGCGCGCTCGCCCCGCTCGCCGCCGCGTCCGGCATCGGGCTCGTGACGCTGGCTCTCTTTGGGCTCGGCCGCGCCGCGTTCGCCGGCCGCAACCCGTGGACCTGGCTGCCGCTGCTGCTCGCCGCGCTCTGGATCGTCGCGGCCAGCGATGCCGCCCTGCTGCCATGGAGCGTTGCGCCCGGCGGGCTGGCGCTGCTGCTGGAGTCTCTGTTCCGGCGCCGGTTGTCCGCGCTCGGCCGCGCGCTGGTGGTTGTCGGGGTCGCCGCCGAGCTGCTGGCGGTGTTCGGCTGGGACCGGCTCGACGGGCTTATCCTGCGCTGGGGTGCCGGCGGAGCCATCGCCGGCGGCTGGACCATGCCGCTGCTGACGCCCGAGGCGTGGCTGGGATTCGTCACTGATATCGGACTCACGCCCGGATCGCGCGGGATGCGCACCGCTCTGCTGCTGGCTCTTGGCACGGGATGGATCATGGGGCTGCTCGCGGCGGCCGACGACCGCCCGTCCGGGCGGGCGCTGGCCGGCTTCTCCCTGGTCGGCGGCGCGCTCGCCGGCTGGGGCGCGCTGGCGGCGGACGCGGACGAAGCGCCGCGCGCGGCGTTCGATGCCTGGCGTTTTGCGACCGCGTTCCTGCCGGCGATCGTGGCGGGCGGATTGGTCGGATGCGCGGCCTGGTCGCGCGGAGCGACGGGCCGCCGCTTCGCCGTCGCGGTCGTCGCGCTGCTGGTCGCGGCGAACCTCGTCGCGGCGGACCGGTTTCGCCGGCGCATGGCGAACCCGCCGCTGCGGGTCGACCGCACGGTGGTCGAGCTGGGCGCGTTGGAGGCGGACGCGCGCGTCGGCTCGTTGAATCTGCAGATCGAAGATCCCTGGGCTCGGCTGTGGGCCAACACCTTCCTCCTGCGGAAACCGCAGTATTTTCCGGTCCACCAATACGAGGCCCGGCGGGCGACGCCGCTGCGCGGCGAATGGGACCTTTCCGACAGCCAGCTGTGGGTCCGGCCGGCGGGGAAGGACGACTTCATCGCGGTCAACCGGCGTTTCCATGCCGTGCGCGTCGCGGCGCCCGACCGCCTCGAGGCGGGTTTCACGGCCTCGGGCTGGTACCAGGAGGAGCGCGGCGGCGACCGGATCTGGCGCTGGTCCGACGGGTCCGGCGCGATCGACCTCCACAATCCGCGGCCGCGGCCGCAGCGCGCCGCGCTCCGCCTGCTGATCCGCGCCGCGCAGCCGTGCACCGTGCGGATCGCGCTGGACGGGCGCGAGCTCGCGGTGCGCGCGCTCGGATCGGAGACCGAGGCGGTCGAGATTCCCGAGATCGTCGTGCCGCCCGGCCGCACCCGGCTGGCCCTGACGGCGGATCGGCCGCCGGTCTCGCCGCCGGGCGACGGACGGCGGCTGGCGCTCGCGCTGTACGAATTCGAGCTCGAGTTGTCCGGCCCCTGAGCGCCTAGCGGGGTTCCATGGCGAGGGCGTGGAGCGAAAAGCCGAGCTCCCGGCCTTCACCGGGCGGGCGGATGAGCGGGCCGTCGAAGGCGAAGTGCAGCGCGGAGGAACCGGGCGGGAGCTCCAGGGCGATCTCCGCACTCGGGCGCGGCTCGTTGCCGAGCGCGAGCCGCGAGACCACCTGGGCGCCGTGCCGCACCTCGAGGGTGCCGGCCGCGAGGCTCGCCGCGCTGAAGCGCACCCGGATGCGGGTCGGGAGCGTGGACTCGTTCCAGAAACCGAGGATCGCCCCGGCTCCGGCCCAGCGCCAGCGCCGCCCGCCCTCGGCCTCCAGCGGATGCCAGCCGCGCACCGCGTGGATCGAGACCCCGCGGGCGGGGACCGCGGGGTCCCACGGTTCGTGCCAGCGGATCTCCGTCGGATCAGGCAGCCGCGGCGCGGCCGCGGGGCTGATCCGGAACAGGGCCACGTGGTCCGCGCCGGCGAGCGTCAGCCGGCGCGCCCCGGTCGAGCCGAGCGTCGCGAGCAGCTCGGCGGCGGCGTGCGGGTAGGCGCGGCGGTCGACCCAGATGGCGCCGAAGCCGGCCGCGGCCAGTCGCTCGACGAGCATCCCGCTCGGCAGCTCGGCGGTGCGTGCGGCCCAGCGCGCCTCGGGGGTGTTGCGCATCGAGCCGTAGGAAAGCCGGAGGTGGGGGTTGTGCAGGTAGGCGCGCAGATGCTCGTAGTCGCTCATCGCGCCGACCGGGCCGGCCTCCGGGAACGGCGGGGCGGGCAGCTGGAAGACCCGGGTGCCCGCGGGCAGCGCCGCCCGCAGCCCGGCGGCGGCGGCGCGGTCGGCCGCGACCAGCGCGTCGATGTCGCGCGCGGCCTCCGGCGGGAGCGCGCGCGGCAGCTGGTCCCACAACCCCAGCGCCACCGTGGCGACGATCGCGCCGGCTAGCGGCGGCCGGGCCCGGCGGCGGCTCGCCCACGCGCCCAGCGCCAGCAGGGCCACCGCCGCGAGATAGACGCTGTAGCGGTTGCCCGCGCGGAACACGTCGAAGCCCGCCCGCGCGAGCCAGGCGTTGACCCCGCCGACGGTGGCGAATGCCAGGATCCACAGCGCGACCGTCGCGGGACCCGGCCGATACCGGCCGAGGCCGCGGCGCACGAGCGTCCGGAGGCCCCGTCCGAACGCCACGAGCAGGCCCGCGATTCCCGCCAGGCCGAGGTAGCCGCTGAACCGCTCGCCCGCGGGCGGGCCGGCGCGCGCGGCCTCCTCGGCAAAGCGCGAAGCGAACCGCGAGGCGTGCCGCGGCGGCGGGGTGACCAGCTCGGCCGGCCGCAAGCCGTAGATGTTCGCCTCCTCCGGGTTGCGGCGAAAGGCGTGCTCCCCGTCCGCGGCGGCCGCCGCGCGCAGCGCGGGCAGGTTCAACGCGAGGAAGACCGCGCCGCAGGCCGCGAGGCACGCGAGGCCGACGGCGAGGTTGGCCCGGCGCCGCCCGCGCAGCAGCTGCCACAGCAGCGCGAACCCGAGCAGCTGGAAGGTCATGAAGATGAAATAGGGATTGCCCGCGCCAATCGCCCCCGCCGCGCCGACGCAGAGCGCCCGGGCGGCCGGGCGCCGCAGGACCACGCGGCTCCGCGCCACCAGCGCGGCGAGCACGAGCGCGACCGGCGCCACGTAGGCGAGCATGAACGAATGGTGCGACAGCCCGCGGTACGAGATCGCGTGGGCGAAGCCGAAAAGCAGCGCGACGGCGCCGGCCGCCAGCGGCCGCTGGCCGAGGACCCGGGCGGCGGCGAACATGGCCGCGACCGCGAGGAGGTGCGCGAGCCCGAGCGCCGCGTGGCTGGCGGGCATGAGTCCGATCGCATTCACGAGCCGGCCGACGAGCCAGTACCACGGGGCGTCGGGCATCGGGTACGAGGACCAGTCCGCCGCCCAGGGCGCGCCGAGCCGCTCGACCACGGGCCGGAACGGGAAGGATGCGCCGGCCTCGGCCGAGGCCTGGAAGCGCGCGAGGGTTTCGAGCGCGTCGACGTTGTACGACGCCGGCCGGTGCCAGGCCGCGGCCTTCCCGTAGCCGCCGTGCGCGACCCACACGAGCGCCGCCACGGCGAGCACGAGCGCCAGGCGGGCCAGGTCGCGGCGGGACGGAGGGGGCGTCATGGGGTCGCCGAAGCTGGGGGCGCGTCGGCGGCGTGCCGACTCATTTTTCCGCGCCGGACGGCACGAGCTGCACCAGGCCGCCCACCAGGCTCCAGCCGACCGAAATTCCCCAGAACGCCACCGCCAGGGCGGCGACGGCGGACTCGTGTCCGCCGCCGTAGCCGAGCAGCGCAAGCACGGCCACAAGCGCGCCCTCGCGCACGCCGTGACCCCCGATGCTGACCGGCAGCGCCGCCGCGACATAGGCGGCGGCGGCGGCGATCGCCACCGGCAGCGGACCGGCCGGCAGCCCGACGGCCCGGGCCAGCAGCCACGTGGCCGCGAAGTCGAGCAGCCAGACCGCGACGCTCAGGGCGGTTGCGGCCGCGAGGGCGGCGTGCGCGCGGCCCAGGGCGAGCGCGGCGTCATGCAGCGCCGCGGCGCGAGCCGGGCCGAGCAGCCGCCGCGTGAGGGGCTCCCACGCCCGCGTGCGCGTGGCGGTCCACCCCGCGGCGAGGACGATCCCGAAGGCGGCGGCGGAGCCGATGAGCAGCGGCTCCAGCCCGGCGGTGCGCCCGCCGGCCCCGGCGTGCAGGGCGACCGCGAGAAGCGCCAGGGCGCAGAGGGCGGCGAGCCCGAGCAGGCGGTCCGCCACGAGCCCCGCGGCGACGGCCGCCCGGCGCTCCGGATGGTGGCGGCCGGCCGCGGCGAAGCGAACGGCGTCGCCCGCCACGCCCCCGGGCAGGAAGGCGTTGTAGAACTGGCCGATCCAGAACGCGCGGTGCACCCGGCGCGGTGGCAGCGGCACGCCCTGCGCGCGCAGCAGCACCTGCCAGCGCCAGGCCTGGACCGGGTAGGCGAGGCCGGCGAGGAGCACCGCCGGCGCCGCGGCGGGCCACGCGAGGGCGGACAGGCCGCGAAGCCCGGCCCAGTCGACCCGCGCCGCGATCCAGGCGAGCAGCCCGAGCGAGCAGAGGTAGCGGAGGAGCGTGCCGGCAGGGCTCGCGAGGAACGCGGTCAGGCGCACCGCGCCTTTCTGCCAGCCGTGGAGGGCGAGGCAAGCGCGGGGGCGGGCCGGGCCGCGCGCATTTTGCATCGCCAGACCGGGGGTGGGGCGGGCATTCGGACCGCGTGCACGCGGACGAATATCGCAAGCTCGCCGAGGTGGAGGACCGCATGTGGTATTTCCGGGCGTTGCACCGCCGGATGATCCACGCCGCGTCGCGGCTGCTGCCGCCCGGGCCGGCGCGGATCCTGGACGCGGGTTGCGGCACCGGCGGGCTGATCAAGGCGGCGCGGGCGGCGCGCCCCGCGTGGGCGATGACGGGCCTGGATTTCTCCGCGCGGGCGTGCGCGCTGGCGCGCGAGCGCACCGGGGTCGACATCGTCGAAGGATCCATCACCGCGCTTCCCTTCGCGGACGGCGCGTTCGACGCGGTGTTGTCGGCGGACGTCGTGTGCCAGGTGGAAGACGGCGCGCGCGCTCTGCGCGAGTTCGCGCGGGTCGTCCGTCCGGGCGGGGGCGTGGTGGTGAACGTCCCGGCGTTCCGATGGCTGTGGTCGTACCATGACGACACCTGCGAGACCAAGCACCGGTACACGCGGCCTGAGCTGAATGGCCTGTTCGAGGCGGCCGAGCTGGAGGTGGCGCACGCGAGCTATGCGAACATGCTGGCCCTGCCGCTGATCGCAATGCGACGGAAGCTCTTTCGGCCGGCGGATCCGACGAGCGACGTCGCACTGTACCCGCCGCCGGTCGAAGCCGGGTTCGCCGGGATGGCCGCGGTCGAATTCGCGTGGCTGCGCGCCGGCGCGACGCTTCCGCTCGGCAGCTCGGTGTGCGTGGCCGGCCGGCGGCGTTGACATGGCGGGACGGGGCGGGCTTGCTCGCCGCGGCACCCCTTGGCATGTCGGCGAACCCCGCACTGAGTTTCGTCATCCCGCTCTATTACAGCGCCGAGACCCTCCGGCCGCTCGTGCGCGAGATCGAGTCGCTGGCGGTCGAGGGCGGGCATGAGCTCGTGCTGGTGAACGACGGGAGCCGCGATGCGACCGACGCCGTGGGCCGCGAGCTCGTCCGCGCGGCGCGCATCCCGATCACGCTGGTGTCGCACGCGCGCAACTTCGGCGAGCACAACGCGGTGCTGACCGGCTACCGATACGCGCGCGGCGCGCACATCGTGAACCTCGACGATGACGGCCAGAACCCGCCGGCCGAGGCCGTGCGGCTGTGGCGCCACGCGCGCGAGCAGGGCCTGGATGCGGTCTACGGGCACTACGCGGAAAAGGAGCACTCGGCCTTCCGCAACTTCGGCAGCTGGCTGACCAACCGCGTCACGGACTGGGTCCTCGACAAGCCGAAGGGGTTCTATCTCTCGAGCTTCCGGTGCGTCAGCGCCTTCATCGCCCGCGAGGCCGCGGCGCACGCGGGGCCCTTTCCGTACATCGACGGGCTGATCCTGCAGGTGACGCAGAACATCGGGGCGCTCGAGGTGCGGCACGCGGAGCGGCAGGCCGGCGAGAGCGGCTACACCCTGCGCCGGCTGCTGCGGCTCTGGTTGAGCACGTTCGTCAATTTCTCCGTGATGCCCCTGCGGTTGGCCACGCTGCTCGGGCTGGTGATGGCCGCCGCCGGCGTCGCCGGCCTCGCGGTCGTCTTCTACTGGCGGCTCACCGGCCAGGGCCCCGAGTTCGGCTGGGGTTCCCTCATGAGCGCGCTGCTGGTGTTCTCCGGCACGCAGCTCGTGATGCTCGGCCTGATCGGCGAGTACATCGGCCGGATGTTCCTCACCGTGAACGGCCGGCCCCAGTCCGTGGTGCGAGACATCGCGCGCGGCGGTCCCGGCCCGTCCTGAACGGATCCGCCTCCGGGGCGCGCCTCCCGATCAGATCTCGTCGGTGCGGCCGCCGGCCGGAGCCGGCCGGGACGCCTGGCCGTCGAGGATCTCGCGCCAGCGCATGAACTCGATCTCGAGCGCGTGGTCGGCTCCGGCGACGGTGGCGGGGGCCGGCGCCGGCAGGAGGCGGAGGTCCAGGCCCAGCGCGCCGAGCGCCGCGGGGAATTCATCCGGATCGCGCGCGCCGTGCCACTGCGTGCTGAGATAGTGCCGGGCCCAGGCCCGGGCCGAAAGCCGAGCGATGGCCGGCCGCCAGCGCTCCGCCAGTCGCCGGGAGTTTTGCTCGTCCCGGAGCTTGCGCCCCGGGGAGGCGCTCACGTGGTGCAGGACGATGCTGCGGAACGACACCAGGTTGCGGCGGCCGGCGGCGCGGGCGCGCAGGCAGAGGTCGACGTCCTCGCCGCCGTTGCGGAACCCCTCGTCGAATCCGCCGAGCTCGCGCCAGGTGCCGGCGAGGATCGCGCAGCAGGCGCCGGTCACGGCATCGGCCTCGCGGAAGCCGCGGAGCCGCGCCGCGAGGGGGCGGTCGTGGCGGTGCTCGGGCTTGCCCTTGTGGTTGAAGGACACGCCGGTGTGGTCCACCGCGCCGGTCCGGGCGTCGCGCTGGATGTTCCCGACGAGCCCGGCGCGCGGGTCGCGGTCGAGCAGCGCGAGCATCGGCTCGAACCAGCCGGGGCGCAGCACGAGGTCGTTGTTCAGGAAGAAGAGCGTCCGGCCGCGCGCCTCGGCCGCGCCGCGGTTGCAGGCCCCGGCGAAGCCGCGGTTGCGCTCGTTCAGGAGCGCGCGCGCGGGAGCCGGCAGCGCGCGCAGCCACTCGCGGGTGCCGTCGGTCGATCCGTCGTCCACGAAGATCACCTCGTGCCCGAGCCCGCGCGGCAGGGTGGCCTGGAGCGTGCGCCAGGCCTCGCGGGTGTGCCCGAGCGCGTTGTAGAGCGGGATGATGAACGAGGCCTCCATCGCGTGCCGGGGCCTGTATACCCGGGCCGGTTCCGGGTGCACGGCGAAAACGGGCCGGCCCCCCCGCGGCGGGGCGCGACCCGAGTCACAGGGGAACGGCGGGCTTGCCCGCGGCGGGGGCACGCGCAGTTTCAGCCGCCGTGACCTTGCCCCGGGGAATCCTTGCCGCGCTGCTGCCCCTCGCCGCCGCGACGACCGCCGCGCCGCCCGAGGCGGGGCGGCTGCGCCTCGCGCAGACCTCGCTCGAGGTCGCGGTCGTGGCCGACGGCTTCGACGCGCCGTTCGACCTCGCCGGCGGTCCCGACGGCTGGCTGTGGTGCACCGAGCTGAACGGGACGGTCTGGCGGATCGACCCGGCCACCGGCGAGCGCCGGGAGGTGCTGCGCCTCCCGGATGTCTTCCACCGGAAGTCGCACGGACTGCTCTCGCTCGCGTTCCATCCCGATTTTCCGGCCGCCCCGTGGGTCTTTCTCCACTATGTCTATCAGCTGCCGCCGCAGGGAAAGGACGAGGTGGTGCGCTCCCGCCTCGTCCGGAGCCGGTGGGACGGCGCGCGGCTGGGCGTGCCGGAGGTCGTGTTCGACGGGATCCCCGGCCGGTCGTACCACAACGGCTCGCGCCTGGTCGTCGGCCCCGACCGCAAGCTCTACCTCAGCACGGGCGACGCGGGGGAGGTGACCACCGCGCAGGACCCGGCGGTGCTCTCCGGGAAGATCCTGCGGCTCGAGCTCGACGGCTCGGTGCCGCCGGACAACCCCCGGCCCGGCAGCCCGGTGTGGACCCGCGGGCACCGCAACGTGCAGGGCCTGGCCTTCGGGCGCGACGGCCGGCTCTACGCTTCGGACCACGGCGCAATCAACGACGACGAGGTGAACCTCATCGAGCCGGGCCGCAATTATGGCTGGCCGGACGTCGAAGGCTTCGCCGACCGGCCCGGCGAGAGGGCGTACGCCGGCCCGCGCGAAATCACCGAACCGCTGCGGGCGTGGACGCCGACCATCGCGGTGTCCGGACTCGCGTTCTACGACCATCCGGCGATCCCCGAGTGGCGGGGCGCGCTGCTGCTGGCCAACCTGAAGGGACGCGCGCTGCGGGTGCTCGAACTCGCGGCGGACGGACGCGCGGTCGCGCGCGAGCGGATCTTTCTGCAGGAAAAGCTGGGGCGCATCCGCGACGTCTGGGTCTCGCCCGCGGGGGAGGTCTTCCTGCTCACGAGCAACTCCGACTGGCACCCGCGGTTCCAGCCCTGGATGTACGCGGGGCTGCCCGGCGGGCCGGACAAGATCGTGCGCCTGCGGCCGGCGGCGCCGGACGCGGCCGCCGCGGAATGGACCGAGGACCCGGAGCCGCTGCCGCTGATGACCGAGAACTGGGACGTCCCGCCCGCGCCCGAACACCTGCGCCACGGCCAGGACCTCTATGCGATCCATTGCGCCGCGTGCCACCGGCCCGACGGGCTCGGCGCCCCGGGACTCATTCCGCCGCTCGCGAAGACGGCCTGGGTCACGGGCGAGAAGAACCGCCTGATCCAGATCGCGCTGCAGGGCATGTCGGGCCGGATCGACGTGAACGGCGCGAGCTACGACCAGGAAATGCCGGGCTTCCGCCACCTGCAGGACGACGAGCTCGCGGCCATCCTGACGTTCGTTCGAGCGAGCTTCGGCAACCGGGCCAGCGCCGTGATCCCGGCGGAAATCGCCGAGGAGCGAAAGGGCATGCGGTAGGCGCGGCCCACGCGCCGACGCCGGGCCGCGGGATCACGCCCGCCCGGCGAGTCAGCTCAGGATCCGCCGCAGGTATTCGCCGTACGAGGACTTGCCGAGCTTCCTGATGTTCGCCTCGAGGCCGGCGCGATCGATCCAGCCCTTCTTGTAGGCGATCTCCTCGAGGCAGGCGATTTTCAGACCGGTGCGGTTCTCGAGCACGTGCACGAAGGTGGCGGCTTCGACCAGGGAATCGTGCGTGCCGGTGTCGAGCCAGGCGGTGCCGCGGCCGAAAAGCTCGACGTGCAGCCGGCCTTGGTCGAGGTACAGCCGATTCAAATCGGTGATCTCGAGCTCGCCGCGCTTCGACGGGCGGAGGCTCCGGGCGAGCGGGACGACGTCCTGGTCGTAGAAGTACAGTCCCGGCACGGCGTAGTTGGACTTGGGCTGCGCCGGCTTCTCCTCGAGGGAGACGACGCGGCCGTCCGCCGCGAACTCGACGACGCCGTAGGCGGAGGGATTCGCGACGTGGTAGCCGAAGATGGTGGCGCCGGCGGGGCGCGCGGACGCGCCGGCGATCGCCTGCAGGAAGTCGGCGCCGTAGAACAGATTGTCGCCGAGGACCAGGGCGGAGGGCTCGCGCCCGGTGAGGAAGCCCACGTCGCCGGCGATGTGGAAGGCCTGCGCGAGACCGTCGGGACTGGCCTGGGCCGCGTAGGTGAGGCGCACACCGAGATGAGAGCCATCGCCCAGGAGTTTTTGGAAAAGCGGAAGGTCGCTCGGGGTCGAGATGACCAGGATCTCCCGGATGCCGGCGAGCATCAGCACCGAGAGCGGGTAATAGACCATCGGCTTGTCGTACACCGGCATGAGCTGCTTCGAGACCGCGATGGTGAGCGGGTAGAGCCGCGTGCCGGAGCCGCCGGCGAGGACGATGCCCTTGCGGGACGGCAGGTGGGCGATGGCGGGCTGCAGCGGGGCGGCGTTCACGGGAGGAAGGTTTTGGGATCGGCTGTTGGCGCGCGGGTCGCTCGGCTGTCGGCGGGGTGTCGCCCACCGTCACTGGGCGGTGCCGAGCCGCTCGAGCTTGTACGAGCCGTCGAGGATCGACTGCCACCACGGCCGGTGGTCGAGGTACCACTGCACGGTCTTCCGGAAACCGGAGGTGTGGTCCTGCTTCGGCTCCCAGCCCAGCTCGCGGCGGATCTTGGAGGCGTCGATCGCGTACCGCAGGTCGTGTCCGGGCCGGTCCGTGACGAACGTGATGAGCTCGGCGTACCGCTTGCCGCCGGCGCGCGGGTGGATCTCGTCGAGCAGGCCGCAGAGGAGGCTCACCAGGTCGATGTTCCGGCGCTCGTTGTTGCCGCCGATGTTGTACGTCTCGCCCGGCCGGCCGCGGGCGACCACGGCGTGGAGCGCCTCGGCGTGGTCGACCACGTAGAGCCAGTCGCGGATGTTCTCGCCCCTGCCGTACACCGGGATGGGGTCGCCGCGCAACGCCTTGAGGATGACGACGGGGATGAGCTTCTCCGGGAATTGGTACGGGCCGTAGTTGTTGGAGCAGTTCGTCACGAGCACCGGCAGGCGGTACGTGTCGGCCCACGCGCGGGCCAGGTGGTCGGACGCCGCCTTGCTGGCGGAGTAAGGGGAATGAGGGTCGTAGGGCGTGGTTTCGGAGAACAGCCCGGTCGCGCCCAGCGAGCCGTAGACCTCGTCCGTCGAGACGTGGAGGAACCGGAAGCGGTCGCGGGCGGCGCCGGTCAGCCGATCGAAGTGCGCGCGGGCGGCCTGGAGGAGCGTGTAGGTGCCGACGACATTCGTCTGGATGAAAGCGCCCGGGCCGTCGATCGAGCGGTCCACGTGGCTCTCCGCCGCGAGGTGCATGACCCAGTCGGGCGCGAACTCGGCGAAGAGCGCGGCGAGGGTCGCGGCATCGCAGATATCCGCCTGCGCGAACCGGTAGCGCGGGTGTTCCGCCAGGTCGTCGAGCGAGTGCCGGTTGCCGGCGTAGGTGAGCGCGTCGACGTTCAGCACCGCGTGCTCCGTGGTGGTCACGAGGAGCCGCACGAGATTGCCGCCAATGAACCCGCAGCCGCCGGTGACAAGGATCTTCATGGCGAGAGGGTCAGGCCGCCTTTTTCCAGCGCCGCAGGTCCCGCTCGACCGCCTCGTGGACCTCGGTCATGCGGATGCCGGCGGCGGCGAGCTTGGAGGAATCCATGATGCAGTTCGACCGCGGGGTCTTGGCCGCGGTGCGCATGAACTCCGCTTCGTCCGCGAAAAAGGTGAAGTGCTGGGCGGACACGCCGGTGCGGCGGATGAGGTCGACGACCTCGCGCGTGGTGATGTGGCCGGGATTGGTGACGTTGTACGTGCCGAACGGCACGCGCCTCTCCCAGCACGCGAACGTGGCGGCGACAAACTCGTCGAGCTGCGAGATGGAGTTCGCGGCGTCGAGCAGCCGCTCGTAGCGCATCATCTTCGTCAGGTAATTGCGCGGGTTGTCGACCTCGTTGAAGGGGATCCGCAGCCGCCACACGTACAGCTGCGGCGAGCCGGCGAGGACCTCCTCGCCCAGCGCCTTGCTGCCGGAATAGAAGCTGCAGGGCGGGGAGCGGAAGGAGAAGTTCGGGACGTCGTCCTCCCGAAAGCCGGCGCCGTCGGGGCGCGCGCCGCTGTAGATGCAGCCGGACGAGACGTGGCCCCACGGGATCCCCGCGGCGGTGCAGGCCTGGGCGATGCGGCCCGGAAGCACCGCGTTGCCGAAGAGGCATTCGGACTTGGCCAGCTCGCAGGCGTCGACGTTGGGCTTGCCGGTGTAGCCGGCGGCGTTGATGAGGAACACGGGCTTCTCGCGCCGGAGGACCGGCGTCAGCGCGGCGGGGTCCGCATAGTCGAGCTCCGCCCGCCGCAAGTTGCGGAAAGGGATTCCGTTGCGTTGGAGCAGCGCCTGATAGGCCGAGCCGACGTAGCCGGAGCCGCCGAGGAGGAAAATCATGGGAAACGCCCGATGGAATGGTCTCGCGCCCCAACGTCAACTGGGCATTCCGGCCGGCTATTTCTTCCGGTAGTCGCCGCGGCTGAAGTACTTCTCGAGCCAGACGTACGCGCAGATGAAGAAATAGCGGCTGCCCATTTCCTTGATCTTCAATTTGGCTACGCCGTACTTCCGGTTGCGCCAGGAGATCGGAACCACGGTCCAGGTGTAGCCGCGCACGATGGCCTTGAGGGGGAGCTCGACGGTCAGGTTGAAATGGGGCGCGAGCAACGGCCGGCAGCCGTCGATCACCGTGCGCCGGTAGGCCTTGAAGGCGTTGGTCGTGTCGTTGAGCTCGATGTTGAATCCGACCCGCACGAGGAAATTCGCCACGCGGTTCACGAAGAGCTTGAACCGGGGGTAATCGACGACCTCGCCGCCCCGCACGAACCGGCTGCCGAACACGCATTCCCAGCCCTCGTTGAGCAGGCGCCAATAGCGGACGGCGTCGGCGGCGGAGTCGGACGCATCGGCCATCATGATCGTGCAGGCGTCGCCCTTCATGTGGTTGAGCCCGTAGACGACGGCGCGGCCGAAGCCGTGGGGCCCGGGATTGCGCGCGGGCGCGAGGGTCGGGATGCGCTGCCGCAGTTCCTGCAGCACCGGCCACGTCCGGTCGCGGCTGCCGTCGTCGACGACGACGATTTCGTGCGGCACGCCTTCGCGCGTGAAGGTCTCGTACAGGTCCTGCAGCGTCGGAGGCAGGGACTCCTCCTCGTCGCGGGCCGGGATGATGACGGACAGTAGCTGGAGCGGTGCAGCCGGGGCGGCGGACATCCGCGCCAATCAGCCGCAGCGACGGGGTGACGGCAAGCCCGCTTAGCGCGGGGCCGACAGTTCGAGCCAGCCGGGGTTCTGCTCGGCGTGCCGCGCGATCTCCTCGAGGATCTCGCTGGCCGGCGTCGCCGGCCGCCAATCCCACACCCGGGTGGCCTTGGCATGGTCGAGGACGATCCACGGGATGTCGAACGGGCGCGGGGAGCCGTCGGGCGCGACGGGATGCGGCCCGAAACGCCGCGCGCACCAGTCGCTGAGCTGCCGGAGGGACATGGCGGAGCCGGCGCCGCCGGAAACGTTCACGACGCGGTCGCCCGCGGGGATCCGCGGCGCGGCGAACTGCGCTTCGAGGAGCGGCACGAGGTCGCGGGGGTGCAGGCAGTCGCGCACCTGGTGACCATGACCGCCGAAGCCAAGGTACTTGAGCGGGCGCCGCCGCAGCCAGGAATTGATCCAGTAGGCGAAGATGCCCTGGTCGGCCCGGCCGAATTGCCCGGCGCCCGCGAGCACGCCGCAGCGGTTGACGAAGACCGGGAGGCCGAACGTCTCGCCGTATTCGAGGGCCAGCGCTTCGGACGCCAGCTTGGTGGCGCCGTAGAGCGAGACCGGCGCCTGGGTGGGGAAGGACTCGGACAGGCCCGCGGCGCCGAGGCCGGCCGGCAGCGCGGCTCCCGGCGTGGGGATGAACCCGCCCTCGACCGGCGTCACGGCGAGCTTCGCGAGCGGCTCGATGGCGTACACCCGGCTGGTGCTGAGGAGGATGAACCCCGCTTTCCGCTCCTTGCAGTACTCCAGGAGGTTCACGGTGCCGTAGAGGTTGTGCTCGACCAGCTCGCGGCTGCTGGTGCGGCCGTCGACGCCGGCCAGGACGCTCGGGTTGGCCGCGGCGTCGATCACGAAGTCGGCCGGCGGCAGCGCCGCCATCGCGGCCGCATCGCGGAGCTCGGCGGTCTGGACCGCGATACCCAGCCGCTGCAGCGGCTCGCGGTTCGTCTCGCTGCCGGGGCGGATGTAATTGTCGAACCCCGCGATCTCGTGCCGGCCGGTCGCCTGCAGCGCCCGCGCCACGGTGCTGCCGACGAAGCCGCAGATGCCGGAAATCAGGATGCGCATGCGGGCCGAGGAAAGCAGCGGCGGTCCGGCGCGAAAAGCGGGAAATGCCCTCAGACCGGCGACTCGCGGCGCCACAGCCATGCGCCGCCGCCCACCAGCAGCCCGAATCCGGCCGCGCCCGCCCAGAGCGCGGTGGTGAAATACTGCGGCCAATAGGCGAACGCGATCTCGTAGCGTCCCGCCGCGGGCAGGGCCACGCCCTTGAACGCGTGGTTGACCCGGAAATAGGCCGCCGGCGCGCCATTGACCGTCACCTGGAAGTCCTGCTCGTAGAACGTCTCCGTCAGCACGACCACCCCCGGGCCGGGAGCGTCCACCGTGAACGTCGTCGTGTTGGGCGTCAGGCGGTAGTCCCGCGCCGGCACCACCGCGCGCCCGCGGAGGTCGGCGGGGAGCGTCGGCGCCGCGGGCTCGCCCCGCTGGACGGCCGCGAACGGCGTGCGCTCGCCCCGCAGCACGAGGTCCACGAAGTCGGGGGCCTCGCCATACGGGACGAGCCGGTCCGTGAAGAACGCACGCGGCCAGGCCGTCGGGCTGAAGTAGGCGTCGAGGTCGCGGCCGCCGAGGTGCCGGAGGGTGTGGAGCGCGCGCGGCGGCTCGCGGCGGTTCGCGACGTAGTGCGTGACGTTGAGCACGTCGTGCGCCGGCACGAGCCGTCCCGCCTCGCGGTCGGCGTTCACGCCGTCCCACATCCACACGCGCTTCAGGTCGAACGCCTGGGCCAGCTCCTGGTAGTACCCGTTGCGCACGGCATCGACCCCGTAAAGGCCCTCCCAGCGCAGCACGGTGTTGTATCCGGCGTACAGCGTGTTGTCCCAGCCGACGACACGGCCGGGTTCGCGTCCGGCCCGGTGCTCTTCAAGCAGTTCCGCCGCGGGCGAGGGCGCGTGATAGTCGGCGCGCGCGCCGGGGCTGAATGCGTACCGGGCGTGGAACGTGCCCGCGTGCTGCGCATGCCGCCAGAGGAGGAGCGGCATCCCGAGCACGAGCGCGACGGCGAGGGGCGCGATCCGGCCCGGCTCGACCGCCGCCCAGCGGGCCGCGACCGCGAGGGCGACCAGCGCCGCGTACAGGCCCGGCGCGTGACCGACGAAGAAGGGGCTCTTCTCGTGGTGCTGGGAGCCGAGGAAAAACAGGAGCGTCAACCCGCCGATGCCAAGGAGCGCCGCGCCCAGGCGCCGCCACCAGCCCGGCTCGGCGAGGCCCAGCAGGAAGCTCCGGAACCCGAAGCCGGCGAGCAGGGCCAGCAGGACGATGAGGCTGCAGGAAAAAGTGTTCCCGATGTGGCCGATGTTCTGGACGAACGGGAGCGCGAGCATGACCCCGACCGGCACGAGGCCGAAGGCGAAGGAGAACGGCACCGCGCCGGCGAGCGCGAGCGCGGTCCCCGCCCGGTCCCCGCGCCACCGCGCCGGCTGCGCCGCCCACCAGGCCACCGCGGCGAGGAAGAGGAAGTTGAGGGCCGGCGCGACCACCGCCTCATCGTGGGAAGTCTGCCGGTAGAAGATATCGTCGAAGATCCCGAGCACGTGCGCGGCCGGCAGGGGGAACGCGTGCGGCGTGTCGTAGATGGTGAACGAGTGCTTCAGCGCGACGAGGAACGATGCCCACAGCGGCGCGGTGAGCAGGACGAACCCGGCGCCGGCGGCGGTGGCCAGCCCGACGATCCGGACCCGCCGCCCGGCGGCGCCGGGGTGCAGCGCGGCCAGCAGCACGCCCGCGAAGTTCAGGCCGAGCATCACCATGTAGGCCTCCTTGACGGTGCCGCTCGTCAGGACGCACCAATTCGCCGCCACCAGGCCCGCGAGCGCACCCGCCTCCTCGCGCCCGCGGCGCGCGTCGAGCAGGCGCACCCACGCCCAGAGGATCCAGGGCGAGTAGCACACCGTGAAATTCGCGGGGTGGGCGAGCCGGAAGGTCGTGAAACCGATGAAGGCGGCGGCGGACGCGACCAGCAGGGCTGAGCCAAGGTGGCGCGTGAGGCGCAGGACGGTGAAGCCGAGGCCCGCGGCGAAGAGCCAGCGCGCGATTACGAAGCGCAGGTCCCAGGCCCACGCGCGGCCGTCGGCCGCGATCGTGATGAGATTGAACGGATCGCCGAACATCGACTGCCCCTGGCCCAGCAGCGGCTGGCCCGCGAGCCCGTACCGGTTCCAGAGCGGCAGCTCGCCGGCGGCGATGGCGTCGCGCTGCGCCATCGGGTAGTAGAGGTGCTGGAACAGGAGGGCGCCGGTGTCGGACGTCATCGTGTCCACCGCCCGGTTCGGCGGGTCCCCCGGCAGGGTGGGCCGGCCTTCGTAGAGCATGTGCCCGCCGTTGTCCGGCGACGCATAGCTCCGGCCCAGGAAGATCACGGGATGGGCCTGGAGGGCGACGGCGGCGAGGGCGACGACCGCCACCGCCGTGCGCGGCCGCGCGGCGGCGGCGGCCCACGCGCGGATCGCGGCGGCGCGGAGCCGGGCCGCGACGGCCGGGAGGCCGGCGACGAGCCCGACGAGCAGCAATTTCCAGAAGACGGGCCAGGCGACGTCGACCCAGATGCCGGCGTTCCCTCGCAGGCGCAGGCCGGGGGGCACCCGCAGCAGGAGAATCGGGTCGGATGCCCCGGGTGGCGTCCGGAGATAGAGCCACTCACCCCGGCCCTCGACGTGCGCGATCTCGCGAAACGGGTGGAAGTCCTCCGGGCGGAACTCGTGCACGACGCGGTCGCGGTAATCGACGATCCGCGCGTGCCCGACGATCATCTCGCCGGCGGCGTCGACCGGATCGAGCCGCAGCGCCTTGATGCGGCTCATCGGCATCATGTACCGGTAGCGCACCGGCGCCGCCTCGATTTTCAGCGGCTGGCGCGAGGAGTCGTTCTCATTGAAGCCCTCTCCCTGGTCCCAGAACAGCTGCGTCCATCCCGCGGCCGAGGAGGTCAGCGTGATGTCGAAGAAATAGTAGTCGCGGCGCTCGGCGCTCGTCGTGACCACCGGCAGGACCGCGGCCGCCGCCAGCGCGGCGGCCAGCAGAACGGCGCGCAGGTCCAGCCACCGGCGCATCAGGCGCGGTCGGCCGGGCGGCGGCGCCAGGCCTCGACGATCTGCCGGATCGTCTCCTCGAGGCTGACGGTGAGGTCCCATCCCGGGAAATGGGCGCGCATCTTGCGCAGGTCGGAATAGTAGCAGATGTGGTCGCCGATCCGGTTCTGGTCCACGTAGGTGAACTTCTGCGCCCGGCCGGAGAACTTCTCGGCGATCTTGAAGGCCTCGAGGATGGAGCACGAGTTGGCCTTGCCGCCGCCGAGGTTGTAGACCTCCCCCGCGCGCGGGGCGGCGACGAAGGCGGCCATGAACCGGGCCACGTCGTGCGAGTGGATGTTGTCGCGCACCTGCTTGCCCTTGTAGCCGAACACGCGGTACTCGCGGCCCTCGAGGTTGCACTTCACCAGGTACGACAGGAACCCGTGGAGCTCGACGCCGCTGTGGTTGGGGCCGGTGAGGCAGCCGCCGCGCAGCGCGCAGGTCGGGAGCCCGAAATAGCGGCCGTACTCCTGGACCATGACATCCGCCGCGACCTTCGAGGCGCCGAAGAGCGAATGCTTCGACTGGTCGATCGTGAAGGTCTCGGGAATGCCGTGGGCGTAGGCGGGATCGGCGTAGTCCCAGCGCGTCTCGAGCTCGGCCAGCCGGATGCCGTTGGGGGCGTCGCCGTACACCTTGTTCGTGCTCATGTGCACGAAGGGCGACTCCGGGCAGGCCTGGCGGGCCGCCTCGAGGAAGTTGAGCGTGCCCACCGCGTTGGTGTCGAAGTCGTCGAACGGGATTGCGGCCGCGCGGTCGTGGGAGGGCTGCGCGGCCGTGTGCACGATGACCGAGGGGCGCACCGACTTGACCAGCGCGAGCACCCCGGCGCGGTCCCGGATGTCGAGCTCGTGGTGCACGAAGCCCGTCAGCTCCGTGGCGAGCCGCGCCTGGTTCCAGCGGGTGTCGCCCTGCGGGCCGAAGAAGACCGCCCGCTGGTTGTTGTCGACGCCGTGGACGGTGTACCCGAGCCCGGCGAAGTGGACGCAAACCTCCGAGCCAATCAGGCCCGATGAACCGGTGACGAGTAAGGTCTTGGCCATGGAAAAAAGGACGCGTAGCTAGACACTCCACCGGGAGCGGTTCCAGCCGATTCTTGGCGATGCATGGCTCGCGCCGGGAACGCGTTCCTCCGCCGCCGCATGCAGGGCCACCGCGGCGGCGTCGGGCGCGGCGCCGCGGTGAAGCGCGAGAGCGGGCGGCAGCCGGCCGGCGCTCAGAATCGCCAGCGGAAGCCGACGGAAAGGTCGGAGCGCAGGCGCGTCCGCTCGCCCCACGCGCCGCCCAGCGTGCCGTGAAGCACCGCGCGGGAGCCGACCCGCCAGTCGAAGCCGGCCTGCACCTGGACGAGGTTGCGTTCGGCGGGCCGGCCCGGCGCGGCATACGGCTGCGCGGTGCCGGCGAACCGCGCCTGAAAACCGCGATCATCGTCGGTCTCATGCCACCAGATCGCGGACAGGTGCGGTGCGAACCGGCCCTGGGCGGGGCGGTACGCCGCATCGAGACCGACGCGGGTGCGGACCGAGCGCGCGGACCAGTCGCCCACCGTCAGCGCGGCGCCGCCGGTGTCGCTTTCCGTAAAGCTGTCGAGCTTCCAGCGGCTCGCGAGGAGGCCCGCGTGCGGCGTGAAGTGCCACCGGCCCGCCGGCCATCGGGCGCCGGCGGCCAGCGCGAGCTCGGTGTGGCGGCCCGCGGTGGACGCGAGCGCGGTCTGGTCGGCACCGGCAAACACCACCCGGCGGCGCAGGTCGTAGTCGTCCCGGCCGAACGCGGCGCTCGCGAGGGCGAAGAAGCGGTCGCCCCCGAGCTGGACCGCGAGGGCCGGACGGAGACTCTCGATCTCCGCGCGGCTCCCGGCCTCGTCGAGATCGAGCTCCGCGTCCTCCTGGCTGAACATCAACGCGGCGGCGAAACCTTCGCGGCGCCAGCGGGCGCCGACGAGACCGCCGGAGACGGTCGCGTCGGCCGCGGGCAGCCCGGCCGTCTCCTCGAGATCGACGCGGCGGTGCGCGGCGGCGAAGCCGACCTCGAAGCCGGGCGTGGCGCCGTCCGAGACGAATCGCTCCCGCTCGGCCTGCCGGGCGACGGCGGAGACGAACGCGAGCTCCGGCATCGCGCCGTAGCGGTCCGGCGCGAGGGCATCGAGCGCGGCGGTGACGTCCCCGGCGGAGTTCAAGGCGTTGAGCCCGGCCAGGAACACCCGATGTTCGCCGGTGGCGGAGGGGATGTTCGCGTCGATGTGCGCGGCGAGCGCGCCGGCGCCGGGATGGGCCGCGAAGCCGAGGAACGCCTGCTGGTCCAGCTCGAGCGCCAGGCCCGTCGCCGACTGGGCCAGCCGTGCGTGCATGAGCGGGGTGTTGACGAAGGAATTCACCACCTCGTCGAACTGCCCGGTGACGGCGCCCGCGGTGATCAGCGGCAAGGTCTGGTCTCCGACCGTCAGGAAGCCGGCGCGGCGCACCAGCAGGAGGCGGCCGCCGAGCGTGGCGGTGCCGGCCACCACCAGCCGGTCGTGTCCGTCGGCCGTCACATCGAGGACGAGCTCGCTCGCGCGGCTGGAGGCGGACAGGCCGGACAGCAGCGCGAGGTCGCCCGCCACTGTGAGCGTCCCGACCGGGCTCGCCGGCACGATGGCGGGGCTCGCTGGAGTGGCGGGGGCGGGATCGATCACGCCGTTGGCGTGGCCCGGACTGATCACGCCGTGCGCGTTGACCAGGTCCCCGGCGATCCTGCCGGTGCCGGTGAGTTGGCCGGCGGCTTCGATGTGCGTCCGGGAAATCAACGGGTCGGCCCCCACGAGCCGCAGTTCGCCGCCTTCGATCCGGGTCTCGCCGGTGTGGCCATTCTGCCCATGCGCGATCTGCAGCACGCCGGTGCCGCGCTTGACGAGCCCGCCGCCGGCGAGCGGATCGCCGGCCGCGGACCCGAAGCGGCCGCCGTCGAGCAACTGCGGCAGAGCGGCGATGTCCTCGTTGTTCTCTCCCAGGACGAGCTGGTTCCCCCCGAGAAAGATCCGCGTTCCCGCGGCGCCGGGCAGGATCGTGATGCGCCCCAGTGACAGCGCGCGGCCGTCATCAGGCGTCACGGACGCCGTGGCCGACGCGTTCACCTCGGCCCGGCCGGTCGTGCCGCCGGGAGCGACGAGCCCGCTCAGGTCCAGCGTGGCGCCGTCGCTGTTGAAGGCGATGGCGGTGTTTCCGCCGGTCGCCTGGTCGCGGTACAGCACTGTGCCGGCCGGCGCCGCCAGGGGACCCGGGTTGAGGTTGATGACCGAGCCGGCGGAGGTGGATGAATCCGCAAAGGTCAGGGTGGTGCCGTTGACGGAGATCGAGGCCGTCTCGGCGGTGGACGCATCGCGAAAGGTGACCGGTGCGGACGTCAGGATCAACGCGGACCCGGCGGAGGATTGCTCGCGAAAGTCCAGCGTACGGATGCCGGCCGGAGAGTCCGCGGGCGCGACGATCCTGGCCTGCTCGGCGCTGCTTTCGCCCCAAAAGTCGACGGCGCTGACTCCCCGGATCTCGATCTGCGCGCGGCCGGCGCCGGATTGGCCGGTGAAGGACAGGGCCGCCCCGCCGTCGTTGCCGGCGCTGTAGAGCTGGATGCGGCTGTCGGCCGCCGTCGCGTCATCGGAGAAGCCGAGGAATCCGCCGGTCTGGATGTCGCTCGATCCCGCGCTGGCCTGCTCCATGAAGCGGATGGTCGAGGTGGCCGTCGCTCCGCCGGCGATGGACGGCGTGCCGGAGATCGCGAGCTCGCCCGCCGAAGACGCGCCGAGAAACTCCAGGACCCCGTTGACGACGGACACCGTGGGCGGCGAGAAGACCGCCGGCTCCGTGCGGGCGACCGTGAAGCCCGCGCCGTGGAGCCGGAGCGTGGCGAAGGTCGAGCTGAAGACGGGCTCCGCCTGGAAGGTGCCGATCAGCACCTGCGATCCGGTCTGGGCCGATCCGCCGCTCAACTGCCAGCGCAGCTCGGCGAGGTCGACGGTTCCGGTCGCGATGACCGCCGGCGCGGTGCCGGGAAGCGTGGTGACCGGTGCGGGCTGACCGTCGACGAGTCCCACGTTATGGGCGGTGAGCACGGCGGTCGCGTCGGGTGCGTTGGGCACGACGCCGGTGTCCCAGTTCGCGGCGTCGAGCCAGTCGGCGGCCGACACGGTCGGCCCGGGGGCGATCCAGACATGCGTTTGGGCGGGCAGCGTCGCGGCGACGAGGAGCGCGAACGAGATGAGGCGGGGGTGGAGCGTTTTCATCGGTGGAAAGTTCTTCCTCTCCGACAATCCGGCGCGGCGTGTCCGCCATCTGCGCGCGCGACGTATTTCTTCGCGCGTGACGCGCGGCACGGCGGGAGCCGCGCGCGCCCCCGCATTATCGGAGAGCCGCGGCGAGCCGGACCGGGCGGTCGCGGCGCGGGCGGCGCCGGCGCTGCAGGCCGGACGAGAAACGCGGCCTCACGGCCGCCACGGTCCCGTCAGAACGTCGCGGTCACCGAGAGTGAATACGTGCGGCCGCGCCAGTCGCCGTAGGGCTGCACGCCGGTGCCGGAGTCCTGGCCCGCGTACTTCGGGTAGTCGAAATCGGAAAGGTTGTTCACGCGCAGCTGCGCGCGCAGCCGGCGGCGCTCATTTTGCCAGGGCAGCCAGCGGGAGAGGTCGGCCTGCACGTACGCGTCGAACTGCCAATACGGCTTGATGCGGTCGGCACCCTGCGCGGCCCGCTCCGCGAGCGGCAGCACGCGCGAATGGTAGTAGTGGCCGTCGAGGCCGAAACCGAGACGGCGGTTCGACCAGCCGGCGCCGAAGTTCATGCGGTGGCGCATCAGCGGGACGTCGTGGTCGGTTCCGTCCGGCGCACGCAGCTGGTCGACCACCGGCGAGTTGGCGAAGAGCTGCCGCTCGAACCGCTGGTAGTAGAAGTACCGGGCCCGCAGCTCGAGCGTGCCGCCGAGCCAGCCGGTCCAGGCGTACTCGGCGGAGGCGTTCCACGTCTGCGAGTGGCGCCACGAGGCGTTCACGCTGCCGGTGATGAGCCTCTGGATCCGCCCGACCGGATGCGGGTCGCCGGGCGCGAGCGGACCGCGCTCGACGCGGTCCGGGAAGACGTCCTCGACGTTCACCAGGCTGCGGGCGGTGAGCGCGAGGATTTCGTTCGACTTCCGGGTGTCGACGAAGTCCAGCGAGGCGCGGAAGCGGTGGTCGTCGCCGCGCTCGAACACGATGCCCGCGGTCTGGGTCACCGCGTCCTCGGGCGGCAGGCCCGGATCGATCGCCTCGTCGACCACCACGTCGTAATCCTCGCCGCCCCGGCGCGGATCCTCGATCGGTTCGCGGTTGAGTCCGCCGCCGGGGCCGCCGGGGGCGGTCACGGGCCGGTTGAGCTGCGGGGTCGGGAAGCGGTTGGAGGTCGTCACGCTCCCGCGGAGGAGGACGCCGCCGGGAAGCTCCGCGCGGAGGCCGAAGGTCGGCGCGGTGTTCACCTCGTTGGAGTTGGCGGACGCGACATGGCGCACCGCGAGATCGCCGTGGAGGCTGCGCAGCCACCGCGGGAGGAGGCGCGGCGGCAGCAGCGGGGCCTGCAGCTCGGCGAAGAAGCTGTAGCGTTCGAGCGTGCGTCCCGTCCGCTCGGCCGGGACGTCCGCGAGGCTGCCATCGCCGTAGACGGCGGCCTCGCGGTAGTCGGCCAGGTCGACCCGGCGGTAGTCGGCGCCGGCGTTGAGCGCGCCGCGGCCGGTGGGCAGCGACAGGGCCTGGTTCGATACGCGCACGGCGGCGTCGAGCGTCGTGTAGTCGCCGATGCGGACGAATTCCCCCGGGCCGCCGCGGTAGATGAGCACGCGGTCGTAGAATTCCGGCGGCGGGCCGTGCACCTGGGTGTCCCGCAGCGGGAGGTAGCGGCCGGCGTCGACCAGCTCCTGCCAGCGCACGGGGTCGGCCCCGGCCAGTCCGCGCGCGTCGACCCGGTTGCGCGCGGCCTGGGCGTCGAGGGAGACGCGCCACTCGCCCGGCAGGCGCACGAGCGCGCCCGCGACCGCCGACGCGAACTCGATCCTCACCTCGTTGTAGTCGCTGCCGAGCAGCGGCGCGGTCTCGGCCAGCGCGACGACCACCTCCTGGTTGAACGGATTCTGGGGCGCGCCCGGCCGGAGCGCGAGCTCGGCCGTGAGCACGTCGAGGCCACGGTTGAACACGGTGCGGGAGTGCGAGCCGTCGAGTCCCAGCTGCAGCCAGGGGAAGGGATCCCACGCGGCCGACGCGAAGTAGACGGCCCGGCGCTGGCGCCGGCCGTACGGCGCGTCGAGGCTGGTCGGCGAGGCGGAGAGGTCGCCGGGCGAGTCGAAGAAATCCACGTTGCGGACGCCTTCGCGCCCGGCGAAGGCCGCGAGGCCGCCGGTGCCGGTCGCGCCGGGCGCGACGGACGTGAACGCCGCGGTGCCCGGGCCGAAGAGTCCCGCGCCCGCGGGATCGGCGCTGCGGACGTTCGGCGTCGCCCGGAACAGCGGATCGGTGAGCGTGCGGGTGGCGTCGTGCGCGCGGCGCAGCCCGAGCTCCGCCTCCGTGGGCGGCTCGGCCGCCGTGTGCACGGCATTCACGCGCAGGCGCAGCGCGCCGCCGAGGAGGGACTGGCCGTGCTGGAACGAGATCGAGGACTGGGGCGCGTCATAGCGGTCCGCGGCGTTGGTGTAGGTGGCGGTGACCTCCGTCGCGTTCACGTCGGGCCGAAGGACGATGTTGATGACGCCGCCGATCGGATTCCCGCTGTAGAGCGCCGACGCGGAGGCGGGCAGGACCTCGACCTGCTGGATCAGGCTCAGCGGGATGAAGTTCACGTCGGGCGGCTGGGTCTGGTTCGGCCAGCTCGTCTGGATTTCCGGCAGGCGGCGGCCGTTCACGAGCACGACGGTCTCGTGCTCGGTGTAGCCGCGCAGCTTGAGGTTGGCGCTGCCGGCGATGCCGGCGGTGGGGCTGAACGTCGCGCTCTGCTCGGGCGGCAGCGAGCTGGCGTCGCCCTCGAGGATCGCCCGCTGGAGGAACTCGTTGAGGGCGACCACGCCGCTGCGCGTGATCTGCTCGCGGGTGTAGATGGCGAAGGGCAGGGCGTCGTCCGCCGAGCGCGGCAGGTCGAGGTTGCCGGTGGCGCGCCGGGGGCCGAGCAGCGCGGCGCTGTCGTCGAGCGGGCGCATGCGCGCGGAGCGCCCCTCGACGATGTAGGGCTCCATGCGCTCGGGATCGCGTGCGGGGCGGAGGCGCTGGTCGGGCAGCTTGGAGACGCGGTCGGCCTCGACCTCGACCGCTTCGATCTGGAGGGGCTGGAAGGTGTCCGCGGTGACGAGCAGCCGGTGCCGGCCGGGGGGCAGCGCGGCGAGCAGGAACTCGCCGTTCGCGTCGGCGCGGGCGGAGACCCGCGGCTCGGCCGCCGCGACGAGGGCGTCGGCGGCGGGGTCGCCCGAGGCCGTGATGACACGGCCGCGGATGGAGCCGGACGGCCGGGCGGTGGACCGGATGACGTACTTCCCGCGGCCATACCGGTGCGCGGCGTAGCCCGTGTCGCGCAGGATCCGCGTGATCGCCTCGGCGGGCTCGAGCCGGGCGCGCAGCGCGGGCACCGGCACGCGGTGCAGCTCGTCGTAGGGGAACACGATCTCCACCCGGGCCTGCTCCGACAGCTGGACCATGGCGGTCGCGGCGGACTGGGCGGGGAGGTCGAGCTGCACGGGCGCGGCGCCGGCGGGAAGACCGGGCCAGCACAGCGCGCCGGCGAGCAGCCGGAGGAGGAAACGGCGGACCCGCATGGCGGCGGTCACCGGGAGACCACCGAGGTGTCGCCCTCGGCCGAGCGCACGACCCGGACCGGCACCGCGCCTTGAACGGCCGCGAAGAACCCGTCGAGGTCGTCGAGCGCGAACCGGCCGCCGAGGCGCAACTCCGCGACGTCGGGGGCCACGGCGATGTCGCGCCCGTGGTAGCGGGCGAAGCACGCCATGACCTCGCGCAGCGGCGCGCCGCGGAAGACGACGTGGCCGCCGCGCCAGGCGAGGGCCTCCTGGAGTTCGCCGGCGGAGAGGCTTCGGGTGGAGGGGCCGGCGGGGCCCCACGTGAATCGGTCGCCCGCGCGGAGCGCGACGGGCGCGTCGGACCGGCTGTCGGGGGGGCGGACTGCGACCGAACCCTCGGCGACGGTCACCTCGAGCACGGCGCCCGCCTCGGTGCGGATATCGAACGCGGTCCCGGTGACGCGCACGGATCCGGCCGGGGTCTCGACGGTGAACGGCCGCGCGGCATCGCGGGTCACGGTGAAGAACGCCTGGCCGGAAGCGAGGCGCACGCGGCGCTCGTCCGGGCTGAAGTCGACCACCAGGGCGCTCTGGGCGTTGAGATGGACGGCGGTGCCGTCGGGCAGAACCAGCTGCCGGCGCTGCGCGACCGCCGTCGCGACGCTTTCCGGCGCGGTGGCGGCGCCGGGGCGCAGGTAGACAAGCGCGAGCGCCGCGGCCGCAGTCAGCGCCGCGCCGATCCATAGTGACCGGCGCAGCCAGGGAGTCGGCCGGGCGCCCACAAGCGCTTGGGGGATCTCCGCCGCCTGCTCCCGCATGCCCGTTACGGTTGGCAACAGCTGCTCGAGGTCGGCGGAAAACTGGCAATACAGGGACAGCGCGGCGCGCCGGGCGGGGTCGCCGGCGAGCCACTGGTCGAGGGCGGTCCGGTCGGCGGCCGAGAGCACGGAACCGTCGAGCCGGGCGGCCCAGAGCGCGGCCTCTTCCTCGACGGCGGGATCGGGTGGAGGGTGGAGGGGATTCATGGCGAGGCCTCCTGGCCGGTCTTGCCGCCCGCGGGGGGTTCGGCCGTGAGGGCCGCGCGGAGGAGGCGGAGCGCGCGGGCGTGTTGTTTCTCGACGGTGCTGACGGCGATGCCGAGCCGGTCGGAGATTTCCTGGTGGGAAAGGAGCTCCACCTTGCGGAGGAGGAGGACGGCGCGGCAGCCCTCGGGCAGCCCGGCGATGGCCCGCTCGAGCTCCTGGAGTTCCTGGCGCGCGATGACCTGCTGGATGACGCCGGGAGTCGGCGACCTCGCGGCATCGGGCTCGACCGCGTGCCCCGTGATCGGCGCGATCTGGCGGCGCTTGATGCGGTTCAGGGCGAGCCGGCGCGCCGTCGTGTAGAGGAGCGCCTCGGGCTTGTGCGCGGCGTCGCGCTGGATCTCGGGCCAGATCCGCAGGTAGGCGTCGTGCGCGACGTCCTGCGCCTCGCCCGCGTCGCCGAGGAACCGCGCGAGGTACCGGCGGAGCGGTCCGACCGTGGCGCGGTATAGGCCCGCGAAGTCCCGGCGTGGGGTGGGCTGGTCGGACATCGCGTCCACCATGACGCCCGATCCGGCCGCGGCAAACGTCTCTTGGTGAGACGACGCAGCGGTGCTGGGGGACGGGAAAGGCATCGCCCCAGATGACAACTGCCGGGCCGGCAACCGCTATCGGGGGTGGAAAATAGGTGGGGCCGATGACCCTAGGCAACTGGGGCAGGCCTCAAGTTGTCGGCAGAGACCGACATAGGTGAATGAGTCCGGCCCCCGGCGCGCGCCGAGCCCGGGCAGCTTCCGAAGCAGTCCGCCCGCTGCGGCGCCGGATCAGAGCGGGGCGGTGGTGGCGGGAGCCCGGGGCGCGGGGGGAGCGGCCGAGAGGCGGCCGGCGTCCGCATGGTAGACCTGCTCGATGATGTAGATCGGCCGAGCCTTGGTGGACTCGTACATGCGGCCGAGGTATTCGCCGATGATGCCCAGCGCGAGCAGCTGGACGCCGCCGAAGAAGACGATGGTGATGATGATCGAGGGATACCCGGGGATGAAGTAGTTCGGATTGGCCAGCTTCACGGCCACGACGACGAGCGCGGCGACGAGGGTGAGCCCGATGACGGCCAGGGCGAGCCAGGTCACCAACCGCAGGGGCACGACCGAAAACGACGTGATCGCGTCGACGGCGAACGACAGCATCTTGCGCAGCGGGTATTTCGTCTCGCCCGCGAATCGAGGCTGCCGGTCATAGGGCACCGCCACCTGCCGGCCGCCGACCCAGCTCACCATGCCGCGGATGAAGCGATGGCGCTCGCGCATGGTGCGGAGGACCTCGACGACCCGGCGGTCCATGAGCCGGAAGTCGCCGGTGTCGGCCGGGATGTCGCTTTTCGTCATGCGACGCAGGAGCCGGTAAAAAAGCTTGGCCGTGAAAAGCTTGAAGGGGGTCTCGCCCGCGCGGGTGCGCCGCTGGCCGTAGGCGACGTCAGCGCCGGCCCGCCAAGCCTCGACCATCGCGGGAATGAGCTCGGGCGGATCCTGGAGGTCGGAATCGATCAGCACGACCGCGTCGCCGTCCGCCACATCGAGCCCGGCGGTGACGGCCGCCTGGTGGCCGAAGTTCCGCAGCAGGTTGACGACGCGGATCGCGGGGTCGCGGGTGGCGAGCTCCAGCGCGACGGCGAGCGTGCGGTCGCGGGAGCCGTCGTTCACGAGCACCAGCTCGACCGGCACGCCGAGGGAGGCGACGGTGGCCTTCACGCGGCGGACGAACTCGGGGAGCCCGGCTTCCTCGTTGAAGCAGGGGGCGACGACCGCGAGCTTGGTCAGGGTGCGGGCAGGGCTCATGGCGCGGCCCGGGGGCCGCGGCCCACGATGACGACGTTCCAGCAGAGCGGTCGCAAGAAAGGAATATGCAGGAGGATGCGGTCGAGGTCCTCCAGCGGCCAGTACAGCCAGGCCCAGCGGTCGGCCTCCTCGACAACCTTCTTCCAGTAGCGCTCGCGGTTGGGATCCCGCCGCTGGACGACCGCCATGATGCAAAAGATCGCCAGCGTGCTCAGCCAGAACCAGGAAACCCGCGATTCTCGGAAGTGCGCACGCACGGCCCGGATGTCGGCGAGCGACAGGGGGTGCTCGTCGTGCGTGCGGACCTGCATCGCCCGGCGGCGGTAGACGTTTATCACGGGGTTGTAGGCGACGGGGTCCCAGCTGACGAACACGCCGTCGGGCTTCAGGTGCCGCAGGAGCCGCGGCATGGTCGCGGCGATGTCGACGTGGTGGAGCGTGTTGCCGGTGTAGATGACGTCGAACTTCACGTCGGCGGGGAAGCCGAGGTCCTCCGAGGCGGACACGTGGGTCCTGATCTTCACGCCGTTGTGCTCGGCGAGGCGCCGCGCGGCGTCGCACATGCCGGGCGAGATGTCGGTGGCGGTGACGTCGGCGCCGAGCGTGGCGAAATACACCGCCGCCTCGCCGAGCCCGCAGCCGACGTCCAGCAGCGTGCGGCCGCGGAGGTCGCCGAGCGCGCGGCGGATGTGACGCATCTCGGGGGCGGTGCAGGCCTCGTTCATCTGCCGGACATCGATGGCCGTGACGTCCGTGCCGGCGGCCCATTCGTCGTGGAAGGCCTCCTCGGCCTGCTTGCGCGCGGCGTGGCGGTCGCCGTTCGTCCCGGCGAGCGGCAGGCCGGCGTGGGCGAGGGCGGCGCGGAGCTCGGCGTCGAAAAACGCGACGTTCTGCGCCATCACCTTGTCGTCCGCGAACACCAGGCCGGCCTCGGCCTGGCGCCGGGAGTGCGCGGGGGCGTCGCCGCGGGTGTAGAATTTCGCGTTCCGGAGCTCGATGCGGTGCTCTCCGGGCTGCGGTCCGCGCCAGGCGACGCGGACGGCGCCCGGGCCGGGGTTCTCGATCGTCAATCCGGCGATCCAGTCCGCCAGGCGCGCGGCGGCGGCGGGGTCGTGGGCGGCGAGCCGCTCCCGGAGCCGGCGGCCGGCCCAGAGGAATTGGTGCACCGCGCTCTCATACAGGATCTTCTTCGGCATGGCTCAGGCGAGTTGGGCGGTCTCCTGCTCCGCGCCCTCGGCGAGTGACATCCGCTGCTGGTGCGAAGGGAGCGAGATCCGCTCGCGCGACTCGGTGCGGATCCGCTCCGCGATCTCCAGCATGCGTTCATAGGTGACCGGCCACTTCTTGGGCGGGGGCGAGGTGATGAACGTCTGGATGCGCTCCATCTTGGCCTTCAGGTACCGCATGGAGATGGTCATCTCGGGGAAGCTGCCGTACATGCAGCCCGAGCACGGCGCCGTGACGCGCAGGACTTCGTCGCGGAAAACCTTGCTCTTGTAGATGGCCGGGAAGTCGGCGCCGTAGGTGGGGATGTTCGAGCCGAGCCGGTGGTCGCAGCAGGGCGCGAAGTTGCCGTTCGGCAGGACCGCGAAGTAGAGATTCGGGCTGTCGCAGACGTTCGCGTTGTGCTGGCGCCACGTCGTGGCCTGCTCGGCGGCGAATCGCTTGATGTCGTCGAGGTACTGGTCCGAATCGTACAGGAGATAGCCCTCCAGCCGCATCGCGCGGATGCGCTCGATGAGCCGGTCGACGTACGGGAGCTCCTCCTTCTTCCAGCGCTTCGTCTGGTCGAAGGTCCGGAAGTTCATCGGCTTGTCGAACGTCGTCACGTGGATCGGCACGACCGACGAGAACCAGCTGACCTCGGTGCCGAAACGGATGACGTCCTCGACGTCCCCGAGGTTGTCGCGCTGGATGACGCAGCCGAGCGAGGCGAAGCTTTTCTCCTTCGGCAGGTATCGGGTGAACGACGCCATCGCGCGGAGCGCGTCGTGCCACGACTTCGCGAAGCCGCCGTTGATGTCGTCCTGGTTGCCCGGCCAGAGCGAATCGAGGGAGATGGAGATGTCGCGGCCCCCGGCTTCGACGGCGGCGTGGATCCGCTCGTCGGAGGCGAGCCCGTTGGTCTGCATCCGCACGTGGACGCCGCGGGACTCGAACTCGCGGATGATCTCGGGGAGATCCTGGCGCGTGAACGGCTCACCCCCGGTCAGCAGCACCATCGCCACGCCCATCCGGGCGAAGTTGTCCGCCATGCGCTTGATCTCGTCGAGCGTCGCCTCCCGGACGTCGGAGTTGGCGTAGATGATGTTGCACTGCTTGCAGGTCAGATTGCACCGCGCCGTGATGTAGAACTGCACGTAGACCGGCGCGTCCTGGAGAAGGGCGGCGCGGGCGAGCGTGAGCTTGGAGCGGGCGGAAAACATGTGGCGGCGGCCCCGGGTGGGCGGGGGGAGGGTGGTGGTTAGGGGCGCGGGGGTGGGATTTCAACCCCCGAGTCCGCCCCGGGCGGGCACCTAGCGGAACGCTGCGCCGGCGACGTAGGACTGGTCCCATCCGCGGTCCCCGTTGGGCCCGACGCCCGTCGCGATGGAGAGGCGCGCGCCGGCCGGCGCGCCGGGTAGGTCGAACGCCCAGCGCTGGGGGCCGCGGTCGGCCTCCACCTGCCGCGGGTTCAGGAGCCGGCGGGCCAGGACCGCGCGGGAGCCGTCGGGATGGAGCAGCGTGGCGGTGAATTCCACGCCGTCGCTGGCGCCGCCCAGGGAGTACGCCCCGGCCAGGAGTCCGATGTCCGCGGCGAACGCGCGGGCGCCGGCGGGGACGTCGACCACGACCTCGCCGGGGGCGTGGACCAGATAAACGGGGCGGGCGCCGTCCGCCGCAACCGCGGTGGCCGGCAGCTCGCCGTTCGCGGGCACGAGCCCGAGCCCGCTGAACTGCTCGGCGACGAGGGGCCCCGGCTTGATCTGCAGCCGGGTGATGTAGGACTGGTCGTAGTTGGCGTTGTTGTCCTGGCCGGGATGCACGCGCACGCGCAGCTGGGCGCCCGCCCGGTAGGGCGGCAGAAACACGCGCGCTCGCTGCATGCCCTGGTCCGCCGGCGTCGTGCGCGGACGCACCACATGCTGGAAGAGGATGCGACCGTCGTTCGGCGGCCACAGGACCTCCACATTGAACTCCACGCCGTCGGTGTCGCCCTCGAGCCACGTGCGGGGCATCATGCCATAGCTGAAAATCACCTGCTGGTCGCCGGGGCGGAGATCCCACGTGGCGCTGCCGGGGGCGTGAAGGCTGGTGATCGGCTCCTTGTTCAACTCGAGGATGCCGGTCGGGGGCGCGTCGATGCGGACCGGCGGGCGGTTGTGCAACGGGTGCGCGATGTAAGTCTTCAGCTCCTGGAGATCGGTGTCCTCGGGTGCCGGCGGCCGCGGCGCGGCATAGAAGGCGATGGCAAGCCGGGACGCGTCGTACCCGGGCTCGGGGTGAAGCTCGAGCGCGCGCACGGGATTGCCCGGGCCGTTGCCGAAGAGCTCGAGGACGTCGGCGTTGTCGATCAGCAAGGGCGAGAGGATCGCCGGCTGCTGCAGCATGACCGGCCAGGCGGCAAAGTCGCGCCCGGCGGCGAGCCGCGCGTGCTCGAGCCGAAGCGTGAGCGCGGGCGGGCGGTAGAGGAACGAGCGCAGGCGCCCGCCGAGCCCGAGCGGGGCGTCGACGGAGAATAGGAGCAGCTGGCCCGGTCCGGGATCCGGCGGGACGATCCGCTCGCCCGGGCGGACCGCGCGGCGCTCGATCAGCCGGGGCGCCGAGAACGCCGGCTCCGCCCGCCGCCGGAGAAGGAGATAATCCCGCTGCAGCAGCACCGGGGTGTAGCCCTCGAGCACCGCGCGCAGTGTGAGCGGATCGTTCGAGGCCGGCAGCCGGCGGTCGAGCGACTGCAGGCGCATCAGCTGCCAGGCGGGGGCGCGCCGGGGGTCGCGGACGAACTCCTCGTTCAGGGCCTGGAGGCGCGCGGTGAAGACGTTGAAGGTGCCGCCGCCCATCGGGCGGGGCTGGTAGCGGAGGCGGTTAAGCAGGAGGATGCCCTGCTCGTGGCCGAAGAAGTCGACGCCGGCCCGCCCGACCTCGTTCTGCACCTGCGGAAGGTGGGCTTCGCGGCGGTTGGCCTCGAGCTGCTCCGCCAGCCGCGCGCGCACCAGGCCGGGCCGCAGCACGAAGCGGGCGTTGTCGTGCAGCCGGCTGGGGAGCCCGAGGATCACGCGCCCGGCGAGCTCGAGGTGGAAGCCCAGGGTGCCGAGGAGGGAAAGGACGGCGACGGCCGTGAGCACGCCGAGCTGCGCGAGCCGGAGCGGCCGCGTCGCCGCGGCCGCCTCCGGCGTGAGGGCGCTCCGGGACAGCAGGGCGGTCGTGAGGGCGATCACGCCCGCGGCGGCGAAGAAGATGGCGACATGCCCGTCGGCGCGGAGAAAGCCGTGCTTCCACTTGATGAAGGCGAAGCCCGCGAGGAGCAGCACGGGGATGAGCGCGGCCGGCCGGCGGACGCGGCCCGCGCACGCCAGCGCCAGCAGCACGGCGACGCCGGCCGCCAGGATGAGGCCCAGGACCAGTTGGTGGCCGTGCTCCGGCAGGCCCATGGTCGCGTTATAGCCCGAGGACAGGTCGAGGACCGCGCGAGAATAGCCGGCCAGGTTGGCGGGATTCTGGCCCGCCACGATCCAGCACCCGACGAGGGCGGCGACATAGACCGCGACGCGGATGGCCGCCGCGCGGTACGCGCCGGCGAGCACGCCGTGGAGGACGACCGAGCCGAGGCACAGCGAGGCGGTGATCAGGTGCGTGCCCTTGAAGAGCGCCAGGAAGCCGAGGAGCGCGAGCGCGACCCGCGACCAGCCGTTCAGCCGCGGGGCGAAATCGGCGAGCAGGCAGAGGGTGGCGAGGAGGATGGCGAAGTCATGGAAGAGATCGTCGACCAGCGGGACGATGAGAACGATCCCGGCCAGCCAGGCCCAGCGCCATCCCCCCGGGCCGGCCCGTCGGAAGAGGTGAAGCAGCAGGGCCGCGAAGATCGCCTTGAGCAGCAGGTCGCCGGCAAACCGCAGCCCGAACAGCTCGTCGGTGTAGGTGTGGCCGTACAGGACGAACCCGTATGGTCCCGTCATCGGCAGGACTTCCTCGCCCCACTGCGCCCGCTCGGCAAAGAAGCGCGCGTAGGTCGCGTAGTTCGAATGGTCGAGCGAATGGTCATACGCCTCGCGCGGCGGCGTCACGAAATAGACCGTGAGCAGGAGCCAGCCCAGGAACCAGGGCCAGCGCCGGGTGGGCCGCGGCGGCGGGGTGGCGTTCATTCGAGACGCAGCCCGGCGACGTACGACCAGTCCCAGGAGAGGTCGCCGTGCGGGCCGGGCGCCGCGACGAGCTCGAGGATGGTCCCCGCCGGCAGGGCCGGCAGGCTGACGAGGAGAACCTGGTCGCCCCGGTCGCCGGGGACGTCGCGGGGGTTGAGGTGACGCGAAAAGAGGACGCGCGGTTCGCCGGTGCCCGGGGGGCGGGCCCGCACGATGAACTCGACGCCGTTGCTGTTGCCGCCGTTGGCGTATGCGCCGGGGAGGATTCCTACGCTGAAGGTGAGCTGTCGCTCGCTGCCGCGCAGCCCGAAGCGCAGCGTTCCCGGCGCATTGAGCATGAAGATCTCGCGGCCTTCGAACGCCATCGCGCCGGCCGTCGCGGCGTCGACCGCCTCGGGGAGCCGCGCGAATCCCGGGAACTGCGCGGGCACGAACCCGCCCGCCCGCAGGTCGATGCCGGCAAAGAAGCCCCAGTCCCACGCGCCGTCGTTGTCCGCGCCCATCGCGGTGCGGAGCGTGAGCGTCCCGCCCGCGAGATTCGGCGGCAGCGCGACCACCGCCTCGTGGAAGCCGCCGTCCGCCGGCTCGCGGCGCGGCCGCAGCCAGCGCTTGAAGACGATCCGCGGCGCCTGGCCGGGCTGCTGGACCTCGGCGAGGAACTCGACGCCGTCGGTCCGCCATTTCGTATAGGCCTCGGGATCGATGCCGTAGACAAACCGGACGGAGTTCTCGGAGCCATCCAGGCCGAACGAAATGGCGCCGGGGGGCTCCATCATCCGAACGAGCAGGCCTTCGAACCGGCGGTGGGGCGTCCCGGGCGGCTCCAGCCGGGCGGGAACGCGGCCCGCGACCGGGAATTCGAGGCGGGCGCGCAGGTCGGCGAGCGCCGACCGCTCGATCGCCTCCGGGCGGGGGATCGAATAGAACCGCGCCTCCATCGAACCGGCATCGAATCCGCCCGGCCCGTCGGTCGTGATCCGCAGCTGGCGGACCCGCTTGCCCGGGCCCGCGGAGTAAAGGTCCAGCAGGTCGTGCACGTCCTCGATGACGGGTGCCAGCAGGACGGGGCGACGGAAGAGGCCCGGCACGAGCCGCCGGTGGGTGGGGCGGTCGATGCCCTCGCCCTCCAGGTGGAGGAACACGAGGGACGGCTTGTAGAGAAGCGTGCGGAGCCGGCCGGACAGGCTGGGCCGGATCGTGAGCTCGACGGCGACGACATGGCCGGCGGGCGGCTCCGGGACCGGCACGGATTGGCCGAAGGTGAGCGCCGTCGCGCCCATGAGTCGCGGCGCGGGTACGGACGGCCGACCGTCCCGGCGCGCGAGCAGGAGCATCCCCTGCTCGACGTCGACCGGCGCGTAGCACGCCAGGAGTGCGCGCAGTGTGCCGGGATCGTCCTGGGCCAGGAAGCGTTCGTCGATCGTCTCGGGCCGGACGAGGAAGAACCGGGGCGCGGTCGCCTCGTTCGCGACGAACGCCTCATTCCGGTCCTGCAGGCCCGCGGTGAAGACGTTGAAAGCGCCTCCGCCCATGGGCCGCGGCCGATAGTCCAGGCGGTTCAGCAGCAGGTAGCCGTGCTCCGTGCCGTAGAAGTCGACCCGGGCGCGGCCGACCCGGTCCTGCGTCCGCGGCAGCCGGTAGATCGCGCGGCGGTGCTGCAACTCGGCGCCCAGGGCGCGCTTGGCCGCGGCGGGGGCCGTGAGCTGGCGGACCGTGCGCCGCACGCGGACGGGGATCTCCTCGAAGACCCAGAGATGCCGCGGGACGCTGGCGGGCGCGTCGCCGAAGAAGCCGAGCGCGGCGCCGGCGGCCGCGAGCGAGCCGGCCGTCCAGCGGGCCCACCGCGCGGGGAGCGCCCCGCCGCGGGCCAGCAGCCACAGCGTGGGCGCGGCGATGCAGGCATATTGGTAGAAGATGAAGACGTGGCCGTCGGCGCGGACGAACCCGTGCTTCCACTCCACGAAGGTGAACGCCGCGAACAGGAGGAGGCCCGGCCAGGCGGCGGGCTCGTGCCGGCGGGCGAGCAGCAGCGCCGCGGCGGCGCCGAGCAGCGCAAGCAGCGCCCCGGCGCCGGTGAGGAACGCCAGGCGCGGCTCGTCGAGCGCCATGGCCTCGTTGTAGCCGGAGGACAGCTCGAACGTGCCGCGCAGGTAGCCCGGAAGGGCCAGGGGACTCTGGCCCGCGGCCCACATCAGGACGACCAGCGCTCCGAGGTAGGCGGCGAGCAGCCGGGCCAGCGGGCGGAATTCGCGGCGCCCCACGGCCAGGGCGATGAGCAGGCCGAAGGTCGCGAGCGACAGCATTGCCTGTGTGCCCTTGAAGAGCGTGAGGAGCGCGAGGAACGCGGCCAGCGCGGTGGCGACGGCCGCGCGCCGGCGGTCGAACGCGATCTCGAGCAGGCAGAGCCCGGCGAAGAAGATGGCGAGGTCGTAGGCGAGGTCCTCGACCAGGGGCATCATCAACAACACGGCCGCGAGCCAGGCCCAGCGGAGCCAGCCCCCGGCGGCCCGGGCGAAGAACCACACCAGCAGGGCGCCGAGCGCGAGCTTGGTGAGCAGCTCGAGCGCGAGGCGCTCGCCGAACAGGTGGCCGGCGTAGAGGAACCCGTAGGGGACGAAGCCGTACGGCCCGGCCATCGGCACGATTTCCCCGTACGGGAAGCCGTGGGCGGTGAAGTACGCATAGGTTGCATAGTTCGAGTGATCGAGCGTCGGATCGAGGCCGATCCGCGCCGGCGAATAGAAGAGGACCGCGATGGCCGCGGCGGCGGCCCCGCGGAGAAGCCAGGGGAGGCGGCTCGCGCCCGGAGGGGCCGGAGGCGTCGGCGCGGTCGTCATGCCTTCGCCCGGGTCACGGCAGGAAGTCGACCCCCGTCCAGAAGGCCCAGTCGAACGACAAGTCATTGTTCGGACCGGGCGTGGTGCGCAGCACGAGCCGGCCGCCGCCGGGTGGGAGAGCCACGTCGAAATCCTGCAGGCCGCGATCGGCCTCGGCCGCCGAGGGCGCAAGGATCCGCTCAAAGAGGCGGCGGGTGGAGCCGTCGGCGCTGATCCATTCCAGGACAAACTCGACGCCGTCGGTCTGGTTCGGCGGCGTGTAGGCGCTCTGGGACAGGCCGAACCGGCCGCGGACCCGCTCGGCGGGGAAGTCCACGTTGAACTCCAGGGTGCTCGGCGGATGGGCGGAAATCACCTCGGTCGTCCCCTCGGTCATGAGGGTGATCGGGTAGAGCGCCGCGGCGCTGGTCGGGGGCCGGTCGAAGACGCGGAACTTGCGTTCGGCCACCTGGCTGGCGACGGCCTTGTCGTTGCGGGGCAAGGGGGCGAGGCGGGAAAAGCGGACCGTGATGCCGCGGCGGAAGTATTTTCGCTGGGCGGGGGGCATCTCGATGGAGAACGACTGCACGCGAGGGGTCCGGCCCATGCGCTGGAAGTCCTCGATGGATCCGCCGGACGTGAAGTGCGGATAGAGGAGGAAACCGGTCCGCGCCATGCCCGGGATGATGCGATAGTCCTTGGGCGCGGCCTGCCCCTCCTCGGTCACGCGCATCTGCACGATGGGCGCCTTGTAGAGGAACGAGCGGATCCGCCCGAGCAGCGAGGGCCGGACATCAACCTCCGCCCAGATGGGATGCTCGCCGTCGGCGGGCACGGACACCGCCTCGCCGAAGCCCACGGTGGCGGTGGAGAGTTCGACGGGCGCGGCGGGTTCGCGCGCCGGCTCGTGCCGCCGCCACACCAGATAACCCGCCTCGTTGGTGATGTAGTCGTACCGCTGGTAGAGGGTCAGGGTCGCGAGGGAATCGTCGAGAGCGGGCAGCCGGTAGTCGATGGGGTCGAGGCGCTGGACGACGTACCGCGGCGCGCGGGCGGAACGGTAGAAGGCCTCGTTCAGGCGCAGCAGGCGGGGCGAATACGTCGAATAGCTCTGGAGGACGGGGCGCGGACGGTAGTTGAGGCCGGTGAAGAGCAGGACCGACTGCTCGTTGCCCATCATGTCCACCGATTCGTCGCCGACCCACGACCGGATGCCGGGCTGGCCGTGCGCGTTGGAGGCGCTCGCGAACTCGGCCCGGCCGTTGCGCGGCGTGTGGTGGATGATCCGCAGCCAGTTCACGATGCCCTTCACCTGGTAGTTGTAGATGGCGGGGGCGTCGGTGATGGCGTTGGAGGACACCACGAACGCGCCGGCGAGGCTGAAGCCCGCGGCGGCCGACAGCAGGGCGCCCTTGAGGACCCGGCGGTGGGCGCCGTCCTCGAGCAGCGCCGGGTAGCAGGCGGCGATGAGCAGGCAGGAGATGTAGTGCGCGAAGACGTGGCCGTCGGCGCGGATGTAGCCGTGCTTCCAATTGAGGAACGACGTGGCCCCGGCGATCGCGACGAGCGCGAGGCCGCGCGGCAGGTCGTCGCGCCGCCACAGCGTCAGAACGTAGTAGCTGCCGACGCACACGGCCGCACCGAGGCCGAGCCAGAAGACGGTCGGGGTCTCGTAGATGGCCATGCCTTCGCCGTAACCCGCGCTGATACTGAGGGAATTGATGACGTAGGCCGGGAGGTTGGCGACCGACTGGCCCCACAGCATCCAGCCCGCGAGAAAGGGACCCGCGGTGCTGCCGATCACGACGAGCAGGTCGGCCCAGCGGCGGCGCCAGGCATGATGGGTGCAGACGCAGGCGACGGCGAACCCCGCGAGCATGAAGTTGGTGAACTTGACCAGCGCCAGCACGGCCAGGAGGAGCCCGGCGAGCGCGGCCAGCCAGCGGCGCGCCGCCACGGGCTCGCGCAGCAGGGCGGTCGACAGCAGGAGCACCATCGTCAGGTGCAGCGCGTCCCCGTAGGTCACCCCGAAGGCGAGGAAGTAGGCGTAGAACAGAGCCAGCCGCCAACCGCGGAAGCTGCGGCCGTGGAACCAGATGACGGTCGCGAACACCGCATTCATGCCCAGCTGCCAGAAGAGGTGGTGCCCGTAGAGGCCGCCGCTGTTGGTCGTGGGCAGGAGGTACCCGAGCGGACCGTACGTGAACACGAGGTCGACGCCGAACTGGAACTGGTGCTCGACGGCGTAGCCGAGCGCCATCCGCCACGACGGGTCGAGCCCCGGGGACGCGGGCGCGGGGATCCGCACCAGGCCGAACCAGAGCATCAGCCAGAGCAGCAGCTGCCCGGCGACGCCGAGGGACCGGGACGCCCAGGAGGGCAGCGGTGGGGAGGAAGGCGGACTCATGGGGATCATCAGGAAATGCTCGGGTCAGACCTCGCGGCGGGGGTCGTAGGCGCGCCGCGCGGCGAGGATGGTGGGATAGCCGTCGAAATCCAGCACCGCCTCGCGCGCGAGCTCCACGTGCCGAGGCAGGACCTTCCGGTGGTCGTAATAGCGGAGGACCCGCGAGTAGGCGGTCCCGGTCAGCGTCTTGCCGCTCCGCTCCTTGTCGATGCAGGTCTTCATCATCCTCGCCATCGCGAGGTGATCGCCCGCCGGCACGAGGTACGCGTCCTGCCGCTGCGTCACCATCTCGGGGATGCCGTGAACGTCGGTGGTGACGATCGGGGTGCGGAAGGCCATGGCCTCGAGCACCACGCGGGGGAACGATTCCTCGAAGCTCGAGCACACGAACAGGTCGGCCATGCCGAAGTAGTCGTAGACGGCGCGGGTCTCCATGAC
This sequence comes from Opitutaceae bacterium, assembly GCA_035626915.1. Taxonomy (GTDB): domain Bacteria; phylum Verrucomicrobiota; class Verrucomicrobiia; order Opitutales; family Opitutaceae; genus Didemnitutus. The sequence continues at coordinate 96,871 of DASPMS010000021.1, forward strand.
GATCTCCAGCCGGTCCGACAGGCCGAGCCGCTTGATCTCCTCGCGCAGAAAGCCCTGGTAGAGGCTGTCGCGGCCGCCCACGAGGACCGCGCGGAGGTTGTCGGCATCGCGGTAGGCGCGGGCGAGCTGGTCGAGCGCGCGGATGAAGACGTGCTGGCCCTTGCGCTCGCAGACGGTGCCGATGTTGGCGATGAGGATCTCGTCCTCGCGCACGCCGTGCTTCCGGCGCAGCTCGGCGCCCGGGTGCGCGCGCCGGAACTCGTCGATGACGTCGACCTGGATCCAGCTCGGCACGAGCCGGAAGTTCCCGTGGTAGTCGAGGTCCTTGTAGTAGGCCTCGGTCGCGCGGCAGAGGAAGAAGGCGCGCGTGGCGAGGGCGAAGGCCTCGTCGACCATCACGTGCATCGGGAGCGGCAGGGCCTTCTCGAAGAAGCGGTACACCGACGTGCTCTCGTGGATGTAGAAAAGCGAGGGCTTGTTCGCCTGGCGCGCGAGGTGCACGCCCCAGTAGCTGACGAGCGTGTTGCAGAGCACGAGGTCGATGCCGGCGAAATCGACGCCCCGGCCCGCCTCGGCCACCCGCGCCTGGAATTCGGCGGGCGTCCGCGCCGAGGCGATGCGATGGCGGTCTGTCGCGACGATCTTCGCCCCCAGCGCCTCGTAGCGCGGACGCAGCGGGCCGTCGTCGGACGTCAGGACCGTGATCCGGCAGCCGGCTTCCCGGACGAGGTGCTCCGCGTACTCGACCAGGAAAAGCGGGGCGCCCTCGAGGTTGAGGTTGTGCGTGATGAGCAGCAGGTGCAGCTGCTGGCCCGGCCGCGCGAAGGCGTAGCGGGAACGCGACGGCTGGAGCCGCGGCCCGACCAGCTCCAGCGAGGGACTGACGTACGGGTCGCGGTAGGAGGGATGCCGGCGCAGGAAGGCCACGTGCTCGGCCTCGTCGAACGTCACCCCGCGCGTCGCGCTGCCCCAGTGCATGAGCCGGGCCTGCGGCGTGTAGAGGACGCGCGTGCCCGCCGCGCGCGCGCGGAGGCAATAGTCGACATCGTTGAAGGCGACGCCCAGCTGCGGCGCGTCGAAGCCGCCGAGCTTGCGGTAGAGATCGGTGCGCGTGAGGAGGCAGGCGCCCGTCACGGCCGACACCTCGCGGGTGGCGGCGTACCAGTCGACGTCGGGCACCTCGGCCTCGGGCACCCCGGCGTAGGGCGTGTCGGCCAGCCCCCCGTGCGGGCCGACCACGATGCCGGTGTGGTTGAGGGTCTTGTCGGGGAACTGCAGCCGCGCGCCCACCACGCCGACGTCCGGCAGCGTAAACCAGCCGACCATCTGCTCGAGCCAGCCGGGCTCGAGGGCGTTGACGTCGTTGTTTAGGTGCAGGAGCAGCGGCGTGTCGACCAGCGGCAGCGCTAGATTGACCAGGTGCGAATAGTTGAAGGGCGCGCCGGGGTCCGCCGGCCGCACGACGCGGCACGAGAGGTCCGGGCGCTTCTGGATGGCCTCGAGGAAGCGCCGCACGTCGAGGTCGCGCGAGTGGTCGTCGACGATGATCAGTTTCACGTGCCGCCAGTCGACGGTCTCGTTCAGGAGTTCGAAGCATTCCTGCAGGAGGTGCAGCCGGTCGCGCGTCGGAATGACGATGGTGACCGGCAGCCGGGCCAGGACGTCCGGCGCCCACTGCAGCTGGTGGTAGCAGAGCCGCCGGTGGTGGGCGGCCTCCGGCAGGAACGGCTCCGCGGGCCACCCGCGTCGCCGCATGGTCTCGAGCAGCGAGAGGCGCGACTGCTCGATCGCCGGGTCGAGCAGGTCCACCTGCTCGGGGACTGCGGCGCGCCCGTGATGGCAGACGAGCGGCACGTGCGCGACCTGCGCCGGGGTGAGCCGGTCTCCGAGCCGCCAGAGCAGGTCCTGCCAGGCGATCCGATCGAAGCCGGCGCGAAACCCGCCGAGGGATTGCGCGGCATCGCGCCGGATCACGCTGAGGAGCCCAGGATGGCGGCCGGAGAGGGCGAGCGCGGGGCTCCAGTCGGGTTTGAACCGAGGGGTCGTCCGCGCCCCGGCGTCGTCCATGCGGTCCTCGTCCGTGTAGACGAGTTCGAGCGCCGGGACGGCCGCGAGACGGGACGCGACGTGCGCGAGCGCGTCGGGCGGGAGCCGCGAGTGCCCGGGCACGAGCGCGACATGGCTGGCCGACGAGGCGGCGAGCGCGGAATTGAGCGCGGCCGCGAATTCCTTGCGGTCGGCGGCGCGGTGCCCGAGCAGGCCCGCCCCGGAGGGGATGGACGAGCCGCCGGGCGCCGACACGAAGCGGACTTCCCACCGCGGATAAAGCTGCGCGCGCAGCGACGCGGCGAGCTCGTGGAGATGCGCCGCCGTGCAGTCCCGGGTGTCGACCAGCACGCAGAAGCTCGGGCCGGACGAGGCGAGCCTGGCGGCATCAGCGGCGAGCAGGGCGCGCAGCTTCTGCGACAGCCGGTTGTGGCGCACCCAGGTGGCGTACGGCGGCTCCTGGTCGCGCGTGAGGTGCGCCAGGCTCGGCTGCGCGTGGGCGGCGTAGCGGCGCCAGGCGCCGCGGACGGCGGCGAGGGCGGCGAGCGGGCGGCCGGTTCGGATGTGCAACTCGCGGCAAGCCCGCCAGAGCGCCCCCGTGGCCGCGACGAGGTGGCTGCGGCGCAACTCCGGGAAGGGCCGCTCCTTCCGGTTGCAGCTCAGCTGGCGGAACGGCTGGACGAACGCGAGATGCCGGGAACCGTCTTCCAGCTCCGCGAACACCTTGAGCGAGACCGGATTCGGGACGTCCTCCATCACGTCCACCATCGCATAGAACTGCGAGTGGGCGGCATGCGGGTGGTCCGGGAAACGGGCCGCGGCGTCGGCGCGGTGCATGCCGTAGGTGACGGAATGCTCCATCAGCGGATCGGTCACGGCCGTGAGCCGGACGATCTTCTTCTCGAGATGGGTGAGCCAGCCGGTGACCGGCAGCTTGCCATACTGGGTGTGGCCGACGTGCGAGGGCTGCTCCAGGGCCCCCCAGAACGGCGGCACGGGAAGGACGGGCAGCGGCTCGGTCGCGGCCTCGAGCGCGAGCTTCCGCGCCTCGGCCGTGAGCTCGCCGCGGGTGAGGCCCGGCCGGCGCCGGATCTCCTTGAGGAGGTCTTCGATCAGCCCCGGCAGGAGCTTGGCATCGAGCCGCGGGTGGCGCGGGCCGGTGCCTCCCTTGACCTTGATCGGCCGGCGCCAGATTTCGACCCAGGTGTTTCCATGGTCCAGCAGCTCGAGGCGCAGCAGTCGGGCGCCGGGGTGGGGTTCGATCAGAAAAGAGAAGCCCGCATGCGGCAGCCCCGGCGCGCCCCGGTACTTGGTCTCGATTTCCGGCCGGGGCAGCCCGAACAGCCCGGCGTGGGGCCGGTCGTCGATCCACAGCCGCATGTCGCGGAAGACGGCGCCGGTCTTGGAGATGAACCAGCCCGCCACCCAAGTCTTGCCGCCCGCGAACGTCCACTGCGTGGGGGTCTCCACGTCGAGGGCATAGGCGGCGTTTTCGTTCATGCAGGGGCCGGGAAGTTACGGTCCGTGATCGGAAGCCAGCAAGCCCGGAGCAGCCCGTCACGGCTCCGTCCCGGCCGCGAGCTCGCCCCAGTAGGCGTAGCCATAGGAATTGTCCGGCGGGTGCGCCGGGATCGCCCGCAGGCGCAGCCGGCCGGCGGCCGGCTCGGCCAGCGTGATCGTGAACGCGTGCAGGCCGCGGTCCGCGGGGTTGTCCGCCGGCTCGAGCCGCCGGCGCCAGAGCTCTGTCGCCGCCCCGTCCGGCGCGACCTGCTCGGCCACGAAATCCACGCCCCGGGTGGCGCCCTCGCGGCCCGACCAGCTGGCGTCCAGGAGCCCGAACGTGCCCGTGATCCGCCGCATGTGGCGGGCGAGCGCGTATTCGACGCGCGCGGGGGCGTGGATCGTGACGACCGGCCGCCCGGCGACCTCGGTCATGGCGTATCCGAGGGGCGCCTCATAGTCCTCGGCGATGCGGTGGTCCGCGCCGTCGGCCAGCACGAGTGGCAGGGCCCTTCCGGTCAGGTGCGAGAGGTAAACCCAGTCGCTGCTCGGTTCGCTCTGCGGTCCGGGCGTGACCTCGACCAGAATCCGCCCGGGCCCGGGCGGCAGCGCGACCTCGATCCGGTGCGAGCCGCGGTCGGTCGCTTTATCCCGGGGAAAAAAGTCGCGGGCCAGGAGCCGCTGCGGCGGCCCGTCTTCGGGCCGGAAGTCAACGCGGAGACCGACGCCGTTGGTCGGGTTCGCATGGCCCGCGGCGAACGCGGCGTCGTTGACCCCGAAGTCGAACAGGACGCCGTCGATGCCCCGGGGACGCGCGAAGCCGAGCCGCACGGGGGCGTGGGCGGAAAAGACGGCGCGGTCGGCGTGCCAGATCATCGGCCCCAGGCTTTCCTGTGTGACGGCGGCCGACACGGCGACGGGCCCGACCTTGATCGACGGGGCCGGAACGAGCCGGCTGGGATCGAATGACAGGTCCGGCGCGCGGCACGTGGTTCCATCCTCATGGCGCGCGCGAAGGCCGAAGATTTGCCGGGCGCCCGGCGTCACGGGCTGATAGGGCAGCACCAGCTCGTGCGGCCCGCCGACGGGCAGGGGTACCGTGCCCCGGCCCTGCCCGTCGATGACGAATTCGGCCGCCCGGTACCCGGCCGGCACGCGCGCGATCACGCGACCCGTGAGGTTGTCGCCGACCGATTCGGCGACCAGCGCCAGGCCCGGGTCCGTCTCGGCCGGACGGTCCCCGCCGAGCGGCGGCCCGACACGGCGGAAGATCCGGTAGCCGACCCGCTGCGCGCGGGTGGGCTCGATTTCGACATATTCGGACTGGATGGCGGCCCAGAGGCGGGCCTGCCGCTCGAGCGGGTATTTCAGGTACCCCCGGGCGGTCCGGCTGTCGACGATCACCGCCGGAGGGCGGGCCCGGAGGTCGCGCCAGAAAAGATCCCACGCGCCGGGCACCACGGCGTAGGAAGTGTCCTTCTCGTAGTCGAGATTGGTCCAGGGAATGAGGCCGGTGAGGAAGTTGGAGTAGATGAACCGGGAGGCCGACAGCCGCCGGGCGTGGAAGTTGACCTCCGGATAGAATCCCCACGTCAGGATGCGCTCCTCTGGCGTCGAATGCTGGCGGACAATCTCGCCGGCCACGGTCACGGGATCGCCGAGCGTCCGGGCGGTGGTGCCGCGGTGGAAGGCGTGCCCGAGCCCGAATGCGGCCAGGCCCGCCGCCACCGCCGGGCCGGTGAACCGGACCGCCGGGAAGCGCGCGGCGCGGCTGCGTTCCCACAGGGCCTGGAGCGACGCGCCGGCCGCGAGACTGAATCCGGGCAGGAGATGGATGCAATAGTGCCCCGACTCCCGACCGCTCAGTCCGCTCCCGAGCACGCCCGCCACCGTCCAGCCCAGCACGAGCAGCGGGAACTCGCCGCCCGCGCACCGTCGTCCCAGGGTGCGCGCGAAAGCGCCGAGCGCGTGGGCGAGCGCGAGGAAGACGAGGACCGCCGACACGGGCGCGTTCTCCCACGCGAGCCGGAACGGGAAGCCCAGGGACGCGATGCGCTCGGCGGTCGGCACTTCGGGCAGGAAATAGCGCGTGCTGTACGTCCAGCCGTAGAAGAGGTACTCGTCCAGGGCGCCGTGCGCCGCGAAGTAGAGCATCGAGCCCAGGACGACGGTCACGAACCCGGCGGCGGCGAGGCCCACGATGAGCATCGCCCGTCGCCGATACGATTCCTGGAACGCCGCGATGATCCCCGCCCAGACGGCGAAGGCGATCAGGTCGAAGAGCGCCGGCTGTTTCGCGAGATACGAGAGCCCGAACGCCAGGCCCGCCGCGAAGCCCAGCGCCGGTCGGCCGCGCCAGGCCTGCAGGGCCACCAGGATACCGATCGCCGAAAGGAAGTTCACGTACCATTCCGGCGAGATCCCGAATGCATCGAGGGGGTGGAACATGACGACGGAAAGCGCGGTGAACACCGCCGCCGCCCAGGCGCCGTCGCGGGGCCGGCCGGCCAGAGCCGCGACGGCCCAGAGCAGCAGGGCGGTCAGGCCGGCGAACACCGCTTGGCAAAGATGCTGGCCCGCCAGGTTCCAGTCCCCGATCACCGCCAGCTCCGCGGCCAGGAGATAAACCATGAGCGGGGTGCGGGTGTCGGGCACATCCCGGTAGAGCACCTCGCCGGCGCGGAGGTGCTGGGCGTAGACCGCGGTGTTGGCCTCATCCAGGCTCCAGACGCCGTCGAAAGTCGGCCAGCGCAGGAACACGGCGGCCGCGACGAGCAGGAGGGCGGCAAATGCTCCCCAGCAGAGATGGCGCGGGGCGGTCATGGGTTCGCGGAAAGAACTTCGTCGAGGCGCAGGTCCGACCAGTACGTCCAGTCGCTGGCGATGCTGCCGGCCCGGCCTTCATGGATCACGAACTCGAGTTCGCCCGGGCCCGGCACCAGGACGTCGAAGACGTGCTCGCCGCGGTCGGAGGCGACCTCGACCGGACGCAGCGTGCGCTGCGCGAGGACCACGGCCTGCCCGCCGCGCGGGCGCCACCTGACCGTGAATTCCGCGCCATCCGTGCGGCCTGCATTCTCGGGCGCGTAGGCCCCGGGCCGGAAACCGAAGCGGCCGGTCAGCCGGGCCGGGCCGGAGACCGCGTAGCGGAAGGAAGACGGCGCGTGGGCGAAGAACACGCGGGCCCCCGACTCTGTCCCGGCGGTGGCGCCGTACGGAGCGCGGACCTCCACGGGGGGCGGGCCGGCCGAAACGACGGTCAGCGCGAACCGGGCCCGCCGCTCGGCGCTGAGGGGTTCGGCCTCGTTCTCGACGGCGAGTTCCGCCCCGAGCCGCGCCTCCCCATCGGCCGACACGGCGCGCGCGGCCACCCGGTGCGTCCCGCGCTCGAGGGCCGAGAAATCGACGGGGAAGACGGCAAGGACCGCCTCGGCCGGCTCGATCGCGATCGCCGCGACGCACCGTCCGTCCACCAGCAACTCCACCCGCGACAGCCGTCCCGCCGGATGCGCGGCCGAGACCGTGTAGTCGCGCGGGCCGGGTTCGACCACGGTCGGTCCCTGCACCAGCGGTGCGGCCAGCCGCCCCGCGGGGGCGTCCGCCGGCCCACGGAGCGCGGGCGCCGGATCACGGCGGATGAGGACGCGGAATCCGTGCGGCCGGAAGCGCACGGGCTCGAGCTCCACGTAGTGGTCGTGGACGAAGCGATCGAGGGCGGGGAAGCGGTGGAGCGGGTACTTGTCGAAGATCCGCTGCCGGCCGAGGCTCGTGTCCACGAAGAACCGCGGGGGCGCGGCGCGCAGTTCCGCCATGAGGACCTCCATCGAGCCGTGCACGGCCGCGTGCGCCGTGTCGACGCCGGGGTCGGTGTTGCGGGCCGGTTGCACGCCGGTCTGGAACGAGGTGTAGATGAAGCGCGAAGCCGGGCGCCGATCGGCGTAGACGTAGAAGTCCGGATAGAAGCCCCACACCATGACGCGGTCGTCCGGACGCGAGTGGTCGCGGATATACTCGGCCGGGATACGCCCCGCGTCGAACGCGGGGGAAACGCGCGCGCGGGCGGCCGCGGGGGTCGCGACCAGAGTCCAGCCGGCGGTCAGGACGACGCCGGCGCCGGCCAGGCGCAGCCACGCCGGCCGCGGCGCGCGGCACCAGGAGGTCGCGCCATCCAGCGCCCACGCGACGGCGAGCGCCAGCGCGGGGAGCACTTGGAGATAATAGTGGTCGAGGATGCGCCCCGACGAGGCTGCGCCGGCGAGAGACAGCGCGAACCAGGCCAGGAGGAAGCCGGCGGCAGGCTGGCGGGCGCGCTGCTCGTCGGTTGGTCGGTCGACCGCGATGAGCCGGACGCAGGCCAGGAGGCCGGCGGCGGCGAGCGCGAGCAGGACGGGATACGTGCCGGCGAACTTCGGACCCAAGGCGAACGCGCTGGTCGTCCAGTGCGCGAAGGTGGTGTCCGCGCCGTAATAGACGAGATTGTAGGTCCAGGCGTAGTAGTAGAAGTCGGCGAGCGCGCCGCGGGCCCAGAAATAGGCGAACACCGCGCCCAGCACCAGGCCGTAGCCGGTGAGGAGCCCGCCGAAGACCCGCGCGGCCTGCGTCCAGGTGAGGCGTCCCGTGGCGCCGAGGTACCCGAGCAGCAGGACCGGCGCGCCGACCTCGAGCAGTCCCGGCTGCTTCGAGAGGAAGGACAGCGCGTAGCCCGCGCCGGCCGCCGCGGAGCCCCAGAATCCGGCGCGCGGCCAGGCGCGCCAGAACCACCAAGCGCTCCCGGCGGAGAACAGCGCCAGGAACCACTCGGTCGTGTAGGAGAACGCGTCGCCGGGCTCGAGCATGTTGGTCGAGAGCGCGGCGAAGGCCGCGGCGGCCCAGGCGCCCAGGGCCGGGCCGCGCCAGGCGACGCCGAGCAGGTACAGCGCGGCCGCCGTCGCGACGATCATCGCCGCCAGCACCGCCCGCGTGGCCCAGATGTCGTTCACGCCCGCGACGGCGAAGATCGCGGCCGTCGCATAATGGCAGAGCGGGGTGCGCTGGTCGACGGCGTCCCGGTACATCACACCGCCCTCGAGCACGGTGCGGCCGACCGTCGCGTAGATGCCCTCGTCCAGGTTCCAGAACCGGTGACCGAACGTGGGCGCGCGCAGCCAGAACACCCAGAGCGCTAGGGCCGCGAGCAGGAGCCAGGGACCGACGCGGGGCAGGCGGGACATGGCGTGACGCTCAGGTAAAGTACGCTTCGCGCGCCATCGCGACGTGGCGGGCGAGGGAGACCCGGGCGTCGTAATAGCGGGTGACGCGCGCCAGCGCCATGGACACCATCTTGCGGTCGCCGGCGAAATGCCGGTCGAGGGCCATCTTGAGGGTCGCGGCCAGCTTGAAGTAGTCCCCGGCGGGGATGAGGTAGGCCTCGTCGTTGTTCACCAGCATCTCGGGGATCCCGTTGACGTTGGTACTGACAATCGGGAGCTGGAAAGCCGCCGATTCCAGGAGCACCCGGGGGAAGGATTCCTCGAAGCTCGTGCAGACGAAGAGGTCGGCCAGGCGATACCAGTCGTAGATGTCGGGGGTCTCGGGGAAGATCCGCGTGTCCTTCAGGCCCATCAGCTCCGTGTCCTGCTGGATGGTCTCGAGATACAGGCCCGGCCGGCCCCCCACCATGAGGTATTCGATCCGGCCGTGGCGGGCCAGCTCGTCGCCGTGCTGGCGCTGCAGCTGGTCGACCGCGCGGATGAAGATGTGCTGGCCCTTCCGCATGCAGACCGTGCCGATGTTCACGACGAGGGTGGCCTCCGGGTCGAGGCCGTACTTCCGGCGCAGCGCGGCCTTGTCATGCGCCGCGGCGAAGCGCTCGATGCGCTCGATGTCGACCCAGCTGGCGAGGGTGCGGAAATGGTTGCGCGTGTTCAGCTCCTCGTAGATCCGGCGCGTCGCCGCGGCGGTGAAGATGACGCGCCCGGCGTCGCGCACGGCCTGCTCGACGTGAGGAATGAGGGCGGGCGCGGCGAGGCGGTGCTCGGAGAAGAAGCGGCGCGGCGAGTTGCTCTCGTGGATGTACAGCGCGGAGGGCTTGCCCAGCTGGCGGGCGAGGTGGACGACCCAGTAGGCGACCATCGTGTTGCCGACGAACAGGTCGATGTCGCCCCATGACCGCCGGCCGGCGACGGCCTTGAGCCGCGACTCGAACGCGGCCGCCTCCGGCGCGGCGAGGGCCTCGCTCACGTCGATGAGCTCCACCGGCAGCCCGGCTTCCTCGAAGCGGCGCCGCAGCGGGCCGTCGGCGGGCGAGAAGACCTGCACCGACCAGCCGGGCTGGGCCGCGAGATGCCGCGCGTACTCGAAGATGAACAGCGGCGCGCCCTCGAGGTTGAGGTTGTGCGTGACGACCGCGACGCGCAGGGCCAGCGGGCGGCGGGCGTAGCGGTGGTCGACCGGGTTGACGCGGAAGCTCGCGTCCGCCGGCTCCAGCGCCTCGCTGAGGTAGGGGTCGGCGTGCCCCGGGTAGCGCTGGACGAAGGCCAGGTGCTCGCGCTCCGTGTAGCTGCGCCCCCGGGAGGCGCTGCCGAGGTGCGTGAGCGTCGCCTGCGGGGAGTACACGGTGCGGAAGCCGGCGCGGGCGGCCCGCAGGCAGTAGTCGACGTCGTTGTAGGCGACCTGGAAATCGGCCTCGTCGAATCCGCCGAGCTGGCGATAGAGCTCGGTCCGCGTGAGCAGGCAGGCGCCGGTGACGGCCGACACGTTGCGGGCGGCGTGCGGCAGGAAGAAGAAGCCGAAGTCGTTCTCCGGCAGCCCGGCGAACTGCGAATGGGGCAGGCCGCCCTTCGGGTCGATCCAGATGCCGGCATGATCGAGCCGGCCGTCGCGCTGCACGAGCCGCGCGCCCGCGACGCCGACGCCGGGGACGGTCAGCCACCCCACGAGGTCCTCGAGCCAGCCGCGCTCGCGGGCCTCGATGTCGTTGTTGAGGTGCAGCACGAGCGGCGTGTCCGCCGCGGCCGTGCCGAGGTTGACGAGGCGCGAGTAGTTGAACGGCGCCTCGGGGCGCCCGGTGCGGATCACCCGGACGTGGGGGCGGGCCTCGAGGGCGGCGAGGAGCTCACGCGCGCCGGGGTCCGACGAGCCATCGTCCACCACCACGAGCCGGACGTGGGCCCAGTCGACCGTGCGGTCGAGCGATTCGACGCACGCGCGCAGGAGCTCGGGCCGGTCCTTCGTCGGGATGACGATCGTGACCGGGTTCTCGGCCAGCAACGCCGGGTCCCACTTGAGCTGGTGCAGGCAGAGGGCGTGGTCCCGCATCAGCGGGGGCAGGAAGGCGGCGGCGCGGAGGCCGCGGCGCCGGATGGCGTCCTCGATGCCGCGCCGGGCGGCGTCGAACAGGTAGCCTTTCTGGTCGCCCTTCTGGGCGGTGCTCTGCTCGTGCGCGCGCCAGTGGTAGCAGACGAACGGGACGTGGCGGACGTGGCCGGGGCGGGCGAGCTCGACGCAGCGCAGGATGAGGTCGATGTCCTGCGCGCCCTCGTAGCCGAGCCGCATCCGGCCGGCGCGCTCGACCACGTCGCGCCGGATGACCTTCAGGTGGTGCACGTAGTTGTGCGTGATCGCCATCTCGGGGCTCCAGGCGCCCTTGAAGTTGGGGTCGTACCGCCGGCCGTCCTCGCCGATCTTGTCCTCGTCGGTGTAAAGCAGGTCGGTGTCGGGATGCGCCACCAGGGCCTCGGCCACGTGGAGCAGCGCGTCGGGCGGGAGGACGTCGTCGTGGTCGACGAATCCGACGAACTCGCCGGTGGCGAGGTCGAGGGCGGTGTTGGTCGCGGCCGAGATGTGGCCGTTCTGCGGCCGGACCGTGAACTTGATGCGCGGGTCGGCGGCGGCGGCCGCGGCCAGCCGGGCGCGGACGTGCGGCTGCGGCGACGCGTCGTCCGCGAAGCACAGCTCCCAGTTGGGGTAGTACTGCGCGCGCACCGCGTCGACCAGCTCGTCGAGGAAGCGCACCGGTGTGTTGTAGGTCGGGACGACCAGGCTGATCCGCGGGCCGGTGCGGCCCAGCTTCTCCCCGACCCCGGCGAGGTAGCGCCCGAGCCGCGGCGTGAGCTGGTTGGACTTCACCCACAGGGTATACGGGTCGAGCTGCTGCCAGGCGGTCGGCGCGGCCGCCGCCGGCACGGGCGCCATGCGGACCATGTCCTCGATCAGCTTCTTCCGGCAGAGCTTCACCTCGCGCCAGAAGTCGGCCCAGTCCTCGATCTCGAACCGGCCGGCGAACGTGCCCGACACCAGCGCCCAGACGGTCCGCGCGAAAAGCCAGTCGTTGAAGACCGGGATGGGGCCGCTGTGTTCGTCGAGCTTGTTGAGGTAGATCCGCTTCGACCGGAAGAGCTGCCGCGGCCCGCCGTCCGCGTATTCGACCCAGATCTTGAGGCACGCGGGGCTGAAGCTGTCGGGCCGGACGTCGACGAGCCCGTTGAGCGTCGAGAATTTCGCGTGCGCCGGGAAATGGGGATTCACCCGGAGCACGTCCTCGCGCTCCTTCCCCCAGACGAGCCGGTTCTCGTTCAGGATGCCGATGGTCGAGACGACGCGGCTGATCGGCCGGTTCTCGTGGAAGAGCCAGCCGCCGACACGGAACTTCTCGTAGTGCGCGTTCACCCACGAGAGCGGCAGGTCGAGGTGGCCGATCAGCCCGTTCTCCGGATAGAGCTCCGTGAAGAAGGTGGTCACCTCCGCGATCACGCGCCGCGCCTCCGCCTGCAGCGCGGCGTAGGACTGGTAGTGGAAGTGCCGGTAGAGGTAATACAGGCTCTCGGCCACGACGTCCGTGCGGAGCATGGGCTCGGGCGGGCGGGCGGGCAGGTTCGGATGGCGGGCCTCGAGTTCGGTCGCGAACAGCTCGAGCCAGTCGCGCCCGTCGCGCTGCACCTCGATGACCAGCCGCCGCGCGCCGCCCCACGCGCGGAACTGGATCCAGAAGCCCGCCTTGGCGGCGGCCGGGAATCCGCCCATGAACGCCTGGATGTCGGGCCGGTCGTAGCCGACGATGCCGTAGGTCACGACGCCGTCGACGCGGACCCGGATGTCGGTGATCTCCGCGCCTTTCTTGTCCGCCACCCAACCCCGGATGTTCACCCTCTCTTCCGCGACTTTCCAGGACGTGGGATGATCGATGAAGAATTGGCAGCTCGCGTTTTCCAAGGCGAAGCCAGGGAAAAAAGCCGCAGGAGCGGCCGGGGTAAAGCAAGGATTTCCCCGGAGCGCCGGCCGGGTCACTCGATCCGGGCGAAAGACCAGAAGGCCCAGTCGTACGCGAGCGACCCGGCCGGACCCGCGCCGGTCCGGAGAATCAGGTCGCCCGCGGCGCCGGCGGGCAGCGGGACGTCGAAAGCGTGCTCGCCGCGGTCGGCGGGATTTGCAAACGGCGTGAGCGTCCGTTCCGCGAGCACGCGGGCCGGGCCGGCGCGCGGGACGAGCACCACCGCGAAGGTCACGCCGTCGGAATGCTTGTCCGGATTCTCGGCGGCCGCCGCGAGCAGGCCGAATCCGGCCCGCACGCGGGTCGCGCCCGCCGGCAGGGAGAAGACCAGGTCGCAGTCGGGATGCGCGCCGAGCACCTCCCGGTCGCCGAGCTGGTACGTCGTGACGCCATACAGGGCCGCGACCTCCCGCGGCGCGGGCCGCATCATCGGGAAGCGGCCCGGGTCGGCGGGCTGTCGCGTGGCGACGGCCGCGTGGCCGGCGACGCGGTGCCGGTGCAATCCGAGGCCGGCGAGCCGCGCGGCGGCCGCCGGCGCACGGTCCGCCGGCAGGTAGACGTCCGTCGTGTCGCCGCTCAGGACCGGTTCCGGCCCGAGCCGGAACCGCTCGATCGCGGGCCGCAGCAGGTCGGCCCGATGCCGGCTTGCGCCGGTGACCACGAGGGCGCCCACCGTCAGGCCCCGCAGGCGCTCGTACGCCGCCTGCTGCGCGACGCGATCATCCTCGCGGGGCTGCGGGAACATGAGGGCCCGCCGCCGGGCGACGTAGGGCAGGACGGGCTTCCAGTCGTCGCCGAAGATCACGAGCACGTCGTCCGCCGCCGTGACGGCGGCCAGCGCGCGGCCGAGTTCCGGCACCCGGTGCTCGTTGCCGGCGATCAGCCGGTGGTAGCCGTCGCGGTACCCGGCCAGGGCGAGGCCGGCGGTCAGTGCGACGGCGGCGAAGGCCGCGAGCCGCGGCACGCGCGGGTGGTCGAGCAGCACGTCGAACGCGAGCCCCAGCGCCGCCAGGAGAAAGATCCCGTTCGCGAAAAAGTAGTAGTCGTGGACGTGGTACACGTTCGCGAACACGAGGACCGGTGCGAGGAAGCTGAGGGCGAGCAGGAGGATCTGCCTCCGCCGCGCCGGCGGACCCACCGCCGCCGCCAGCGCGACGATCGCCAGCGCGGCGAGGCCGATCACGGAGGAGGTGGTGAAATGTCCGATGGCGGCCCAGAACCGGGGCAGGGTCCGCAGCGACCATTCGCCGACGGCCCAGGCCCCCTGCGCACGGGACTGGAGGTCCTGCGCCAGCGGGTTGAGCGCCTTGAGCCGGTCCGCGTAGGCGCTCCAGGCGAGGCCCGCGGCCAGGGCGCCGCCGGCGCCGGCCAGGGCCGGCCCCCAGCGCCCGAGGTCCGGTCCGGAGCCGCGGTGGCCGGCCGGGCGCCCCAGGAGCGTCACGAGCGCGGCCGGCGCGAGGAACGCGCAGAAGGTCGGGAGCTTCACCATGGCTGCGAGGCCGCCGGCGGCGACGGCGGCGGCGATGCTCCGGCCGTCGCGCGTGTCGACGGCCCGCCAATGCCACCACAGGTACCAGGCGCCGAGGCAAAGCGCCGTGGACTCGATCATGATCGCCCGCTGGTAGAACAGGTAGATCGGGCTGAGCAGGACGGCCGCGAGAAGGAGCAGCCGGCGGTGCGCCCGCAGGCCGAGCCGCCCCGCCAGGAGGTAGACGGCCGGCAGCATCAGGTAGAAATACGCCGCCGCGGTGGCGCGCGCCGCCGGTTCCAGCTCGAGCCCGGTGACCCGGGCGGCGGCGGCGGCCGAGAGCTGGTAGAGCGGGAATTCCAGGGGAACGGACCACGGCGGTCCGAGGACCGGCGTCGGATAGTCGATCGTCAGGCCGTCCTGGATCAGGTAGCGGATCGCGATGGCCGTCTGGGCTTGGCGGAACTCATGGCCGTCCACCGGTGGGTTTCGCCAGCCGGCGAAAGAGCAGAACAGGTGGACGACGAGCGCGGCCGCGAAAAACCCGCGGCAGGCCCAGATATCCAGCCGATCGGCGGCGGTCGGATTCACTCGATGGATATCTTCTCCCAATACGCCCAGTCGTAGCTCGCGTTCGCGCGCGGGCCGATGAGGGTGCGGACCCGCAGCTCGCCGCCGGGCGTGAGCTCGGGCAGCCGGACATGCGCCTCGACCGTCCCGGCGTCGGCCGCCTGGTTCGCCGGGTCGAGGACGCGGGAGAACAGCGTCTCCTCGCTTCCGTCCGGCCGCGCGAGCACGACCGCGAACTCGACGCCGTCCGTCCGACCGGTCGGGCTCGCGAACGCGGCGGCGTGGATCCCGAAGCGCAGGTGAAGCCGGCGGGGGGCCGTTGTCGGCCGGAACACGAGCTCGCTCGGCGGGTGCGCGTTGACGATCGTCGCGCCGTCGACCGCGCCCAGCGAGTACTCGCCGGTCGCCCGTTCCGGCGCGGGCGAGAACTGCCCGAACGCCCGGTGCTGGCTGATCTCGCGCGGGCCGAGGGTCGCCGGACCGGCCGGTGGGGCGGGCGGCGCGACGACGTCCAGCGTGGCGAGGAGCCCGGCGGGCAGGCGCGCGCGCGCCGCCGCCTGCCGGGATTGCGGCACCCAGACGCACACCTGCGGGTCGCGGCCCTCGAGCAGCGGGACCGGCCCGAGATCCAGGGCGCCCAGCGCCAGCGCGAGGAAGCCGGGGTCGCGGCGCATGTGCCCGAACAGGACCACCGCGCCCACGCGGCCCGGGTCCAGCCGGCCCACGCTGCGGGCGATCGACGCAGGATCGCGCTCGCGGCCGGCGGCGAGCATCAGCGCGCGCCGACCGGCGTAGTAGGGGATCGAGCCGTTCCAGTCCTGCCCCAGCACCACCAGCGTGTCGTCGGGCCCGGTCAGCGTCGCGAGCACGCGCGTGAGCTCCGTCGGCGGTCGGTTTTCGCGCTGGGCGGGCAGGTAGTCGCGCGCGTAGGCATGCAGCTGGAGCGCCAGCACCGCGAGCAGCGGCGCCCAGCGCAGCCATCGCGGCGCGGACGGGTCGTCGAAGTGGGCGGCGAGCATGAGGCCGACGGCGACGACGAGGAACACGCCGCTCGCGTAAAAGTAGTACGCGTGCACGAAGTACAGGTTGGAGAACACCAGCTGGCCGGAGAGGAAGGCCGCGAACGCGCCCAGGGCCACCGGCGTCGCGGCGGGACGGAGCCGCGCGAGAAAATACAACGCGAGCGCCAGGCCGGCCTGCGGGACGAGCCCGTCCGCCCAGACGCCGAGCGTGCGCGTCCAGTACGCGGCGCTGAGCCGCTGCGCGAGGTCGCCGAACGTCCAGTAACCGAAATGATCGGCGAGGATGCCGGCGTCGGGATTCCGCGCCCGAACCAGCGCGCTGTGCGCGATCCACGCGAGGCCGGCGGCGGCGGCCGGCAGGGCGGCGGCGGCGGCGCCCGCGAGGCGGCGCAGCCAGGGACCGCCGCCGGTCCGCCGCTCGCGCGCGAGCAGCAGCGCCGCGGCGACGCCGAAGACGAACAGTGTTGTCGGCTTCGTCGCGGCCCCGAGCGCGCCGGCGACCGCCGCGACGGCCAGCCAGCGGGCCGAACCGCCCGTGACCCAGCGGCCGAGCCCGGCAAGGAACCAGGCGCTGAAGCAGAGGGCGGTGGATTCGATCAGAAACGCGCGGGAGAAGAACAGGTAGAGGGGGCTGGCCAGCAGCAGGGTGGCACAGAGCCACCGGTGCGGCCGCGGAATGCCGGCCGCGCCCATGGCCAGGAAGAAGGCGGGCAGCGACAGCTGGAAGGCGAGCCAGCTCACGAGCCGGCCGGCCGGGTCGAGGGGAAGGCCGGTGAACGCGGACAGCCACGCCACGGCCGCCTGGTAGGCCGGGAACTCCAGCGGTATTTGCCACGGCGGACCGAGCAGCGGGGTCTCGTAATCCAGCCGGAAGGCGTCGCCCGGATAGAAGCGCGCGGCGATGGCGGTCTGCACCTGCCGGAACTCGAAGTCGCCGAGCAGGGTGTGGTCCCAGCCGATCGCGGCGAGGACGGCCTGGAGGAGCCAGACCGCGCCGAACAGCCCGGGAAGCCGCGCGGCGTCGGGAACGGGAGGCGGCGAACCGGAGGGCGCCGGCTTCATCGGCCCGAGACCATGCGCCGGATGCCTTCGGCCAAGCCCACCGCCGGCGTCCAGCCGGCCGACGCGCGGAACCGTGCGTTGTCGAGCAGGCTGTTATGGACGTCCCACGGGTGGGCGGGGATGTGCCGGCGCTCGATCGGCCGCCCCACGGCGGCTTCGACCAGGCGGAGGACGTCCGCCACCGAGTACGACGAGCCGTAGGCGACGTTGAAAACGCCGGTCAGGCGCCCGTCTACGACACGATCGATCGCGTCGCCGAAATCCTCGTGGAACAGGAAGTCCTTTCGCGCGGTGCCGTCGCCCCACAGCGTCAGCGGCCGACCCGACCGCGCGGCCTCGATCGCCACCGGGATGATGCCCTGCGGGTGGCTGGCCGGGATGGCGAAGCCATACGGATTCGACACGCGCAGGATCGTCCAATCGAGGCCCAGGCGCGGCGCCAGGTCGCGAATGAGCTGTTCGGCGGCGAGCTTGGCCCGGCCATGCCGTCCGATCGGCGCGCACGGATCCTCCTCGCGATGGGGGCGGTCGCCCGCGGCATTGCCGTACACCGTGCCCCCGGAGGAGAAGAAGACGAAATGCGCGGGCCGCGGCGCGCGCGCTTGCGCTTCGAGCAGCCGGCGCAGCAGCGGGAGGTCCTCGCGCTCCTCGATCCCGGGCTGCCGCTCGGCGGTGGATGGCAGGGAGCTCCACGCCAGGTGCAGAATGGGATCACCGGTCGCGGGCGCGGCGAGAAACGGCTCCAGACCGATGATGCCCGGCCCGCCGGTCCGCGAGACGCGCGCGACGGCGTAGCCCCGCGATTCGAGGTGCCGGCCCAGCACGCCGCCGAGGCAGCCGCGCGCGCCAGTCAGCACGACGCGCGGCGATGGCAGGGGGCTAGGCATGGAGGTTCAGGACGATGCGGCCGGCACGAGGGGCGTCAAGGACCGGTAGAAGTCCAGGAGCCCGCTCGCGGCGCGCGGCCACGAGAAATGCTCCCGCGAGAACGCCAGGGCGCCGGCGGAGAGCCTCGCGGCGAGATCCGGGTCCGCGTGGAGTGCGGCGATGGCGTCGGCGATGGCCGCCGCGTCGGCGCGCTCGAGCACCCACCCGTCCTGCCCATGCCGCACGAGCCCGCCGAGGTTGGTGCGCGGGAGGACGACCGGCCGGCCGAGCGCGAAGAACTCCGGCAGCTTGGAGGGGAACCGGTAGTCGTTGAACGAGCCCGGCACGCCCGGCTGGACGAAGTAGTCGGCGACCGCCATGAGCTCGGGCAGGCGGCGGGCGCGCCCGACATGCCCGAGGTGGATGACGTGCGCGCGGTAGGCGGCGCCCCCGTCCGGCAGGAAGTCCGGGAAGTCCCGGCCGGTGCGGACGAGGTGCGCGGGCAGGCCGCGGCGGTTGAGCAGGAGCACGGCCTCGTAGAGCGCGCGGACCTCCTCCGCGTTCGAGGCATGCGTGTTGCCGTGATAGAAAAGCACGATGTCGCGCGCGCCGAAGCCAAGCCGGCGGCGGAAGGCCTCATCGCGCGGGCGGGGGCGGAAGTGGGAGGCGTCCGCTGCGGGCCAGAGCAGGTGCACGGGGCGTCCGGCCGGCACCTGGTCGCGCAGCCGGTCGACGATCACGGTCACGCCGGCGGCGCCGGCGAGGAACGCCGGCCCGCGGCGGGGGTGGGTGAGCACGTCGGGGACGAGCGGGTCGAGCTCGCGGTCGGGCAGCCGGGCCAGCTCCGCGTACGGCCGGCCGACGCGCGTCTCGAGGATCTCCCGCTCGTTGTCCTCGAGATGGACGAGGACCGCGCTGCCGAACCGCGCGGCCACGTCGGCGGTGAACCTGCGCACGTTCTCGCGCGACGTCCAGGCGTGCACCACGCGCGGGCCGCGGCCGTCCTTGAACAGCTGGGTGACGTGCGGCAGCTCGTCGAAATTAAGCGCGAGGAAATCCGCCCGCGGCAGCGCCCCGACGGTCTCCTTGTGGTCGGGGACGGCCACGACACAGTCGCAGCCGAGCCGGATCAGCTCGTTCGCCAGGGCGGCGACGTGCAGCGCGCTGTTGGAGGAAAAGTCGCCGTAGAGCGCGAAGAGGACGTTGCGGCTGCCCGCGGCCGGCCCGTCCACCGGCGGCGGCGGCGTGCCGTCGGCCAGCCGCACGGCGAGCGTGGACAGGTCGCGCAGCGGGCTGGGCGGCGGCGGCTTGGGAATCCAGCCGCGCTCGATCGCGACCTCGAGCCGGGACCCGATGTAGTACACCCGGCCGCACTCGGTGAGGACGCGGACCTTCACGCGGCCGGCGCCGCGGGGCAGGTTCTCCGCCGTGATGAAGCCGCACCGCGCCGCCCCCGGCTGGCCGGGGAAACGCGCCGCGACATCGGGCCGCTCCAACCCGTACTCGCACGGCACCTCGACGTTGCCGAACTGCAGCACGATTTCCCGGATGCGGAATTCCGGGTGGTGCGCCCACCCTTCGATGCGGACGGCCTCCGTGATCGGCCGTCCGGCCGCGGGCTTCTCCACCGCGCCGAGGATGGGATGCGAGCTGACCGGGATCGCCAGCGACCGCACCGGCACCCACCCCCGCCCCGCGACCGAGAGCTCCAGCCGCCCAAGGTACGCGCCAAAGGGCAGGTAGCCGATGAACTTGAAGCCGCTCGCCCGCGCCGCGGGCTCGGCCGGGAACTGGGCGGCGACGTCCGGACGCTCGGAAGTTTCGATCGGCAGGAACACCCGGTCGCCGACCACGACGCGCACCGGGCAGCGCCCGGGCGCGCCGGCGGCGAAGGCCCAGCCGACGAGCTGGAAGTAATTCTGTGTCGGCGCGAGCGGGACGGGCGTCTCGAGCCCGAAGTGCACGATCGGCTCCGCCCCCCCGGCGCTCATGAGAAGATCCGGCCCAGCGCCCGCAGCGGCCGGGTCAGCCGCCAGGACCACGAGGCCCGCACGGCGGCGAGCTCCCGCGCCAGGGCCGCCCGCGACGACTCGGTGTCCGCCAGCGAGCGGCGGGTCTCGTCGAGGGCGGCGGCGGACCGCTGAAGCTCGTCCCGGACGCCGGCCAGGTCGCGCGCGAAGCCCGCCGCGAGCTCGTGCGTGCGCCCGATCTCGCGGTTGGCCGCATCGAGCCGCTGGACGAGGTCCTCCGCGATCCGGTCGTGCGCGGCCTGCGCCTGGGCCAGGGCCGCCTCCGCCGCGCGGATGCGCGCATTGAGCGCCCGGTCGAGCTCGACGATGTGGTCGACCTTCTGCTCGAGCGCATGCTCGAACTGCCCGAGCAGGGAGACGGCGTCGGCCTTCTCGGTCTCCTTCTGCAGGACCGTGTCGTTCAGCTCGAG
Source organism: Opitutaceae bacterium (assembly GCA_035626915.1). Classification (GTDB taxonomy): domain Bacteria; phylum Verrucomicrobiota; class Verrucomicrobiia; order Opitutales; family Opitutaceae; genus Didemnitutus. Next base: position 117,093 of record DASPMS010000021.1, read on the forward strand.
GAGGCTGATCTGCGCGAGGATGAGTTCCTTGCGGACGTCCTGCACGAGCCGCTCCTTCGCCTCGAGCTCGCGGCGGAGCACGTCGGCGGGCGATTCGGAAGAGGCGCTCATGCGGCGCAAGGAATGGCGCCACGGCCGGTGCGAGGGAAGTCATTTTCCACGCCATCCGGTCCGCTTGACACGCCTGCGCCCGGCCTGTGGATTCCCGCGCCGCCCGCCATGACGACCCGATCCGAACCTGCCGCCACGCCCGCCGGCTCGCGTCTGGATGACCGCTGGCCGCTGGTGCTGTTCCTGGCGGCGCTCGTCGCCCACGCGGTCCTGGTCACGGCGAACTGGCGCGGTCGGTTCCTGCCGGGGCACGAGTTCCGGCAGACGCTGACGGCGACGATCGCCCGGCACATCGATGCGGAGGACCATTTTGGCCTCGATTACCCGAATCCGATCCTGGGCAAGCCGTGGAGCGTGCCGCTCGAATTTCCCCTGTACGAGTGGAGCGTCGTGGGCCTGGCGCGGCTGACCGGCTGGCCGCACGTCGAAGCCGCGCGCGCGGTTTCCGTCGCCTGCTTTTACCTCATGTTGCCCGCGCTGTACGGCCTGCTCGGCCAGGCGGGCCTGCCGCCGCGGCGCCGGCTGATCGCGCTGGCCCTCGTGCCGTGCTGCGGCGTGTACATCTACTACTCGCGGGCATTCCTGATGGATTCGATGGCGACGATGTTCTCGGCGTGGTTCCTGACGCTTTTTGTCGCCGCGATGCGGGCGCCCCGCGCGGGGCCGGCGCTCCTGGCCGGCCTGTGCGGCGCGGCGGCGGGCCTGATCAAGGTTCCGATCCTTTCGGTCTGGATGCTGCCGGCCGCGGCGTATGGCGCCTGGCGGCTCTGGCGCGCGCTGAGGGACGAGCCGGGCCGCGGCGCCGCCGGCCGCGTCCTCGGCTGGGGCCTGGTCTGCGCCCTGATGGCGGGCGGGCCGGCGCTTTGGTGGATAAAGACGACCGACGCGGTCAAGGCGGTCCATCCGGCGGCCGGCTTCCTGACCTCCGACGCGCTGGCGGCCGGCAGCTTCGGGTTCTTCGACCTGGCGACGCGTCTCTCGCCGGAGACCTGGCGGCTGTTCGCGGAGCGCTGGCGGGAGGCGATCCTGCCGGCGTGGGCGCTGCTGGCGGTGGCCGGCGCGGGCGCGCTGCTGCTGCCGCGCGAGCGGCCGAGGGTCCTCGGGGCCGCGGGGATGTTCCTGGCGGCCGTGCTCATGTACCCGACGGCATTCGCGTACCATGACTACTATTTCTTCGGCTGCGGCGTGTTCGCGCTGGCGGCGCTGGGTTTCGTCGTCGCCGGCCTCGACGACGCCGGCGCGCGTCTCCGTCGGCTCGCGCCGGTGGCCACGGTCGTCCTCGGCGCGGCCCTCCTCGCGAACTACCAGCGCAACTACCGCGGGATCCAGGTCATGCCCAGCCACGGCGGCTCGGGGCTGACCGACATGCTGCGCGACATGACGCCGCCGGACGCAGTGTTGATCGTCGCCGGCAACGACTGGGCGCCGATCATCCCGTACTACGCGCAGCGCCGCGCGCTCATGCTGCGCCACGGGAGCGAGCACGACACCGCCTACGTCGAGCGAACCTTCCGATCCCTGGAGGACGAGAACGTGTTCGCCATGGTCCTGGTCGGGGAGCAGCGCCAGAACCAGTCCCTCCGCCGGATGGCATCGGCCTGGTTCGACCTCGACACGCGGCCCGGGCTCCGCCACCGGAACGCGGACGTGTACGTCAGCCGGACCTTCGAGGGCAATCTCCTGGACCGGCTGCGGCGGTCGAACACCTATTCGGAGCTCGAGCTGCCGGAGAAACCGCCGGCCGCAAGCGAGCCGGAGGCGATCCGGCCCGCGCTCGCGCGCCGCGCCTACGCCATGATCTCGCCGCTCCCGATCGCGCGCCGGTTCCAGTTCGACTATTCGGTCTTCCATGACGAGGCGGGGCGCGAACTGCTGAGCGTGCACCCGGAGGCCGACCTCTGGGTGCCGGTGCCCGGGGGCGCGAGGGAAATCACCTGGGAGTTCGGCCTGCTGCCCTCGTCGTACGCCGAGGTCTCGATGGCGGACGGGGTCGACTTCATCGTGATGGGGGAGGCGAAGGACGGCGCCCGGCGCGAGATCGCGCGCTGGTTCATCAATCCGACCCACGTGCCCGAGCACCGCGGGCCGCAGCGCGTGCGGGTGCCGTACGACCCGGTGCCGGGCGAAACGCTGGTGTTCCAGACGCGGCCCCACGGCAACTCGGTGTATGACTGGGCGTATTTCGCCCGGATCCAGGTGCACTGACCGGCCGGCCGCGCCCTCGCACTAGCGGATTCTCGCCGCCCGTTTGTCGAATGCGGTGCCAGCCATGAGTCCCGACGCCCCTGTGTTCGAGGGCACCCGCATGGCCCGGGGACTCGACCGGGCCCTGCTGCCGCTTTTCCTCGGCGCGCTCGTGCTGCACTTCGCCCTGGTCACCGGCAACTGGCGGGCCGGGTTCCTGCCGGGCCACGAGTTCCGCCAGACCCACACGGCCATCATCGCGGACTACATCGACCGCGAGGACAACTTCTCGCCGATCTACACGGTGCCGCTGTTCGGCAAGCCGTGGGTCTGCCCGATGGAGTTCCCGCTCTACGAGTGGAGCGTGGTCGGCCTGAGCCGCGCGACCGGCTGGCCGCACCATGTGGCGGCGCGGACCGTCACCCTGGCATCGTTCTACCTGATGTTGCCCGCACTCTACCTCCTGCTGGGCGATGCGGGCCTGGCGCCCCGGCGGCGCCTGCCGGCCCTCGGCCTCGTGCTGTGCTGCCCGGTGTACATCTTCTATTCGCGCTCGTTCCTGATGGAGTCGATGACGCTGGCCGGCGCGGCGTGGTTCCTGGCGGGCTTCGTGCGGACGATGCGGGAGCGGCGGATTGGCTGGCTGGTGGTTTGCGCCCTGGGCGGGGCGGTGTCGGGGCTGGTCAAGAGCACGACCTTCTTCGTCTGGCTCGTGCCGGCGATGGCGTATGGCGCGTACTGCCTCGCGCGGAGCTGGCGGGAGCGCGGTGGAAGCTGGACGCCGGTGCTCCGGACGGTCGGCTGGGGGCTGGCGGCGGCGGCGCTGCCGTGCGGAAGCGTCTACTGGTGGGTGAGGTATTCGGACCTGTTCAAGGTCGACCATCCGTCGGCCTACATTTTCGCGTCGAAGAACCTTTCGCAGGGCAATTTCGGGCTGCTCAATCTCGGCGCCCGGTTCTCGCCCGACACCTGGCGCACGTTGCTGGAGCGGTGGCACGAGGCGATCGGGGCGCCCTGGCTGGTCGGCGGCGTGACCCTGGCGGGACTCGCGCTGTTCCCGCGGGAGCGCGGAAGGATCGGGGCTGCCGCGGGGCTCTTCCTCATGGCGCAGCTCCTGTTCCCGTTCGCGTACGCCCTGCAGGAATACTATTTCTATGCCTGCGCGGTCTTCCTGATGGCCGCGCTCGGCTTCGTGGTGACCGGCGTGCTGGACGCGCCCTGGCGGCGCGGCGTCCGCGTCGCGAGCCTCATCGCGCTGCTGCTGTTACCCCTCGCGCTGGTGGCGAACTACCGGCGGGTCTACCGCGAGCTGCAGATGGTCCCGAGCAATGGCGGCACCGGCCTTACCCAGGCGCTCCGGGCGGTCACGCCGCCGGGCAGTGTCATCGTGGTCATCGGGCAGGACTGGGCGCCCGCCACGGCCTACTATTCCCAGCGGAAGGCGCTGATGGTGCGCCGCGGGCTCGAGTTCGACCGCGCATACCTCGAGCGCGCATTCGCGGACCTTGCGGACGAGAGCGTGAGCGCGCTGGTCATGGCGGGCGAGCACCGGGACAACGCGGAGCTCGCGGGCTGGATCGCATCGAAGCTCGGCCTCGACGGCTCGCCGACGTTCTCGCACCCGACGGCGAACGTGCACGTCAGTTCCCTGCTCCGCGAGCACGCCCTGTTCCTGCTCACGACCGGCGTCGGCGGCGCCAGCGGCTACGAGGGGATCGTGGCGCGCGGGCGACCGAGCACGTTGCGCGCGGACGCCGAGATCGTCGCGATTCCGGCCGCCCTGGCCGCGACGTCGTTCGACATGATCAAGCCCGCCGTCTCGCACGTCCGCTTCAGCTATGGTTACGCGCGCTGGGACCTGGACGGCACCTGGGTCCTGGGCGCCCATCCGGACACCGACCTGTGGGTGCCGGTCCCGCCGGGCCGCCGCCGGTTGACGTGGGAGTACGGCATTTTTCCCGCCGCGCACGCGCGGCCGGGCGAGTCCACCGGCGGGGTGGAGTTCGTGGCCTATGCCGAGGCGGCGGACGGCACGCGGCGGCGGCTCTTCCAGCGGGCGCTCGACCCGGCGGGCGAGGCGCGCGATCGCGGCGTGCAGCGCACCGTGCTCGAGATCGCGGTCGCGGCGGGTGAGTCGCTGCTCTTCCAGACCCGGCCCCACGGCGGGGCGGAATTCGACTGGGCGTACGTGCGGCGGATCGAGGTCAACTGACGATGGCGCGTGACTTCATCGTCGTGCCGGAGGCGCTCGAGGCCGGTGGTGACGGCCGGCCGACGGACCGGCCGAGCTTCGCTTACCGGCAGGTGCTTGACCACGTGGCGCGGCTGGCCGGCGCGGGCGACCGGGTGTTCCTGGCGCCGGCGAACTCGATGGGCGGGCCGACCACCGAGGAGCTGGCCGCCTGGGCGTACCTGGCGAACCGCGGGCCCCACGCCTTTGCGTTCTTCTGCCCGGGCGTCAACCTGGGCGACTACCGTCACGACGGCTCCTATGTCGACACGTGGGGCAACGCCGCGCGGCTCGCGCGGGTGCTGGACCACCGCGCGGCCGAGTTCGACCTGGTCGTCGCCGCGCCGCACGCGCGCCGGGCGGCCTGGTGTTTCCGCCGGTTCGGCTATCGGATCCGGAAGGTGCATCCGGTGAGCTTGGAGATGCGTCCCGGCCGCCTGGTCGCGCGGCACTTTTATTACCGGCATCCATGGCTGCACCGCCTCTACGAGGCACTGGCCTTGATCCGCGACCGCTGGCGCCACCGCTGAGCGGCCTATTCGAACGGTTCCCCGATCGTCAGGAAGCGCCGCAGCGGCGTGAAGCGGAGTTTGGTGATCATCCAGAGGCCCAGCGGCGCGTCGCGCAGCATGTAGAGCTTCTTGCCCTCGGCGTGGGAGCGGGAACGGTAGTTCACGGGCACCTCGGCGGGCTGGTAGCCCTTGCGCACGACCTTGAGCAGGAGCTCGTAGTCGAAATCGAAGTGGTTGCCGTGGAACGCGATCCCCTCGACGCAGTCGCGGCGGCAGACCTTGTACATCGTCTGCGGATCGCGCAGGCGAAGGCCGAACAGCAGGTTGATGTAGGCGGTGACGAGCACGTGGGCCAGGTTGTAGAACTTGGTCAGGAGCGGCTTCCCGAATTGGCGGAGCTTCCAGTGCTTGCGGCCGCCATGGCGCGAGCCGAGCACGAGGGCCTCGTGGCCGTGCAGGATCGGCTCGATGAGCGAATGGTAGTCCTCGATGTCGTATTCCAGGTCCGCGTCCTGGATCAGGAGAATGTCGCCGCGCGCGCGGGCCAGCCCGAAGCGCGTCGCGTGTCCCTTGCCCCGGGGCCGGTCCTCGAACAGGCAGGTCACGCGCGGGTGCGCGGCATACCGCTGCACGATCTCGCGCGAGCCGTCGGTGGAGTTGCTCTCGACGATGACGACCTCGATGGAGGCGTCCCTGATCTCCACCCGCAGGACCGCGTCCAGCAGCTGCGCGACGTACGCCGCCTCGTTGTACACGGGCACGACGACCGACACGGCGGGCGCGTCGGGCGGCCGGCGCGTGGCGAGAATCGCGACCTCCGCCACCGGCACGTCGGCGCGCCAGGCACGGCGCAGCGGCGCGGGCAGGAGGCGCAGGAGGCGGCGGCGCCAGGCCGGGACGACGAGGTCTCCCGCCGGGTTCGTCACCAGCTCCTCAAGCGTGACGCGGCGCCGCAGGCGGCGCACCCCCTGGCAGCGGAAGCCGGCGCGGTAAAGCACGGTGAGCGCGGTCGGGGTGTCGAGGTAGGCGTTGCGCTGCCCGACGAGCTGTTCCCAGTCAGCGGAGCCGACCGCCGCCCCCGCGTGGCGGATGTCGGCCTGGATGAAGACCACGGGTTCGCCGGGGGCGAGCCGCTCGCGAAGCGCCGCGAGCGACGGCAGCGGGTCGGCGCTGGCGTCGAGCTGGCCGACGGAGGCGGTGGCGGAGCCGGATCCGGCGAGCCGCACCTCGCCGTCGGCGCGCCATTCGACCGTGCGGACCGCGGCCG
>DASPMS010000022.1:0-6584 GCA_035626915.1 Opitutaceae bacterium
GGCGCTGCCTTCCTCTGCTTCCGGGAGTTTCGCGCGCAGCTCGGCGATCGAGGCGAAGTCGGAGGCGTCAGCCCCGGCGCCGGCCGGGCTCCAGGAGATGAGCGGCGCGCCCGCAGCCGGACGCACGTAGAGGTTCCCGCCGGAACGCGCGAACTGCGATCCGGTCAGCCGCGCGCGCAGCGCGGGCGCCTGCCAGACCCGCAGGAGCGGCCGGGCCGGGCCCGATCCCGCGACGAGCAGGTTGCCGGAGAACACGTGGCCGTCGCGCTCGTGCACGTCCGGACCGGTCGCGGGATGCCAGGCGAAATGGTCGGCCGTCGCGCTGCGCTCGTTGCGCTCGAACCACGCCGGGGCGTTGAGGAAGGTGTTGTGATACACGCGGGCCTCGCGGCTGTTCAGCACGCGCACGCCGCTGGTGCAGTTCACGAAGACGTTGCCCGCGCACGTGACGCCCCGGGAGATCTCGAAGAAGAAGCCATCGAGGCAGCCCTCGACCCAGTTGTTCACGAACACGCCGTCGACGTTCCCGACGTCGTACCACACGCCGTTCGAGTGCGGATTGTCGATCACCAGGTTGTCGCGGCAGACGACCCGCCGCGTCTGGTTGAAGATCTTCACCGCCGCGGGGTAGTAGCCGGTCAGCTGCTCCACGTTGTTCCGCGTGATGATGTTCCGCTCGAGGAGGCAGTCGGACGACCCGATCACGTAGATGCCCTCGGTGCTCGTGTCGCTCACGAGGCAGTTTCGGATCACGAGCCCGTCGCCGCGGAAATACCCCGCGACGCGGGAGCAGTGCGTGATGGCGCAATGCTCGAGCACGGTGCCCACGACCTCCTTGCCGAAGGTGGCCGGGTCCGCCACGCCCACCGGGTCATCCGTCGGCTCCTCGGTCGGCGGCACCGCGCCGCGCTTACCCTCCACCTCGAGCGCCCGGTAGGCGTACTGCGTGAACGTGATTCCGCGGATCACCGGCCCGCGCCGATCGTTCGGCTTCCCGTGCGCCTCCTTGCTCGTGCGGATCAGCGCGCTGTCCCAGGCCGTGATCTCCACCAGCCGGTTGGTCGGATCGAACCGGACGTACACGTGCCCGGACTCGTAATCGATGTAGTAGGACTCCGCGTCGAGCTCGCCCTCCCAGCCGGCCGAGCGGAGCGCCACGCCGTCGACGAACACCAGGTCGTTGTTGAAACGGTGCCGCGGCGTGCGCATGCCCTCGCGCTCCCGCCGCCACCAGTCCCGCGGACGGCTCGGGAACAGCGTCTCCCACTTCGTCCGCCACACACCCTCGCGCAGCGCCTCCCACTGCGCCGCGACCCGGGTGCCCTTGAGCACCGGCCGCTCCCCCCGGTACGGCTGCATGGTGATGCCCTGGCTCAGGACCAGCCCGCCCGTGCGGTAGGTGCCGCCCCGCAGGATGATGGCATCGCCCGTGACCACGCGCGCGACCGCCGCCTCGAGCGTCGTCGGCGCCTCGGGCGTCGCGCCCGGCGCGTCCGCCGCCCCGTCCGGCGCCACGTAGATCACGTGCGCCGCATCGGGCGGGACCGCGTAATCCTGCGGCTGCGGGCCATACGGGCCGCCGGAGGGCTGGGCCGCGAGGAACGGCGCGGCGAGCAGGAACATGAGGACGAGCAAGGCGGGGGCGACGGGTTTCATGGCGCGGGAGCCCGGGGAAATGCGCCGGTCGGGCGCAGGGCCGCGCCAATCTGCCGGTCCGCAACGCACCCCGCCAAACCCGGCGCCGCACTAACGCTAGACGCCGCGTCCCGCCGGACGCGCCGCGGCCGATTCCGCCTCAGCCCCCGAGGCGCTTCTCCGGGACGCGCGTGGCCTCGACGTCGATCACGTCGCCCTGCCGGCCCGCCACCTCCGGACCGGGCGGGGCCGGCCGGGCGGGCCCGCGGTTGACGTGCACCTTGCCCCGGACCTTGCCGCCCGTGAGGGGGGACAGCAGCGCCATGATGAGGACGATCGCCGCGGCGAAAAGCGCGGCGACCATCGCCACGAGGGCGAAGAGAGCGCCAAGGATGACGCGGAGGAAGCGCATCGGCAGACTTCTGACCGCCCCGGGGGAACTTGCAACCCTAGCCGCCGGCTTGGAGCGAAAGAACCGGAACCGGCGGCGCGGACGCCGGCGCTGCGGCGCCGGTGCGCCATGGCGCGTCCAGCCCCCGGCGGACAACGGTCGCCTGGGTGCCCGCGCCGTCACGACGCCGCCTGCGGACCCGCCGGCTCGATGCCCGGGTCGATGATCTGGTCCACCGTGTAGTGCAGCACCCCGCCCCGGTCGCTGGCCAGCAGCGCGCGCGCCTCGCCCCCGTCGAGCGTGATCACGCCGCGCTGGGCCGGGTGCGTGAACATGTCGGGATACTCGAGCACGATCTTGACCGACGGCTCGCCGCCGTCGCCGGGCCGCGCCTCCACCGTCCCGCGGAGCGCGACTGCGTTGTCCCGCTCGCTGCGGGCATCCACCAGCACGGTCGCGCCGTGCAGCCGCAGCAGTTCGCGGGCCTCGATGTGCGCGGCATCGCTCATCCATTCCTCCCGAAGTGCGCCCGCAATTCCGCCGGCGACTGGTGCACGAGGTCCTTCACGAGCGACTGCCGCAGCCGGGCGCGCACGCCCGGGCGCAGCGACTGGACCAGCGCGTGGTGGAGGGCCGGGCCGGCCGCGAGGTCCCAGCGCGCGTGCGGCCGCTCGTCGAGGAACACGTCGATGAAATGCGCGAGGTCGGCGAGCACCCGGCGCTGGTGCTCCTCCTGCATCGGCAGCCGTTCGTCGATCGAGCCGCCCGTCTGGCCCATCGCCCCGAACCGCCCGGCCTGGTCGGAATCCTGATCCGTGTACCGCCGCCGGCCTGACGGGAAGTCGATCGATTCGGCCAGCTCGAACTGCGCCTCCCGCAGCACGCCCGGTTCCTCCCGCATCTGGTACACCCGCAGGTGCGCCCGGTCGAGGATGACGACGAAATGGTCGGGCGCGGGCACGGAAGCCAGGGCCTGGGCGGGCCCGCCTCCGTGGCGCGCGGCCCGCACGCGCCGTTTCTCCCCCGGCGGGAGGGTGCGGTCGAGATTCGAGACCGCGGGACCGTCGACCGGCAGCGGGACGGACTCCGGCTCGCGCAGCTCGCGTTCGGCCTGCAGCCAGATGTCGAGGTCGCGGCCGGCCGGACGACCCTGTTGCTCCCACAGCTGCCGCGCGCGCGCGGCGACGGGATCTTCAGAGGAGGAAGGCATGGCGCACCCACCATACGCCATCCGCCGGCAGCCGGGAATGGGGGGCCCCGGGTTCCGGGGGTCCGGGCCGGACCGAATCCCGCATCGGGCCGCGGCCCGGTGGGCGCCGGGCCCCGCCATCCCGGCCCGGCACGGCTTCACATTCCGGCGCCGGGGTTCAATTGTCTCGACCCGGCCCGCCCCGCGGGCTGGGATGCGGCCGCACGTCCTACCCTCTCATGAAGAAGTACCTCGTCGAATTCATCGGCACGTTCTTTCTCGTGTTCGCCGTCGGCATGTCGGTGATCCGCCCGGGGGCGGGCGACCTCGCGCCCTTCGCCATCGCCGCGACCCTCATGGCCATGATCTATGCCGGCGGGCACGTTTCCGGCGCCCACTTCAACCCCGCCGTCACGCTCGCCGTGTGGCTGCGCGGCAAATGCCCCACGAGCGAGGTCGGCCCGTACATCGGCTCGCAGGTCGCCGGGTCGATCGTCGCCGCGCTCTTCGTGAAGGCGCTCAAGACCGGGCTCGTGACGCGCGTCGCCAGCATGGGCTCGCCGGCGACGCCGGAAATCCTGCCCGCGCTGCTGGCGGAGTTCCTCTTCACCTTCGCGCTCGCCTGGGTGATCCTCAACGTGGCCACGGCCAAGGGCACCACCGGCAACTCGTTCTACGGCGCGGCCATCGCGTTCACCGTGCTCGCCGGCGCGCTCTGCGTCGGCGGCATTTCCAGCGCGGTGTTCAATCCCGCGGTCGCGATCGGCGCGTGCACGATGGGCCTCATTTCCTGGGGCAGCATCTGGATCTACTTTGTCGCGAACTGCGCCGGCGGCTGGGCCGCCGCGAGCGTCTTCAAGGTCGTCAACGGGAAGGACTGAGGTCCCTCCGTCCGGGCACCCGCCGGCGCTAGCGCGTCGCCGCCTCGAGCGCGGCCAGGTGCGCCAGGGCCTCCCCGCGGTTGGCTCCGCACATCGTGTCGTGGGGGCGCAGGCTGACACACACGGCCGGACGCTCGGGCCGGCCAAACACCGCGCAGCGCAGGTCGGCCGTGAGCTGCACGCAGGGGATCCCGGCGGGCTTGCCGTGCGGCATGCCGGGGATCGGCGAGGAAATGCTCGGCGCGATGCAGCACGCGCCGCAATGCGGACGGCAATCCATGCTCACCTCAGTTCGAGCGTGACCCGCGGCGCCGCCCCGGGCTCGCCGCCGGCCGCCGCCTCCAGCGTCGGATCTTCCAGCGCGAGCCGCTCGAGCCCGATGCCCCGCTCGACCAGCCGGTCCCGGATCGCCCCGAGGCGGGCGGATGCGAGCGCCGTCAATTCATCCGGATCGACCTTCTCCGCCCCGGCGAGGCGCTCGAGCATCACGTCGACCGGCAGGCCGGCGTCGACCACGACCTTGGCCTGCTCGAGGTACAGCCGCTGGATCTCCTCCTGCTCCTTCCGGAAGAGGAAGCGTTCGCGCCGCTCCTTCAGCGTCACCCAATCGTACACCCTGCGGACCCAGTGGCGGTCCTCGTCGGGCGGCGGCGGCGCCAGGATCGGCGGCGCCGGCGGCAGCGGCGTGCCGAGCTCGCTGCCCGGCGGGAATTTCCGGTCGAACACGTATTTCACCGTCGCCGCGAATTCCGCCTCGGGGTCCGCGGCGGCTTCGGGCGCGGGGGCGTCCGCCACGGTCCCGTCGACCGGGGCCGCGGGCGGCGCGGCGGCCTGCTGCCGGCGCGCCGCCTCGAGCGAGGCCGCGAGCTTCTTGCGCCGCAGCGCGTCCGCATCCGCGGCCGGCGCCGAGCCGCCGGTCAGGGCCAGCGTCAGCGTGGGCCGCTCGCGCAGGGCCTGCGCCAGCGCATCGAGCTTCCGCGCGCCCGCCTCGGTGAGCGCGCTCTCCCCGGGCGCGAACTCCTGCCAGGCGAGCTCGTCCCCCGCCCCGCCGACCAGGGAGCCGAGCAGCGCGAACGGCGAGGTGGCGGCCTTGGTCAGCAGGTTCCCCAGGACGCGGCCGGCCACGCGCCGGACGCTGAATTCGGGGTCCTCCAAATTTCCCTTCACCGGCAGATCGATGACCGCGATCCCCCGGGCGTCCTTGAGCAGCGCGAGCCCGAGCCGCACGGGCAGCGCCGTCGCCTCCGGGCTGTTCGTCGCCGCCCCGAACGTGAAGTCCTCGAGCGTGACCACGTTTTCCGTGTCGAGCTGGCGGCCGGCCAGCGTCGCGCGGGCGTCCAGCGTCATCCGCCCGCGCACCAGCTCGTAGCCGGCGTACCGTCCGCTGTAGGGCGAGAGCGGCCGCAAGTCGACGCCGCGGAGGTCCACCTTCAGGTCGACCGCGGGATCCGCCGCGAGCGGGTCGAGCCGGCCGGCGATCGCGACGGGGGCGGCGCCCACCTTCGCCCGGAGGTCGATCTCGCCGCGCCCCGGGTTCGCGGAGGACAACGCCGTCACGGTGCCGCCGACCTCCGCGAGCGCGAATTCCACGCGGGGCTGGACGGAATCGTCGCGGAACGTGACCCGGCCGCCCGAAACGACGACGCGCCCGGCCTCCAGGGCCGGCGACCGATCCTCCGCCGGCGCAGGCGGCGCGAATACGACCGACGCAACTGCGGCTTGGTCCGCGGCGGGCGACGGCGCGCGCTTGCGGAGGCTCGCAAGATTCATTCTGCGATCGGGATCCACCACGATGGCCGCGTGCGGCGCCGTGAGGTTAACGTCCGCGACGCGCGCGGTCAGGCGGGGTCCCGTGGCGACCTCGACGCCGCTCATCACCAGGTCGGAGAAACCGCCAATCTCGCGGGCCTCGGCGCCTTCGACGAACGAGAAGCGCTCGAGCCAGGACTGGCCCGTAAAGGTGGCGCCCGGCGGACCCGCTTCCCGCGAGGCCAGCGTCGCGCGGCCGCCCAGTGACACCAGCCCGGTGGCGAGCTTCGCGTTCACGCGTTCCTCGAGGTAGGGGCTGAGCGGCGGCAGCGCGAGTCCGTCGACCTCGAGCTTCAGGTCGGCCTCGAGCGGCCGCAGCGAGACGGTGCCGTCCGCGCGCAACGCGCCGGCCGGCAGCCAGTCGAGCGTGAGCTGGAGCGGCATCTTCGCGCCCTCGGCGAGGGTGAACTCCTTCAGGGAGAGGTGCACGCGCTCGGCCCCAAGGCGCGCGGGCGTCTCCGGTCCGAGGTCCTCGAACTCGACGGCGAACTCGCGGATGGCGAGCTCGCCCACGGTGAGCCCGAGCGCCGGGCGGGCGGCGGCCCCGGGGTTCCCCGCCGGTGGCGCGGCCGAGTTGTCGCCGCCGGCCGAGCTATCGGCTGGATCGGCCGGCGTCGCGGTGTCCGCGGACGGCTGCAGGAGGCTGAGCAGGTTGATCGTTCCGTCCTTGTCGCGGCGC
>DASPMS010000023.1:0-97763 GCA_035626915.1 Opitutaceae bacterium
CCACGGCGAAGCGCCGACGACCGGGAACGGCGACTCGGTCAGCCCGCGATACGGCGCGTAGTTTTCCGTAATCGGGAAATAGAATTTCCGATCCTCGAGCATTTCCGCCCAGATGCCCCCGTAGATGCAGCGGCCGAGGTGTTCGATGAACTGGCCGTAGATGTACGGGCTGATCGGCGCGCCGGTCTTGGCGGCGTCGAGCTTGACCTCGACCGGCGCGGCGGAGGCGAGGGTCGCAAGGAAGAAGGAACAGCAGGCGGTCAGGTGCAGCATTTTCATGGTCCAGCATCTTGGTTCAATTTTGGATCCGCGGACCCGGCCATCCGCGCGGACGACCACGGAGGTCGTCCCTCCCGGCGACCGGCGGCCCGGCCGGGATGAACGGGGGTGGTCCGGCCGGGCTTTCGGCGGACCGTCGGTCGGGCGGCGGATCATTTCGGCTCCAGTTCGTTGATCAGCGCGGCGACCACCTCGGCCGGGGTGCCCGGCCGCTGCTGCTCGTCGCCCCAGTGCAGCTCGGCGGTATACGCGTCGGCCGACGTCAGCCCGAGTTTCTGCGCCGCGGCGTCGATCCGCTCGGCGAACCGCGCCGGCAGGTCCTGCTTCACCTCGCCGAAGTCGTCCCACGCTTTCACGGCGGACGGCAGGTCCTTCCAGTACAGGATCTGATAGCGCACGATGTTCCCGGCGGGCCGGGCGGGCGCCGGCGCGACGGCCGCCCCGGGCGCGACTCCGGCCTTGAAGGAGGCCTTGGGCGCCTCGCCCTTGCCGACCAGGTAGAGGAAGAGATCGACCGCGCTCGAGGCGTCCGCGCCGTAGCCGTCCGCGCCGATCTCGTCGGCGAACATCTGGCTGATCGGCGCGCCGCCGATCGCCATCTTGATCTCGCCGCGGCCTGCCGCCTCGAAGCCGTCGATGACGGTCTTCATGTACGTCATCGTCGTCGTGAGCAGCGCGCTCATGCCGATGATGTCCGGTTTGAACTCGTCGGCCGCGGCCATGAACTTCTCCACGCTCTGGTCGACGCCGATGTCCTTCACCACGAAGCCGGCGCCCTCGGCCATCATGCAGACCAGGTTCTTGCCAATGTCGTGCAGGTCGCCCCGGACCGTGCCCATCAGGAGCCGGCCCGTGGCCGAGGTGTCGGGCCCATGCGCCGAGAGCAGCGGCTTGAGCACGCCCATGCCGGCCTTCATCGCGCGGGCGGCGATGAGCACCTCGGGGACGTAGAGGATGTTGTGTTTGAAGTCCTCGCCCACGACGCTCATGCCGGCGATGAGGCCGTCCTGCAGGATCTCCTGCGGGGAGCGTCCCTCCGCGAGGGCGTCCCTCGTCATCTGCTCCACCTCCTTGGCTTTGCCATCGTAGAGGTGCTGGTTCATCAACGCGTAGTCGGGCATGGTGCTTGGATCGTTGTCGCCGCGGTTGGCCGTCAGCCTGTCATCGCGAGCCGCGCCCGCCGCCAACGGACGGGAGGCCGCGCCAGGACATGGAACGGAGTCGCCTCATTTCTTTCCGAAGTGAGCCAGGTTGAATTCGTCGAGGGCGGCCTTCATCGCGACGATGTTCTGCCGCGGCATGCCAGGGCTGGTGCCGCCGCCGACCGACAGCACGATGCCCTCCCCGCCGCTTTTCTCGAGGACGTCCAGGGTCGCGGCCCGGACCTCCTCGGGCGTGCCGCGCACGCCGACCTCGAGGGGATTGACGTTCCCCATCAGGCACATCCGGTGCCCGACCCGCGCCTTCACGTCGGCGTAGTCGGTCTGCTTGCCCCAGTTGAGCATGGTGAAGCCCGCGTCCGGCAGGTGCTCCAGGCACGCCTCGATCGAGGCGTCGTTGTGGTAGAGCTTCACCCAGTCCTTCGGGAACGCGTCGCAGATCCGCTTCAGGTACGGGTGGCAGAACTCCTGGTAGTGGTCCTCGTTCACGAAGCCCACGATGTCGTCGAGCAGGAAGATGCCCTCGACCGTCGGGCCCATCGCCTTGGCCTGCGCCTTCAGCCAGTCGATGATCACCCGCGTGCAGAGGTCGAGGAGCTTGTGCGCCCACTCCGGCTTCTCGACGAGGTCGATCATGAAGTCGCTCGTGTTCCGCGCGAAGCCGGCGGTGCACATCGGGCCGCGGGCCGTGGCCATGGTGAAGATCTCGCCCGTGTCGAGGACCTGCTGCCGCTGCATGCGGAGCCGGTGGAGCGTGAGCGCCATGAACGCGTCCGCCTCGACCTCGTATTCGGGCAGCTTGTCCACGTCCTCGATGTTGAAGAGCATGTGGTACTCGCTCGGCGTGTTGTCCTGCCAGAACTTGATCTTCGACCCGAGCACCGAGGGCTCGGCCGCCATGCCGTACTCCAGCCACCAGCCGGGCACGAAGATGATGTCCGGGAACTCGCGGTGGATCTTCAGGTGCGACTGGAACCACACCTGCGGGTCCAGGAAGAAGTCCATGTGCTTCACGCCGACGTACCCCGGGATCCAGGGGCTGTCGATGATCAGCGCCATCGGCACCTTATCGAGCTTCTCGAGGCGTGAGGCGCGTTTGAACGTGTTCCATTGTTCGGGAGTCATGGGAGAGGCGGGGTTACGGGGAAGGGGCGGGACGAAGGCTGGGTCAGGGCGCGATCAGGATCTCCTTCTCGGCGATCTCGAGCCCGACGCCCGCGGCGGCGGCCGCCTCGGCCAGGCAGGCCTTCAGCATCGCCACCGGATCGGGCCCGTGCGCGAGCCGGCGCATGAGGCCGGCGCCCTTCTTCGGGCCGACGGTCAGGGTCACGCGCAGGCCGCGCCGCTTGCAGGTGACGCGGGTGCCGTCGGGCAGACCGACGTTCATCGGCTTCACGAACGCGTCGACGTAGTGGACGCCGATGCCGGACTTGTCGGTGAAGGCGGGCGGGAGCTTGCCCGCCGCCGCGGCGTTGAGATCGCACAGCTTGATCATGGGGAAAGGGCGTCGGTTGCGGGGCCGCGGCCGGCCGCGCCGGGCCCCTGGGCGGCGAGCGCGAAATGGATGGCCTCGAGCGCCAGCCCCCACTTGTGGGAGCGGCTCTCGGGCGCGCAGTGGCAGCCCGAGGGCGCGGCGGCGCGGCGCCATTGCAGGACGTCGTCCAGCGGGCGGCCCAGCAGCGGCTTCTCGTGCGCGAGGGCGTTCTGCAGCGCGTCGGCGTCGCTCAGCCACGCGCACATCTGCCGGTGGCCCGTGTCGCCCTCGGCGGGGGCGCAGTCGGCGGCGAGGATCCTCCGTCCCTCGCGCGCGGGCGCCAGCCGCACGCGGTATTCGAAGGCGAGCGGATGGCCCAGGTTGGAGCACGTCGTGCCGTCGAAGCGGAAGGTCGCGTCGAGCGATCCGTCCGGCCGCGGCTCGAACCGCACGCGCTCCGCCGACCACTTGCGCAGCGCGCGGGCGTTGACCGAATAACCGCTCCCCGCCGTCGCGGTGGAGCCCGCGGACGCCGCCGGATCGTGACGGTACGCGGCGCGGCGATACTGGCAGGGCGAGAACGCGCAGGCTTCGCACGGCACGTTCGGCGCCGCCGGGACGACCTCGCGCGTCGTCAGGCCGACCACCGCGAGCAGCGATTTCTTCGGCCGCAGCATCCCGCTGGGCAGGACCTCGAGCGGCGGCGCCTCGCTTCCCCACCCGCGCGCGACCAGCGCGAACAGCTTGTTCTGCTCGGCGACATCCCAGCCCGTGTAGCCGGGGCTGTAGTGGGCGACCGCCCGCCGGCCGCCCGCCGCGGCCTCGGCGCAGAGCCGGCCGTTCACCGCGGCGACCAGGTGCTCGGTCACGGCCGAGCCGTACATCTCGAGGAAGAAATATTCGTCCGGCCGGCCCGCCTCCCACAACGAACGCGCCTCGCGCTCGCATTCCGGCCCCGCGCTGACCGCGAACAACGCCACGCGGTCCGCGCCCGCGCCGGCCAGGTGCGCCCGGAGCTGGCCCGACGTGAAAGGGGTGCCCTCGATGCTCAGCCCGGTGTCGGTGATCTCCAGGGTTGCCTCGCGGCGATGCACCCAGGGTCGGCCGTGCTCGGCGTACCAGCGGCGGGCCCAGTCCGCGAGCTCCCGGGCGCGCTCGCCCGGCGCATGACCGCGCGGCCAGCCGAGGAGGCGGTGGTACTCGGCCTCCGCGACCGGAACGGCCGACGGGCGCTCGAGGACGACGCTCATGCGCGTCCTCCCTCCGCGGCCGCCGGGTCGCCCACCGGCCGGAACTGGCAGCCTTCGACGAAGAAGTCGAAGAAGCCGGGGTGAGTCTCGAGCCGGCAGTGGCCGACGCGGCGGACGAGCGCCTCGAGCTCGGCCCGGCGGCCGCGCGAGAGCAGCGCGAGGCAGGCGCCCTCGATGGCGGCGTTGCCGACCTGGACGATCCGGGACTTGTCGATGTGCGGGATCAGCCCGATCCGGCGCGCCGACTCGAGGTCGAGGTGCCGGCCGAATCCGCCGGCGAGGTAAAAGACGTCCAGCTGCGAGAAATCCACGCCGTATTCCGCGAACGCGATCTGCAGCCCGGCCACGTTCGCCCCCTTGGCCTGCGCCAGCGCGTTCACGTCCGCCTCGCTGAACGTGACGGGCCGGTCGCCGCCGGTCGCCACCACGATCTCGGCGGCCCCGTCCTCGAACCGGCCGAGCGCGTTCATCCGGCCCGTCCGCAGGAGCTCGCCGAGCAGGTCGACCAGGCCCGAGCCGCAGATGCCCTCCGGCGCGCCTCCGCCGATCACGGCGGCGTCGATGCGCCCGTCGGCCCCGATCCGGACCTTCTCGATCGCGCCGGGCAGCCCCGGCATGCCGCAGGAGATCTGTCCGCCCTCGAACGCCGGGCCCGCGGGGCACGACGCCGCGAGCACGCGGTGGCGGTTGCCGACGATCAGCTCGGTGTTGGTCCCGATGTCCATGACCGCCACCAGCCGGTCCTCGTTCGCGATGTCGACCGCGAGCATGCAGGCCGCCGCGTCCGCGCCGACGTGGCCGCTGACGATGGGCAGCCCGACCACCCGCGCCGCGGGATGGATGGGCAGGCCGAGCTTGCGGGCGTTCTCGACCAGGGTCGTCGTGGCGCGCCGCCCTTCCTCCACGTCGATCTCCGTGATCGAGCGGTAGGGGCTCTGGCCGATCGAGTGAACCGAGAGACGGAAGAACAGGTCCCGCATCGTCGAGTTGCCGGCGAGGATCACCTCGTAGATGGATTGCGGGTCGACCGGCAGTTCCTGGATCGCCCGGCCAAGGTAGCCGACGAGCGTGCGCTGCAGCGTGCGGGTGCGGTCCTCCGTGTCGTACTGAATCCGCGCCATCACGTCCGAGCCGCCGAACCGCTGCGGGTTCTCGAAGGAGGAGTCCGCCACGACCTCGCCGGTCCCGAGGTCGAGGAGCCGCAGGACGACGGTCGTGGTGCCAAGGTCGATCGCCAGGCCGTGCAGCGGACCCGCGCCGCGCGCGATCTCCTGCCCGTCGAGGAGGATCCGTTCGCCGTCGCGCGTCACCGCCGGCTCGAGCCGGCCCGGCCGCGCACCGGCCGGAAGCTCGAAGGCATGCTTCTCGATGCGCATCGTCCCGCGCCGCATGGTGTGCGCGCGGATCGTGCCAGCCGCCGCCACGCGCGCGCAGCAGGACAGCCGGAAATTGCCCCGCAAGTGCCGCTCGGGTTCTCCCGGGGCGCCCAGCAGGCCGGACCCCTCGACCACCTCCATCACGCACTCCTTGCACTTGCCCTGCTTGCGGCAGGACGTCGGCACCGGAATACCCATGCGCTCCGCGCACTCGAAGAGCGACTCGCCCGGCTGGACGGTCGTGACGACGCCGTTGAGGTGGAGGTCGACGGTCATGCGAGCACCCGAAGAATCGTTCCGCCGGGGAGGAGGGCCGCCGATTCATCCGCGGGAATCAGGATCGCGCACGGGCGGCCGGCGCGGTTCTGGCGATGCGCGGCGGCTCGTTTCACCGACGCCCCTCCACCGCCTGCATTCCGGCCCGCAGGTATCCCATCGCGAACGCCATGCCCGCATGCCAGGGAGCCGCGCAGCTCATCTGCGGCGCATGATCCGGGATGATCACGCCGTCGAAACCGTTTTTCCGCAGGATCGAGAGCACACGCAGGACGTCGACCTCGCCGTCGTCGATGAAGGTTTCCTTGTAGTGCGGGACCTTGTCGCGGACGTTCCGCAGGTGCACGTACCCGATGCGGTGCTGCCGGCTGTACTGGTCGACCACCTCGTAGATGTCGCCCTCCGTCATCTCGGCCAGGGAGCCGACGCAGAACTCCAGCTGGTTCGCCGGGCTCGGGTTGAGGTCGATCACGCGCTGGTACATCCGGGGCTGGTACACGAGCCGCGGCTGACCGCGGATCGTCGGCATCGGGGGGTCGTCCGGATGCAGCGCCAGCCGCACGCCGGCCTTTTCCGCGACGGGCAGCACCTCGTGCAGGAAGCGCTCGAGCCGCGACCACAGCTGCTCCGACGTCGCCGGCGGGCTCGTGGCGGCCGCCTTCGTCGGCGCCGCCGGGTCGACGACCATGTTCCAGACCATCCCCTGGGGCATCGGCCGGTCGTACGGACCCTCCATGCCGACGGATGGCGCCGCGCCGCGGGCGTAGTTGCCCTTGGTGCGGCCCGCGACGCCCGCGATGGAGAAATTGTATCCCATGATCGGAATCCCGGCCTCGCCCATCCGGCGCAGGATCGTCTTCGCGTTCTCGATGTGCCGCGCCCGCTGCGGCCCATCCAATAGCACGTCTCCCCAGTGGGCCGGGTCGAAATTCTCGATCGCCTCGAGGGTGAGCCCGGCGGCCTCGACGTCGCGGCGAAGCTTCGTCAGCTCGTCGAGCGACCAGAGCTTTTCCGGGTCGCCGGCAAGACCCCAGCCCCAGTCCGTCCCGAGCGGCTGGTCGTCCGTCGCCGAATGCCCGGCGCCGCCGCGGAAATAATCCACCAGGTGGGCGACGATGTGCGTCGCCCCGGCCTGCCGCGCGAAGGCGAAGTTCTCCGGCGTCAGCATGTGCCGGTACAATCCGAGCCCGAGCTTCATGGGGTAGGCCGCCACCGTCGCATGGCCTGTAAAGGCCCGCGACCGCCGTGTCAGTCAACTGTTGAACACAAATTGCTAGTCATTGATTTCTAAATATTAACAGTTCCGTCTCTCGGGCGCGCTAGGGCCATCGGCGGGAACCTGGTCCCTGATTTCACTAACCTGTCCCTTACGATCAGGGCGCTAAATATTAACAGTTCTGTCTCTCGGGCGCGCTAGGGCCATCGGCGGGAACCTGGTCCCTGGTTTCACTAACCTGTCCCTTACGATCAGGGCGGGTTTCACTAACCTGTCCCTTACGATCAGATCTCGAGCCGCGGGCGGTGATCAGCCGTCCGAATTCCCGCGGATGGACGCGGAGCGTCCCGGACCTTCGCGCCGGCGTGGAACCTGTCCCGGAAGAGGCCAAGCATAGCCTGTCCCTTTCGATCGGGCCCTTTTCGGTCGAATGGTCGAATAACCCGTCCCCTTTGATCGGACGCACCGGTCCAGCCATAACCCGTCCCTTTCGGGCGGACCGCGCGGCCCGCCCGGTCGCGACTCACGTCGGTCGTCCGGCGCTCTTGAGCGACGGCCCCGGGATCCACTCGCTCTCGACCAGTTCCGTCCGGGGCTCGCGGGGAATGCCAAAATCGCGGTTCGCGATGCGGGCGGCGAGAAGCTCCACCGCCCACGCGCCCATCAGCCGCTGGTTCTGCTGGAGCCCGGCGAAGCCCGAGCCCTCGACCTCGTGGCTGAGCACGACCACGCCGAGCCGCTTCGGGACGTCCACCTGAAGCCGCTTCAAGGCGACGCGGAAGCGCGCGATCATGTCCGGCAGGTGCACGAACACCAGGACGTCGGGCCGCTGCGCCACCAGCCAGGACGTGAGCGCCGGTTCCTCGACCTCGCGCAGGCGCAACACCGGGAGCGCCGCGCCGGGACCGAGCGTGTGCTCGCACCAGCCCAGGTACGCCGCGGCATGCGCGTAGGCGCTGCGGGTGTCCTCATGGGTGCCGAGGACGAGCCCCGGCCGGCGGTAGCCGAGCGCATGCGCGCGGTTCAGCGCGTTGACCGTGTCGTTGTAGAAATGGCTCGTCACGCGGTGCAGCGGCGTACGGATGCTCAGCCCGACCGTCACGACCGCATGCGCGCCCAGCTCGGCGGGGAATTCCTCGTTGAAGTCCGGGCTGCCGAAACACAGCAGCCCGTCGATCCCGCGGGCCGCCAGGATCTCGCCGAAGCGCCGGTACGTCATCCCCGGCGCGCGCAGCCAGAGGGGCTCGAGCCGGTAGCCGAGCTCGTGCGCGCGCCGCTGCATGCCGTCGTGGATCTTGCCAAGGTGGCGCGACCGCTCCCAGGGCCGCAGGGCGTCGTAGAACGAGATCACGCCGAAGCAGGCCTGCTGCCGCACTTCCCGCGGCTTCCGGAGATGGCGCATCAGGTCCACGATCCGCGCGTCGGGCGCGTAGCCGTGCTCGCGCGCCACCTTCAGCACCTGCGCCTTGGTCCGCGCCGAAATGCGCGGGCTGTCGCGCAGGGCGAGCGACACCGCGGACGCCGAGACGCCCGCAAGCTTCGCGATGTGGCGGACGTTCATTTGCTCAACAGTTGAGCAATTTCCCGCGGCCCGCGAGATCAAGTCGGGGATGCAGGTCCATGTACCTCGTCACGACGCGCCGGGACACCGTTTGGGGGATGCAAGGCCGGGGGGCCGGCAGCGGGATTCGATCGCGGGCGCGCCGTTCGGCCGCGGCGGCTTACTTTTTTCCCATCACCCGCTCGGCCCACCGGATGAAGTGGCCCATGTTGGTGCGGCTCTCGTGTCCGCCGTCGTGCTGACGCCACGCCAGTTCCCCATCGAGGAGGCCATGGTTCACGGGCGGCAGGGTCGCCGTCCGGTAATCCTCCGCGACCCCGAGGTCGCGCGCGCCGAGCAGCCGCCAGGCCGGGCCGGCCGCCACCGTGGCCATGTAGCTGCCCTGCTGGTCGAGCCAAAGCGCGTCGCCGTTGTCCGGAATGCCGTAGCTGACGAACACCGGGCGCGGCGCGCAGAGCGCGATCAGGTGATGGGCGTCCATCGGCAAATCGGCGGCGGTGCGCGCACCGAACGACGACTCGGCCGCGCCGTATTTCAGGAAATTGCCCGCCATCCAGTGGTACGCTCCGGAGCCCGTGAGGTTCTCCACGACTTCGCCGAAGTCGCGCCGGTATGGACTGACGCCGCCCTCGCCGGCCGACCCGATCAAGGCCACCGCGAACCGCGGCTCGAACGCCATCGCGACCAGCGCGGCCTTGCCGTAGCGGGAAACGCCCTCGATGCCGACGCGCCGGGCGTCGACCGCGGGCAGCGTCGCAAGATAGTCGAGCGCCCGCGACGCGCCCCAGCCCCAGGCCCGCAACGCGCCCCAGTCGTCGGGCCGTCGCCGCTGGCCGCGGTTCGCCAGGCCGATGATCCCCGCCGTAAGCCCGGCGCCGTTGTCGGCCTGGATGCTCGCCGTGCTGAGCGAGACGTAACCCCAGCCGGCGCCGATGAGCTGCTCGGGCGAGGGCGGGACCTTGGGCTCGTACGCTCCGGGCCACCGGAACGGCGGCTCGTCGGGCATGCTACCCCAGCCGAACATGATCAGCACCGGCACCGGCCCCTTCGCCTCGGCCGGCAGCACGACCGCCATGCGGATCACGACCTCGATCTCCGGCGCCGCGGCGTTGTCCACCCGGCCCAGCACGCGCCGCGCGACCACCGGCTGGCCCGCGATCTTCGTCTCGACCGTCTCGGCGACCGACCAGGAGACGGCGGGGACGTGCCCGGGGACGCGGCCGACGACCTCGCCCTCGATCGCCGCGGCGATCTCCGGCCGTCGCACCTTCCACCACAGGTCGGGCGACGTGACCGGGCGTCCGTCGCGCGTCATCATCAGCTCCGGCCAGTCCGGATGCGGATTCGCCTTCGCCTCGTCGTAATTCGGCTTGTTCGGGCCCGCCGCGTTCGGGCTGCCGTCCCGCCCCGGCCGCAGCCGCGTGATCCCGAGCTCCTTCATCATGGCGGCGTGGTCTTCGCGCGAGAGTCGCTGGATCCGCGCCCGCTCCTCCGGGCTCAGCTGGAACGGGTTTTGGGCGAGGCCTGCGCCGGCCAGGCCGAGCACGAGCAGGGTTCCGACGAGGGTCTTGTGCATGAAGGATCTCCGATCGCGTCGCCTGGGACGGCGCCTCCGGGCTCGTGTCACCTTGCGCCGGGTTCGGGCCGCCCGCGCGGGCTCTCCGGCGGGCCGAGGTAACTCGGCCGCACGCCGGAGGCGGCGCCCTCTCCGCGGGCGTTCGGGCCGGCCGGGGCCAGGTCGATCACCACGCGCTCGAGCACGACGCCCGGCGTCACGAGCCAGAACTTCAGCGTGTGCCGGCCGGGCGCGGCGAGCCGGTGCGACGACGCCACGCGCCGGACGCTGTCGGACACCGCGGTCGCCCAGTTCGCCTGCGGCGACCAGGTCGCGACCTTCATGACCTGCGGCGGCTCGTCATCGATCGAGATGCCGTAGCGCAGGCCCTCGCCCGACTGGAAGTCGAGGGACGGGGCGAGGTGCACCTCCACCCGCGCCTCGCCGGACCGGAAGGTGTGGAGGTCGAACTCCAGCCGCGGGGAATTTCCGCCGGGCGCGACGTCCGGCATCGTCACCGGAAAGGCGGTCACGCCGCCGAGCGCCCGGCCGAAATCGAGCAGCACCTTCCACTCGACGCCCGGGGCCGCGACGGCCCGTGCGAAACTCGGCGCGTCGATCGCGATGTGCCGGTCGGCCTCCACGAAGCCCGCCACCGCCTCCTCCACCCGGCGGATCGGCAGCTGCGCGGCGAAGCGGCCGGCGGCCCCGGCATCCACCGTGATCGTGGCGGCCGATTCCCCGGCCGGCGCCTGCGTCCAATCCACGCCGACCTCGAGCCGCACCGTCCGATCGGCGACCCGGCCGTGCGCGAGCGAGAGCCGGACCCAGGGCTGGTCGGCGCGGACGGAGAAATCGAACGCCGCGGCGCCGCGGTTGAAGACTTCGATCCAGCGGGTCGCGGCGCCGTGCGGGGAGATCAGCTCGGGCAGCACCGGCCGCGGCGCGCCGTACACCGGCCAGGCGACGTCGGACCCCTCGAGCGCGACGGCCATCGCGGCGCCCGCCCTCGGCCGCACCTCGTGCACGGCCGGCATCGCTTCCATCTCGGGCGACTGCCAGTACGTGTAGCCGAACTTGGCCTGGCTCATCATGTGGTTCCATTTCCCGCCCCCGAGCGCATGGTACGCCTCCGCCAGCCGGCGGTCCTCCGCGAAAAGCTCGCGCGCCCGCGCCGAGAACAGGTTCGCGTCGGTCCGCCCCTGCCGGGCGTACAGCCGATTGAGCCCGACGGCCGCGTAGAGCTCGCGCACGCCGGCGCTCGCCTTCACCGGATAGAGCACCAGCTGGAAGAACGCGTCCCTCCGCTCCGGCGGCAGCGCGGCGTCGAGCCGCTCCGCCCGCGCCACCAGGTCGCGCCACAGCGCGAGCACGCGCTCCGCCTCCCGGTAGTTGGTGAGACTGTAGGTGTCCGGCGCCATCAGCTCCGGCGTACGGTGCCGGTTGAGCTTCGAGTACCCGTTGACCAGCGCGGCGACCTCGGCCGCGTGCTCCGCGCCGAAGTCCCGCGCCGCCCACGACCGGGAGTACTCCCCGAGCTGCTCGTAGGACCAGCGCGCGGGGTCCCAGGCGTAACGCAGGAAGAACTCCATCGGGAACTCCATGGGCTTGAGGTCGCCGACGTTGACGATCCAGATCCGGTTCGCGTCGTGCCGCCAGGCCAGGTGCATCTGCTCCCAGACTTTCGTGATCGGGGTGACGTTGATCCATTTGTAGTTCCGGGGCCCGCCGACGTAGTCGAAGTGGTAGTACACGCCCGCGCCGCCGGATCGCTTGCGTTCCTCGGGCGTCGGCAACCGCCGGATGTTGCCCCAGTTGTCGTCGCACCAGAGCAGGACGACGTCGTCCGGCACGCGCATGCCCTTCTCGTAGTAATCCTGCACCTCCTTGTAGAGCGCCCACAGCTGCGCCGTCTGCTCCGGCGGGCGGCCCGTGACCTCGGCCAGGATTTGCCGCTGGTCGGCCACGATCCGCTCGAGCAGCCGCGTGTTGGTCTCGGCGGACATGGCCTCGTCGCCGTCGCCGCGCATGCCGAGGGACACGATCTGCTCGAACGCCTTCGTGCGCGCGACGCCGCCGCGCCAGAACTCGCGCAACACCGCGTCGTTCGCCGCGTAGTTCCACGGGCCGCGGCCGAACTTCCCCCACTCCGCGTGGGCGCGCATCATGGGTTCGTGGTGCGTGGTGCCCATCACGATGCCGTACTCGTCGGCCAGCCGCGGGTTCTCGGCATCGTCGACGTTGAAGGCGCGCGGCAGCCACATCGCCGGCCACAGGTAATTCGCACGCAGCCGGAGCATCAGCTCGAACAGGCGCGTGTAGAACTCCCGCCCGAACCTGCCGTACTTCTCGTGGACCCAGCCGGTGAGCGCCGGCGCCTCGTCGTTGAGAAAGATCCCCCGGTACTGCACGGCCGGCGGGCCGGTGACGCGCCGGCCGGCGGCGAGGAAAAGCTCCGGCGCGGTGCGCACCGGCACGTCCGCCCACCAGTGCCAGGGCGACACGCCGATCTGCTCCGCGACCTCGTAGAGCCCGTAGATCGTGCCCCGCTTGTCGCTGCCGGCGATGACCAGCGCGCGGTCGACGCCGGGCAGCGGATGCTCGACCACCTCGATCACGAACGCCTCCCACTGGCCGCGGATCGCGCCGACGTGGAGTTTCCCCGCCGCGACGAGCCCGTCGACCAGCGCGCTGCGGCCGACGGTGCCGATCAGGACGGCGACGCCCGTGGGCGGGCTCGCGGGCGCTCCGGCGCCCACGATCAGGTCCGGACGGCGGCCGGTGACCCGCTCGATGTCGGCCTGGAGGTCGCCTGCGGCGCGAATGACGCCGGGCCAGTCATCGGCGGCGGCGTACAGCGGCGCCGGCCGGCCCGCGACCAGCGGAAAAGCCCCGGGCGCGGTCCGCTCGACGACCAGGGATGGATCGCCGGGCGCGGCGGCGGCCTCGACTGCCGCGCAGGCAAGGGCGACGGCGAACCGCGGGAACAGGAGAAATCGCATAGCTTCGGGGGGCGGGCGGACCCGATGCTCGCGCCCACCGACCGAAAGGCAAATCGGGCCTCGAGGTATTCCGCTCTAAGTTATGAACGGCCCGGCGGCCCGGGCGGGGAAAACAGCCCCGCCGGCCCCAGGGGACCGGCGGGACGGACGGCGGTCGCATCCGCCTCAGAACTTGTACGTCAGGGTCGCGCGAACGTTGGTCGGCGTGCCGGTGTACACCATGGAGCGGTTGATCGACGCCATGTGGTACTCCTTGTCGAACACGTTATCCACGTTCACCTGGAGCGTCCATCGGGCGTCGAAGGTGTAGGCCGCGGACAGGTTCACCAGCGTGCGTGAGCCGAGGTAGAACGTCGGCTGGTTCGGGATCACGTTGGTCGGCGTGCTGGCGGGCGTGAGCCCCGAGGGCGCGTCGCCCGGCCGGTTTCCGATGTAGTCGACGCCGACCGAAACGCGCAGGCCGTCGAGCGCCGCGGTGCCCTCGGCGTCGAACGTGTAGCTGGCCAGCAGGCCGCCGGATTTCTCGGCGACGCCGCGGAACTCCACGCCGTTGGGATCGCGGTTCGTGAAGTCCGTGTAGTTGCCGATGATCGAGATGTTCTTTGTGGGATTCGCCCGGAGCTCGAATTCCCAGCCCTCGGCCTTGCGGTCGGAGAACAGCGCCGGCAGCAGCGGGGACGGCGGCGGCGTCGTGAGGTTGCCGGGGTTCGGGACCGAGAAGTTGTCCTGCTGGATCTCGAAGTGCGACACGGTGAAGTAGACCTTCTCGCCCCAGAGCTTCAGGCGGGCGCCGAACTCGTCCTGCTTGGAGCTGGTGAGCGCCGGCACGAACGCCCCCGTAGTGGACGGGTTGTTCGCCGAGGACTGCTCGGTGTAGGCGTAGTAGAGCGAAACGAGGTCCTTGTACGGCTTGATCACGATGCCGTAGGACGGCAGCTCCGTCTCCGGCGAGCTCACGCGGGCGACGCCCGAGATCATGTTCTGCACGCGCTGGCGGTAGTAGTTCTTCGACAGCGCGGCGTTCAGCACCACCCGGTTGTCGAAGAGGGCGAGCGTCTCGGAGAGATATCCCTGGAGGAAGCGGGTGCTGTTCTGGTTGTAGAAATTCAGCGTGCCGCGCGTCCACGGGACGTCGACGTAGTTGTCGATGTCGAAGTTCGGCGCGGAGATGTTCCACGCCACGTTGAAGTTGTTCTCCTGGCCGGTGTAGGCGAAGCCGAGCAGCGTCGTGGACTTCAAGGTCTCGTTCTCCAGGATGTAGGCGTAGTCGTTCTGGAGAAAAAGCGTGCGCGGGTCGTCGCGGGGGTCGGTGCCGGAACGCGAGAAGATGCGCGTGGGCTGCGTCGCGATCGGCGAGGCCGTGAACGGCGGCGTCGCCTGGTATTGCAGCCCGGAATTCCAGTTGCCGGTGAGCGGGTCGCGGTTGCCGCCGGTGCCGCCGGTGCTGTTGCCCGTGTTCAGCTGCGGCGCGTACTGCGAGGCCTTGTGGTACAGCGCGGAGAACCGCATCTGGATGCCGCGCCACAGCTCGGCGGTGAACAGCAGCTTGAAGTCGTGCTGGCGGTCCGTGCGGTAGATGTCGTCCGCGTACACGCTCAGGTCGCGCGGCACGCCGGCCAGGATCCGCGCGGGGGTCGTGGTGCCCGAGCTCGGGTCGACCGGCAGCCCGAGGTAGAGCGTCGATTCCCAGTCGGTGTAGATGTATTGGGCCGTCACCTGCGCGGTGTCCGAGAACCGGTACGTGATCCCCGGCATGAGCGTGGTGGAGTGGATGTACGAGTCCTGCCACCAGTTGTCCCAGCGCCGGACCGAGCCGACGAAGCGGAAGGCCAGCCGGTCGCTCGCCATGCGGTTCACATCGAGCGACCCGCCGTTGGCGTCGAACATGCCGACCTGCACGCCGACCGATCCGAAGTTCCGGAACTGGGGCTTCTTGGTCGCGTTGTTGACCGTGCCGCCGGGCGAGGTCGGCTGGGGGGCGAGGATCGAGTTCGGTCCCTTCACGACCTCGATGCGGTCGACGATCGCGGGATCGAGGTTCATGAACCCGCCGTAGGTGAACCCGTCGACGGCATGGCCGTCGGCCTGGAATCCGCGCACGTTGGTCCGCTCGTTGGCGTTGGGCAGCGTCGACTCGCTCACGCCGGCGATGTACTTGACGGCGTCCATCAGCCGGCCGGCGCCCACGTCCTGGATGAGGTCGCTCGTGATGACGGACACGCTCTGCGACGAATCCATGATGTTGAGCCGCACGCGGCCGGCGGAGGTCGATTCGAGCGAGGTGTAGCGCCCGACCGTCGAGTCCGATGCGCTGACCAGGAACGGGGAAAGCTCCACCACCTCCTTGTCCTCAGGCGGGGAAGCGGACGGCACCGGGGTTGTCTGGGCGGCGAGAGGACAGGTGCCGGCGAGAGTCGCCAGCACGATGATCTTCATGCTCGGGGTATTCATGGTCGATGCGGGGGTGTTGGCCCGCGCCCGCAACGAACGACCGGAAGGATCCGGTGGCCCGGGGGTTCGGTGCAGGCGGGGGTCGAGCGTTCCGCGCGCCGTAAAAGACGGCGCGCCGGGCAGCGACGGCACACATGGCCGCCCGCTCCCGCCGATACAACGGCGGCACGGCTCAACGGTTGAGCAGTCGAGGTGCGCCCACAGGGCGCGGTGGGGGCTGGCCCCTGGGAGCCCCGGGGACTATTCCCCGAGCTACGGCAGCGTCACCCGCACCACCGTCCGCGCTTCCTCGGCGCGAAGGGTGAAGGTCTGTTCCGCGACTTTTCCGTTGTGCTCGACCGTGACCTTGTAGTCGCCGTGGTAGCCGCGTCCGCCGACCTTCGCCGAGGCCCCCACCGCCCCCTGCAGGCGCGTGCGCCACTGGTTGAGCACCAGCGCGCGGAAGACCTTCGCGCCTGGCTTTTCGGACCAGTCGGCGCGGAACAGCGCCGAACGCGGCCGCCAGTGCGCCCGCTCCCAGAAGCCCCAGTGCTGGACGCCCACGACCGACGGATGGCTGTACGCGAGGATCAGGAAATCCCGCGTGTAATCCGCCTGGAGCTCCTCGTCCTCGGTGTTGATGTCGAACTCCGTGAATCGGATCGGGAGCTTCAGGGTCGCGTAGACGTCGAGCGTCGCGAGGACGCGCTCCGGCGGGTTCGGCTCGTTGCCGATGTGCGCCTGCAGGCCGAGGCCCGTGAGCGGCGCGCCCTTCTCGAGCAGGAACTTGGCGGTGCGGAAGAAATTCTCGCAGTGCGCCTTGTCGGCGACGAGGTCGTGGTTGCTGTAGTCGTTCAGGTAGAGGACCGCGTCCGGCGCGCCCTCCCGCGCGGCTGTGAACCACTCGACCATGATGTCCGGGCCGAACAGGCCCATCAGGTCATGGTTGTCGTAGGGCTCGTTCAGCACGTCCCACTCGTCCAGCAGCCCGGCGGTCGCGGCGGTGATCTCGGCGATGTGCTTCTTCACGCGCGCCGGGATCTCGGCGTCCTTCTTCTCCCGGTGGAGCTTGCGCACGCTCTCCGGCAGGTTCCGCCAGCCCGGCCAGACCAGCACGTGGCCCCGCGCGGGGATGTTACGCTCCTTCAGCCAGCGCAGCGCCGCGACGGTGTTCGCGCGGTCGTAGCCGGCTCCGAAATCGCCCTCCCAGGCCGGCCACTTCAGGTCGTTCTCCGGGCTGGCGGCGTTGAAGAACTCGAGGAATTTCTCGCGGTACAGCCGGTTGTCCTGGTCGATGGCCTTGATCTCGTCGTGGCTCGGCACCCGGCCGGACTCGCTCTGGAGCGCGGCCTCGCGTCCCGCCAGCTCCGCCGCCACCAGCCGGCGGAACTGCACCGCCGTGCCGAACTGGAAGGCGCTGCGGACCTGCTCGACCCGCACCTTCGCGCCCGCGGCGGGCGCGCCGGCGGCGTCGCGGATCTCGATCATGAAATTGGACTTCCGGATCTTCTCGATGCGCTCGATCGCCGCCTGGCGCCAGGGGGCGTCGGCCTCGCGTCCCGCGTAGGTGAACCGCGTGCGGGGCAGGTCGGCGGGCGCGACCGCCTTGCCGTAATGCCGGATCTCCACGCCGCCGATCTCGATCACCTGGCGCTTGAAGCCGAGGCCGAAGGTCAGCTCGGCCGCGCCGGCCGCGAGCGCCTGCCGGAAGGAGAAAGGCAGCAGGTACTCGCGCCACTCCGGTCCGACCGACATCGTGGTCTCGAGGCTCTGCGTGTACGGCGCCGACGCGAGCTGCACGGCCACGCGCACCAGGCCGGAGCCGGTCTCGTCGGCCGAGGACAGCGCGCGCGCGTGGAAGCGCACCAGCGCCACGTCGCCCGACTCGACCGCGCGGGTCAGGGGCGTCCGGACCTCCGCGGCCCACGCCGGGGAGAGGTCGCGCGAAGTCTCGATGTGCAGCGCGCGGGTGAAGCCCGGGCCGGCGGCGTCGATCACCTTCAGCGCGGCGGCGCCCTCGTTCCCCTGGGTCGTGGTCAGGCGGAAGGCTCCCGCCGGATCCGCCGGGAGCAGCGGTTCGCCGGGCGGGGCGTCCGCGCGCACGGCGGACGCCGCGGTGAACAAGAATACGCCGGGAAGCAGCAGGCGGCGGAGGGATTTCATGGGGAGGAACGGCGCGAAACGCACGGTCTCGTGCGGCCGCCGCAACCTTACCCCTGCGCCGACCCGGAAGGTGCTTCAAAGGCCCGGCCGCTCTAATTATTGCCCTTCGCGCCCGTCGCGCCGGCGGCGGGAATTGCCGTGCAATCACCGCACAGATAACAACATTGGCCGCCATGCCCCGATCCCGGCGCCTGCCGCCGTCCGCCCTGCTCGCCCCGCTGCTCACCGCGCTCGCGGCCTTCGCGGCGACGGGCTGCGGCCAGCCGGAGCGCCCCCCGGCGCGCGCGGGAGCCCGGCCGCCCCGCCCGGCCGAGGCGACCCTCCGGCCCACGCCCGTCGGGGCCGCGGCGGACGCGCCGCCCTGGATCGCGCACCTTGCGCCGATCGACCTCGATGGCGACGGCCGGCTCGACGTGGTGTTCTGCGAGGCGAAGGACAACCTGGTCGGGTGGCTCCGGCAGGAGGCCCCCGGCCGGTTCACCGAGGTCGTGCTCGCCCGCAACCTGAGCGCGCCCGTGCATGTCGAGGCCGCCGATCTCGATGGCGACGGCGATCTCGACCTCGCCGTCGGCAGCATGGGCGTGGTCTTCCCCAACAACGACCGCATCGGCACGGTCACGGTCCTCGAGAACGACGGCCGGCAGCGTTTCACCCCGCGCGTCGTGCTGGAGCGCACGTCGCGCGTCACCGACGTGCGCGCGGCGGACCTGGACGGCGACGGCGACCTCGACCTCGCGCTCGGGCAGTTCGGCTACGACCAGGGCGAGATCGCCTGGCTCGAGCGCACCGGCCCGTGGGAATTCCGCCGCCACGTCCTGCTCGAGCTCTCCGGCGCGATCAACGTCGTGGTCGCGGACTTCGACGGCGACCGCCGGCCCGATCTCGCCGCGCTGCTTTCCCAGCAGTGGGAGGAGATCCACCTTTTCCGGAACCAGGGCGGCGGCCGGTTCCAGCGGAGCCGCATCTGGGGCTCGACCAACGAGGACTACGGCAGCAGCGGGCTGAGCGTCGCGGACCTCAACCGCGACGGACGGCCGGACCTGCTCTACGCCAACGGCGACGGGTTCGGCCCGGCGGCGACGCCCGGGCCCCGGCCGTGGCACGGCGTGCAGTGGCTCGAGAACGCCGGCGACGGGTTCTTCCGCTCGCACCGCATCGGCAGCCTGCCCGGCGCCTACAGCCCGGTCGCGGCCGACCTCGACGGCGACGGCGCGACCGACGTCGTGGCCGTCGCGGCGTACGCCGACTGGAACAACGCGAACCGCGACGTCGTTTCGCTCATGTGGTTCCGCAACGACGGCCGGCAGAACTTCGAGCCGCGGGTGCTCGCCCGGCAGCCGAAGGACCTCATCACGCTCGGCGTCGGCGACTTCGACGGCACCGGCAAGCCCGTGCTCGTGACCGGCGGCTTCTACATCTACCCGCCCTTCGATGCGATGAGCCGGATCCTGCTTTGGCGGCCATGATGCGCAGCCGAGCCTTCCTCATGAACGAACGCCGCCCCGCCCCCCCGTCTCCCGGCCGCATCCCGCGGCTGCAGGCGGCGGGCCGCCCACTGGAGCGCATGGCGGCGCCCGGGGCCGGCGGGCGCGCACCACGATGAAACCGCGCGTCCGCATCGTCGCCGCGGCGGGATTGCTGCTGGCGGCCGCCGCCGCCGCGTTCGTCGGCTGGCGCGCGTCGCGCACCGCCGCGCGGGTTCACGCCGCGCTCCCGGCGATGCCGGAGCTCACGAACGCCGCGCCCGCCCTGCGGGAGCGCCTGGACGCGGCTGAGGCGCGCGCCCGCTCAACCTTCGGCGCGCGGAAGGGACTCGCGGCGCTGAGCCGGCTCTACCACGCGAACGGCCGCCTCGGCGAGGCCCAGCAATGCTACGAGGCGCTCGAGCGGCTCGAGCCGGCCGAGCCGCGCTGGCCGCATCTCCGCGCGACGATCCTGGCGGGATTCGGCCAGGCGACCGACGCGGCGGCGTTGTGGGAGCGCACGCTCGCCCTGGCACCGGACTATGTCCCGGCCCGGCTTCGTCTCGGCGACGTCCAGTTCAAGTCCAACCAGCCCGCGGCCGCCACCGCGACGTACCAGGAGGTGCTGAAACGCTCGCCCGACGAACCGTACGCGCTGCTCGGGCTCGCGCGGCTGGACCTCGAGGCCGGGCGCTGGGACGACGCCCGCCGGCGGCTCGAGGCGGTCGTCGCAAAAACGAACTACACGCTCGGCTACGACCTCATCGTCAGCCTGTACGAGCGGATCGGCCTGAACGACCGGGCGACATTCATCCGCGCCGCGGCCAAGGCGTCCGGCGCCTACCGCGACCCGGCCGATCCCTGGGCCGACGAGCTGCTCGCGGAATGCTATGACCCGTACCGGCTCGCGCTGGCGGCGGGCACGATCGCGCGCGATGGCAAGCCGAACGAGGCAAAGGCCCTGCTGGTCCGCGCCGTGGCGATCGCGCCCGACGACGTGTCCGCCCGCTTCCAGCTCGGCCTGCTGTCCATGGAGCAGGGCGACTTCGAGACCGCGCGCGCGCAATTCGAGCGCTGCACCGAGCTCGCGCCGGACTTCGCCGATGGCTGGGCCCGACTGAGCGAGCTGCACGGCCGCCGCGGCGACCCGGCCCGGGCGGACCGGGTGCTCGAGACCGGCCTCGCGCGATGCCCGCAGTCCCCCGGCCTGCACCTCATGCGCGCGCGCCGGATGCGCGACACCGGCCGGACCGGGCAGGCGATCACCGCCTTCCAAGATTCGATCCGGCTGCGTCCGAACGAGCCCGAGGCCTACCTCGAGCTCGGCGCATTCCTCATCAAGCTGGGGCGCGAGGCCGAGGCGCTCCGGCTGTTCCGCGGCGCGCTCGAGGCCGAGCCGGGCAACCCGCCGGCGCTCGGCGTGCTCGCCTTCTCCAGCATCTCGTCCGGCCAGGAGGCGGAGGCGCAGCGCCTCATGACGATGATCCGGGAGCAGCCGCGGATGCCGCGCCCGCAGGTCGAGCAGCTCCGCGCCGCTTTCCGCCAGCGGTTCGGCCGCCCGGCCTGGTAGCACCCGGCGACGCGCCGGCGTTTCGGATCCGGGACCAAAATCGGATCGGCGCGCCGCACGGATCCTCGGCGAGCGGTCGGGCGGCGCGTTAGGGATAACCCGCCCTGCCTCGGACCGCGGGTCGGCCTGGCGATGCGCTTCTCGCCCGCGATCGTCCAGGCCGCGCGATCCTCCCTTCCCTCACCTCGTAGATAATCACCAGGTCGATCTCGCCCGGGCCCTCGGGGAATGTGCGGGCCACGGTCTCGTGATCGACGACAAACGGGCCCGCGACGATCCGCTGCCGCAGCGCGGCGTGGAGGTTGGGCTCGCGGAACCGCGCCGCGAACCGCTCGCGCAACGCCGCCGTGCCCCGCGCGAGCAGCTTGTCCGGATGCTCGAACAGCTGCGCGTCGTCGGCGTAGATCGCGAGCAGCGCCCCGAGGTCGCGTGCGTTGTAGGCATCCAGCTGGCGCTGGACGACGGCATCGGGTTGGACCTGTGGGTTTTCGCTCATCGAGCCTCAGCGGGTCGCTGCTCCGATCTTGACCATGATGACCCAGCAGCCGGCCAGGTTGAGCAACGCGACGATCCAGAGGAATCCGATGGCGATTCGCGCCCCCGTCCGCGACTTCGTGTCGATCGCGTAGGCCGCCGCCGCTGCGGCCAGGATCCGGCGCCACCGCGGCGGCGCCTCGGGCGCGGGTTCGCTTGACGAATGGAATTCGCGGGGTGGTCGGACATCGGCGAGGACTAGCGGTCTATTTGAGGAAAACGTTTCCC
Organism: Opitutaceae bacterium; assembly: GCA_035626915.1. Lineage (GTDB taxonomy): Bacteria > Verrucomicrobiota > Verrucomicrobiia > Opitutales > Opitutaceae > Didemnitutus. The sequence continues at coordinate 21,538 of DASPMS010000023.1, forward strand.
GCCGGGGGCGCGGGAAACGCATGCGTCGCGGTCCTCCCGTCCGGCCAGCGGACGATCAGCCGCCGGGGTACGTTCGCCGCCGAATAGCCGAAGAACGCGCCGGCGGCCGACTGCGAGAGCACGCCCGAGCCGGCGGCCACTTCGGCCAGCAGCGTTTTTCCATCGGCCAATTCCAGAGTGAGCTTCGCCCCGATGCCGGTGGGGTTCCCGGGAGGCCCGTCCAGGACGACCCGAAACCACCGGCGTTCGCCGCCCCCGGCCGGGGCGAAAGCCAGGCCTTCCTGCCGGTTGCGGCTCACGAGGATCTCGGGTGCGCCGTCGCGGTCGCGATCAGCCAGGATGACGGCCCGCGCGTCGCCCGGAATGACCAATCCGCTCTCCGCCGGGCCGACGGCGCGAAACCCACCCCGGCCGTCGCCGCGCAGGAAAACCCCGAGGCCGCCGTCGAAGCGGCCCATCGAGGCGGGCTGGGCGAACGAATTCTGCGCCGCGAGCACGTCGGCGTGGCCGTCGGCGTCGAGGTCCCCGGCCACGATGCCCTGCAAGGGCGCGAGCTGCGCCTCGACCGGCAGCGGTTCGAACCGCCAAGTCCCGTTTGGTTGCGACAGGAACACGCCGCTCCGGAGTTCCGTCGCCTCGAACTTTCGCGCCGCCGCCAGCTTGCCCGCGCCGAGGATTTCCTCGAGCGAGGCGTTCGCGTACGCATCGTTCTTCGGAAATTTCCGCAGGATGCCCGGAATCAGCGCGCCCAGCTCGGCGCGCGTGCGCAGCGGCAGCAGCCGGCCCTCGAAGGTCCGCGCCTCGACCAGCTGCGGCGGGCTGCCGCCGCGGAAGTCCGCCACGAAAAGAGCCGCCGAAGGCTGGTACGGCGTGTTCAGCCCGAGGTTCCCCGCGACGTAGTCCATCCGGCCGTCGCGGTTCAGGTCCGCCGCCGCCAGGGAGGTCCACAGCCCGGTGCCCGCCGCGCGAAAACCGGCCGCGTCGCCCCGCTCGACGAGTGCCTGCCCGGCTTCGCCGCGGAAAAACCGGACCTCGCCCCATTCGGTCGCGATCAGGAGATCCGGCCAGCCGTCGTCATCCGCATCCGTCCACAGCGCGGACGTGACCAGCCCGGCCGTCCGCAGGGCCGGGGCGAAGGCCTCGGTCACATCGGAAAATCTCCCCGCCTCGTTGCGCAGCAGAAAGCTCGGAGCGGCATGGGGATATCGTCCCGGCTGGTTGCGCGCGCCGAGGAACAGGTCGAGGTCGCCGTCGCGATCGAAGTCCGCCGCGGCCGCCGCCCCGGCCGAGATCGCGAGCGCCGGGATCGCGTCCGTCGGCGTGAATCTTCCCCCGTCATTCCGCCAGAGCTGCGGCTGGTGGTTTCCGGACCGGCTCGCGCCCGCCTTGGTGCGGAGCAGGTCCGCGTCTCCGTCGCCGTCGAAGTCGAGCAGCAGGACCGGACCGTCGTCGGCGTTGCCCGCTGCGAGCGCGCCGAGCTGGCCGAGGAGCAAGGGCGACTTCGTCGTGCCCCCGACGACGAGCTCGTCCCGGCCATCGCCGTCGAGATCCGCGGCCGCCAGGGCCGGGCCGCGGCGGTCGAGCCGGAACGGCGCCAGCGGCTGCGCATCGCGGTCCGGTTCGGTCTCCTCGGGCACGGCCGCCAGGCCATCGCCGGCCACCTTGTCGAAAAGCGTCCGCGACGGCTCCGGTCCGGTGCGGGACGCCGGCGCGGAGGCCGGTTCCGCGATCGTGAGCTTCTGGCCGGCGGCCACCTTGTCGAACCTCTGCCGGTGTCCGCTCGGCCAGTCGACGATCAGCTCCTCCACCGTCTCCGCCTCGCCGAGGCCGAAATGCAGGACCGGCTCGCTGCTCGAGAGGTAGCCCCGCGCCAGCACGAGCGCGCGCACCTGCTCGCCCGCCGCCGTGCGGACGCGGACCGTCGCCCCGGCGCCGAAGCGGTTCGATCGCGTCCCGCGCAACGCGACCACCAGCCGGTTCCCCGCCGGCGCGTCGTTGCGCAGCACGGTCGGGCCTGCCTGGTAGTTCGCGAACACCAGGTCCAGGTCGCCGTCCCCGTCGAGGTCGCCGAACGCGGCGCCAAAGCTCACGCCCGGCTGGTCGAGGCCCCAGGCGCGGCCGCATTCCTCGAACCGCAGGCCGCCGAGGTTGCGGAACGCCAGGTTTCGCTCCGCCAGCACGGGGCTCGCCTTGACCATCTGACGCGACTCGTCGGTGCCCTCCGCGCCCATGATCCGCTCGAGCAGGTCGGCGTTGTGATATTCGCGCACCATGCCGTTGGTGAAATGCACGTCCACCCGCCCGTCGCAGTCCAGATCCTCGAGCCGGGCCGACCACGTCCAGTCCGACGCGCTCACTCCGGCGAGGAAGGCCGCCTCGTGGAGGCGGCCGGTGCCGGTGTTCAGGTACAGCGCGTTGCTCATCCGCTGCGGCGCCTCCGCCGGGTCTAGCGGCTCGGCCTGCGCGCGCGCGCGCGACCCGGCCATGCCGCGCTGGTCCTTGGCGGGCGTGGTCGCGGCCATATCGGCCACGAGCAGGTCCAGGCGCCCGTCGTTGTTCACGTCGCCGAGGTCCGCGCCCATCGAGTAGTACGGCGTGCGCGGCAGCGCGCGGTTGCGGACGTCCGTGAAGGTGCCGTCGCGGTTGTTCCGATACAGCCGGTCCGGCCCTGCGTAGTCGTTCGCGACGTACAAGTCGGGCCAGCCGTCCTCGTCGAAGTCCCACCAGGTGGCGGCATGCCCGAGCGTCAGGCCGCGGATGCCGGCGCGGTCCGTGACGTCGGCGAATTTTCCGTCGCCCAGGTTGCGGAACAGCCGGTCGCGCTGGCCCTCCGGGCTCGCCTTGGCGCTGAGCATGTTCGTCTGCACGTACACATCGAGCCACCCGTCGCGGTCGTAGTCCGCGAACGCCGCCATGCCGCTCGCATCGGTCAGCGCCAGCCCGCGCGCCTCCGCCTCCTCCTTGAACGTGGCCGAGCCGGCGCCGCCCCCCTGGTTGATGTACAGCCGGTTGGGCGCGGCGAAGCGGCAGATGTAAAGGTCCAGCCGCCCGTCGTTGTTCACGTCGGCCCACGCCGCCCCCTGCGTCCAGGCCTTCGCCTCGTCGCCGCCGAAGAGCCCGCCCATCCAGCCCGCGGCCCCGAGCCCGGATCGCTCCGTGACGTCCTCGAACCGCCAGTCCCCGAGATTGCGGAAGAGCCGGCCGGGGCCGGTCTTGTTCACGAGATAAAGGTCGGGCCGGCCGTCGTCGTCGAAGTCGCCGATCGCCACCCCCGAACCGATCGCGCCGTAGACGAGCTCCTGGTAACGGTCGGTCCACATCCGCGGATCGTCGTAGGGATTCTCCGCGACGATTCCGGTCTGCGCCGGCGTCAGCGGGGAGAAGAGCGTCGTCCCCGCGCGCGAGCGCGGCGCCAGCGGCGCCGAGGCCAGCTCGGCGGCGCGCAGGGCGCCCGCGAGGGCCGCGGCCCCCAGCACCGCCGCGGCGAAGGCGGACCGGGCCGCCGGCCCGTGACGGCGGTTTCGACCCGGTCTGCGACGCGCCGCTGCCCTCATGGCCACCTCAGAACAACGTGTAGATGAAGGGCGCCGCGCCCGTGCCGCCGAGGACCACGAGCACGCCGGCGAGCAGGAGGAGCGCGATGATCGGCGTCAGCCACCATTTCTTGTTGTGGAGAAGGAAATGCACCAGCTCGGCCACCGTCCCGCGCGGGGGCTCCGCGGCGGCCTCGGCGAACGACTTCTCGTCATCGGATTTCATGGCGGGGACCGCTGGCCTTGCGCCTTCCGTCAATGCTGCCGGAAATAGCTCGCCGGACTGCGCGGTCCGCGGCGCGGCTTCCAATAGGACGTCCCCGCCGCGCCGGGGCGCCGGGCGAGCGGATCGTGGCCGCACAGGCGCGCGCACAGGCCGACCGGGGTGAGGACGAGGTAATACACGGCGCCGAGCATCAAGTGCGAGACGACAAAGCCAATCGGAAACGCCGCGTACGCCGCGCCGAGATAAACGCCGCGGACCTTGCGCGGGGAAACAAGGCCGACGGCCCCGACCCCACCCGCGGCGAACCACAGGGTCGCCGCGAGCGGAACGGCACCTTTCCGCCAAGCCAGGAACCCCGCCAAGCCGACAAAGAGCAGCCACAGGACGGAGAACAGACGCAGGTCCCTCGGCGATGGGTCGACGTTGAGGCGGAGGAGTTTCATCTGCCGAGAACGCTCCCATAGATGGGGATGGCACGCGACCTCTGGGCGCGTTCTGCGTCGAGGCCGTTTCCGTCCGATGCCGCGCGTCGGGACGGCGCGCTCCACCGTGATTCCGCCCCGTCAGTCATTGCCATACCCTTCCCGGTATATCGCGCTCGCCGCGACCAGCGCCGCCGGCTGGTCCTCGCGCAGCAGCAGGAGATCATCGACCACGAGGGCGTCCATGTCGGTCGCGAGAAAGCACCGCAGCGCGTCGTCGACCGAACAGACGATGGGCTCGCCGCGGATGTTGAAGCTCGTGTTGATCATCACCGGACAGCCGGTCTGCCCGGCGAACGCCTCCAGCAGCCGGTGCAGCCGCGGATTCCGGACGCAATCGACCGTCTGGACCCGCGCGGAGTGGTCGACATGCGTCACCGCCGGGACGACCGACCGCGCATCCTTCACGCGCTCCAGCCCGGCCCGCGCCGCGCCGTTCGACGCCACGCGTTTCTCCGCCCGAACCGGCGCGACGACCAGCATGTAGGGGCTTTCATCTTCGGGCCGCAGTTCGAAGAACTCGCCGGCCCGCTCGCGCAGCACGATCGGCGCGAACGGGCGGAAGGATTCCCGAAACTTCGTCCGCCGGTTCATCCGTTCCTGCATCTCCGGGTCGCGCGCGTCGCCGAGGATGCTGCGCGCGCCGAGCGCCCGCGGACCGAACTCCATCCGGCCCTGCACCCAGCCCACGATCCGGCCCGCGGCGATCAGCGCGGCCGCCTCCCGGCAGATGGCGCTCTCGTCCGCGAGACGCCGGTAGACCGCGCCCCTCGCGCGCAGCACCGGTTCGACCTCGTCGCCGCGCACGCCCGGTCCGAGGAGCGAGCCGCGCTGCCCGTCCGGCGCGACCGGGTCGCGCGGTTGCCCGAGCAGCTGATGCCAAACGAACAGCGCCGCGCCGAGCGCTCCGCCTGCGTCCCCCGCCGCGGGCTGCACCCAGATGCGCTCGAACGGTCCCTCGCGCAGGATCCGGCCGTTGCCCACGCAGTTGAGGGCCACGCCGCCCGCGAGGCAGAGGTTCCGGGCGCCGGTGATCGCGTGAAGGTGCCGCGCCATCCGGAGCATGATTTCCTCGGTCACCTGCTGGATCGACGCCGCGAGATCCGCCTCGCGTTCGGTCGGCGTCGCCCCCGGCGGCCGGGGCGATCCTCCGAACAGCCGGTGAAACTTGGCGGAGGTCATGGTGAGACCCGCGCAATAGTCGAAATAGGAGAGATCGAGCCGGAAGGATCCGTCCGGCCGCAGGTCCATCAGCCGCTCGCGGATAAGTCCGGCAAAGACAGGCCGGCCGAACGGCGCCAGGCCCATGAGCTTGTATTCGCCGGAGTTCACCCGGAAGCCGCAGTAGGACGTGAACGCCGAGTACAGGAGGCCGAGCGAGTGCGGAAACTGCATTTCGTGGAGCAGCGCGAGCCGGTGGCCGCGGCCGTGGCCCAGGCTGGCGGTGGCCCACTCCCCCACGCCATCCAGCGTGAGGATCGCCGCCTCGTCGAATGGCGACGGGAAGAACGCGCTCGCGGCGTGGGACTCGTGGTGCTCGGGGTACACGAATCGTTTGCGGTAGCGCCCGCCAAGCCCGGCGCGCATCTCGCGCGGCAGGTGCAGCTTCCGGTGCAGCCAGAGCGGCATGGCGCGCAGGAAGGCGCGGAAGCCGAACGGCGCCTCGGCAAGGTGGGTTTCAAGCAGCCGCTCGAACTTGAGCAGCGGCTTCTCGTAGAACGCGACGTGATCGAGCTGCTCGGGCGCGAGCCCCGCCTCGCGCAGGCAGTACGCCACGGCTTGGGCCGGGAACGCGTCGTCGTGCTTCTTCCGGGTGAAGCGCTCCTCCTGCGCCGCAGCCACAATCTGGCCGTCGACGACGAGCGCGGCCGCCGAGTCGTGGTAAAACGCCGAGATGCCGAGGATGGCGGTCATTTCCCCTCGCGCAGCAATTGCTCCACTTCCTGCGTCAGCTGGCTGTTCCCCTCCGCCCGGGCCGCCGCCAGCGCCGTTTCCAGCGCCGCCTGGCGTTCGTCCGTCCGGCCGAGGTGGGACAACACCGCCGCCACGTCGTAGTGGAACTTCGCGTTCACGCTCCCGCTGGCCTCCAGGGCCCTCATGTATCGCAGCATGCCCTCCGCGTCGCCACGTCGGGCGGCCACCTCCAGCAACCGGGCGTTGTTGGCATAGTTGCGGGGGTTGTGCGCAAAGGCCCGCTGCATGAGCTCGACCGCCGCATCGAGCCGGCCCGAATGGGCCAGGCGGGACGTCAACGGGTCGAGCGCCGACTCGTCGTCCGGCACGCGGGCCAGCATCTCGCGCCATTGCTGCTCCGCTTCCGCCTCCTTGCCGGCGCGCGCGAGGAGCTGGGCGTAGGTCCCGCGGATCACGCGGCTGGTCGGCATCTCCGCGACCCAGGCGGCGAATCGCTCGAGGGCGTGCGGGAGCCGATCGGCATCTGCCCAAAGCCGGGCCAGCAGCGGATAGCTCTGGTAGTAATAGGGCTCCTCGGCGATGGCCCGCAGCAGGAGCTGCTCGGCTTCCGGGGTGCGACCGAGCGGCGGCAGGCACGCGGCCTTGTGCGCCGCGATCTCGGCCGAGAATGGCACCAGTTTCGCCAGCCGGTCATGCAACACCACGGCGCGCGCGTACTCGCGGTTGAGCAGCTGCACCTTCGCGGCCTGGAAGAGCAGCGGCGCGTCGGGGTCCTTCGGTCGACGGCCCATCGCCGCTTCCAGGCGGCTCCGGGCCTGGTTGAAGGCCCCCGGCTTCGCCACCTCCTGCCGGGCTTGCGCGATCTCGCGCTCGAGCCGGGCGCGGTCGGGACCGAACGTCGACTGTCCGGTGAAGGGCGGGCGATTGGTCAGTTCGTCCATCGCCTGCAGCTGCGCGAGCCGCGCGAAGGGAGTGAAGCCGAGCGCATCGGCCGCCGCCAACGGATCCAGCCACCGCGCCGGGGCGGTGCCCAAGGTTCCCGTGGCGGCTTCGGCGAGGATCCGCGCCAGCGCATGATTGCCCTCCCAGGTGAGATGGACGTGCTCGAAGAAGAGCTCGCGGCCCGCCGGGCGCACGGAAGACCCCGCGTCGGACCCCAGCGCGCGGCTAGCGTCCGCCAGCGCCACCCGCCCGGCGCGGCCCTGGGCGGCATCGCGGATGATCGCGTTGATCCGCGCGTCGGCCCGGAATCGAAGGGCATCGAGCTCCAGCGCTTCGAGGTAGTCCGTCCGCGCGCCGGATGGGTCGCCGCGGGCCTCCGCGGCCCGCCCGCGCTGGAAGGCCTCCTCGGCCGACTTCGCGCCCGCGGAGGCGAACGGCGCGCAGTCGCGGATGTTCACCGCCACCGTCGAGAGCACGACCTTGATGCCGCGTTCGGCCGCGAGCTCGAGGATCGCGGCGACATTGGCTGCGAAATGCTCGTACACCCGGCCAAGGCGCGGATCGTCCGTGGCCACCGTCTTGCCCGCGAACATCTCCATCCCGCCCCACTCCTTGAATTCAGCCCCCCTGGGCCGGAAGACCCCGACGATCCGCTCCAGGAGCTGGCCGGTCCGCGACGACCGGAGCGCCAGCGACGTCCGGATGAGCCAGCGGGGCGGCACGCCGACCGTCACCACCGAACTCGGGCCGTAGGGGCCGACGACCTCGTTGTTCCCCAGGTAGATCACGAGAAGGTCGGGCTCGAAGTCCACCGCCTGCCGCGCGATCTCCCGGACGACGTGCGAATTGATCGCCGTCACCGCGAGATTGAAGACCTCGACCTTTTCGTCCGGGCGCGCCGCCCGCAGCTGGGCCTGGAGCTGAGGGGCGAGGCCGAAGGCGGGTTCGGGCACGCCCATCGCGGCCGATTCGCCGAGGACGAAGATGCGCGTGGTCCCCGGCGCTTTCCGTTTGGTCAGGCGGAAGTTGGCCGGCTTCAGCCCGAACGAGGCCGGGAAATAGGTCTCGGTGAACCGGGGATTCGTCCGCCACTGCCCGGGCTGCGCGTCGGGGATGAAAAACCGGGGATCGCGTCCGAATCCCCCCAGCCGGAGCCCGCCTTCGAGCAGCGCAAAGAAGGCCAGCGGAACGACGACCGCCAGCAAGACCCTCGGCCAAAAGGCACGACGGCGCGCAGGCACATGGGGCGAAGGCATGCGGGGCAATTGGGGGAGGCGGGCGTTGACCGGCAACACGACCCCAGGTCTAACAGTGCCGGCGATGGGGCAAGGCAAGCAGTTCGCGGGTGAGCGGCAAGACCGGCGGTGGCCGCGGGCGCGGGAATCCCGCGGACCGCGGCGCGTCCCGGGCGAAAGAGGCCGTTACGTTTCGTCCGTGAGCTTTCGCGTCCGGTGGCAGATCTCCAGCGGGTTGCCCGACGGATCCGAGAAATAAATGGCGTAGTACGTGGCGGATTCCCAGTCCGGGCCCTCGATTTCGGCGGCGCCGAGACCCGGAAGCTCCCGCGCGATCCGATCCAGCCGGTCCTTCGACTCCGCCCAGAATGCGATCCGACCTTGTTCGGCCGGTGGCCCGGATCCTCCGTCACACCGAAGAACTCCGTGACGCCGGAACCCGCCCCCTCGAACTGGATCCAGCCCGGGATCTCCATTCGCAGTGTGAAGCCCACCAGCGGAAGCAGGCCGTGGTAGAAATCCCGGCACGCCCGGAGATCGCGGACGCGCAAGTCAACGTGGTCGAGGATTCGCGGCATGCGAATAGGACCGCGACGAGGCCCGCGGGTTGGCGTTCGGGTGCTCAAATTCAGAAAACAGGAACCTCGGAGCTCGCGGGGCCCGGACCCCGTTCGTCCGGATCTGTCCGCCTCCCGAGATATTCCCTTACTCCTGGCCGGAAGGCCCCGGAGGCGGCGAGCGGGGACTCGCGGGCGGTTCGCCCCATGGCAGGCACGACCGAAGCGGACATATTTTGGCCGGGCCGCCTCGCCCGGCCGAAAAGACCATCCCCATGATCTCCCGCGCCCTCTTTGTTCGCCTGCAATCCCGTCGCGGCAAGGACCGCGACGTGGAAGACCTTCTCAACACCAACCTTCCGCTGGCGCAGGACGAGCTGGGCACGGCCGCCTGGCTGACGGTGAAGTTCGGATCCAATGACTACGGGATGTTTGCGGCGTTCACCGACGACGCCGGACGCGAAGCCCATCTCGCCGGGCCGGTGGGGCGCAGCCTGCGGGACCGCGCGCCGGAACTGTGCGCAACCCGGCCGCGCTTCGAACGGGTCGAGGTGATGGCCTGCAAGCTGCCCCCGTACTACGGCACCGAGCCGGCGTCGAAGGGGCTTCTCCAGCGGCTCACCTCGAAGGAAAACAAGGCGGAGCGGCTGGAAGGCTGCCTCCGGGACATCCAATCACACATCGACGACGAGCCGAAGACACTCGCGTGGTTTGCGCTGCGGTTCGGCAAGGCCGAATACGGCATCTTCGGCGTGTTTCCGGACGAGCCGGCCCGCCTGGCGCACCTGGAAGGGCATGTCCCGCGGGAGCTCGGGAGACACGCGTTTTCGCTGCTGGGCGGCATGCCCGATCCCGACCTCTGCGACATCCTCGCGGAGAAGTTCTCCGTCCCGACGGCGCACTGAGTTCCGCCTCGCGGCCGGAGCGGGTCCTGCGCCAGCCCCGGAATAGCCGGGCCTTCGCCCGCTGGCCAAGGCGGGCCCCGGGGATCACCGCCGCCGTTTCGATTGCCAGTAGGTGAACGGCGCCTCGAAGCACGAGCCCGGCAGGTCTTCGAGCCGCTTGCGGAAGAAATCCTCCGCGTCGCGCACGCCACGGTTATAGCCGAGCGGCGCGATCTCCTTGAGCAGGTAGTCGAGGAGAATTCCGGCGCGAAGCTCGCTCAAGGGGTCATCCATTTCCTCGGCGAAGAATCGTTTCAGCGAATGCATGGCCTCGTCGCGTTCCTGGGTCGTCAGTTCGATGGGCATAATGGGATGGTTCGGGCGTGCACGGCTCGGTCGCCTTGGAGGCTAGCGGCCCGGAGAAATCTTGAACACCCTCACCTCCGCCTGATTCCGGCTCACGGCCACCTCGTGAACACCATCGCCGTCGAGGTCTGCGCGCACCAGCGAGCGCGCGTCGCCCGGCACGACCCAGCCGGATTCCGCCGGCGGAACCGCGGTGAAGCCGCCCTGCCCGTCGCCGCGCAGGAACACGCCCACGCCCCCGTCGAACCGACCCGTCGGCGGGATGGGCGCGAAGGAGTTCTGTGCCGCCAGGATATCCGCGGCGCCGTCCCCATCCAGATCGCCCGCCACCATGCCCTGCAGCGGCGCGAGTTGGGCCAGGCGAGGCAGCGCGGCGAAGGCCCAGGAGCCGTCCGGTCGCGAGAGGAACACGCCGCTTCGGAATTCGTCGGCCTGGAAGCGGCGGGCCGCCGCGACCTTGTCCGCGCCCAGGATCTCCTCGACGGTCGCCTTCGCGAAGGCGTCGTTCCTGGGATACTTGCGCAGGATGTTCGGGATGTGCGCCCCGAGTTCCTGCCGCGAGCGGATCGGGTAGAGCCTCCCGTTCTCCTCCCGCGCCTCGACCAGCTGCGGCGCGCTGCCGCCGCGGAAGTCGGCCGCAAGAAGCACGGCCGGGGTCCGGTAGGGGGTGTTCAGGCCGACGTTGCCCGCGACATAGTCCATCCGCCCGTCGCCATTGAAATCCGCCGCCGCCAGCGAGGTCCACCACCCCGACCTGCCCGCCGCGAATCCCGCCGCCTCCGTCTGGTCGCCCAGCTTTCCGCCGGCGTTGCGGAAATACCGCACCGTCCCCCACTCGGTCGCGATCAGGAGGTCGATCCAGCCATCACCATCGGCGTCCGATGCCAGGGCCGACGTGACCAGGCCGGCCGACTTCAGCCCCGGCGCGAGCAGCTCGGTCGCGTCGACGAATGTGCCGCCGTCGTTCCGCAGCAGCGCGCTCGGCGGCGGCTGCGGGTAGCGTCCCGGAAGGTTTCGGGCGCCCAGGAAGACGTCGAGGTCACCATCGCGGTCGAAGTCCGCCGCGACGGCCGCGCCGGCCGACAACGCGAGCTGCGGAAGCGCGTCGGTCGCGACGAGCTTGCCGCCGTCGTTCCGCCAAAGCTGCGGCTGATAATTTCCCGCGCGGCTCGCCCCGCACTTCGTGCGAAGCAGGTCGGAATCGCCGTCACCGTCGAAGTCCAGGAGCAGCACGGGGCCGTCGTCGGCGTTGCCCGGCGGGAGATCGCCCCAGCGCCCCGCCCTGAGCGGACTGCGCGTGGTGCCGCCCAGGACGAGCTCGTCGCGGCCGTCGCCGTCGAGGTCGCCGGCGGCCAGGGCGGGTCCCCGCCGATTGAACCGGAACGGAAGGAGCGCCTGCGCGTCGGGCTCGGCCGTCGGCTCCTCGGCCGCCGCGAGGCTCACGCCAAGTTTCGCCGTCACGTCGACGAAAAGCCCCGTCCCCGCCGCTCCCGGCCGGCCCGCGCCGGGGTCCTTCGGCGCGGAAGCGGGCTCCGTGACGGTCACGCGCTGGTTCGCCGCGAGATCGGGAAACTCCTGCCGGAGGCCGCTGGGCCACTCGACCACCAGCCGGTCGACGCGCTCCGCGGCGCCGAGGCCGAAGTGCAGCATCGGCTCGCTGCTCGAAAGATAGCCGCGCGAAACGACGAGCTGGCGCACCTGCTCCCCGCGCGCGGTCCGAACCCGGACCGTCGCGCCGACGCCGAAACGGTTGGAGGCGGCGCCGCGCAGCGCGACCACGAGCCGGTTGCCCTCGGGCGCGTCATTCCGGAGCACCGTCGGTGCCCCCTGGTAGTTCGCGAACACCAGGTCGAGGTCGCCGTCGCCATCGAGGTCGCCGAAGGCCGCGCCGAAGCTCACGCCGTGCTGGTCGAGCCCCCAGGCGCGGGAAACGTCCTCGAAGCGCAGGTCGCCGCGGTTGCGGAACGCGAGATTGCGTTCGGCGAGGACGGGACTCGCCTGCTCCACGCGAATCGCCTCCGCCGGACTCTCGGTGCCCGAGATCGCCTGGACCAGGTCCGCGTTGTGCAGTTCGCGCACCATCCCGTTCGTCACGTGCGCGTCCACCCAGCCGTCGCAGTCGAGGTCCTCGAGCCGGACCGACCAGGTCCAGTCGGTCGCGGCCAGGCCGGCCATCTGCGCGGCCTCGATCATCCGACCACGCCCCGTGTTCACGAACAGCGTGTTCTGCATGAACTGGGGCGCCGCCGGGGCGTCCTCGTCGAGCTTGGTCAGAAGGGACCGGATCTTCGCCATGCCGCGCTGGTCCTTCTCCGCCGTCGTCGCGGCCATGTCGGCGACGAGCAGGTCCATCCGGCCGTCGTTGTCGACGTCGCCCAGGTCCGCCCCCATCGAGGAGTGCGGCGTCCGCGGCACGACCTCGTCCAACACGTCCTTGAAGCCCGCGCCCAGGCCGCCGCCGTTCCGATACAGCCGGTCGGGCACGGCAAAGTCGTTCGCCACGTAGAGATCCGGCCAGCCGTCGTGGTCATAATCCCACCAGATCGCGGCGTGGCCCTGCGAGCGACCGCGGATGCCGGCGCGCGCGGTCACATCCTCGAAGGTGCCGTCGCGGCGATTCCGGTACAGGCGGTCCTCCTGCCCCTCCGGCTGCGCCCGGGCATCCAGCAGGTTCGTCTGCACGTAGACGTCGAGCCAGCCGTCGCGGTCGAAATCGGCGAAGGCGCCGGTCCCGCTCGCGTCGGCCAGCGCGAGCCCCCGGGCGGCCGCCTCCTCCTTGAACGTGACGGTCCCATCGGCGCCGTTTCCCTGGTTGATCCACAGCCGGTTCGGCGCGGCGAACCGGCAGACGTACAGGTCCAGCCGGCCGTCGTTGTTGACGTCGGCCCAGGTCGCGCCCTGCGACCACGCCTGCGGGTCTTCGCCGCCGAACAGTCCCCGCATCCAGCCGCCGGCGCCGCCGAGGCCCGCCTTCTCGGTGACATCCTCGAACCTCCATTGGCCGGCGTTGCGGAAGAGCCGGCCCGGACCCGTCTTGTCGACCACGAAGAGGTCCGGCCGGCCGTCGCCGTCGCAGTCGCCGATCGCCACGCCGGTCCCGATGGCGCCGAACTTGAATTCCTGGAAGCGCTCCCCCCACATGCGCGGGTCGTCGTACGCGTTCGTGGCCACGATGCCGGTCTGCGACGCCGGCATCGGCGTGAACAGGGCCGCGCCGGGGGCGCGCGAGCGCGCGGCAAGCGGGGCGGCGTCGAGGCCGTCGGCAGCCGGCAGCCGGTCCGGCAAAAGGACAAGCGAAAGGACGACCGCGATCCGGGCGGGGCGGAGGGACCGGCGCCGTGAGACCGCGGGGGGCATCGGACCGGCGTGACCGCCCCGTCTCGGAAGCAGGTCCAAGACTTTTTGGGACCCCACGAAGGCGGTTCCTTCCCCACCCGGCGACTGCCACGAGGCACCAATCATCCGCCCGAGAAAGCGGCGTTTGCGTCCGACGGTCAAGGGCCCGTCCGGCGCCAAAATTGGACCGGGACGAGCACTTGCCAGTGCCGGCAACGGCGCCCAGCGTGGATCGGATTCCCGCGCCCCTGGATGAAGTCACGCCTCCTTCCCCTGCTTGGCTGCCTCGTCGTGCTGGGCTGCGCCGGCGGGTATCTTCTCTGGTCCGCGGGACAGCGCAGTGCGCGGATCAGCGCGCTCACGGAGCTGGGATCCAGCGCGCGACCGGATCTCCAGTCGCGGACCGGCTATGCGCGTAGCGTGCGCAACCAGGTGATCCCGGAACTGCAGTACGCGAGCCACCAATGGCTGGTGCAGGCCGAAACGGCCGCGGCCGAGGGACGGTGGCGCCTGCGGCAGGTCGACTACGATAACGCCCCCGCCGGCCGCGAGACGCGGATGGCCGCTCCCTATCGCTGGTGGCTCGGGCTCTTGGCGCGGTCGGGCGACACGGGTCGAGGAGCCGGCCTGGAGCACGCGGCGTTGCGCGCCGGACCGTGGCTTCATCTGACGGTGCTGCTCGCCGCGACGGCGTTCGTCGGCCGCCGGTTCGGCGCTTTCGCGGGCGGTCTGGTTGCGGCCGGATTCGCCCTGCTGTTCCCGCTGGCGGGTGCCTTCCTGCCAGGACATCCGGACGACCCGGGGCTCAAGGCGGCGTTGGTGTTCGCGAGCGTGGTCCTCGTCCTGGCCGGCGTGCTCGCGCCGGCCGCGATCGCCCGGCGCTGGTTCGTCGCCGCGGGCGTCGCCGGCGGCTTCGGTTTGTGGGTCAACGCGCTGGCCCAGGCGCCCGCGATCGCCGGCTTGGCGTTCGGCGGCGTCCTCGCAGCGTGGCGCGCCCCCTCGATGGCGTTGCCGTGGCGCGCCTGGGGCCTCGCCCTCGCCGGCACGAGCCTGGCGGCGTGGTTGGTCGAGTTCGCGCCGTCGCACCTCGGGGGATGGCGGATCGAGTCGAACCATCCCGTCCACGCCTTCGCCGGCCTCGGGCTGGCGGAGCTGCTCGCCCGTTTCGCAGCCTGGCGGGCGACCGGCCAGCGGCCTTCCGGCCGGGGCTGGCTCGCCGTCGCCCTCGCCGGCGTCGTCGTGGCGGCCGTGCCCATTTCGCTCCTCGCGAGCGGCGCCCATCCCGCGCCCGCCGCCGCGGCCAATCCCGGCCAGCTCACGGTGCTCGGCGGCGGCATCGCGGCCGAAAGCCTGGGCGGATGGCTCGGTCGCGACGGATTTGGCGCCGCAGCCTGGGCCACCCTCGCGCCGCTGGCGGCCGCCGCCGCCGCGGGCTGGCTTGGTTTCCGGACGCCGATCGATTCCCCGCGCCGCTCCGCGCTGCTGACCGGGCTCGGGCCGGTCGCCGTGCTGGCGCTGATCGGCTGCTTTCAGCTGCAGGCCTGGACTCTGGTGGACGGCGCCCTGCTCGCGCTGGTGGCCGCCGCGGCGGGCGGCGCGGTCGGCTGGCCGGGGCGGGCGCTGTGGACGATCGGTACCGCGGCCGTGCTCCTGCCCGGCCTGGCCCTGCTCAAGCCTCCGCCTCCAAAGCTCGATGCCGGGGTCCAGGCGGCCGAAGTGGACGCCCTGGTGGCGCGCGACCTCGCGCACTGGCTCGCGACCCGGGTGCCCCAGCCTGGGGCGGTCGTGCTCGCGCCGCCTGCGCTCAGCGCCGGACTTGTCTACTACGGCGGCCTCCGCGCGGTGAGCACGCCGTGGTGGGAGAACCAGGAGGGTTTCGGCGCGGCGGCGCGCATCATGGGCGCCACCTCCGCCGACGAGGCGCTGGCGCTGGTGCAGCGGAGACAGATCACCCATCTTGTGCTGCCGTCCTGGGACGGCGCCCTCGATGACTATGCGCGCATCAGCGGGGCGGACTTCGACAAGACCCTCGCCGGCCTGCTCGGGCAATGGCTGCCGCCGCGGTGGCTGCGTCCGCTTCCGTATCAGCTGCCCGGAATCGCGGGACTTGAGGGACGCCAGGTGCGCGTGTTCGAGGTCGTCGAGGCGCAGGACAATCCCACCGCGCTCGGGCGCCTCGCAGAATATTTCCTGGAGACCGGCCAGCCGCAGCTCGCCGCGGCCGTCGCGGGGTCGCTGAAGCAGGCGTTCCCCCACGAGCTGGCGGCGCTGGCAGCGCGCGCGCACGTGGATTTTGCGCGCCGGGACGGCCCCGCGCTCACCGCGACGCTCGGCGCGATCGATGCCGCGCTCGGCCAGGGCGCGGACGAGATTCTTCCGTGGGAACGGCGCATCAGCCTGGCGCTCGCGCTCGCACAGGGCCGGCGGATGGACCAGGCCCGGGCGATGGTCGAGAATTGCCTGGCCGGGGCGGACGACGAACGGCTGCGTTCGCTCACCCCGGGCGCGCTGTACCGCCTGCTGCTTTTCTGCCGGGCCGCCGGCGTCGACTTTCCCGAGCCATCCCAACGCGAGGCCGCGCTCGCGCTGCTCCCCGCGGAGTGGCGGGAGCGGCTCTGACCGGCCCTCACGACGATGAACCCCCGGTGGCTTACCCTTTCGGTCGCGGCGGCGGCGCTGGCTTTTGCCGGCGTGTGGTGGCTGCGCCGCGCCAGCACGTCGCCCGTCAGCGCTCAGCACCCCGGCACGATCCCGGGCGGCGCGGCACCCGCCCTGGCCTATGAAGCCGTCGCCATCGGCTCCCCGGTCGGGCCGGACGACCGCCCGATGGTCACGAATGTGCAGGTCGTCGACCTCGACCGCGACGGCCTGCAGGATGTCCTGTACTGCGAGGCCCAGCAGAACACCGTCCGCTGGATCCGGCAGTCGCCGCGCGGCGTGTTCACCGAGGAGATCATCGGACGCGACATCGCGGCGCCGGCCCACGTCTGGACCGCGGACGTCAACGGCCGGGGGCGTCTGGACGTCCTCGTCGCCAGCCTCGGGCAAGTCACGCCGAACAACGATCGCATTGGCGCGGTGGTCGTGCTCGAGAACGTCGGCAACCGCCGGTTCGAGAAGCGGGTCATCCTCGACGAGGTGGCCCGCGTCTCCGACGTGCGGGCGGCGAACCTCGCCGGGCATGCGGACGGTCGGCTCGACCTCGTGGTCGGCCAGTTCGGCTACGCCCAGGGCGAGACCCGCTGGCTGCGGAACCTGGGCGACTGGCGCTTCGCCAGCACGGTCGTGAACTCGCTGTCCGGCTGCATCCACACCCCCGTGGCGGATTTCGACGGGGACCGCCGGCCGGAGTTCGCCGCGCTCATTTCCCAGGAATGGGAGGAGGTGCATCTGTTCCGCCACGCCGGCGACGCGCTCCGCGACCAGCTGGTGTGGGGCTCCACCAACGAGGACTACGGCAGCAGCGGACTCGAGGTCGCCGACGTGAATCGGGACGGGCGGCCCGACCTGATCTACACCAACGGCGACGGATTCGACTACTCGGTGCGCGGACCGCGCATCTGGCACGGCCTGCAGTGGCTCGAAAACCGCGGCGACGGTCACTTCGCATTCCATCGCGTCGGCGCCCTGCCGGGAGCGTACGCGCCCAATGCCGCCGACCTGGATTCCGACGGGGACGTCGACCTGCTGGCCGTAAGCGGCTTCGCGGACTGGTCCGATCCGCAGGCGGTCGCGCTGATGGCGTGGCTCAATGACGGCCGGCATAACTTCACGCCCGTCGTCCTGGCCCGGCGGCCGACGCACCTGATAACCGCGGCGGTTGGGGACCTCGACGGAAACGGCGTCCCGGTGATCGTCACCGGCGGCTTCCACGCCTTCCCTCCCTTCGAGCACCGGAGCAACGTGCTGCTATGGCGAAAAAAATAAACCGGCCCGCGGCGGTGGCGACCCTCGGCGTCGCCGCGCTCGCGGGCGGCCTGGCCGCCTGGCGCTGGTCTGCGCCGCGGCCTCCGGCCGCCCTCCCGGCGCGGCCCGCGCTTTCGGGGCAAGCCGCGCTGGCGGATCACCTTGCCGCGGCGGAAAAGCGGGTTGCGACCGAACCCGCGCGCGGACGCGAAGACCTCGGCCGGCTGTACCATGCGAACGGCTTCCTGGCCGAAGCCGAGGCTTGCTGGCGCTGGCTGCGCATCGCGGAGCCGCGGTCGGGCGAGTGGCCCTACCTCCTCGCGGACGTGCGGAGCCAGGCCGGCGATCCCACGGAGGTGGAGGTACTGCTCCGCGAGACGGTGGAAAAGGCGCCCGATTACTCACCGGCCTGGCTCAAACTCGCAGACCTGCTGTTCAAGTCCGGGCGCGTCGACGAGGCCGTCTCCGCGTACCAGCGCCGGCTGCTGCTGGTGCCGGGCGACCCGTACGCCCGCCTCGGCCACGCCCGGGCGTCGCGCCAACGGGCTCGCGATGACGAGGCGGCCGTGATCCTTGCTGCGCTGGTTGAGGAGCACCCCGCGTTCCCCCCCGCTCACAATCTCCATGCCGAAGTCTTGGCCGCCCGGGGCGATGCCGCCGGCGCCCGCCGGCATCGCTGGCTGGGTCGGGAGGCAGGCCGGTACCGGGAGCCGGACGATCCCTGGCTGCGTCAGCTCGTCACCCGCTGCTACGATCCCAAGCGGCTGACCACCCACGCGACCGCGGCGCACCAGCTCGGCAACCACGCCGAGGCGCGCTCGTTGATGGAGCGGGCCGTGGAACTAGCACCCGACGATCCCGGCGGGTACGAGCTCCTCGGCGAATTGCTGCTGAAGCAATCGGACCCGGGCGCGGCGCGACGGTGGCTCGAGAAAGGTCTCGAGATCGCGCGCCGGCACGCCGGTGCCGTGTCCCCCGGGCTCCATCTGCACCTTGCCGAGGCGACGCGCCTGACGGGGGATCCCTCGCGGTCCCTCGCCGTCCTGGAAGACGCGCTGCGCCGGGACGACGCGCCCGAGCTGTATCTTGCCAAGGGCGTGATGCTCGATGCTCTGCAGCGGCTGCCCGAGGCGGAAGCCGCCTTTCGCGAGGCGATCAAGCGTGCCCCGAACGACAGCGGCGCGCATTACAACCTGGCGATCGTCCTGCTTCAGCGAGAGCGCCGGGAAGAGGCCTCCGGGCACCTGCGCCACGCTCTCATCCAGCAGCCCACCCACGCGAAGGCCCTGATGGTGCTGGGGCAGCTGGAAATCGAGGCCGGGCGCCTCGATCGCGCCGGAGAGTACCTGCGCCCGCTTTTCGAGGCCAACCCGGGCATCCCACAGGTGCGCGAACTGTTCAGCTACTGGAACCTGCACGCGGGGCTGCAGGCGGTGGAGCAGGGCGAACGGGCGGTGGCGGAGAAACACTACCGGGATGGGATCGAAGCCCAGGCGGGCGTGGCCGACCTGCACATCAGCCTGGCCGGGCTGCTGTTGTCGGACGGGCGTCCGGCCGAGGCGCTCGAGCCGCTCGACGCGTATCGCCGCCTGCGGCCGGCCGAAGCGCAGGGTGCCTACTTCACCGCCCGGGCGCTCGCCCAACTGGGACGTCGGGACGAAGCCCGGCAGGCGGCGGCGGAAGCCGAGCAGCTCGCGCTGCGTGCCGGCAATGCGGAGATGGCCGCACGGTCCCGTGAGTTGTTGTCGCGCGGGCCGTGACGCCGCGAGCGATTCCGAGGGTCGCGGCGCCTTGGGACAAGGCGCCCTGCCGCCGGCCTACCCCCGGCAGGGTACACGGCGAGGTAGGGCGCGTTATCCTCAACGCGCCGCCTGCTCCTGCGCCACCGGCTGGCAACGTTCCAAGATCGATTGCGACCGGGGCGGAGCCTGTCCCCGATCTCGGGGCTGAAAAGCAAGACGCCGCCCACCAGAGGCGGGCGGCGTCCGAGTGGATCCCCAGATCCCAAATCAGAACTTGAACGTATTGGTGATCGTCCAGGCTTGTCGTGGGGCGAGGCGATAGCCGGCGGGTGTACCGTCGGGTTGCGTGGTGATGGGGATGAGCCCGTCACCCTCGCCCACGTTCCGGACGTTCAGCTGGATGCGCCAATCGATATTGTCGCGCAGCTTGCGCCCGTAACCGATCCAGAGGTCGACGTTCGTCTCGCTCGGTCCCATGTAGGGGTTGGCGAGGTCGAACGAGACGCTCGAGGGATCGTTCGGCACCGGCACCGGCGTGTAGCCGATGACGACGCTGTCCTGCCAGCGCACGGCGGCGCCGACGTTCACGCCGCGGAGGCGGCCTTCGCTGAAGTCGTAGTTGCTGACGACGTTGAAGCGCCACTCGCGCAGTTCCGGCACGTTCGTGCCTTCCTGCAGCTTGCGGGCCGCGTACTCCGAGCCGATGTTGTTGTTCCACTGGAACAGGGTCGTCTCGTTGCCCGCGCCGCCCCACCAGATGCGGAGGTCGCCGCCGGCGGTGGTCTTCAGGAAGTTCTCGTAGGCCGAGATGAACTCGGAGAGGTTCGCGCCGCCGATGTTCTGACGGCGAGCCTCGGTCTTGCTGGCGTTGAACGTGACGCGCCAGTTGCGGGTCGGCTGGGCGCTGAACTCGAACTCGTAGCCTTCGGAGGTCGAGTCCTCGGTCACGGTGAAGCCGGCCGGCATCGTGGCCGAAACGGAGCGGGTCAGGCCACCGCCGGTCGGGTCGATGTTCCAGGCGGCGTACATCTTCTTCGCGATCGCCGTGTTCTGCCAGGTGCGCCAGGCGGCGATGGCCGCGGCCTCGCGGGCGTCAGCCTGCGCCTGCGTCTCGCCGGGGGCCGGCGAGTACGTGTAGCGGCCGGAGCTCGGACCATTGGCCGTGCTGCCGGTGTCACCCGAAAGGTTGAACTCGAAGATGTTCGTCCAATGGGAGGCCCACGCCTGGCTGGAGCCGATGAACCAGGCGCCGCCGAGCGCGCCGGAGGACGCGTCGGTGAGCTCGGTCTTGTACTTGTTGACCTTGAACGACCACTTGCCGTTGCGGCTTTCGATGAGGATGCCCTTCTCCTGCGTCTCGCCCTTGGGGAGCGAGATCAGCTCGCCATAAACGTCGCGGCGGTTGGCCGCCGGCTGGAAGTTCGTCGAGTCGGCATAGAACAGCGTGACGGCGACGGGCAGCTTCTCGGTGAACCGGCCGATGAACGGCAGCTGGTCGAGGTGCGCGACCGCGCTGAGGGCCTTGGATTCGACGGTGTCGAAGATGGCCTCGCTGTAGCGGCCGGCGCCCGTGGCGGGCGTGCGGTTCGTGAGGTTGTACTCGTTCTTGTTCAGGAAGCTGTCGATGTGACCCAGCATGCCCGCGACGTTGTTGTCCTGGCTGGTGACGCGGCGCTCGACGGCATACGGGGTGTCCTCACGGTAACCCCAGGTGGCGACGAGAGCGTTGTTCCACAGGTGGGCCTGCCAGACGAAAGCCTTGGCCTCGTTCTCGTTGAGATTGAGGCGGGCGCTCGTGGTCAGGTGCGCGCGGTTGGCCATCGAGGCCTCGGAGTCCATGATCTCGATGGGCTGGTTGATCCAGCCGATGTAGTTGGCCGGGTTTTCCGCTTGGACCGAGTTGCGGCGCGTGTCGCCGACCGGGTAGTAGTTGTTGGTCCAGGGAGCCGCCGGGTCGACGCCGGGGCGGTTGGCCCAGGTGGAGTCGAAGAAGCGGATCGTGCCGCTCGGGGCGTTCGCGACGCCGTCCGGACGCGGGATGTTGGCGCCGGCCGCGGTGCTGCGGGAGAGCAGGGAGGGTCCGAGATAGAGGACGCGGTTCACCGACAGGAAGTTGTCGTTGAACTTCACGCCCGTGAACTCGGCGATGTCGCGGTACTGCGAGTTGACCACCGAGTAGCGGACCCAGTCGCGGCGATCCGTGACCTGCTCGTCCTTCGAGTAGAGGCCCGTGAACGTGTGGCGGCCGAGGAACTTCGCGAGGACGTTGTCGCTGTTCTTCGCGAAGTCGTGCGTGAGGAAGCCGGTGAACCGGTTCGACTCGCGCGAGCTCTCGTAGCTGCGATTGCCGCCCTGGCCGCTGTCCGAGATGAAGGGCCGGCCGACGTTCGGGTTCGGCGTGCCGTTCTGGTGGGGCTCGCCGTTGAGGCCGTCGGGCGTGCCGTCCGAGTAGACGCTCATGAAGTCGATGTAGAGCGCCTGGCGGCCGCCATCGAGGAGGGCGATCTGGCCGTTGTCGTACTTCTCGTAGTTGTGGACGTACTCGAAGCCGAACTTGTCGTTCATGAACGTCTGGGCGACGCTGATGTTGTACGCCTGCCAGTCGGACCACTCCCTCTTGTTCTCGCCGTCGATGAGGTTGTTGTAGAAGTCGAAGACGGAATCGTCGGACAAGTTGAAGTTCTTGTAGACGCCGAAGTTCGAGAAGGGCAGGCCGGCCGCGCGGGCGAAGCTCGCGTAGTCGGCGATGCCGCCGGGACGGTGGAAGGCGAAGCCGCCGATGCCGTTGTCGTCCGCGCCGTTCGCGCCGATGCCGCGGTTGGTCCGGATTTCCCAGAGCCAGTACTGCGGCGTGCCGCCGGGCGTGGAATAGAAGGCGTTCGGACCGCCGAACTGCTGGCCGAAGTTGCCGATCCAGGGATTGAACGCCGGATTGAACCGGCCGGCGTCAGGGCCGCCGTTGATGCCGGGACGCATCTGGCCGTGGTTGGCGCGGCCGGTGTTGTCGTCCTGCAGCTGGTGCGGGTTGAACGTCTCGCGGTTCAGGTTGTTGAACGTGCGCGGGGCGCCGGCGGTGACCGTCACGACCTGGCCGGTGGCCGGGTCGCGGTAGGTGCCGTTGCTGCGCCAGGTGCCCTGGTAGGTGCCCGTGCGGAACCAAGGCGTGATCAGGTCGATCGGGGGCAGCGAGCGGGGACGGTTAGAGTCGATGTCGCCGTCCTCGAAGTTCGCCTTGATGATCGTGCGAGCCGAGCCGCGCTTGAGGATGCCGGGCTCGAAACGGACGGCGCCGTAGAGGCGCTCATCCTTCTCGAACGCGGGCTCCTGCTGGAACTGCTCGTCGTCGCGCAGCGCGGAGATGCGGACGGCCAGCTGGTCCTTCAGCAGCACGCGGTTGAAGTCGAGGCTGAGGCGGGCGCTGCCCTGGTCGTCGAAACGGAACGAGACCTCGTTGCCGTTGCGGAACGACGCCTGGCGGGTGCCGGTGTTGATGATGCCGGCCGGGCTGCCCTGGCCGAAGAGGATCGAGTTCGGGCCGCGCTGGAGGTCGACGCGGTCGACGTTGTACCCGTCCCACGGAATGTCCGTCTGGAAGTAATCCCGGGTGTTGTCCGCCTGCGCGAGACCGCGCACGCGGGTGTTCTGATTCGGGTTGGTGAACCGGCCGGACTCATCGAGGAACGAGCCGTCGCCGACGCCCGCAAAGTTGCCCTGGATGTTGCCGACTTCCGTGCCGACCGTGTACTGCAGCAGCGACTCGTTGTTGGTCGCGCCGATGTCGGCGAGGAACTGGCTCGTGATCACCGTCACGGCGTTGCCGATGTCGCGGAGCTCGGTGTTGAGGCGGTTGCCGGCCAGCGTGGTGGCGGCCGAGTAGCCCTGGCTCTCGGCCTGGACTTCGAACGGGGAGAGCTGAATCACTTCCTCCTCTTCATCACTCGATGCGGCCGGTGCGGCGGTCGTGGCGGGAGCCGTCGTTTGGGCTCCGAGCGGCCAGGCGGCTGCGAGCAGCAGCCAGGCGGCGAGGTTTCGACGCAGGTTTTTCATGGTGGGGTAAGAATCCGCGAACGGCGGCAACGGCCAATGCGCCGTGCACGCCGGGTGGGGTTGGGTTGGTGTGTTAGGGGTGAACGGCGCGCAACATGCCGGTTGCCGCCGGGCTTCTCCGTTGAATCACGGGTCAAACTGGCTAATCAAAAGTATCATTAGTCTAACAATTGCATATACGAGCCTAAACTTGCCGGACAGTGCGCGCCGTCGGAGCGAAATCGTGCGCTGCGCGTGCGAAAAAATCGTCTAAGGTTAGCCCGCCCGCGGATTGGCCTTCATGGCCTCCCGGCCAACTTTGGCGCTCCCCCATGAAGCTGCCCCGCCCCGCCCTCGCGCGCGCCTGCGCGCTCGCTTTCACCTTGCTCGCCGCGGGCGCCGCCTCCGCCCAGCCCTCCGGCGGCCCCTACGGCCCCCAGCCGCAGGTTTACGAGGTCCCGGCGGACGCCCCGCATGTCCTCTACGTCGCACCGGACGGCCGCGCCGAGGCCCCGGGGAACGCGGCCGACGCGCCGACGACGCTCGAGTCCGCCATCGCGCGCGCGATCACGGGCGACGCCATCATCCTCCGCGGCGGCACGTACCGGACCGGAGGGCTCGTGTTCAACCAGGGCATCACGCTCCAGCCCTACCGCGACGAGAAGCCCGTGCTCAAGGGTACGTTGGTCGCGGACAAATGGGAGGCGCTGCGCGACGGCATCTGGCGCACTTCATGGAAATCCCTCTTCCCGATGAAGCCGGAATCCTGGTGGCGGCGCCATCGCGAGGGCATGCGCACCCCGCTTCACAAATTCAACAACGACATGGTGTTCATCGACGGCCAGCCGCTCCGCTCGGTCGGCTGGGAGGGCGAACTGGATGAAAACTCCTTCTTCGTCGACTACGACAACGGCCACGTATTCATCCGCCGTGACCCGAACGGGCGGGTCGTGGAGATCACGGCGCAGGACAACGCGTTCACCCGCACCATCAAGCCCGTCCACGGACGGCCCTCCGACAAGAAGGGCCCGGTCGTCCGCGGCCTCACGCTCTCGCAATACGCCTACCGCGCCATCGAGATCGAGGGTTACGATCCCGAGGGCGTCTCGCCCGAGGGCCGCCACGGCAAGGATGTCGTCGGCACGCTGCTGGAGCACGTCGCGATCACCCACTGTTCCCGCGTCGCCGGCTATTTTCGCGGCGACAAGATGGTCTTCCGCAACTGCCTGATCAGCGACACCAGCACCGAGGGCATCTTCATCCTCAGCTCGAACGATGTGCTCCTCGAGAGGAACATCATCGCCCGGAACAACATCGAGGGCATCACCGGCTACTACCCGGCGGCGGTGAAGATCTTCAATCAGTGCTACCGCGTGACCTGCCGGGACAATCTCGTCATCGAGCAGCCCGCCTCCAACGGGATCTGGTACGATGTCGGGAATGTCGACGGCGTGTTCGTGAACAACTGGATCGAGGATGCCCTCGACGGGTTCTTCTACGAGATCTCCCGGGACGCGATCTGCGCCGGGAACGTGTTCGTGAACTGCGACAAGGGCGTGCGCATCCTCAACGCGGCCGGCGCGCGCGTTTATCACAACACGTTCGTGAACACGGTCGCATCGTTCGAACGCACGGAGCGCACCGCGGTGGGCGATCATTTCGGCTGGCATCCCGCGACCGGGCCCGACGTCGACGAGCGCGACCGGCACGAGTTCGCGAACAACCTGGTGGCCGCGGACGCATCGTTCCCCAAGGCCCTGCTTCGCGCCGACCAGGTGCCCCTGCTGAAACAGCGCGTCACCAAGCCGCATTTCGCCGTCCTCGACGGGAACGTCTACGTGCGCGCGCCCGGCCCCGCCCGGAGCCTCATCGCCTGGAGCCCGGTCGCCGGCGAGGCCAACCAGCTCGAACTCAAGTCGCCCGCGGACGTGACGAAACTGCACCCTCAGTTCGAAGCCCACAGCCAGTTGCTGGCCATCGACTACGGCGCCGTGCTTCGCTCGCCGCGGCTCAAGAACTACGACACCCTCCGGGAACTACCGGCCGCCGCGAAAGTGCCCGAGGACATCCGCCGCGCGCTCGGCTGGCCCGAAGGCCCGCGCAGCGTCGGCGCCTACTCGAAAAATTAGTCCTTCCGGCGCTCCGTCCCGCGACGCCGCGCGCGCGGGCGCCGACGGGAGACAGGAAAGCTCGGCGCAGCGGGACGTCACCACTTCCACACGAACTCCGCCGCCACCGTGCGCGGGGCGCCCGGCGTGCCGTGGCCGGTCCCGGGAGTGATCGCGCTGTAATGCTCCTCGTCCGCGAGATTCCGGCCGAAGACCGTCGCGCGCCAGCGCTCGGTCTCGTACCCGAGCCAGGCGTCCCAAAGCTCCATCGCCCCCTGCGCAAAGAACGGGTTACCGTCCTCGGTGTACCGGGTGCGACCGTTCGCGGTGAACTCGACGCCCAGGAACCAGCCGGACCGCGACCGGTAGTCGGCTCGTAGCCGGACGTCGTAGTCCGGCACGAAGGGCGCCCGGTTGCCGGAGAGATCCGTGCCCGTGTGCGGGTCGGTGAACTCCCGCAGGGTCACGCGCGTCACGCCCACGTCGGCCGCGAACGAGAGCTCCTCCGTCGCGCGCCACGCCAGCTCGAACTCCCCGCCGACCGACCGGGCCCGCGGCGCGTTGACCACGAGATAATCGTCGGCGACCGAGCTCGTCGAGAAGGACCGCTCGATCTGGTAGCCGGTGATGTCGTACCAGAAGCCACGGGCCGTCACGCTGAGCCGCTCGTCCGCGGTCTGCCGGGTGCAGCCGGCCTCGAGCGTCCTCGTGCGCTCCGGCCCGAATTTCGCCAGCGCCTGATTGCCCGTGAACGCCGAGAAGCCGCCTGGCTTGTACCCGGCGCCCGCCGTCGCGAACAGTGTCGTCCGCGGCGCCGGCGTGAAGCTGACGCCGACCTTCGGCAGGAGCGCGGTGGACTCATGCGTCCGGGAAAATTGCTGGACGACCGGGATCGCCTCGTCGCGCTCGAGCTTCTTCCGCGCGGCCTCCAGGCGGAGCCCGGCGGTCACGAGCACGCGCTCGGACGGCCGGTACGTCGCCTCGCCGAAACCCGCGAGCTCGGTCGAATCGACGCGGAAGACCGACGACTCGAAGGGAAACGGGCCGAACACGCGGTCGAACGCCCCGTCCGTGCGCGCCTTCGAGCCGAACACGCCGGCCTGCCAGCGCACGGCGGCGGCGTCGGGCGACGCGAGCCGGATCTCCTCGCTCCACGCCCGGTGCCGCTGCCGCACGCGATTGGACAGCTCCGCGAACCCGAAGCTGAGCGTGCTCTCGTACGGCGACAGCTCCCACTCGTTCCGGCTCGTCGTGGCGGTCAGCCGCCCGGCCGCCGTGTCGAAGGCGGCCGTGAAGCCGAGGTTGGCCGCGTCGACGTTCGTCTCGCCCTCGGCCTGGCGCGCGACCGTGAACAACGGGCCGCCGAGCGGCACGAGCGGCTGGACGCCGTCGCGCGCCCGAAACGCCGTGCCGAGAAACGTCAGCTCCGTGCCCGCCCGCGGGCGGAAGCGGAACCGTGCGACGCCGGCGAGCGCCTCCTTGTCGTCGATGTCGCGGCCGAGGATGGAGTTCGTGATGTACCCGTCGCGGCGGCTCCACCCGAGGCTCGCGAACGCGTCGCCGCGCCCGACCACCCCGCTGTTGGCCCGCACGGAGGCGCTGGCCGCCCCGAAATCGCCGAAGCCGGCCCGCACCTCGCCGCCCGCCTGGGCGGAGGTCGGCGTCCGCAGCGTGAGGACGCCCGCCGAGCCCGCGCGCCCGAACCGGGTGTTCTGCGTCGGCCCGCGGTGCACCTCCGCGACGGAGAAGCCGACGAGGTCCGCCGGGAACGTGAACGGCTGCGCGAGCGGCACCTCGTCGAGGTAGCCGCTGAGGGCCGGACCGCCGAAGATCGGCGTGTTGGTCAGGCCGCGCAGGGCGTATGTGTCGGTGAACGACCTCGCCTCGTTGCCCGCGATGAACAGGTTGGCCACGCGCAGGCCAAGCCGCGCCGGCGAGAAATCCGCGGCGGGCTCGGCGCCGAGCTCGAGCCGCGTGATCGTCGCGGGGGACTCGTTGAGCAGCCGGGCCTCGACGGTCACCGGCGCGAGCTGCACCGGCGAAGGGGACGCAGTCTGGGCCAGCAACCCGCCGGCCGTCGCGAGAAAGAGAATCGATCGCATGCGAAGGCCGAACGGAACCCGTTTCCCCGAGGTGGGCAAGGCGCGTTTCGGCTCGGAGGGTGTCCTAACCGGCGGCGTGCCCGGACCCCGGTCTGGGTCGGCGTCGCGGCCCGGGCCTCCTCGGCGGGACGCCCTTCAGCTGCCCCGGGCGCCCTCGAGGATGCTCTTCAGCCTTCGCAGGTCCCGCCCGTTGGCGCGGCGCACGGCCGCCGCCATGAAGGGCGCGAAGAGCCGCGAAAATCCCGCCGGCGTGCCGCGGTTCCGGAGTGTCATCCGGGTGCCGCCGCCCGCCGCGTCATGCCAGGTGTAGGTGGTCTCCATCGGAAACGGGCCTTCCGCCGTCCGCATGACCAGCCGCTCGGCCGGGACGAATTCGACGACCTCGTACGTGTAAGGCAGCCGCCTGCCGAGGAAGTGCGCGACGAAGGCGAAACGCGAACCCGCCCGGATCGGCGGCGCCGTGCGCCACTCGGCCGCGCGGATATTGACGTACCAGGCCGGCGCGTTCGCGGGATCGGTCGCGAAAGCAGCCACCGCCTCGCGCGGGCGCGCAATGATCGTCTCCGTGAGAACGTCGACCGCCATCGGTCGACCGTATCCCTTCCCTCGTGCGCCGCGAGCCGGGTGCGTCCAAACGTTCGAATTTGCCGGCAAACGCACGCCGGGCCGCCCAGTCCGATCGGGCGCGGGCCGGTTCCCGCCGTCACATCTGCCCTGCGAGCCTTACTCGCCCGCCGCCAGCGCCAGCAGCACCGCGCCTGGCGGCCGATCGTCGTATTCGATCTGAGCCAGCAGCGATCGGCGCAGCTTTTCGGCCACCTCGCCCTTCGCGCCGGCCAGGACCGCCAGTGCTTCCACGGAATAGGGTTCCGGCAGCGCGGGGGCACGGACGGTGATGCCCGTCGGCAACGTCGCCGGCGACGCCATGAACAGGCCCGTCGCGGGATCGAAGAATTTGTCGACTGCGGCGGCGATCAATCGATCGGCCACGCCGGCCTCGCCCGCCGCGCGCAACCCGAGCGCGAGCCCGAGCAGGTCCGCGGCCGTCGCCGGCTCGCCCACGACCGGGTCGTGCTTGAGCCCCGCCGCACCGGCCGTCTTGACGCGATCCGTCCAGAGCGCCGCGAGCTTCCGCCCCTCGGCCTCGAGACCAGAGTCCCCGCTTTCCACCAGCGCCGCGATGAGCAACCCCTCTGCGACGGCGGCCGCATGACCCGCGGCGCGGTGCATCTCGGGCTGCGGATCCGTGTTGTCGGCCGCCATCGAGAAGATTCCGGAGGGATAGCGCATCATGAGCGCGAAGCGCAGGGCGTCATCGGCGTGCGATCGCAGGGTTTCGTCTCCCGCCGCCGCAGCTTCACGGAGGGCGAGCGCCATCCGCGGCTGGTCGATCATGAGCTTCTGCATGTAGGGCTGCTTCCATTCCGCGTCGATCGTCCGTCGATAATACCCGCCCACGGGCAGGCGCAGCGCGCCCCGCACCCAGGCGTGCGCCGACGCCATGGCCGCCGCGCGCGCCTCCGGCCCCCGGTTCAGGAGAAAGCGGACCAGCTCCGGCTCGGGCATCTTCGGTGCGCCCCCGAACCCGCCGTTCGCCGCATCGGCCGCGGCGACCCAGGCGGCGGCGGCCTGGTTCAGGCGTGCGGCCGCGTCCGCCGGCGCCCCCGCGGGCGCCCCCGCCTGCATCATGCCGCGCGCCTCCTCCGCCATCGCGTACGCCCGCTCCCGATCCGCCGTCCAGGCTTCGAGCGCCGCCCGCGCGCTCTTGAGAAAGCCCGGCCGCCCCCATTCCTCCGTCGGCGGGAGGTAGTTGGCGCCGTCGTAGGGTCGCAGGTCCGGCGTGAGCCACAGGTGGACCGGCCAGCCGCGCAACTGGCGGGCCGCGTTGATGAAATGCTGCGCGTACGCGGCGACCTCCGGCTGCGTGTCCCCGTCCACGAAGATGCAAAAGAAGTTCTCGTTCAGCCACGCGGCCGTCTCCGGCCGGGTGAAGATCTCGGTCGTGGTCGAGCGCGTCAGCTCGCTGATCTCGCTGCCGACCAGCACGTAGATGCTCTTTCCGGAGGCGCGCGCCTGCGCCAGGCTCGCCTCGTCCCAGGGATGCCAGTGCACGCGCGAACCCGACTGCGCGCGCACGTAGAACGACCGGGACGACACCAGGGGCGGCTCGCCCGCCGCGCTGAGCCCCAGGGCGGCGATCGCCGCCGCCATCGCGTAGACACGACGCCGATTCATGCGCGGATTCAGCGGCGCTCGAACAGGAGAAGCGAGCCCTGGTTTCGCCCGACCAGCAGGCGCGGACCCCGCGGCCCGGGCAAGGCCAGCGCCGCGCGGACCTCGCCCGTCACCACGATCCCCGCGTCCGCCGCCAGCATGGGCTCGAAGTGGCCGGCGCCCGTGCTGCGCAGCAAAAGCCCCACGCTGCCATCCCAGCGGCCGGTGTTCGGCTCGGGACCGAAATTGTTGCCGGCGCAGAAGAGGTCGGCCTGGCCGTCCCCCGTGAGATCGCCGGCCACGATGGCATTGATCGGCGCGAGCTGCGCCGCGGGAGGCAGGTCGGCAAATCCGAACTCGCCGTTCGGGCTCTGCAGAAAGACGCCGCTGGCGAGCTCGTTGACCTCGAGCCGGCGGGCCGCGGCCAGGCGGTCGGCGCCGAAGATGTCCGGCAGCGATGCCCCCGCGAAGGCGCGGTAGGTGGGGAACTTCCGCGCGACCCAGGGAAAAGCATACGCGAGCTTGCTCCGGCCGCGCATCGGCAGGAGCCGGCCCTGCTCCGTCCGGGCTTCCACCAGGTGATGGCGTCCGCTGCCGTCGAGGTCGCCGGCGAAAAGGACGACCGGATTGTCGCCGTCCGCGCGGTACTTCGTGTTTCGGCCGGCGTTGCCGGCGATGATGTCCAGCCGTCCGTCACCGTTCACGTCCGCGACGGCGAGGGCCGACCACCAGCCCTTCCAGCCGTCCAGCCGGGCCGCCTCCGTGCGGTCTTCCAGCCGCCCGCGCACGTTCTGGAACAGCTTCACCGGTCCCCACTCCGTCGCGACCACGAGATCCGGCCGGCCGTCGCCGCTCAGGTCGGCCCAGGCCGCCGCGGTCACGAGCCCCGCTTCGCGCAGCCCGGGCGCGACCGCGTCGGTCACATCGACGAAGCGTCCGCCCTCGTTCCGGTACAGGAAGCTGCGCGGCGTCTCGGGATACTTGCCCGGCACCGTCCGCCCGCCGATGAACAGGTCGCTTCGGCCGTCGCCGTCGAAATCCGCCGCCGCGATCGCCGCCGTGCTCTCGCCGTCGGCCGGCATCGCGCCGGCCGCCGCCAGGGCGAACTTTCCGCGGCCGTCGTTCAGGTAGAGCCGATCGTGCAGGAGCGCGTCACCGCGTTCCCGCTGCACGCCGCCCGCGGCGACGACCAGGTCCGCATCGCCGTCGCCGTCGGCGTCCATGAACGCTGCGCCGGCGTCGTCCGCCGCCGCGGCGTCCGCCCAGGGCTGGTCCGGTGCGGCGCTGAAGCTGCCGTCCGGCCGCCCCAGGAAAAGCCCGCCCGCCTGCCCCGCCCCGCCGCTGACGAACACGTCCGCCTGACCGTCGCCATCGACATCCGCGCTGGCCAGCGCCGGCGCCTGGCCGTTGATCCGGCGCGGCAGCAGCCGCTGGCGCACCAGCTCGTCGAACGGCCGCAGCTCGCTGACGCGGCGGAGCCCGCGGGCGGCCGCGTTCTCGGCGAACAGCGCCCCCGGGCGCGCCGGGGTTCGACTCCGGGCCGGAGGCGGCTTCTCCCCGTCGGCCGGCGCCGGCTCGGCCACGGTGATCCGGTGGTCGGCCGGGAGGTTTTCGAGCACCTGCCAGTGCCCGCGCGGCCAGTGGATCGTGAGCCGCCGGACGACCGTTTCATCGCCCAGGCCGAAATGCACGACCGCGGGATCGCTCGAGGCGATGCCCCGCTCGGTGAACAGCTGCCGGACCTGCACGCCCGCGGCCGTCTCGAGCCGCAGTTCCGCCCCGATGGCGTCGCGGTTCGGCGCCCGGCCCTCCAGCTTCACCACGAGGGCGCGCCCGGCCGCCGTGTCGTTGCGCAGGATGGTCGGCGGCGCCTCGAAGTTCGCGTAGACGATGTCGAGGTCGCCGTCGCCGTCGAGGTCCGCGAGCGCGCTGCCGAAGCTCACGGTCGTCTCGTCCAGGCCCCACTCGGATGAGACATCGGCGAAGCGCAGGTCGCCGAGATTCCGGCGCGCCAGGGTCCGCTCCCGCCGCGCCGGCGAGTCCTTCCAGACCGCGGCCCGCGCGGCGAGCGTCGGCGCGACGTTCTGTTTGTCCACCAGGTCCGCGTCGATGAAGTTGCGGGTCATCCCGGCCGTGACGAACACGTCGAGCCGGCCGTCGTTGTCGAGGTCCCCCAGCCGCGCGGCCCAGGTCCAGCCGGTCGCCTCCAGCCCGAGCATGTGCGCGGCCTCGCTGAAACGATCCGTGCCGGTGTTGAGGTAGACCGCGTTCCACATGTATTGCGGGATCAGCTCGGCGACCCGCTCCATCTCCCACAGGCCGCGGCCGATCTCCTCCATGCCGGTGATGAACTCGAAGTGCGACCGGTCGCGCATGTCCGTGATGATGAAGTCGACCAGGCCGTCGTTGTTCACGTCGCCCGCGTCCGCGCCCATGGAGAAATACGTGACGTGCGGCAGCCGCTCGTCGACGACGTCGGCGAACGTCCCGTCGCCCTGGTTCAGGTAGAGCCGGTCCGGCGTCTCGAAGTCGTTCGCGACATACAGGTCCGGCCACCCGTCGTGGTTCGCGTCGAACCAGATCGCCGTGTGCCCCTGGGTGAGGCCCCAGATGCCCGCCTTCACCGTGACGTCCGTGAACCGGCCCGCGCCATCGTTGCGGAAAAGGAAATCGCGCCGTCCCTGCGGCGATTTGGAGAAATCCAGGATGTTCGTGACGACGTAGCAGTCGAGGTGGCCGTCCCGGTCGTAGTCGGCGAAGGACGCGTGCACCGATGCATCCCTCACATCCAGGCCGAACCCCGCGGCCTGCTCCACGAAGGTGCCGTCGCCGCGGTTCACGAAGAGCAGGTTCGGGAGGTCGTAACGGCAGACATACAGGTCGGGCGCGCCGTCCTGGTTGATGTCCACGACCGTCACGCCCGTGTTGCTCGAGGGGCCTTCGGCGACCGCCACCCCGGCGGCCCGCGCGCGGTCCTCGAACCGACCGTCGGCGACCTGCCGGTAGAGCGCGCAGGGCCCGTTCTTCGACACCGCGAAGATGTCCATGCGGCCGTCGCGGTCGAAGTCGGCGACCGCCACCCCGGTCTCGACCGCCCCGAGGGTCAGCTCGCGGAAGCGCTCGCCCCACATCCGCGGGTCGTCGAACACGTTCGGCACGCTCACTCCGGACGCGGCGGGATCGAGCCTCGTGAAGGCCTTCGCGCCGGCCGGCGCTGCCGTGCGCGGCCGCAGGGGCGCGGCGGTGAAATCAGCCGCCAGCGCGCCGGCCAGGCTGCCGAGCGCCAGCCCGGCAATCGCCGACCAGCGTGGGCCGGTCGCCGCGACGCGCGCGGGACGACGCGGGGGCCGCCCTTCCCGCTTCCGCAGGCAGCGGACCATGCGATCGATCGCCGGCCAGACGGAGCCGCTGTTCCCGAAGATGCGCCGGTTGTTCATGGCAAGGCCGCGGCCCTCAGCGCCCGCGCGCGCCGGCGGGGGCGGCACCGAGCGGCTGCAAGGCGTTGGCGAACACGAAATCGGCGATCTGCAGCCCGGCGGCCTGCCCGGCCAGGTTGTCGGACATGAAATGGATGCCCGCCCACACGCGGCTCATCCCGACCTCGGCGCGGGCTTCCGACAGCTTCCGGTAGGTCCGCACGGCGCCCGGCAGCCCGTCGGACGTCGTGGTGAACTCGATGTCGTCCGTGCCGAACCAAAGCTCGAGGATTCTCGAGGCCGCCGCCGAGAACGTGCTGTGGCCGGACGTGTATCCCGGGAAGGCCGGCGAGCTCATCAGGGGGATGAAGTCCGGCACCGGCTTCGCGTGCGCATTCACCGCCAGCGTCACCTCGCGGATGGCGGTCTCAGGCCGCCAGCTGCGGTAATGAAACTTCGTGTCCCAGCACGAGATCCCGCCGTCGGCACAGGCGAAGTTCAGGAGCGCGAACAGCCGGGCGGACTCGGCCGTGCCGAGCCGGTTCCGCCGGGCGAGGTCCTGCGCGATGACGTTCCAATGGCCGGGTGGAGTGGCCGATCCAAGGTCGTCGGCCCAAAAAGGCGCGGTGAGCGTCTGGTACTCGGTCCGCTCGGAGCCGTCGCGCGCGCCGAACCGCGCGACGTAAGCGATCTCCTCGGCATGCTCCTTCGAATCCACCGGCGGCGGCGGCGGCGCGCGGAACTGGTCGGGCGACGTCATCACGAAGGGCGTGACCTTCGCGTGGCCGGGCAGCACCGCCGGACGGAAACCCGGCGGGGTCTCGCGCCACCGGCCCGGCTCGGAGCTGGTGAACACGCCGGCGGCCGGCTGGCCCGCGCCGCTCTTCGCCCGCGCGGCCATCACGGCCTCGGCGACCCGCCGGCCGTAGAGGATCCCGTCGGCCTTGGCCGGAGAATCAGGGAGGTCCGCCAGCGCCGCGTCGAACGCGGCGCGGAAGTTCTGCGGATTGGCGGCCTGGCCCCAGAGCGTCAGGAGCACCGTGTGCGCGGCGCCGGCGATCGCGGCGTCGACGTCCGCGCCGACCGGCGCCGCGATGGGCGCGGGCAGCCAGCCACGGTGGGTCGGCGCCAGGCCATTGACCGCGTCGTGGATCGCGGCGTGGAAGGTTGCGAGGTGCAGCGAAGCGATCGGCGGCGGCGTCCGCGCCAGCCGGATCGCGTTCAACGCCTGTTCGTTCCAATACAGGACGGGATTGGTGGCGGCGAACGCGCCGGCGGCGGCGAGAACCGCGGCCGCGGCAGGCAGCAGGAGGCGAAGCAGTCTCATGGCGGAAAGGGGCGGCGCCGCACCGCGGCGCGACACCACCGTGGAAGTGCCGCCGCCCGCAGGGAATCCCGCAGGGGTGGAACGCCGATCTCCCGGGGTGAAGCGGGCGGGAAACGCCGGCGCGCCGCGGTTCGCCCGCGGCGGACGGCAACCGGTCCCTTGGGGCTTCGGAAATCGCCCCGTCCGCGGCAAGGATGCGGCGCCCGCGGTCCTGTCCGCCACCCCACGCCCATGACTATCCCCGCCCGACGCCTCGCCGCGATCGGTTTCGCCGCCCTGGCGGCCGCCCTCCCGGCCCGCTTGCCCGCCCAGGGTTGCGTCATCGCGCGCGGCGGCGGAGGCGCCTGCCGGATGGACGCCGGCCTGCTGCCCGCGAAGCACTGGCAGGTCAGCCTCGCCTACCGGTGGTTCGAGTCGCACCGCCATTACGCCGGCGCGGAGGAGCAGACCCACCGCGACACGAATGGCACCGAGGTGATCAACGACTCGCACTTCGCCGACTTCACCGCGACCTACGCCTGGTCCGAGCGCCTGAGCCTGAGCCTCACCATCCCGTACGTGCACCACGACCGCGAGTCGCTCTACGAGCACCTGGGAAACAATTCCGGCCGGCGGTTCACCACCCGGTCCGCGGGCTTGGCCGACGTCCGCGCGGGGGCGAGCTGGTGGATCTTGAATCCGGCCGACAGCCCGAACGGCAACCTCGCCGTCGGCATCGGGCTCAAGGCGCCGACCGGCGACTATCGCGCGCGCGACGTGTTCGTGCGGCCGTCCGGCCCGACCGAGCGGTTCGTCGATTCCTCGATCCAGCCCGGCGATGGCGGATGGGGATTCACCCTCGAGCTTCAGGGCTACCGCGTCCTGCGCCCGGGCCTGGCCGCGTACGGCAGCGCGTTCTACCTCTTCAACCCGAAGGACCGCGTCGCCGAAACGAACTTTTCGGTGCCGGACGCCTACCTGGCGCGGGCCGGCGTCGACTGGACCGTGCCCGGCCTGCACTCCCTGTCGGTCAGCCTGGGCGGCCGCATCGAGGGCGTGCCGGGCAACGACGCCCTCGGCGGCAGCCGCGGCAGCCGGCGCCCCGGCTTCGCCGTCGCGATCGAGCCCGGCCTCGCGCTCGCCGTCGGTCGGTTCACCGCGAACGTGACCGTGCCCGTCGCGGTCCACCGCAACCGCACCACGACCTGGGGATCCACCCGCGCGGGCGACGCCGCCTTCGCCGACTGCACCGTCAACGTCGGCCTGAGCTGGCGCCATTGAGCCGCCGCCCGGCGCGGCCGATGCGCCCTCTCCCCGGCGGCCGGGTCACTTCGCCGGGATCAGGTCCAGGACCTCGACCTGCAGCAGGATCGGCGTGCCGCGCGCGACGCCCTGGGGCCACTCGCCCTCGCCGAACGAAAGGTGCGGCGCGATCACGAACACGCCGCGGCCGCCGAGCGCGATCATCTGCAGCGCCTCGTCGACGCCCGGGGGCATCTCGCCGACCCGCATGCGGATGCCCTGCCCGGAGAGGGCGGGCAGCGGTGTCTTCCCGTCGGGCATCACGGCGTTGAAATGCGCGACCACCTCGTCGCGCGGCCGCGGTCGCGGGCCGGCCCCGGGGTAGATGATCCGGTAAAGCAGCCCGCTGTCCGCGCGCTGCATCGCCGCCCCGGTCTTCGCGTTGCGGAGGAACTGCGCGAGCTGGGCATCGGCGTGCTCGGCGCGCTCCCCCGCACGCACGTCGGCCACCCGCCGCTGCATTTCCGCCATCAGGCCGCGCCCCGGCTCGCCGACCGGCAGCGAGCGCTTCTCGTGCGCCGCCCGGAGCCCCGCCACGAAGGCCTCGAACTGCGCGTCGGTCCAGCCGAGGTCCGCGATCCCGGCGCTGCGCGCGACGGCGGTCCCGAACTGCTCGAACGCCGCAAGGTCGCCGGGTGCGACGGGCGCAGGCGCCGGGAGATTCTGCCCCGCCGCGGTGGCGGCCGCGCCGAGCAGTCCAAGGATGAATGCGACCGGTTTCATGGAATCAGCGGTGGTGATGATGGTGGTGGGCCGCGCCCGGTTCGGGCAAAGCGAAGGTGCGCAGCGCGAGCGGGACGGCGCCGGCCGCGCCTTCCCTGACCCGATAGGCGCGCCGCGGCTCCAGTCCGGTGAGAACCTGCACCGGCCCGCCCGCGGGCCAGCGGACCTCGACCCGGACGACCTCGGTGGCGTCGCCCAGCCCGAGCTCCACGCGGAACGGCGACGCCCCGAAGCTCCCGCCGCTGCCGACCGTGCGGTGCAGCTCGCGCTCGCCGGCGGGCCCGCGCACGACGGCCTTCACGCGCGCGCCGATGGCGGGCCGGTTCGACTTCACGCCCTCGAGCTGGAGCTTCAACCAGCCGTTCCCGTGGCCGGGATTCGCGAAGAGCTGGTTGTGGTAGTTGTCCACCGTGATCGCGCCGCCCACGACGGAATAGACGTCCTGGTCCCCGTCGTTGTCGATGTCGCCGAAGGCGACGCCGTGGCCCTTCTGCAGCTGGCCGAAACCGCCGGCCGTGGTGACGTCCTGGAAGCGCCGGCCGCCGTCGCTGCGGAACATCCGGCTCGGGATGAGCGTGGCGAACTCGGGGTCCCCCGTGGCGGCGTAGAAGTCGAGCCACCCGTCGTTGTCGAGGTCGCCGAAATTGCAGCCCATTGTGTGCAGCACCTGGTGCACCCCCATCGCGCGCGAGACGTCGGAGAAGGTCCCGTCCCGGTTGTTCCGAAAGAGCCGCGCCTTCTCCGCGCCGTGCGGCAGCCCGAGGACGTCCGCCGCAATGTCGCCCACGTCCTGGATGTAGTAGCCGTTCACGTGCAGGTCGATCCACCCGTCGTTGTCGTAGTCGAAGAACCAGCAGGAGAAGCTCCGGTACGGCTCGACCACGCCGGCCTCGGCGGCCACGTCGGTGAAGCGCCAGACCGGGCGGCCGGCCTTGAACCCGCCCGCCGGGCCGTCGTTGCGGAAGAGGTGGTTCGCGCCATCGCGCCGCGACAGGAAAAGGTCGGGCCGGCCGTCGTTGTTGTAGTCGCCCGCGACGACCGCCTTCACGTAGCCCACGACCGCGACGCCGCTTTCCGACGCGATGTCGGTGAACGTGCCGTTGCCGTTGTTCCGGAACAGCTCGCACGGGTGCGTCTCCGCCCCCTCGGACTCGTTCCCGATGAAGAGGTCGAGGTGCCCGTCCGCGTCGTAGTCGAACCACGCGGCGGTCTGCGTCGGGTGCATCCGCAGCAGGCCGGCCGCCTCCGTCACGTCCGTGAAGGTGTGGTTGCCGTGGTTCCGGAGCAGCGAGACGGGATAGCGGCCGAGGCCGCCCAGCCAGCCGCCCCGGAGCACCAGCACGTCGACCAGGCCATCATTGTCGTAGTCGCCGTGGATCAGGTTCAGGCCCCCGGTGAGGCCCGTCAGCCCGGCCGCCTCGGTCAGCTCGGTGAAACTGCCGTCGCCGTTGTTGCGGAAATACCGCAGCGGACTCTGCAGGCCCTGCGCGGAGACCATGAGATCGTAGCAGCCGTCCCGGTCGAAGTCGTCCATCACGACGCCCCCGGCGAGGTCGTCCACGTCGAGCCCGAGCGCGCCGGCGACGTCGGGGAAGCGCTTGATGTCGTGGCCCGACGCGAAATGCCGCGGGTCGATGCGAAACTTCTCCGGCACGCCCGCCGGATACTCGCCCACCGTCATGTACGCGATGTTGAGCAGCCAGCGCGCCCGGAGGTCGCCCGGAAACTCCTCGAGCTGCGGCAGGAGCTCGGCGATCGCGCCGCGCGATCCCCGGGGGTCCTGATGGACGCCTCCGCCGGCGATCGGGAAAAGACAGGAGTCGGCGTTGTGGTTCTGGAGGCAGTTCGCGCGCTCGCCGATCCGGAGGTGGCAGAGCGCGCGCGAGGTCCGCAGCTGGGTCCGCAGCGCCGCCGACACGGGGACGCCGTTCTCCTGGAGCAGGCGGGCGAAGTTCTCGTACTGCTGCAGGGCCTCCGTGTCGCGGCCCGAACGCGTGAGCGCGTTGGCGAGCGGCAGCGCGTACTTCAGCCGCTCCGCCTTGTCCGTGGCGCGGAGCAGCGAGTCGTTCAGGTTCTTCGCCGCCACGGTGAAGTCGAACGGGCTCTGGCTCGTGTCCGCCGCGGCCGTGATCTCGGCGAGGCGCCGCGCCATCCGCTGCGTGCTCTCCGCCGGCGCGGCGGAAAGGGCGGCGGCGACGCAGAGGATGAGCGCGCCGACGCAGGCGCGGGCGGACCGTCGCGCCGGCGGGGCCTTGGGCAAGGGAATGAGGTCAGGCATGGTCAGGCAGGAAACGGTCGAGCTGGCCCCGCAGGCTGCGGCTCAGCGGCAGGCGGGTGCCGTCGCGGAGCACGACGGAATAGTCGCCGTGCTGCGCCGGCTGGATCTCGCGGATCTGCGCGAGCTGCACCAGGGCCGAGCGGTTGATCCGCGCGAACAGCCGCGGGCCGAGCCGGCTCTCGATCGCGGCCATCGTCTCGCGCACCATCAGGCGCCCGCCCGCCAGGTGCAGGATCACGTAGTTGTCCGCCGCCTCCACGCGCAGGACCTCGGCGGGCGCGAGGAACACGATCCGGCCGTCGGCCTTCACCGCGACCCGGTCGCCCGCGGCGCCGTCGCCGCCGGCCTCGTCGACGCCGGCCCGCCGGCCGAGGTGCGCGCGGACCCGCCGCAGCGCCTGCCGCAGCCGCTCGCGGTCGAAGGGCTTCAGGAGATAATCGACGGCCTCGAGGTCGAAGGCGTCCACCGCGAACCGCTCGTGCGCGGTCGCGAAGACCACGGCGGGCCGCCGCGCGGCCGGGAGCTGCGCGACGACCTCCAGGCCGCCGCAGCCGGGCATCTGGAGGTCGAGGAAGACCACGTCGGGCGTCTCGCGCCGGATGGCCGCGGCCGCGGCCGGGCCGTCGCCGCACTCGCCCACGACCGCGACGTCGGGCTCGCCGGACAGGAAGCCCCGCAGCCGCTCGCGGGCGAGCGGCTCGTCGTCGACGATGAGCGCGCGGAGTTTCATGCGGGGAGCGCGAGGCGAACCTCCAATCCCCCCGCGGGCAGGTTGGCGAGTTCGAAGCGATGCCGGGCGCCGTAGAGCTCGTGCAGGCGGGCGCGGGTGTTCGCGAGCCCGATGCCGGCGCGGGCCGCCCCGCCCGGCGGGAGCCCCCCGCCGTTGTCGCGCACCGTCAGCCGCAGCTCGCCCCCCTCCCGCGCCGCCGCCACGACGATGCGGCCGGGACGGGCATGCGGCTCGATGCCGTGCCGGATCGCATTCTCCACCAGCGGCTGGAGCAGCAGGCTGGGCACCTCCGCCTCCAGCGTCTCGGGCGCCGCCGCAATCTCGTACTCGAGGCGGTCCTGGAAACGGATCCGCTCGATCGCGAGGTATTTCTCGATGAATGCGATCTCGTCGCGCAGCTTCGTGAGCGGCTGGCCGGGGTGGTGCATCGTGAGCCGCAGCAGCTCGCTCAGCTGCACGATCATCCGGTCCGCGGCGGCCACGTCCCGGTGCATGAGCGAGGCGATCCCGTTGAGCGTGTTGAAGAGGAAATGCGGCTTCAGCTGCCGCAGCAGCGCCTGCAGCCGCGCCTCG
This sequence comes from Opitutaceae bacterium, assembly GCA_035626915.1. Lineage (GTDB taxonomy): Bacteria > Verrucomicrobiota > Verrucomicrobiia > Opitutales > Opitutaceae > Didemnitutus. The sequence goes on from DASPMS010000023.1 coordinate 61,439, forward strand.
GCCAGCCGTTTCTCCAGCTCGAGCGCGTGCACCGTGCGCTCGTGGTACCGCCGGTAATAGTCGAGGGCGTGGCCGAGCGCGAGGATCATGCCGTAGACGAGCAGGTTGAACGGGTAGGTCTTCACCAGCAGCGGCCGGAAGACCTCGGCGAACCCGACCTCCTCGCCCACGATCCGGCCGTGCGCCACGCCCCAGGCCGAGCGCAGCGCGACGTACGCGAGCGAGCAGGCCAGCGCGGCGGCGAGGTGGACCGCCGCGGTGCGGGCCACGCGCGGCCCCTCCGGCGGGAAGCGCCGGACCAGCCAGAGGATCGGCACCGACAGCAGCGCCCAGACGTACCAGTCCGCGAGCGCGTGGCCGACCGCCTGCGACCAGCTCACCGGCCGGCCGATGAGCGAATTCGAGAGGTAGAACTGCCCCGCGAAGGCCAGCCCGATCAGCGTCCAGAGCGCCAGCAGGCCCGCCAGGCGGAGCAGCGGGAATCGGGACGGCTGCGGGTCGGGCATTGCGCGACAGGGGTTGCGGCGTATGTAGGTGCCGCCCTTCCGGCTGTCCACGACCATTCGGCCCGCCCCCCGTGCGAACATTAGCCAGTCCGTCGCCCGATCCCGCGTCGCGTCTCGCGCCCGTGCGCTCGGTGGTGTCGCCGCTCCTGCCGGTGCTGCTGACGCTCGCGCTCGCCGCGCTCGGGCTCAGCCTGGTCTTCGCCCGCCTTTTCCCGGCCCGCGCCGCCGCGCCCGCCGTCGCCTTTACCGACGTGACCGCCGAGTCGGGCGTCCGCTTCACGCACCAGGCCGGGTCCGGCCCCGCGCCGACCACCCTCGGCGCCGGCGTCGCGGTGTTCGACGCCAACGGCGACGGCGCGCCGGACCTCTTCTTTGTCGGCGGCGCGCCCTGGCCGTGGGAGGCGTCGCTGGGCAAGCGCCCGGGCCGCGGGCTCGCCCTCTTCCGCAACGACGGCCGGGGCCGGTTCACCGACGTCACGGCGGCGGCCGGGCTCGAGGTGGCGATGCAGGGGATGGCTGCGGTGGCCGGAGATTTCGACGCGGACGGACGCACGGACCTCTTCGTCACCGGCATCGGGGGCAACCGGCTGTTCCGCAACCTCGGCGGCGGCCGGTTCGAGGACGTCACGGAATCCGCCGGCGTCGGCGGCGATGCGACCCGCTGGAGCACGGGCGCGGCGTGGCTGGACTTCGACGCCGACGGCCAGCTCGACCTCGTCGTCGCGCACTACGCACGCTGGCCGGAGGACGTCGGCCTCGCCCAGGCCTTCGCGATCGCGAATCTCGGGCGCTCCTACGGCGCGCCCGCGGGCTTCGCCGGCGCGTTCCCCACCGTCTACCGAAACCTGGGCGACGGCCGGTTCGCGCCCGTCGCGGACGGGGCGGGTCTCCGCGACGTCGACCCCGAGACCCGCCGCGCCGTGCCCCACGCGCTCGCGCTCGCGACGGTCGACGCGAACTTCGACGGCCGGATCGACCTACTGTTCACGTACCACGCGCATCCGCCGGCGCTGTTCCTGGGCCAGGCCGGCGGCCGGTTCGTGCGCCTGGCCCCAGCGAGCCCCCGGCAGGAAGGCACGGTCGCGCTGCTGGCGGCGGGCGTGCTCGCGTCCGACGCCGCGGATGAGGATCCGGCCGGGAAGATGCTCTTCGCGTGGGCCCGCGGGGCGTCCGCCGACGACGCCACCTCCCTGCCCGCGCGGCTCGGAATCGCCGCGGCCGACTTCGACCACGACGGCCGGATCGAATTCTTCTCGGGCGAAGGGACGGCGGAGGCAGGGCCGAACCGGTTCGACTCCGGCCGGGACTTCGGACGCATCCCGGCGATGCTGCGGTCGGAGGGCGCGCGATGGATTCCCGTGCCGGCGCCCGGCGGGTGGTCGGCGCCGGTCACCGCGCGCGGCGTCGCGACCGGCGACTTCGACCGCGACGGCGACGCCGACGTCGTGATCGCGCAGCACGGCGGACCGGCGCTCCTGCTCCGCAACGAGCAGCGGCAGGGCCGGCCGTGGCTGCGCCTGCGGCTCGTCGCCACACGGTCCCATCCCGAAGCCGCCGGTGCCCGGGTCGAAGTCCACACCCCGCGCGGCGTGCTGCGGCGCGTCCACGCCCCCGCGCTCGGGCTCTTCGCGCAATCCCAGCCCGGCCTGGACTTCGGCCTCGGGGACGATGCGCGGATCCGCCGCCTGGTGATTCACTGGCCCTCCGGCCAGGTGCAGGAGCTGCCCGCGCCGGCCCTCAACCGCGAGCACGAGGTGCGGGAGCCGTGAGCTTTCGCGGAGCGCGGCGCGACGCGGGCGGTCGTCCGCTGCCGGGGGATGGCCCGGCCGGCGAATTTCAACGGCGGCCGAGAGCGCGGGGGCTAGGCGCCCACGCCCCAGCCCGGGCGGTACTCCTTCGTGAGGTACTCGTTCGCGTACGGGAGGTTCGTGACCTTCATGGCCGCCGCATCCCAGTCGATCGCGCGGCGGGAGCGCACGGCCACGTTGCTCAGGAGGCAGAGCTCCGTGAGCTTCGCGGCATACGCGAAGTTCGAGCCGGCCTCGGGGCCGCCCTTGCACGCGCGGAGCCACTCGGCGAAATGTCCGCCCTCGATGCGCGGCAGGGTCTTGCCGGGCAGGGCGGCGGCCATCTCCCGCATCCGCGCCTCGGGCACGATCCGCACGCTCTCGTAGTAATCGGTGGCGAACGCCGTCGCCTTGCTGCCCACGATGTAGGTGCCGCTGCCGCTGCGGGAGACGCGCGCGTTGGGCTCCAGCCCCTCGGGCAGCATCGGCTCCAGGCCGCCGTCGTACCAGGTCCACTTCAGGCCCGGCATCTGGCCGCGGGCGGGGAAATGATAGACCATCGTGGACGCCACCGGCGCGCTCACGTCGGTCTGCTTCGCGCTGATCGCCTCGACGCGCGTGGGCGCGTCCAGCTCGAGCGCCCAGAAGGCGCCGTCGAGCAGGTGGCAGCCCATGTCGCCGAGGGCGCCGGTGCCGAAATCCCAGTACCCGCGCCAGTTGAAGGGCAGGTACGCCGGGTCGTACGCGCGCTGGGCGGCGACGCCGAGCCAGAGATCCCAGTCGAGCGTCGAGGGCACGACCGGGATGAACCTGCTGTGGTCGGGCGCCTTGACGCCCTGCGGCCAGACCGGACGGTTCGTCCACGTGTGGCATTCACGGACCTCGCCCAGGACGCCGGCGGCGAGCCATTCCTTCAGGATGCGCGGGCCCTCGTTGGCGTGGCCCTGGTTGCCCATCTGCGTGGCGAGGCCCTTCTTGCCGGCCGCCAGCTTCGCGAGCTCGCGCGCCTCCCAGATCGTGTGCGTCAGCGGCTTCTCGACGAAGGTGTGCTTGCCAAGCTGGAGCGCCGCCACCGCCGGCGGGAAGTGCATGTGGTCCGGGGTCGAGATCGTCACCGCGTCGATCTGGTTGCCCAGCTTGTCGAACATCTCGCGGTAATCGCGGAAGCGCGGGACGTTCGGGAACGCCTCGTAGGTCGCCGCCGCGCGCGCGTCGTCCACGTCGCAGAACGCCACGAGATTCTCCTCCGCCATCCCGTCGACCGCCGCGCGGCCCCGGCCGCCCACGCCGATGCAGGCGACGTTCAGCCGGTTGTTCGGGGACTGGCCCCCGGCCTGCGCGCGGAGGATCGCGGGGAACGCCACCGCGGCCGCCGAGGCGAGCGAGGTGGTCTTGAGAAACGAACGCCGGGACACGGAGGACGGGGGATTTTTCATGGGGCGGGCAGTCGATCGATAGGGAAGTGTTTCCTCGCCGGACTTTCTCGGCTTCTTCCGGCCTGCCGTCCGGCCGCGGGCCGGGCGGGCGCTCGCGCAGCCAGACCGCTCAGCGGATCGATTCGAGGTACTTCAGGCTGCGCGGGATGTTGTCCACCGGCGCGAGCGACTCGTCCTCGATGAAGCCGAGGGCCACGCCCTGCTTGTCGGCCTCCTTGAGCAGCGTCGGCCAGTCGATCTCGCCTTCGCCGACGATGACCTTGTCGGTCGGCGGCGCGCTCGAGGGCGACACGCCCGGCGACGGCGCGCGGAGGGCGCCCTTGCGGAGGTCCTTGAGGTGCAGCGAAACCCATTGGCCCGGGTGTTTTTTCAGCAGCGCGATCGGGTCGACGCCCGCCCGGTAGGCCCAGAAGACGTCGAGCTGGAACTTCACCAGCTTCGGATCGACCGCCTTCACGATGAGGTCGAAGACGCGCTCGTCACCGGCGCCGCCGGTCGGGAGAAATTCGTAGCCGTGCGGGTGGTAGGCGAACTGGAAGCCGGCGTCCTTGATCTGCCGGCCCCAGCGATTGAAGTCCTCCGCCGCTTTCGCGCCCTTCGCGGCGTCGAACGTCCCCTCGTGCGGGTACCACGGGCAGACGATGTATTTGACCCCGAGCACCTTCGCCTCGTGGAGGACCTTGTCCATCTCCTTGTTCAGCCGGTCCCCGCCCGCGTGCATGCTCGGGGCCTTCAAGCCGCGCTCGTCGAGCAGCTTCTTGTATTCCTCGATGGTCAGCGTGCCGGACCCGGCGGTCTCGACGGTGCGGATGCCCCAGCTCTTCACCTTGTCGAGGGTGCCGGGCAGGTCGGCCTTCGCGGCGTCGCGGACGCTCCAAAGCTGCAGGCCGTACTCGCGGGGGGCGGCGGTAAGGGTGGTCACGATCAGGAGGGAGGCTGCGACGAGCAGCGCGGAGGTTTTCATAGGGGTGACGGGCGCGGGGGAAACGCGTGCATGCCATTTAGGCCAATTCACGCGGTCCAAAGCAAATCTTGTTATTCTCCCGGCGCCTCGACACGCGGATCGCCCCGGGTAGACTGCGCTTCGCCCCAATTTTCCCGCCCGTTTCGGTCCGTCATTCCCGTCTCCCGCCTCCCTTGTCCCCCGGCCGCCAGTTCCGCGATGCGCTCGACGCCGAGAAGCCGCTGCAGATCGCGGGCGCGATCAACGCGTACGCCGCGCTGCTCGCGCAACGCGCCGGCTTCCGCGCCCTCTACCTCTCGGGCGGCGGCGCGGCCAACCACTCGTTCGGGCTGCCCGACACCGGGCTCACCACGCTCGCCGACGTCCTGGCCGACGCCCGGCGGATCACGACGCGCGTGCCGCTCCCGCTGCTGGTCGACATCGACACCGGGTGGGACGACCCGCGGGAGGCCGTCCGCCAGCTCGGCGCCGCCGGCGTCGCGGCCGTGCACCTCGAGGACCAGGTGCCCGCGAAGCTCTGCGGCCACCTGCCGGGCAAGCACCTCGTGCCGCCGCCGGAAATGGTCGCGCGCGTGCGGGCCGCGGTCGCGGGCAAGCCCGCCGCGGACTTCGTGGTGATGGCCCGCACCGACGCCGCCGGGGTCGAGGGATTGCCGGCGGCCATCGCCCGCGCGCAGGCCTATGCCGCGGCCGGCGCCGACATGATCTTCGCCGAGGCGCTGCGCACGCTGGAGGATTACCGCGCGTTCGCCGCCGCGGTGAAGGTGCCGGTCCTCGCCAACCTCACCGAGTTCGGCCAGACGCCGTACTTCACCGTGGACGAGCTGCGCACGGCCGGCATCGCCATGGTCCTCTACCCGCTCTCCGCGTCGCGCGCCGCCGCCGCCGCCATGCGGGACGTCTACCAGGCCATCCGCCGCGACGGCACGCAGCGGGACGTCGTCGGGCGGATGCAGACCCGCGCGGATCTCTACGCCACGCTCGGCTACACGCCCCCGCAGGAGAAAAAATAGCGGCGCCGAGAAACCCATGAACCGGCGGCATGTTCTCTTTGTCTGTTCGTGCGCGCTCGCGACGATGGGTCGCAGCGACGACTTTGTGCCCATGAATCAGACCGCGATTTTTCCATCGAAAACGGCCGAAACTCTCTTGCTGGCGACAGCCGAGGCGCTTCCGCCGGGGATTGAGGGGTACTGGACACCTTCATCTGGCCAACTCAACAACCTCGAGGCGGGATTGGCCGAATACGCGTTGATCCAGCGCGATGCCCTGTCGCGTCGATACCGAGGGGGGCCCACCGACCTGAGCGCCCTGCCTCCTTGGTCGCATTATCGGCGCCAGGCGACCGGCGTAATTCGATCCGGGAAACGGCAGATCTTCGTGTCCTATTACCCGTACGGCCCGCCTGAAGCGCACGCGCGCCGGGATGCCGAGCACCAGGCGAAACGGAACAAGGACGGCCGGCCCGCTTCCCTGGACGCCTGGAAAACCGAGCCATTGACTGTGTTGGATGGGGGGCCCGCGTATTTCCGCGTCCTGTATGATTGCGACAGCCGAACCTTCGTCTGGTACGAAGAGAACGGCGCCTAAAGTCTCAGCATCGACCCCAGCGAATTCCCATGAGCTCCGCCTCCCCCGCCGCCTCGCCCGCCGAGGCCCCGAAGCCCAAGAAGTCCGTCGCGCTCTCGGGCGTCGTCGCGGGCAACACCGCGATCTGCACGGTCGGCCGGTCGGGCAACGACCTCCATTACCGCGGCTACGACATCGCGGACCTCGCCGCGCAGTCCTCCTACGAGGAGGTCGCCTACCTGCTTATTTACGGCGAGCTCCCGAACCGCAACCAGCTCGCCGGCTATCACCGCAAGCTGCGCAAGTTCCGCGGCCTGCCCGCGGCCCTGCGGCGCGTCCTGGAGAAAATCCCCAAGGCCGCGCATCCCATGGACGTTCTCCGCACGGGCGTCGCGGTGCTCGGCACGCTCGAGACGGAGGATCTCCCCGCCTCCGGCCCGGCGCCCGGCGATCCCGAGTGGGTGCGCGGCGCCCAGCACATCGCCGACCGGCTCCTCGCCTGCCTCCCGTCGATGCTGCTCTACTGGTACCATTTCGCGCACAAGCGCCGCCGCATCTCGCTCGAGACCGAGGCCCCCAACATCGCCGCGCATTTCCTGCACCTGCTCCACCGTCGCAAGCCCAGCGACGCCCACGTCGAGGCGCTCGACCGCTCGCTCATCCTGTACGCCGAGCACGAGTTCAACGCCTCGACCTTCACGGCGCGCGTGATCGCCGGCACCGGTTCCGACATGCACTCGGCGATCACGGGCGCGATCGGCGCGCTGCGCGGCCCGAAGCACGGCGGCGCCAACGAGGTCGCGTTCGAGATCCAGCAGCGGTACGACAATCCCGACGAAGCCGAGGCCGACCTGCGCGAGCGCCTTGCGCGCAAGGAGATCGTCATCGGCTTCGGACATCCGGTCTACACGACCGGCGATCCCCGCAACGCGATCATCAAGCGGATCGCGGGCGAGCTCTGCGCGGCTTCCGGCAACACGCAGCTCCACGCCATCGCCGAGCGCATCGAAACGGTGCTTTGGAACGAGAAGAAGATGTTCCCGAACCTCGACTGGTACAGCGCCGTCGCCTACCACGAGCTCGGCGTGCCGACCGCCATGTTCACGCCCCTCTTCGTCATGGCGCGGACCGCCGGCTGGGCCGCGCACATCGTCGAGCAGCGGCTCGACGGCAAGATCATCCGCCCCGGCGCCAACTACACGGGCCCGGAGGTCCGCCCGTATCCCGTCATCGACCTCCGCGGCCGTCTGTAGGGCAGGCGCAACGCGGCCGCGGGAGGCCGGGCCGGGCATGGGCGCGGTGCCCCGGTCGATCCGGCGCGGACCGCCTACTCCCTTTCGCGGATTCTCCCGGCCGGCGCAAAACGCGCTTCCGCCCGCGCGCGCTCTCCGCTGTCCTGCCCCCGGTTGCCGTCTCGGCCTCCGCCCCCCTTCCTCCGCCCATGGGCTCTTCCATCTCGAACGTCCGCCCCGCCCCCGACACTCTGCTCGTCGACCTCGCCGATTATGCGCTGAACGCCCGCATCGCGAGCGACGAGGCCTACGACACCGCCCGCTGGTGCCTCGCCGACACCCTGGCCTGCGGCATCCTGGCGCTGGCATACCCCGCCTGCGTCAAGCTGCTCGGACCCGTCGTGCCCGGGGCCTCCCTGCCCCACGGCGCGCGCGTCCCCGGCACCGCCCATGCGCTCGATCCCGTCCAGGCCGCGTTCAACATCGGCGCCGCCGTCCGCTGGCTCGACTTCAACGACACCTGGCTCGCGGCGGAATGGGGCCACCCGTCCGACAACCTCGGCGCGATCCTCGCCGTGGCCGACTGGCTCAGCCGCAGCCAGGCCGCCGGCGCGCCCGTGGCCGCGTTCGGCACGCCGCTGGTCGCGCGCAGCGCCCCCCTCACCGTCCGGGACGTCCTCACGGCCATGATCAAGGCCCACGAGATCCAGGGCGTCCTCGCCCTCGAGAACTCCTTCAACCGCGTCGGCCTCGACCACGTGCTGCTCGTCCGCGTCGCCTCGACCGCCGTCGCCGCGACCCTCGTCGGCGGCTCGCGCGAGCAGGTCGTCAACGCCCTTTCCCACGCCTGGGTCGACGGCTCGGCCCTCCGCACCTACCGGCACGCGCCGAACACCGGCTCGCGCAAGTCCTGGGCCGCCGGCGACGCCACGAGCCGCGCCGTCCGGCTCGCGCTCATCGCGATGACCGGCGAGATGGGCTATCCGTCCGTCCTGACGGCGAAGGGCTGGGGCTTCCAGGACGTCTCGTTCAAGGGCCAGCCCGTGAAGCTCGCGCGCCCGCTCGGCAGCTACGTGATGGAGCACGTCCTCTTCAAGATCTCGTTCCCCGCCGAGTTCCATGCCCAGACCGCCGTCGAATGCGCGATGCAGCTGCACGCGCAGGTGAAGGACCGCCTCGGCGCCATCGAGCGCATCGAGCTCACCACCCACGAGTCGGCCATCCGCATCATCGACAAGACCGGCCCGCTCCACAACCCGGCCGACCGCGACCACTGCCTCCAGTACATGACCGCCGTCGGGCTCATCTTCGGCGGGCTCACGGCCGATCATTATGAGGACGTGGTCGCCGCCGACCCGCGCATCGACGCGCTGCGCGCGAAAATGAGGGTCGTGGAGGACAAGCAGTACTCGAAGGACTACCTCGATCCGGAGAAACGCTCCATCGCCAACGCCCTGCAGGTGTTCTTCCAGGACGGCTCGAAGACCGACCGCATCGAGGTCCATTTCCCGATCGGACACCGGCGCCGCCGGGCCGAGGGCATCCCGGTCCTGAAGCGAAAGGCCGAGGCCGCCTTCGCGCAGCATTACGGCGCGGGGAAAGCGAAGCAGCTCATGGACCTCTTCGCCAACCGCCCCGCCCTCGAGGCGATGCCGGTGCACCAATTCGTGGCGGCATTCGTGCCCTGACGCCGGCGGGGGATTTTCCGTCCGCCGGAAATCATCCGGCCTCTTTCTCGATCAGCTTTTCCAGGAGGAAGCGGTGGCACTGCGTCGCGTCCTCGGCGCAGTGGCAAAGCAGCGTCACGTCCTGCTTTTCGGCGAGTTTCGCCACGAGCCGCAGCGTGAACTTCTGGCCGTGGTTCTTGATCGTGGCGTTGTCCTCGTCGACGCCGGCCGGGGCCATCATTTCCTTCCGGTACCGCCTCGCGAACTCGGCCCAGGTGATCTTTCCCGCGATGATCGACTTCAGGAGCCGCTCGCTCGGGCCGAGATTCGCCAGCCACACATCGTAGCGGTCCGCCGGCAGGCCGCGGCCGCGGAAACGCGTCACAAGCAGCCGCAGGCCGTCCTCCTTCCCGATCGCCGAATGCACGGACTTCGTCTTGAGCACGCCGCAGGGTAGCCGGAGGCGCCCGCCTGGCAACCCCGCCCGAACCCGGCTCGACGGCCCGGCGGTTTTCTGGTTCTTTCAGCCTGCGACGGACCACCCTGAACCCGGAGGACCCCTTGACCGCCGACACGCTGGAAACGTACCGCCATTCGGGAAAATTCACGCTTCCCGGAATTCTGCTGCCGCTCGTCGTCTGCGCCCTCGTGGCGTTCCCGGCGGGCCTCGCCTACGGATACCTCATCCGCTGGATCCCCATCGTCTACCTGAACATCCTCTTGACCCTCGGGTACGGGTTCGCGTTCGGCTGGCTCGCGCGCAAGCTGCTCCAGCGCGGGAAGGTGAGGAACACCGCGCTCGCGACGGCCATCGGCGTCATCAGCGGGCTGTTCGCCCTGTACGGCGAATGGAGCGGACACGTCCACGCGGTGTTCGACGACGCCCCGTGGCTCCTCCGTCCGGACGAGATCTTTTCCGCCATGGCGTATCTCTACGAGAATGGATCGTGGACGCTCGGCCGCGGCAGCTCGTCGAGCGCCGTCACGGGCATCGTTCTCGCCCTCGTCTGGGCGGTCGAGGCCCTCCTCATCGTCGGACTGGCCGGATTCGTCGCGTGGAACTTCTCCGCCGAGACCCCCTTCTGCGAAAAGGCCGGTTGCTGGCTCGATGAGAAGAAGCACATCGACACGCTCGCGCCCATCGCGGCCGAGCAGCTGCCCGCGCTGAAGTCCGGCAGCCTCCAGCCGCTGCTGGACACCGCGCCGTGCGCGGAGGGCGCGGACGAGTTCACCCGCCTCACGCTGAAGCGCGCGCCAGTCGAGGCCGCCTTCTGCACCCTTCGGGTCGAGGCCGTGACCCGCTCGTACGACAAGGAGGGGAAGATGCAGGAAAAGGTCCAGTCGCACACCGGCGACCTCATCCTCCCGGCCTCGATGTTCGATCTCATCGCCCAGTTCGAAGAGCTGAAGCCCCGGCCCGCCCCCGGGCCCGCCAGCCCCGCGTAGGACGCCGCTTCCTGTCGGCTTCCGGATGGCGGAGCGCCGGGCGCCGACTCCCGGGCGAGGTCCCGGCTGCCGGCGACTGCGGGAAAATCAGCTTTGCCGGGCGTAAACTAAGATTCGTCCCGCACGGGGAAACCCGCCTTTCGGGCGCTCGTCATCGCGTTAGCCCCGCCCCCCGATGAAAAAGTTTCTCTGCCTCGCCGCCGTCCTGGCCTGGGCCATGACCGCCCTTTCCGCCGATCCCGCCGCCGAGGCCAAGGCCGCGGAGGCCCGCGCCAAGTCCGACGCCGCCGCCGAGGCGCGCGCGACCGAGTGGGTCGCGTCGCTCGGGCTGGGCGACGAGCAACGAGCGGCGCGCGTGCGGGCGGTGGTCACGATCCACCTCAAGGCGATCCGCGACTGGCACAACGATCACCCGTTCACGACCGTGCCGCCGGGGATCAATCCGGCGACGGGGCGGCCCCTGAGCGACCTTGACCGGCAGATCATCGCGAACTCCGCGATGCCGAAATCCGTCCACGAGGCCCTGATGAGCGGACTGCGCCGGGAACTCGACGAGTCGCAGGTCGAGGCGATCCTCGACAAGTACACGATCGGGAAGGTCGATTTCACGATGCGCGGCTACCGGGCGATCGTGCCGGATCTGACGGCCGCGGAGGAGGCCACGATCCTCGGTTTCCTGAAGGAGGCGCGGGAGCAGGCGGTCGACTACAAGAACATGAACCAGATCTCCGCCATCTTTGAGATCTACAAGACGAAGTCCGAGCAGTACCTGAACTCCCAGGGCCGCGACTGGCGGAAACTCTATTCGACCTACGTCGACGCGTCCCGGGCGCGGAAGGCCGCCGAGGCGGCGGCGAAGAAATAGGCGCCGCGTCAGGCGCGGGCCCGCGGCTTGCCGGCGGGTTTGTCCGCCGCCTCGACACGGCGGTGCCGGTAATAGTCGTAGTCCGGCACGAGCCGGTCGTACGGCTGATGCATGAGCGGCGACGAGATGATGAAATCCGCGGTCGAGCGGTCACAGGCGACCGGCACGTTCCAGACGACCGCCATGCGGAGCAGCGCCTTGACGTCCGGGTCGTGGGGCTGCGGCTCGAGCGGATCCCAGAAGAAAATCACGAAGTCGATCTTCCCTTCGACGATCATTGCGCCGATCTGCTGGTCGCCGCCGAGCGGGCCGCTCTGGAGCTTCTGCACGGGGATGCCGAGAGTCTTCTCCATCATCCCGCCGGTGGTGCCGGTCGCCCACAGCTCGTGCTCGGCGAGCAGGTTGCGGTTGAACCGCGCCCAGTCGACGAGGTTCTGCTTCTGGCCGTCGTGGGCGACGAGTGCGATCCGCTTCCGGGGCGCCATGGCGATCTTGCGGTAGTTCATGGAAAACAGGAAGTTGTTGCCGCAGGCTGCCCGCGTGCGCCGGACGCGGCAAGCGCGCACCCACGGTACGGGGTGGCACGCGGTCTCCGCGCGCGCAAGGGCGGCACTCGCAGTCGCCGCGCACGGGTGACACGCGCAATCTCCACGCGCGAGAGTGGTACGCACAGTCTCCATGCGCGAGGGTGGCACGCGCGGTCTCAGCGCGCGAGGGTGGCACGCGCGGTCTCCGCGCGTTTTCCGCCGGTCACGGCCCCGCGGGCGCGCCGGCGAGGTCCATCAGGAACACGCCGTGGCCGATCCCGGGCGCGTCGCCGGCCCGGCCCATCTGGAATGCCATCCATCGGCCGTCGTCGCTCACCACGCCGTTCGTGGCCTTGTACCCGGCGAAATCGGAGAAATGCGTCAGGCGCACCTGCCGCCCGCTCCCGTCGAGCGCCAGCTTCCACAGGTCCAGGTTCGCGGGGCCGCCGGGCTTCTGCACGTCGCACTCCACCAGGGTGTGCTTCCCGTCGGGAAACACGCCCTCGGCCTCGTCATAGATCGCGGCCGAATCCGTGTAGCGCGTCAGCGCCTTCGTCTCGAGGTCGATGCCGAGCACGTCGCACTTCATGCCGCCCTCCGTGTACGCGTTGAACACGAGGATCCGCTCGTTCCCCGGCAGGAAGTTCTGCGTCTCCATCGTGCAGCGGAACGGCAGTTCGGCGCCGTCGATGACCCGCCGGCGGTTCGCGAACGCCGGGCCGCCCTCCCCGTATACGATGTCGGCCGCGTACATCTGGGAGAACGCGAGGTTGCCTTCGCCCGGCTTGGGGTCCGTCCACTCGGTCCACGCGATCGTCAGGCGGGACCGCGACACCGCGGGTCCCTCGCTGCAGAGCGCGCCGAGCGGGACCGGCGGCCGCTTCCCATCGCGGCCCAGCATGAACAGGTGGCACCGCCGGCGCGCCTGGCCGGCCCGCGCCGGATCGTAGGGGAAATACTCCGTCGGTCCCGACAACAGGATGTCCCCGTTCGCGAGGTACATCGCCCGCGTGTAGCCGTGGTGCGGGAAGTAAGCCGTGAGGTTCCGGATCCGCCCCGTCGCGAGCTCCAGCTCCATTGCATCCCCGAACATCTTGGTCAGGAAAAGCACCTTCGCGCCGTCGTGCGAAAAGTCGGCGCGCTCCCCGAAATGCGTCAGGTGCCGGACATGCGGGGGCAGATGATCGACCGGACTGGCTCCGGCCGGAGGCGATGGTTCGCCGGGTTTCATCCCGGCGGCCCGCCCCTGCGCGGGCAGCGAGGCCGCGGGAAGCCACGAAAGGCCGGCGAGGGCGAGAAGGCGGACGCAACGCGAGAGGCGCATGGGCGGCGGGGTTGGCCGGAGCTTCCCGCGCCGCGTCCCGCCCGCGAGCCGCCCCGTGCAGCAACAATCGACCGCCGGCGCGCCGTCACTTCGCCGCCTTGATCGCGGCCTCCTCCTGGCGCAGCAGCTGGCGATAGGCGAACTCCGCGACCGCGATCGCGTTGCGCCAGCCCTCCTTGTCCGCGAGCGCCTCCGGGCCCGCGCCCTGGTCCAGCTTCTCGAACTTCGCGAACATCGAGAACTGGCCGCCGTGGGGCGCGAAATAGATGTCGCACGGCAGCGATTTCAGCCGGACGAACGCCTGGTCGTAGTCGCGCATGATTTCCGGATACGAGGGCTTCTGCTTCAGCCGCGTGCCCGGGTTGATCGACACGCTGCTGAGGAAGACGACCTGGTAGGTCCGGTCGCCGTCCTTCGCCTCCATGGTCCAGGTCGTGGCGCCCCGGGTGTGGCCGGGAGTGAGGTGCGCCGTGAGCGTCACGCCGCCCAGCGTGATCCGTTCGTGGTCGCCGACCACGCGGTCGACCTTGACGGGCTCGTACGCGGCGAGGTCCGGCGACGCGAGCGCGGCGAAATAGTCGTCCCGCCCGCCTGATTCGAGGATCCGGCGGTCGCCCGCGCTCGCCACGACCTGCGCGCCGGTCTGCCGTTTCAGCTCGGCGTGCCCCCCGACGTGGTCGACGTGCGCGTGGCTGCTGAGCAGGAGCTTGATGTCGCCCGGATTGAATCCGAGCTGCTCGATCGCGCCGAGCACGTGCGGCAGCGTGTCGGCGAAGCCGGTGTCGATGAGGATGTGCCCCTGCGGGGTCGTGATGAGGAACGAGCTCACGCCCATCGTCCCCACGTAGTGGATCGGTCCGACCAGCTTTCGCGGCGGCACCGGCGCCTTCCAGGACTCGAACATCGCCCGCAGCTCGTCGGCCGGGCGGGGCTCCGGCAGCTTCGGCGCCGGCTCGGCCGCCCCGGACAGCGCCGCCGCGGCCGCGAACAATCCGATGGTCAGCGCGCGCTTCATGCCGCCCGCCAATGAACACGCCCGCCTCCGGCGGTCAACCGCCGGCACCGGCCAGCCCAAGTGACGGCCGTCACTCCGGCTGGCCGCCCCCTAGCCGAACGGACACCCACCGGAATATCGACCCGCCGCGCGGGCTCCTGACAAGGTGTTGTCAGGTGCGCCCTGTAAGATCGGGCCCGTCGATCCATCTCCGCCGCATGCTCCCCGCCGTCCTCGTCCTCATCGCCCTCACGCTCCTGGTTGCCACCGAGAGCGGCGCCGGCTCGGATTGACCCCGCCATGCCCTCTACCCCGCCCGCCCCGCTCATCCCCGTCCGCGCCCTCGACTTCGTGATGTATTGCACCCGGGGACATCCGCGCCACCCGGGCTTTCTACCAGCGCCTCTTCGGCTTTCGTCCCGGGGAGGAATGGGAGGATTTCTGGAGCGAGTTCGCCACCGAGCCGCTCGCCCTCTGCCTCAACGGGCCCGATCCGGCCCGCGGGCCGGAGTGGGACTGGCAGGGCGCGGCCTGCGTCGCCCTGGCGGTGGACGACGTCCCGGCCGCGGTCGAGACCTGCCGGCGCGAAGGCGTGCGCGTGCTCATCGGCCCCATCGAGACCCGCGTCTGCTGGATGGCCTGGATTGCCGATCCCGACGGGAACCGCGTCTGCCTGCATTCCCGCAAGGACGGCACCGCCGGCTGACCTCCGCCCGGCTCAGTGGCCGCGCGCCGGCGTGCGATCGCTGCTGAACCGGATCACGTAGTAGCTCGCCGTCGAATCGCCCGCGTTCCTCATCCCGTGCTCGTCGTTCGAAGCGAAAAAGAACACCGCCCCGGGGCCCGCGCGCTGGGACCGGCCGTTGATCGTCACCTCGATCTCGCCCTCTTTCACGAGCACGAGCTCCTCGTCGGGATGGCGATGCGCGGCATGCGCGGCGATGCCGCCCCGGAGCGTGGTGACGTGGCACGACAGGCTCGCGAGGGTCGTGGTCGCCGCGTTGCGGACCTGCCGCCGCTCGC
Organism: Opitutaceae bacterium; assembly: GCA_035626915.1. Lineage (GTDB taxonomy): Bacteria > Verrucomicrobiota > Verrucomicrobiia > Opitutales > Opitutaceae > Didemnitutus. The sequence goes on from DASPMS010000023.1 coordinate 76,779, forward strand.
CCGTGCCGGTGGGCGCGACCGCGAGCCGGTCCCACGCAAACACCGCCGAACCGGTCTTGGCCGCGTCGGCCGCCTCCCGCGCGGCGCGGCCGCCGAGCGTGCGGGTCGCCGCGGTGTAGAAATTGAAGACCTGGTACGTCGCCGGCACGTCGCCGACGTTCGTGACCGCATGGGCGTCGTTCGACCCGAAGAACAGCACCGAGCCCGCGCCGACGCGCTCGACCGCGCCGTTGAGGTGCACCTCGAGCGTTCCCGCCTTCACCACGATCAGCTCCTCCTGCGCGTGCGTGTGCGGCGCGTGCGAGGCCCGGCCCGGCAGCAGCGTGCTGGCGTGGTAGGTGAAGCGCTCGAGCGTGGCCGTCGGAGCGTTCGCGATGTCGCGCCGCTCGCCCACCGGCGTCGGCTTCGCGACCAGGTCCTCCCACTTCCACACGGCGGAACCCTGGACGGGGGGCGGGGCATCGGCGGCGGACATGGCGGCGACAAGGATGAGGCTGAGGCAGGACAGGCCGGCGGATTTCATGGGGTGCCCCCCACGTCAGGGGCAGCCCATCCTCTGCGGCCAGTCCGACGACGCAAGCCGCGGTCGCGCCGCCGCAAATGTTCGACCGGACTTTTTCCCGCCGCGCACTTTTTCGGTGCGGCAGCGCTTCACCCGCCTATTCCTTCGCCATGCCTCGTCCGTCGCTGATCCTCGCCTGCCTGCTCGCTCCCGCCCTCGCCGCGCCCGCCGCCCCCGATCCGGCCGCCCTGCTGCCCCCCGCCCCCGCGTGGTCGGGCCCGAGCGAGAAACTGATCGCCCCTCCGGACCACCCCTGGGTCACGCCGGCGGAGAAGACCGGGCTCGCGGACTCGCCCTCCTACGACGAGACGATCGCCTGGCTCCGCCGGCTGGCCGACGCGTCGCCGCAGCTGGAACTGGCCGAATTTGGCCGGACCGCCGCCGGCCGCACGCTCTGGCTGGTCATCGCCGCGAAGGAAGCCACCGCCTCGGTCGCCGCCCTGCCGGCGACCGGCCGGCCCACGCTGCTCGCCCAGGCGGGCATCCACTCCGGCGAAATCGACGGGAAGGACGCCGGCATGATGCTCCTCCGGGACATCGCATTCGGCGGCAAGGCGGGGCTGCTCGACCGGGCCAATTTCGTGTTCGTCCCGGTGTTCAACGCCGACGGCCACGAGCGTTCGTCGGCCTGGAATCGCCCGAACCAGCGCGGCCCGCTTCACCAGGGCTGGCGCACCACCGCGCAGAACCTGAATCTCAACCGCGACTACACGAAGGCCGATGCTCCCGAGACGCAGGCCATGCTCCGGCTGCTCCACGAGGTCCGGCCCGCGCTCTACCTCGACCTGCACGTCACCGACGGCATCGACTACCAGTACGACATCACCTATGGCTTCCACGGCTGGGATGGCTCGTTCGCCTGGTCGCCGCGCGTCGGCGAATGGCTCGACCGGGCGTGGCGGCCCGCGATGGACGCCGCCCTCAAATCCGCCGGCCACATTCCCGGACCGCTCGTCTTCGCGGTGAACAACCGCGACCTCACCCAGGGAATCTCGATGGGCGCGGCCAACCCTCGTTTCTCGAACGCCTACGGCGACCTCCGCCACCTCCCGTCGGTGCTCGTGGAGAACCATTCGCTGAAGCCGTACCGGCAGCGCGTCCTCGGCACCTACGTGCTGCTGGAAGCATCCCTGCGCGTCCTTGGCGACCAGGGCGCGGCCGTCCAGGAAGCGATGGCCGCGGACGCCGCCGCGCGCCCGGCCCGGCTCGCGATGAACTGGGGCGCCACGGTCGAGAAACAGGAGCCGATGGATTTCCTGGGCATCGCCTACGAGGAGTATGAGTCGCCGGCCTCGGGCACGAAGGAGGTGCGCTGGCTGGGCACGCCGAAGACCTACCGGAACCTCGTCGTGCACTGGAACACGCGGCCCGGCATCGAGCTCGCGCGCCCGCGAAGCTACGTCGTCCCGGCGACCAAACCCGAGATCATCGCCCGCCTGAAGGCGCACGGCATCGACATGCGGACCCTGGCCGCGCCCACGGAGCTCGCGGTCGAGATGTGCCGGCTCGTCGACCCCAAGCCGGCCGCGCAGCCGTTCGAGGGCCGCCACCTTCTGGCCGCCACGGTGACCCGCGAGCGCCGCCGTGAAACGTTCCCGCCCGGTTCCGTCCGCATCCCGACCGACCAGCCGCTGGGCGACCTCGCGATCGCGCTGCTCGAGCCCGAAAGCGCCGACTCGTTCCTCGCCTGGGGCTTCTTCCCCGAGATCCTGCAGCGGACGGAATACATCGAGGGCTACGTGATCGCCCCGCTCGCCGAAAAGATGCTCGCCGGGGACGCCGCGCTGAAGGCGGAGTTCGAGGCGCGGCTGGCCGCCGACGAAGCGTTCGCGAAGGACCCGGCCGCCCGGCTGCAGTGGTTCTACACCCGCTCGAAATTCCACGACGACCGCTACCTGCTGTACCCCGTCGGCATCGAGCGATAGCCGCTCGCCTCGGCGGCCGTCCGGGCGCGTCGCGCCCGACCGCATCCGCCCAAAACGGACGACCCGGGCCTGTTCGACCCGGGCCGTGGCGAATCGGTGCGGGGCTACCCGCGACGGCTCAATTCCAGTAGGCCTCGTAGAACACGTACGAGCCGTCCGACCGGCGTTCCCAGCTCGGCGCGACCCAGCGGGCGCCGGAATACGGCGGGCGCTGCCAGCCCGCGTTGACCCACTCATAGCGGCCGTTGCGGATCGTCCAGTGGCCATCGACCCAGACGTGCTCGCTGCTCGGGCGCGACGGGCGCGTCACCACGACGTCCTGGGGCGCCGCGGGCGGGGCCTGCGTCACGACAATCGTGCCGTTGCTCGTCGCGACGGGGGTCGCGCCGATGATGGCCGCAGGCTGCTGCTGCACAATCACCTGCGGCGGAGGCGTGGTGACAACGTGCGCCTCGGGCTCGCTGGCACAGCCCGCGAGGAAAAGGGAGCCGCCGACCGCGAGAATCACGAGACCGGCGGACCGGACCGAACGGGCCGCGCGGCGGGGGAGGTAAGCATGAGCATTCATATCCGCTTCGACCGGCCCACCGTGTGCGAGGTGCCCGGAAACGTTCCCCGAGCAGCCCACCGGGAAATCCCCGGGCGCCTCCCTCCGAGGCTCCCCGTGCGGCGCGCCGCGGATCGCAAGGCGGGATCCGGAACGCCGCGGCGTCCTTCAAGCCGCGCCGGCGAGGCTCTTGAACTCGGCCACGACGCCCTGGAGCGAGGCCTTGGCGTCCCCGTACAGCATGCGGGTGTTGGGCAGCAGGAAGAGCTGGTTCTCCAGCCCGGAGAAGCCCGTGCCCTTGCCGCGCTTGAGGCAGATCACGGTCCGCGCCTCGTGCGCATTGATGATCGGCATGCCGTAGATCGGCGAGGCTTTGTCGCGCGCGGCGGCGGGGTTCACGACGTCGTTCGCGCCGATCACGACCGCGACGTCCGTCGCCGGCATGAGGGGGTTGATCGCATCCATCTCGACCAGCTGCTCGTATGGCACGTTCGCCTCCGCGAGCAGCACGTTCATGTGGCCCGGCATCCGGCCGGCGACGGGGTGGATCGCGAAGCGGACCTCCGCGCCGTTGCGCTCGAGCATCTCCGCGAGCTCGCGGACCACGTGCTGCGCCTGCGAGACCGCCATGCCGTAGCCCGGAATGATCACGACGCTGCGCGCGGCCTCGAGCACGGCGAACGAGTCCTCCGCCGAGATCGGCTTGAGCTCGCCCGTGATCGCGCCCTCGCCGGCGGTGGCCGCGGCCGCCGCCGGGGCGGCCCCGAAACCGGAGAACAGGACGTTGGCGAGCGAGCGGTTCATCGCCTTGCACATGATCGCCGTCAGGATGACGCCGCTGGTCCCGACGAGGCAGCCGGCCACGACCAGCACGTTGTTGCCGATGACGAAGCCCGCCGCGCACGCCGCCACGCCCGAGAGGCTGTTCAGCATCGAGATCACCACGGGCATGTCCCCGCCGCCGATCGGCATCACCAGGGTCCAGCCGAGCACCAGCGCGCCGAGGGTGAACGCCGCGACCGCGGCGACCTGCACGCCGGAATCGCCCGACACGACGTACGCGATGCCGGCCACGACCGTGCCGGCGAGCACGAGCCCGTTCACGATGTGCTGCCCTCGGAAGAGGATCGGCTTGCCGCTCAGCCACTCGGCCAGCTTGCAGAAGGCATAGACCGAACCCGTGAACGTCACGCCGCCGATCAGGATGGTGAGGTAGATCACCGTCGCCGTGAACGTGCCGTGCTCCGGCGCGACCGTGCCGTTCTGGATGCGAAAGAACTCCGCCGCGCCGACGATCAGCGATGCCAGGCCGCCGAAGCCGTTCAGGAGCGCCACCATCTCGGGCATCGCCGTCATCTTCACCAGGTAGGCGCAGGCCAGGCCCAGCACCGTGCCCACGGCGAGGCCCACGATGATCCAGGTGAAGTTGACCACGTGATGGTCGAGCAGCGTCGCCACGATGGCGATCAGCATGCCGAGGCCGGAGATGAGGTTGCCGCTCCGCGCGCTCGACTGGCGCCCGAGCATCTTCAGGCCGAGGATGAACAGGATCGACGCGACGATGTACGCCGAGTTGAGGACGATCTCGCGGTTCATGACGCGCCCCCTTCCTTCTTCGCCGGGGCGTCCTTCTTCCGGAACATCCCGAGCATCCGGTCGGTGACGAAATAGCCGCCGACCACGTTGACCATCGCGAGCGTGACCGCCGTCGTGCCGAGCACGGTCGTGATCCAGGAGCCGTCGTCCGCCCCGGCCGCGATGATGGCGCCGACGATCGTGATCCCGGAGATCGCGTTCGAGCCGGACATGAGCGGGGTGTGCAGCTGCGACGGGACCTTGGCGATCAGCTCGAAGCCGAGGAAGCCGGCGAGCGTGAAGATGAAGAACAGGAGGATGAGTTCCATGGCGCGGGAATGGTTTCAGGCCTTCGGGGCGAACTGCGGGTGCACGACGACGCCGCCGTGGGTGATGAGACAGCCCTTGAGGATCTCGTCGGCGAGGTCGGCGCGGAGCGCGCGCGCCTTGTCGTCCCAGAAATGCGTGAGCCACGCCGCATAGTTGGCGGCGAGGACCTGGGTGGCGTGGTGGGCGACCGTGCCCTCGAGGCACGGATGCCCGACGATCGTGACCCGATTGGCGGAGACCACGTCCTCGCCGGCGCGCGAGCCCTCGACGTTCCCGCCGCTCTCGACCGCGAGGTCCACGACCACGCTGCCCGGGCGCATGCCCGCGACCATCGCCTGCGTGACGAGGACGGGGGCCCTCCGGCCGAAGACCTTGGCCGTCGTGATCACGATGTCCGACTGCGCGATGATCTTCGCCATGCCCGCCTGCTGCCGCGCGACCTGCTCGGGCGTGAGCGCCTGGGCGTAGCCGCCGGCCGTCTGGCCGGTCTGCCCGAGGTCGATCTTGACGAACTTCGCGCCGAGCGACCGGACCTGCTCCTCGACCACCGGGCGGGTGTCGAACGCCTCGACGCGCGCGCCGAGGCGCTTGGCGGTCGCGATCGCCTGGAGGCCCGCGACGCCCGCACCGATGACGAACACGCGGGCCGGCAGGATCGTGCCGGCGGGCGTCATCATCATGGGCAGCGCCATCTGCAGCCGCTGCGCCGCCTCGATCACGGCGGCGTAGCCCGCGAGGCTCGCCTGGGAGCTGAGCGCGTCCATCTTCTGCGCCAGCGTCGTCCGCGGGATCATCTCGAGGCTGACGGCGCTGACCCCCGCGGCGGCGAACGCACCGAGCAGCTCGCGCTCGTTGAAGGGATCCAGGAAGCTCAGGTGCCACGCGCCGCGCTTCATCCGCGCCACTTCGGGCAGCGCCGGCTTGCGGACGCGCAGGACGAGGTCGGCCGCGGCCAGAGCGCCGCCGGGGTCGTCGACCAGCGCCACGCCCGCGTCGCGGTAGGCCTCGTCCGGATAGTGGGCCGGACGCCCGAGGCCGGACTGCGCATGGACCTTCAGGCCCAGTTTCGTGAGGACGGCGGCGCTGGCGGGCGTCAGCGCCGCCCGCGTCTCGCCCGGCGTCGTTTCCGCGGGAACATAGCAATGCATGGGCAGGGATGGGGTGGGAACGGCCCCACGCTGCGATCCGGGCTGCCGCGGGACAATGCCGAACTCTGGGCGGTTCCTGGCCAAAGGTGCGCCTGCGTCGGCCTCGCGAAAGCCATTCCCGGTTTGCCTTCGGCCGGGGTTTGCGGTTTGCCCTGCCGCCCGATCCCTCCGCGTTCCCGTTCACCGTCTCTCCCGCCGACTCGCCATGGCCCGCACCCTCGTCAAGGACGCCCTCAACGCCACCGCCCCGATGGAGACGATCCTCCTCCAGGGCTGGGTCCGCACCCGCCGCGATGCGAAGGCCTTCTCGTTCCTGGAGGTCAACGACGGCTCCTCGCTCAAGGGGGTGCAGGTCATCGTCGACGCCGCGCTGCCCGACTACGCGCAGGTCGCCAAGGCCAACACCGGCGCCTCCGTCGAGGTCCACGGCCGGCTCGTCGAATCCAAGGGCCAGGGGCAGAAGTGGGAGGTCGTGGCGACCGGCTTCCAGGTGCTCGGCGAGGCGGACGCCACCTACCCGCTCCAGAAGAAGGGCCACACGCTCGAGTTCCTCCGCGAGATCGCGCACCTCCGCCCGCGCTCGAACCTGTTCGGCGCGGTCTTCCGCGTCCGGAGCCGGCTCGCCTACGCGGTCCACCAGTTCTTCCAGGAGCGCAACTTCCACTACATCCACACGCCGATCATCACGGCGAGCGACGCCGAGGGCGCAGGCGACATGTTCCGGGTGACCACGCTCGACCTCGACCACCCGCCGAAGGGGCCGGACGGCAAGGTCGACGCGGCGCAGGATTTCTTCGGTCGCAAGACCTTCCTCACCGTGTCGGGCCAGCTGGAGGGCGAGATCTTCGCCCACGCGCTCAGCAACATCTACACCTTCGGGCCCACGTTCCGCGCCGAGAACTCCAACACGTCCCGGCACGCGGCGGAGTTCTGGATGATCGAACCCGAGGTCGCGTTCTGCGACCTGCGGGGCAACATGGACCTCGCGGAAGCCTTCGTGAAGCACCTCATCCGCGACGCGCGCGAGCACTGCGCGGCGGACCTCGAGTTCTTCAGCAAGTTCGTCGACAAGGACCTGCTCGCCCGCCTCGACTTCGTGCTCGAGCGGCCGTTCCAGCGGTGCTCCTACACGGAGGCCGTCGCGATCCTGGAGAAGTCGGGCCGGGCGTGGGAGCATCCCGTCGCGTGGGGCGCGAACCTGCAGGCCGAGCACGAACGGTTCCTCACGGAGGAACACTTCAAGTGCCCCGTGACCGTCTACAACTACCCGCGCGCGATCAAGGCGTTCTACATGCGTCAGAATGACGGGGATGCGCCCGGCCGGGAAACGGTCGCCGCCATGGACCTCCTCGTGCCGGGCATCGGCGAGATCATCGGCGGCAGCCAGCGCGAGGAACGCCTCGACAAGCTGCGGGCCGGCATGGCGCTCCACCACCTCGACGAGAAGGCCTACTGGTGGTACCTCGACCTGCGCCGCTACGGCACCGTCCCGCATGCGGGCTTCGGACTCGGCTTCGAACGGATGCTGATGTTCGTGACGGGCGTAGGAAACATCCGCGACGTGATCCCCTTCGCGCGCACGCCCGGAACCGCGGAATTCTGAACCGCGGCGCGCGCCGCGGTGGCGTGGGACGAGGCAGGAGGATTCCGGCCCTGCTTCCGCCCAAACGCTGTCCCGGCCGGGACAGCGTTTGGAACGCTAGGCGAAAGGGAGTTATCCTTACTCGTCCATTTCAAGCAACAGTCCCTAGTTAATCTCCTGAATACAAACGTCATGAGTAGTTAAGTGCCAGCTAGGGCCGATCGGCGATGGGCTTCCGCTGGATTGCCAGCCTGGGGTACTCCCCTCATCCCTCCGTGTCGCATGTCTAACCCGTCCACCAACCCCATTCCGGGCGCCGGGCTCAAGACCGTCCTGGTGATCGATGACGACCGACGGCTCCGGCCCGTCCTCGCCGCCGCGCTCGACGCGCACGGGTTCCGGACGCTCACCGCCAGCAATGCGGCCGAAGGCATCGAGCTCGCCCGCAAGAACCTTCCCGACATCATCCTCTGCGACATCGACATGCCTGGCATGAACGGGCGGCGCGCCCTGCAGGCGATGCGCGCGGATCCGGAGCTCGCCGACCGGCAGTTCGTGCTCATGACCGGCAACATGGCCTATGCCGATCCGCGGGCCTCGATGGACCTCGGCGCCGACGACTTCCTCTTCAAGCCGTTCTCGATCGACGACCTACGGAGCTGCGTCGCCGCCCGGCTCAAGCGCGCCGCGCTCAGCCGCCACCTCGAGACCCGCGTCGTCGAGCAGCTGCGCTCGAACCTCCATTCGACCCTGCCCCATGAGTTCTTCACGCCGCTCGCCGGCGTGTTCGGCCTGACCGAGATGCTCCTCGAGGAGCTCGACGACCTGGGCAAGGACGAGATCCGCGAGATCCTGACGGACATCCACAAGTCCTCGAAGCGCCTCCACCGGACGCTGCGAAACTACCTCTTCATCATCACGCTCGACGCGCCGTCCAGCGCGGCGCCCCGCACGATGGAGCCCGCGCAGGTCGAGGAGGCGCTGCTCGCCGGCTGCACCAGCGCGATCGAGCGGCACCTCCGCGCGAAGGACGTGACCCTCGGCATCGCCGGCGCGCGGCTGCGGAGCGGCCCGTCCGAACTGGCCGCGCTCGCCGAGGAGCTCGTCGACAACGCCCTCGCGTTCTCGCACCAGGACACGCCGGTGAGCGTCACGCTGCTCGCCGACGGCAAGTGGCTGCGCCTCACGATCCGGGACGAGGGTCGCGGCATGAGCCCGAAGCAGCTGCAGCAGCTGCATGTCTTCCAGCAGCACGACCGGAATCGTCATGAGCAGCAGGGTCTCGGCCTGGGGCTCGTGCTCGCGCGCCGGATAACCGAGCGCATGCGGGGCGAGCTCAAGCTCGAGAGCGAGGCCGGCAAGGGCACGACCGTGCACGTGGCGCTGCCCATCGCGGGCTGAGCCCGCCCGTCGCCGCCCTACTCCGGCCGCAGCAGCCGGGCGACGTCCAGCTTCCCCGCCGCCCGTGCGGGCAGCCAGCACGCGGGCAGCGCCGCCAGGAACATCAGCGCCGCCACCGTGCCGAACACCAACGGGTCCCAGCCCTTGGTGTCGTACAGCACCGCCTGCATGAACCGGGACAGCGTCCAGGCCAGCAGCAGCCCGGCCGCCACGCCGACGCCGGCCAGCTTCAGCCCGCCGCCGACGACGAGCGCGCGGATCGAGTCGGGCGTCGCCCCGAAGGTCAGCCGGACGCCGAACTCGGCCTGCCGCTGGTTCACGCTGTACGCCATCATCGCGAACAGGCCCAGCAACGCGAGCAGCAGGGCGAGCGCGGCGAGCACCTCGAGGACGACCATCGTGAACCGTTCGCCGCCGACCTCCCAGATGAGCTGCTGGTCGAGGCGCTGGATCGACGCCACGGCGAACTTCGGCTCGACCTCGTAGACCGCGCGTTTCAGCTCGCCATGAAAACCCGGGCGCGGCGGACCGGCCGTCCGCACGACCACAGCCGAAATGGCCCCGGAGCCGCGCTGCCAGTACGGGTAATAGAAGCGGGGCTTCGGCGTCTGGCGCGCGGAACGCACGTCTCCGACCACGCCGATGATTTCCCAGCGCGTGCGCGCATCCAGTTCGAGCAGTTCGCCGACCGGGTTTCGCCCCGGGAAGTAGGTGCGTGCGAAAGACTCGCTCACGACGACCGACGCCGGATCGCCCTGCCGGAGCTCCGCCAGCGAGCGGCCCGAGCGGAGCGGCACGCCGATCACCTCCAGGAAATCCGGCGCCATCGGCGTGCCGTTCGCCTCGACCTCCTCCTGGGGCCGCCCGGCGATCTTGTACTTCTGGCCACTGTAGTTGGTGGGGCTGAAATACGACGACATGCTGACCCCCGTCACGCCCGGCACCTGCCTCAGCCGCTCGACGACCTGCTTGAACCGCTCCAGTCGCTGGTCGGTGGACAGCCGTTCCTCGCGCGACAGCCGAAGCACGAGGTTGAAGCCGTTCTCCGTCTCGAGGCCCGGGTGGTAATTCTGCAGCTGGTGCAGCGTCCGGATCATCAGGCCGGTGCCGGCCAGCAGCGCCACCGCCAGCGTGGCTTCCACGACGACCAGCAGCGCGCGCACGCGGCGCATCCGCCGGCTCTCCCCCCCGCCCTGGGAGCTGTCCTTGATCGCCTCGTTCACGTTCAGCTGCGCGGTCCGCCACGCCGGACCGCTCGCGACCGCCAGGCCGGTGAGAAAGCCCAGCCCCGCGAGAAACCCAAGCGTCCCCCAGCTCAGGTTGATCGCGCGGTAGGCGTGGTCCTCCGCCACGCCCGGCGCGATGGCCATCAGCGCAGGCATCAGCCATTTCGCGACGACGATGCCGAACCCGACCGCCACGGCCGAGATGACCAGCGCCTCCGCGAAGAGCGGGCGGCTCACCGCCCAGCGGCCGGCGCCAAGCGCGAGGCGGATCCCGACCTCACGCTTGCGCGCCACCGCGCGGACCAGCAGGAGGCTGCCCGCGTTGACGCAGGCGATCAGGTAGAGAAAGGAAACCGCGCCCACCGAAATCCACTGCGTCGCGCGCTGGCGCTGGAGTCCCGGGTATTCCGGCATCGCATCGAACCTGGGCACCACGGCCTGGAACCGGCCCATGCCTTCGGCGTACGGCTGGCCGGCCTCGGGCAGGATCGTCCGCAGCTCCGCCTCCGCCTGTTCGCGCGTCACGCCCTCGCGCAGCCGCGCGACGGTCGCGACGCCGTGAAAGGCGTTCTGTGGGATCGCGGCCGTGGGCATGACGTACGGGATGAAGAGCCGCCCGCTGGGCGTCATCGGGGGAAGCCTGAACTCCTCCCGCAGGACGCCGATCACCTCGTAGCTCCGCTCGTTGAGCAGGATCTTTTGCCCCACCACGTTGGGATCGGAGCCGAACCGGTCGCGCCACAACCGGTGCGTCAGCACGGCGACGGCATCGCGCCCGACCTCGTCCTCCCCTGGGAGAAAGGTCCGCCCCAGCAGGGGCGCCTCGCCCAGGATCGTGAAGTAATTCGCGGTCACCCGGCTCACGTTCAGGCCGTCCGGCTCGCCGTTCACGACCAGGTTGAGCGTGTCGTTCACCCCGCCGGCCAGGGATGCGAAGGCTTTCGCCCGTTCGCGATACGCGAGGTAGCGCGCGAGGAACGTCTGCTGCGGGTAGGCGTTGTCGCGGCTGACCGCCTCGACCCGCACCAGCCGTTCCATGTCCGGAAAGCGGTACGGCCGGAACGACTGCGCCAGGTTGCTGTGCAGCGCGGCGGCCGCGCCCATCCCGAGCGCCAGCGTGCCGACCACCGCCGCGGTGAAGCCCGGCGACCGCGCCAGGGACCGGAACGCGAGCGTCAGGTCGGACCACATGGGCGGCGGCTCAGGCCCGGACCTCGACGCGCGTCCCGCCCGCGGCCGCCGACGCGTAGATCGCCTCGATGATCGCGAGGTCGCGCCGGCCCATCTCGCCCGGCACCGGGTTCGGCTCGAGGCCGAGCAGATGGCGGGCGAAGCCATCCATCTGCCGCGCCTGCTGGTTGACCGGCGGTCCGAAATCGAGCGGGCCGCGGCTCGTGTCGGGGCCCGCCACGACGTATCCGAAGGCGCGCGACTTGAAATGCATCCATCCGCGGGGCGCCTCGCAGCGGAACCAGTCCGCGTTCTGCTGGTAGCTGGTCGAGAATTCCGCGAGGGCGCCGTCCGCCCACTCCATCGACCAGCGGATCGTTTCCTCGGTGTCCTTGAACAGGTCCGGGCGGGTCTTCGGCAGCTCCGTCGCGGTCACCGCGACCGGCGCCCGGCCGTCCTTCGCCATGCAGGCGCCCTGGATCAGGTAGACGCCGACGTCCATCAGCGGGCCGCCGCCCGCGAGCTTCTTGTCCACGCGCCACCGCCACTCGTTGATCCGGAACGCGCGGTCCCCGCCCAGCCTCATGAACGGCCCGAAATCGCCCTCCCGCGCCAGCCGGCGCAGCTCCGTGTGGTACGGGTCCCAGAACAGCCGGTACCCGATCGCATGCTTCACCCCCGCCTTCGCGCAGGCCGCGAGGATCGCGTCGCACTCGGCCACCGTGTTCGCCATCGGCTTCTCGCAGATTAGGTGCTTGCCCGCCCGCGCCGCCGCGATGCTGTGCGGCGCATGCAGCCCCGGCGGCGTGACCACGTAGACGATGTCGACGTCCGGGCGGCCCGCGATCCGGTCCATCCTGTCGTAGTGCCAGACATTCCCCTCGGGAAAGCCGTGCTCCTGCGCCCAGCGCGCGCCCTTGGCCGCGTCGCCCGTCACCACGCCCGCCAGCCGGCAGTGCTCCGTCACGCGCAGCGCCGGCGCCAGCTGGTTGGTTGCATACCGGCCCAGCCCGACCAGCACGACGCCGAGCTTGCGGGACGGCACCGCCTGCGCCCGGCCCGTTCGGGGCAGGAACGCCAGCGCGGAGGCGGCGGAAAGCTGGCCGAGGAACCGGCGACGGGAAACGGGGGGGCTCCGCATGGTCTGGGGGTAGAGACGCGCGAACGCGGCCCTTCTAGCCGCGGCGCGGGCCCCGCGGCAAGCCGCACCTCGGTTCCACCGTTAAGCGGGGCGGGGGACGCCCGCGGCGCCCCGCCCCGGGGCGCGATCAATACTTCAGCTCGAGCCGCTTGCCGCCGGCGGCCGCCGACGCGTAGATCGCCTCGACGATCACCATGTCTCGGCGGCCCATCTCGCCGGGGACGCGCGAGTCCTTCCCGTCCCGCACGCAGACGGCGAAATCGTCCATCTGCAGCGCCTGCTGGCTCTGCGGCGGCGTGACCTGGATCGGGCCCTTGCTCGTCTCCCCCGCCAGGCCGCCGTAGCTGTAGGCGGGCGCGATCCGGAACCAGCCGCCCGCGGCGTCCGCCCGGAAGTCGTTGCGGTTGTCGTTGTAGCTCGAATAGCCCGTGCCCCGCGCGCCGTTCGCGAACTCCGCCGTCCACTCGATCGTCTCCTCGACCTCGTTGAAGAAGTCCGGCCGCTTCTTCGGCAGCTCGCGCGCGGTGATCGCCACCGGCGCCGCGCCCGCGGCCATGCACATCTCCTGGATCACGTACACGCCCACGTCCATCAGCGGGCCGCCGCCCGCGAGCTTCTTCTCGACGCGCCACGGCCGCCGGTTGCCCATCGTGAACGCGAAGCCGCCGTCGAGCTTCATGAACGGCCCGAATTCGTTCGTCCGGACGAGCTGCCGCAGCACCTCGTGGTACGGGTCGAAGTGCAGCCGGTAGCCGATCGAGAGCTTCACGCCGGCCTCCCGGCAGGCGGCGATGATCGCGTCGCACTCGGCCACCGTGTTCGCCATCGGCTTCTCGCAGATCACGTGCTTGCCCGCCCTGGCCGCCGCGATGGCGTGCTGCGCGTGGAGGCCCGGCGGCGTGACGACGTAGATGATGTCGATGTCGGGGTTGTCCCGCATCTCCTGCATCGTGTCGTAGTGCCAGATGTTCTTCTCCGGAAACCCGTAGTCCTTCGCCCACTGCTGGCCCTTGGCGCGGTCGCCCGTGACCACGCCCATCAGCCGGCAATGCTGGGTGAGCCGCAGCCCCGGCCCGAGCTGCCCGCGGCTGTAGCCGCCGAGGCCCGCCAGGGCGACGCCCAGCTTTTTCCCCGCCGGCGCCTGCGCCCGCAGGAGCCGCGGGCTGAGCGCGAGGGCGGCGGCGGCCGAGACCTGGCCGAGGAAGCGACGACGGGACACGGACGGCACGTGGGGGGTATTCATGGCGGTGCGGCACCATCCCCCAACCGCCCCGCCCCGGCAAGCCCGGGTCGCGTTCGCACGTTGGACCGGCCGGCCGGAGGCCTTCGCTCCCTCCGGCATCGGCCCCCCGCCCGGGGGAACGCGAGCCCCCGGCGGCCGGAGGGCTACTTCTTTTCGGCCGCCCCGTAGCGTTCCTCGGCCTCGCGCAGCAGCGCGCGGCTGATGATCAGCCGCTGGACCTCGCTCGAGCCCTCGCCGATCTCGGTCAGCCGCGCGTCGCGCCACATGCGCTCGACCCCCGTGTCGCGCGTGTAGCCCCAGCCGCCGCAGATCTGCAACGCGCGGTTGCAGGCGCGGGTCGCGGCTTCCGACGCGTGGAGCTTGGCGAACGAGGCCTCGAGGGTGAACTTCTGGCCGCGCGCGTGCATCACGCAGGGCTGCAACAGCAGCGCCTCGCTCGCGCGCAGCTCGAGCTCGCAGTCCGCGAGCATGAACTGCAGCGCCTGGAATTCCGCGATCCGTTTCCCGAACTGCCGCCGGGTCAGCATCCGCTGCTTCGCGATCTCGACCGCGCCGCGGCCGAGGCCGATCGCCATCCCGGCGATGCCCAGCCGGCCGGCGTCGAGGCACGCCAGCGCCGCGCGCTGGCCCTCGCCCCGCGCGCCGATGAGCTCGCCGCGCACGCCCTTGAGGTGGAACTCGCTCGTGTTGCTCGCGCGCACGCCGGAGGTCTTCACCTTCCGCACGGGCGAGATGTCCCTCGTCTCGACCCAGAACGCGGAGAACTCCTTCTTGCCCTTCTCGTCCTTCCCCGTGACCGCCATCACGACCATGCGGTCGGAATGCAGCCCCATCGTGATGTAGGTCTTGTGGCCGTTCAGCTCCCACGCGCCGTCGGGGCGCGGGGTGGCGAAGGTCTCCACGCCGCCGGTGTCCGAGCCCGCGCCCGGCTCGGTCAGCGCCCAGGCCACCATCCAGTCGCCGTTGAGCGCGCGGGGGAAGATCTTCCGCTTCAGCTCGTCGCTCGCGTAGCCGAGCGGGTGCCCGACGCACAGCGCGTTGTGCGCGGCGAGGTTCATGGCGAACGCGCCGCACGCGCGCGCCACCTCCTCGATCGCGAGGCAGTAGCAGAGCATCGAGAGACCGCGGCCGCCGGCCTCGCGCGGCGCGACGACGCCCATCAGGCCCGCGCGCCCGGCCTTCGTGAAGAGATCGCGCGGCAGCTCCTCGCGCTCCTCCC
Source organism: Opitutaceae bacterium (assembly GCA_035626915.1). Classification (GTDB taxonomy): domain Bacteria; phylum Verrucomicrobiota; class Verrucomicrobiia; order Opitutales; family Opitutaceae; genus Didemnitutus. Next base: position 91,848 of record DASPMS010000023.1, read on the forward strand.
ACCCCGCGGCATGCGGCGCGATCTCCCGGGCGACGAATTCCCGCACCTGCTCCAGGAAGGCGAGGTCCGCGGGTGACAGGTGGTCCAGGTAGAGCGAATGGGGGTGCAGCATGGGGAGCGGGGTAGCGCGCAACCTACGTCCGGGCCCCGGCCCAGCAAGCGCCGGGCCCGCCGCCGCCGCGCGCCGGCCCCGATTTAATTCGTTTGGCTGAGCGCTGGCGCATTGCGAGGGTCGGCGCGCGCGATCACCCTTTCTCTTCCGTCATGGCTTCCCCCCGCCCCGCCGCCCCGCTCCGCCTCCTCACGGCGGTCCCGATCTGCGACGGCCACGACAGCGCCGTCACGACCATCAACCTCGAGCTCGCCCGCCATGGCCTCGAGGTCATCTACCTCGGGTACCACCAGGCCGCGTCGGCCATCGTGCGGGCGGCGATCCAGGAGGACGCCCATGCGGTCGGCCTTTCGTCCTACAACGGCGGGCACCTCGTGTTCTTCAAGGAGGTGGTCGACCAGCTCCGGGCCCGCGGCAGCGGCGACATCCCCGTCTTCGGGGGCGGCGGCGGCACGATCACCCCGGCCGACGAGCGCGTGATGAAGCGGCAGGGGACGGACAAGATCTACTTCGCCGGCACGCCCCTCGACGCGATGATGGCGGAGATCAAGGCCCGCTACGCGCGCGACCCGAAGCCGAACCCGAAGTTCACGGGCGACCGCGCCCTCGCCCGCGCCATCTCGCTGGCCGAGGCCGCCGGAAGGCGACCGGGCGCCCGGAACCCGCGGCCGGCCGCCCGGCCGAGGCGGCCGGGGCGGGGCTTCGTCATCGGCGTCGGCGGCCCGGGCGGCGCGGGCAAGTCCACGCTCATCGACGAGCTGACGTCGCGCTTCCTGCGCGCGCGCCCCGCGGGCCGCATCGCGCTGCTCGCGAACGACCCGTCGCACCCCGCCAGCGGAGGCGCCATCCTCGGCGACCGCGTGAGCGCGATCTACGCGCAGGACGACCGCGTGTTCTTCCGCTCGCTCGCCACCCGCGGCAGCCTCACCGGCCTCTCCGCCGCCGCGCCCGCCGCCATCGACATCCTGCGCGACTCGGGGGAGTTCGACCTCATCCTCGTGGAGTCGGTGGGCGTCGGCCAGGAGAGCGACCCCTTCAACGTCTTCCACGGGACCAGGCTCGTCAACGCCGTCCTGTTCGTGCTGCCCCCGCACTACGGCGGCCGGATCCAGCTGCAGAAGATCGCGCTCCTCAACGGCGCCGACTTCGTCGCGCTGAACAAGTGCGACCACCCGATGGCGCACACCGCGAAGGCCGAGATCCAGGCGCGCCTCGACCAGAACCACCGGGGCCAGGTCCTCCACGCCACGACCGCCGCCCGGCATTTCGACCCCGGCGTCGACGCCCTCTTCGCCGCCCTCGCGCGCCAGGCCGGGCTCGAGCCCGCCCCGGGCGGCGAGCCCGCCTGCCAGCTGCGCGTGGCGGACTGAGCCCCGCCGCCCCCGGAAACCTCCATGTCCCAGCTCGGAAAAATCGCCGACTCGATCGACGCCTACAACCGGCACGTCGCCGCCGAGGTCGCGCGCGCCCGCACCGACGCCCGCTTCGCCGCCGAGCTGCGCGCGCGCTGGGCGGAGGCGCGCGCCGCCGTCGAATGGACCGCCTCGCCCACCGGGACGCCGCTCCCGCGCCTCGCGCTGCCCGACACCGACGAGCCGGGCGCGATCGCGCAATTCCTCCTCGGCCAGGGCCTGCCCGGGCAGTTCCCGTACGCCACCGCGGCGTACCGCGAGATGTACCTGGACAAGGAGTCGGGCGCCGGCGAGGAGCCGATGCGCCTGTTCGCCGGCCTCGGGCTGGCGGAGGACACCAACGCGCGCTTCAAGTACCTCAACCGCCACCAGAAGAGCCTCCGGCTCTCCACCGCGTTCGACGGCCCCACCCTCTACGGGCTCGACTCCGACCACGAGGGCCTGCTGGGCAAGGTCGGCGAGGGCGGCGTCGCGATCGACACGGTCGAGGACATGCTGCGCCTCTACGACGGCTTCGACCTGACGCGGAAGGACGCGTCGGTCTCGATGACGATGAACGCGCCCGCCCCGGTCATCCTGGCGATGTTCATCGCCGCGGCGAAACGGCGCTTCGGGGCCGGCTGCGTCCCGAACCTGCGCGGCACGATCCAGGCCGACATGCTCAAGGAGGTGCAGGCGCAGAACGAGGTGATCTTTCCGGTGGACGCCTCGCTGCGCTTTCTCTGCGACATGATCGAGTGGTGCGTCGGCCACATGCCGCGCTGGTACCCGGTGTCGATCTCCGGCTACCACATCGCGGAGGCGGGCGCGACGCCCGTGCAGCAGGCGGCCTTCACGCTCTCGAACGGCTTCACCTACGCCGGGCTCCTGCGCGAGCGCGGCGCGGACGTGAACAAGTTCGGGCCGCGGCTCTCCTTCTTCCTCGATTGCGGGCTCGACGTCGAGTACCTCGTCCTCGGCCGCGTCTGCCGGCGCATCTGGGCGGTCGGCATGCGCGACGTGTTCGGCGCGGACGCCAAGGCGCAGATCCTGAAGCTGCACACGCAGACCTCGGGCCGGTCCCTCATCGCGGCGGAGTTCCAGAACAACCTCACCCGCACGGCGGTGGAGCTCATGCTCGCGTACATGAACTACACCAACTCGTGCCACTCGAACTCGGCGGACGAGCCGTTCACGACCCCGACCGAGAAATACGCGCTCCTCGCCTCGCACGGCCAGTCCATCCTCCTCGAGGAATCCGGCGTGTTTAAGCACACCATGAACATGTTCGGCGGCGCGCCCGGCCTGCTCGCCCTCGAGCGCCAGGTGGAGAAGGCCGTGCTCGACGTGTTCCGCGAAATGGACACCCTGGGCGGCGTGATCGCCGCGATGGAACAGCGCTACCAGCGCAGCAAGATCCAGGAGGCGGGGCACGCCTACGAGAAGCAGGTGTACGCCAACCAGCGCCCGATCATCGGCCTGAACAAGTACATCTCGCACGAGCCGATCCCCCAGGTCCCCCTCGCCCGCACGTCGCCCCGGAAGCAGCGGCTCCAGGTCGAGCGGCTCCGGGCGTTCAAGAAGAAGCACGCGCGGCAGGCGCCGGCCGCGCTGCAGCGGCTCGAGAACGTCGCGCGCGCCCGCGGCAACGTCTTCGCCGAGCTGGTGCACACCGTCGAGGTCTGCTCGCTCGGCCAGATCACCGCGTGCCTCGCGGGCGTGGTCGGGAAGTTCCGGCCGATGGTCTAGGCGATGCCCGAGTCGCTTCCATGCGTCTTTCGCGCGCGGGTCGAGCAGATCATCGCCCGCGACCCGTCGGCGGCGGACGGCTGGCGGATGGTGACGAAGGACGGCGGCGCCGTGGAGCTCACCGTCCCCAAGCTGAGTTCCGACGGCTTCGACATCACCGTGATCGCGGACGCCGGCGAGGTTTCCGTGTACACGGAGCACCTCGCGCACCAGCACTACGTTTCGGCGGGCGACCACGCCGAGGCCTGCGAGCTCGGGCTCGGCCTGCTGCGCGACCTCCTCGCCCCCGGCATGCGCGTGCGCGTGGTCGAGGTCGGCGGCCAGCCCTGCCGGGCCTCCTTCGAGGTGCTGCGCCGGGGCGAGTGGCAGGACGAAGGCACGACCGGCCTGTTCGTGCTCTCCTGGTTCCGGCGGAAGACGGAGCGCCTGTACATCAACCGGCGGCTCGCCCCGCGCGCCCCGAACGCCGGCTAGCATGAAAGCCGCCACCCCGGCCGCCACCACCCCCGCGCTGCTCGACCGCTGCCACGAGGTCGCGCAGCAGGAGGCGCAGCTGCGCGAGGGCGGCGGCGCGGCGGGGCAGGAGCGCCAGCACAAGCTCGGCCGTCTTTTCGTGCGCGAGCGGATCGCCGCGCTCGTCGACGACCCCGGCCGGTTCCTCGAGGTCGGTCTCTGGGCCGCGCACGGCATGTACCGGGAATGGGGCGCGTTTCCCGGCGCGGGCGTCGTCACCGGCATCGCCGACATCGCGGGCCGGCCCTGCATGATCGTCGCCAACGACGCCACGGTGAAGGCCGGGGCCTTCGTCCCCATGACCTGCAAGAAGGTCCTCCGCGCGCAGCGGATCGCCTTCGAGTGCAACCTGCCGCTGGTCTACCTCGTGGACTCGGCCGGCGTGTTCCTGCCGATGCAGGACGAGATCTTCCCGGACGAGGACGACTTCGGCCGGATTTTCCGCAACAACGCCGTGATCTCCGCCGCGGGCATCCCGCAGTACGCGGCCATCATGGGCAACTGCGTCGCGGGCGGCGCGTACCTCCCGGTGCTCTGCGACAAGATCCTCATGACCGAGGGCAGCGGCCTGTACCTCGCCGGCCCGCAGCTGGTGAAGGCCGCGATCGGCCAGGAAACCGACACCGAGACGCTCGGGGGGGCCGCCATGCACGCGGAGGTTTCCGGCACGGTCGATTTCCGGGAGAAGGACGATCCGTCGGCGCTGAAACGGCTGCGCAGCCTGGTCGGGCTGCTGCCGTCGGAAAATTCCCCGGAGCCGACGCGGGCCCGCCAGGAGCACGAGGGCGCCGCCCCGCCTCCGGCCGGAAATTCGGAGCTGAATCCCGAATACCCGTCGTCGAGGATCTACGAGCTCGTCTCGGTCGACGGCCGGAAGGAATACGACGTCCGCGACCTCGCGCGGTGTCTCGTCGACGCGGGGTCGATGGACGAATACAAGGCCGACTACGGAAAGTCGGTCGTGTGCGCGTTCGCGCGGCTCGGCGGCCGGCCGGTCGGCATCGTGGCGAACCAGCGGATGCGCGTGCAGGCGAAGGCGTCCGGGCTGCAGATGCCGGGCGTGATCTACGCCGACAGCGCCGACAAGGGCGCCCGGTTCATCATGGACTGCAACCAGACGCGCGTGCCGCTCCTGTTCCTGCAGGACGTGTCGGGCTTCATGGTCGGCAAGGACGCCGAGCACAGCGGGATCATCCGCTCCGGCGCGAAGATGGTGAACGCGCTGAGCAACTCCTCCGTGCCGAAGATCACGGTGATCACCGGCGGATCGTTCGGGGCCGGCAACTATGCCATGTGCGGCAAGGCGTTCGACCCGCGGTTCATCTTCGCGTGGCCGCATGCGAAGTATGCGGTCATGGGCGCGGCCCAGGCCAGCGACGTCGTGTTCAACATCCTCGCGAAGAGCGGCAAGGGCGAGCGCTCGGCGGACGAGCTCGCGACGCTCCGGGAGCAGGTGAAGCAGGGCTACGTCGAGCAGACGGACATCCGCTACGGCGCCGCACGCGGCTGGGTCGACGCGCTGGTCCAGCCGCGCGACACCCGGGCGGTTCTGATTCGCGCCTTCGCGCTCGCCGCCCGGCCGGCCCCCCGCGCCTCGTTCCACACCGGCGTCCTGCAGGTCTGAGCGCGGCCCCGCCGGCCCGAAAATAGACGGGCCGGGCATTGCTGCCCGGCCCGCACACCCCCGAAGGGGTCGGCCCGGTAAAGGGAAGGGCCCCCGTCCGGGGAAAAACGTCACCTCTAACGTTCTTCCATGTAACGCACGAAGCCGGACGGGGAGCCCAAGGTCATGAGGGGGCGAGCGGAAGCTCGACGGTCACGTGCAGGCCGGCGCCGCCGACGCCCGACGACAGCCGGAAGCTGCCGCCCAGCGCCGTTGCGATGTCCTGCACCAGCGAAAGCCCCAGGCCGAGGCCCTGCTGCTCGCGCTTTTCGCGGCCGAACTGCCGGAACGGCGCGACCGCCGCGCGCTCCTCGGCGGTCATCCCGATGCCGGCGTCGCGCACCTCGAAGCGATAAAAGCGGCCGGCCACGGAGCCGCGCACCACGACGGGCGAGCCGACCGGCGAGAACTTGCATGCGTTCTCCACCACCTCGCCGGCGACCGTTTCGATCCAGTCCCGCGCCGCCTCCAGCGTCGCGTCGGCGCAC
>DASPMS010000024.1:0-30817 GCA_035626915.1 Opitutaceae bacterium
CAATCGCGGAGACCGCGTCCTGCCGGTGAAGCTGGGTGGCGTGCCGGCGGACGCCTCCGCCCGCTCGTACGCAAGCGCCGTCCGGGAGGAGGCGGGGCAGGTTGTCGTGAAGCTCGTGAACGCCACCGCCGCGCCGGCGACGATCGCCCTCGAGCTGGCGGGCGCGCGAGGCGTCGAGGCGGGGACGCTCACCGTGCTGCGGGCCGACGATCCCGAGTCGACCAATTCGCTCGACGCGCCCGACCGGGTCGCGCCGGTGACCCGCCCGTTCGCGCCCGCGGGAGCGGCTTTCGAGCTGACGCTCGCTCCGCATTCGTTTTCGGTTCTCCGCCTCGGGGTCCGCTGAGCGGCGCCGGGTGTGCCCCATGTCCTTTCGTCTCCTGGATCCGGTCCGATTCCGCCCGGCCGCGCTGGCCGGGGCGGTCCTGGTCGTCGTTGCCTCGACGCAGGCCGCCGAATGGCCGCTCGGGGGCGCGCTGGGCGCGCACGATCCGACGATCATCCGCGAGGGCGACACCTGGTGGTGTTTCACGACGGGCCGCGGCCTGCGCGTGAAAAAGTCGACCGACGGCCGCACCTGGACGCAGGCCGAGCCCCTGCTGACGGAGGAACGGGCCTGGTGGCGGAAATACGCCCCCCAGATGAAGCCCCTCGACATCTGGGCGCCGGACATCCACGCGTTCGGCGGGCGCGTCTGGTGCTTCTACACGGTGTCCGAGTTCGGCCGGAACAACTCCGCCATCGGTCTGCTGTCGTGTTCGAGCCTGGCGGCGGGCGACTGGCGCGATGACGGCCTGGTGATCGGGTCGGCCCGCGGCGTGGAGGCCTACAACGCGATCGACGCGAACCTGGCGGTGGATGCGGAAGGGCAGCCCTGGCTCGCCTTCGGGTCCTGGTTCGACGGACTCCAGATCGTGCGGCTCGACCCCGCGACGATGAAGCCCGTGGGGCCCATCACGGCGCTCGCCCGGCGCGAGGGCGGGATCGAGGCGCCGGTGATCGTCCATGCCGGGGGGTACTACCACCTTGTCCATTCGATCGACAAATGCTGCGACGGCGTCGCCAGCACCTACAAGATCGCCACCGGGCGGGCGCGGGAGATCACCGGCCCCTATGTCGACCGCGCCGGCCGGCCGCTCCTGGAGGGCGGCGGCACCGTGATCGAGATGGGCGGGGCGCGGTGGAAAGGTCCCGGGGGACAGGACGTCCATCGCGATGGTGAGCGCTGGGTGCTGGCGCGCCATGCCTATGACGCGGAGAACAACGGCCGGCCGGCGCTGCGGATCGCCGATCTTCGCTGGGACGCCGAGGGATGGCCGGAATTGGCACCCGAAGCGTTCGAAAAGTGAGCTGGCTGAAAATCCTGCGTTGCCAGCGCCGCGGGAGGACCATGATGGGGTTGCGGATTTACGTTAGCTGTTACCCTTCAACCCATAATTTCATGAAAACACCCCGCTTGACCCTGCTCCTCCTGGCCGTGGGCGCGTTCCTCGCCGTCCCGGCGGCCTTCGCCAAGACCCTGACCGTCGGCTTTGCCCAGACGGGCGCCGAGAGCGCGTGGCGGACGGCCAACACGAACTCGCTCAAGTCCGAGGCCGAGAAACGCGGCATCAACCTGAAGTTCTCCGACGGGCAGGGCCGCCAGGAGAACCAGATCCGCGCCGTGCGCTCGTTCATCGCGCAGGGCGTCGATGCGATCGTCCTCGCGCCGATCGTCGAGACGGGCTGGGAGCCGGTGCTGCGCGAGGTGAAGCGGGCGAAGATCCCGATCATCATCATGGACCGCACGGTGAAGGTCAGCGACGAGTCGCTCTACGCGTGTTTCGTCGGGTCCGACTTCCTCGAGGAGGGCCGGATGGCGGCGGCCTGGCTCGCGAAGAAGACGAAGGGGCAGGCGCGCATCCTCGAGCTGCAGGGCACGCCCGGCTCCGCTCCCGCCAACGACCGCCGGAAGGCGTTCGCCGAGGGCATCGCCGGCCATCCGGGCATGAAGGTCGTCGATTCGCAGAGCGGCGACTTCCGCCGGGCCGGCGGCAAGGAGGTCATGGAGGCCTTTCTCAAGAAGCACGGGCGCAACTTCGATGCCGTCTACGCGCACAACGACGACATGGCGCTGGGCGCGATCCAGGCCATCGAGGCCGCCGGCCTGAAGCCGGGCACCGACGTGATCATCGTCTCGATCGACGCGATCAAGGAGGCCGTGCAGGCCGTCGCCGACGGGAAGATCAACTGCACGGTGGAGTGCAACCCGCTGTTCGGCCCGAAGGTGTACGATCTCGTCGCGAAGCTCGTGGCGGGCGAGACGGTGCCGCGCGTCCAGTTCAACAAGGACGAGCTCTTCGACTCGACCAACGCGGCCGCGGCGCTGCCGTCGCGGCAGTACTGAGGAGCGCCCTCCGCCCGGCCGCCCCGTGGATGCGCGCGCGTTCCCGTCATCCCGAGCCCGCTGCCGCCGGCGAGGGATCCCCGGCGGACTTCCCGCGCGGATTCTCCGCGGCCGGGCCCGGTTGACGGACGAGGGCACCGATGAGTGATCCGGCTGCACCGCTGCTCGCCCTGCGGGGGATCGGGAAGCGTTTTCCGGGCGTGGTCGCGCTCGACGGCGTGGACTTCACGCTCCGCGCGGGCGAGATCCACGCGCTCCTGGGCGAGAACGGCGCCGGGAAATCGACCCTCATCAAGGTGCTCACCGGCGTCCACCCGCCGGACGCGGGCACGATCGAGCTGGCCGGCCGGCCGGTGCGGCCGGATTCGCCGCACGCGGCCGAGCGCGCCGGCATCAGCACCGTCTACCAGGAGGTCAACCTGGTGCCGACGCTCAGCGTGGCCGAGAACATCATGCTCGGCCGGCAGCCGCGTCGCCTGGGCCTCATCCGCTGGGGCGAGGTCCGGCGCCGCGCCCAGGCCGCGCTGGCGCGGGTCGGGCTCGAATGCGATGTCGACGCGGAGCTCGGCTCGCTCTCGGTGGCCCTGCAGCAGATGGTCGCGATCGCGCGCGCGCTCGACGTCTCGGCGCGGGTGCTCGTGCTCGACGAGCCGACCGCCAGCCTCGACGCCGCGGAGGTTGCCGAGCTGTTCCGGGTGATGCGCCGCCTCCGGGACGACGGCCTCGGGATCGTGTTCGTCACGCATTTCCTCGAGCAGGTGTACGCGGTCACCGACCGCATCACCGTGCTGCGCAACGGCCGGCTCGTCGGCAGCCAGCCCACCGCCGAGCTGCCGCGGCTCGCGCTGGTCAGCCTGATGCTCGGCCGCGAGATCAAGCTGGAGGAGCACGCGCCCGCGCCCCGCGCCGACCGGGAGCACCCGGCCGTGTACGAGGCGACCGGGCTCGGCCGGCGGGGCTCCGTGCAGGGCGTGGACCTGCGGCTCCGGCGCGGCGAGGTGACCGGGCTGGCCGGTCTGCTCGGCTCGGGGCGGACGGAGACCGCCCGCCTGGTGTTCGGGCTGGACCGGCCCGACGCGGGCACGGCGCGGCTCGCGGGCGGCGGGACGCACCGGCTCACGCCCCGCGACGCGGTGCAGCGCGGCGTCGGATTCTGTTCGGAGGACCGCAAGCGCGAGGGGATCCTGCCGAACCTGTCCGTCCGCGAGAACCTGATCGTCGCCCTCCAGGCCAAGCGCGGGGCGTGGCGGCCGGTGACCGAGCGCGAGCAGCGGGAGCTCTGCGAGAGGTTCGTGGCCGCGCTGCGGATCAAGGTTGCGGACGTCGAGGTGCCGATCAACACCCTGTCCGGGGGCAACCAGCAGAAGGTGCTCCTGGCGCGCTGGCTGGCGACCCAGCCCGTGCTGCTGATCCTCGACGAGCCCACACGCGGCATCGACGTCGGCGCCAAGCAGGAGATCGAGCAGCTGATCGCAAAGCTCAGCGCCGACGGCCTGGCCGTCCTGTTCATCTCCTCCGAGGTCGAGGAGATCGTCCGCAACTGCCACCGGGTCCTCGTGCTCCGCGAGCGGCGGCCGGCGGGCGAGTTCGCCAGCGGGGAGGTCGAGCTGTCGCGGCTGATGCGGGCGATGGCCGAGCCGGCGGGGGAGGGGAAGCCGTGAGCGTGCGCCGCATATCGCCCGTCTGGTGGCCCGCGCTGGGGCTGGCGCTCATGCTCGTGGCGAACGGGCTCTTCGACCCGGGCTTTCTGCGCGTGACCATCCTCGACGGCCACCTCTACGGCTCGCCGGTCGACATCCTCAACCAGGGTTCCCGCGTGATGCTGCTCGCCCTCGGCATGACGCTGGTGATCGCGACGGGCGGCGTGGACCTCTCGGTGGGCTCGGTGGTGGCGATCAGCGCCTCGGTCTGCGCGCACCTCGTGGCCCGCGGCACGCCGCTGCCCCTCGTGATTGCGGCCGCGGTCGGCACGGGCCTGGCGGCGGGCGCGATCAACGGCCTGCTCGTCGCCCGCCTGGGCCTCCAGCCGATCGTGGCGACCCTGATCCTGATGGTGGCGGGCCGCGGCGTGGCGCAGCTCATCACCGACGGGCAGGTCCTGATCATCGCGAGCCCCGCCTTCGCGTTCCTCGCGAACGGCTACGTGCTGGGGATCCCGTGCGCGGTCTGGATCGTCGGCGGACTCTTCGTCCTGGCGCACGTCGCGCTGCGGCGGACGGCGGCCGGGCTCTTCTTCGAGGCGGTGGGCGAGAACGAGGCGGCGGCGCACATCGCCGGGCTGGCCGCCGCGCGGATCAAGGCCCTCGCGTACGTGGTCTCCGGCGGCTGCGCCGGGCTCTGCGGCGCGCTCGCCGCGTCGCACGTGCAGGCGGCCGATGCGTACCGCGCGGGCGAGAACATGGAGCTCGACGCGATCTTCGCCGTCGTGGTCGGGGGCACGGCCCTGACCGGCGGACGGTTCTTCCTGTGGGGATCGCTCGTCGGCGCGCTGCTGCTGCAGACGCTCACCCTCGGGCTGTACAACTTCGGCGTTTCGCCGGCCGTGGCGCCCGTCCCCAAGGCGCTGCTGATCGTCGCCGTCGCGCTCCTGCAGGCGGAGGTGGTCCGGCGGTGGGCGCGCGGGCTGTGGAGCCGGAAGGGGGCCGCGGCGTGAGGATTCTCCGACAGAACCTGCCGCTCGTCACGACCGCGGGCATCCTGATCGCGCTCTACGCCGTGGCGTCGTTCCTCTACGACGGCTTCTTGAGCGGGCGAGTCGCGGTCAACCTGCTCGGCGACAACGCGGTCCTCGGCCTGGCCGCGCTCGGGCTGACGCTGGTGATCTTCACGGGCGGCATCGACCTCTCGGTCGGCGCCGTGGCGGGGTTCACGTCGATCCTGGTCGCGGCGCTCATCTCCGGCCGCGGCTGGCCGCCCGCGGCGGCCTGGGCGGTGGCGCTGCTGCTCGGCACCGGCTTCGGGGCGGCGATGGGCGGCCTCATCCAGTCCTGCCGCCTTCCCGCCTTCCTGATCACGCTCGCCGGGGTGTTCTTCGCGCGCGGCATGGCCTTCCAGGTGAGCACCGATTCCGTGTCCATCGACCACCCCCTCTACACGCGGCTGGCGGAACTTTACCTGCCGCTCGGCGTGGCCGAGCTCCCGTTCGCCGCGATGGCCCTGCTGGCGGCCCTGGCCGTCGCGTGGCTGGTCGGGCATCACACCCGGTTCGGCCGCAACCTGCTGGCGATCGGCGGGAACGAGCAGTCGGCGGTTCTGATGGGCCTCCCGGTCGGCCGGGCCAAGGTCGCGGCGTACGCGCTGAGCGGCGGCTGCGCCGCACTGGCCGGCATCTTGGCGACGGTCATCACCGGCTCGGGAGATCCGGCCCGCGGGGTGGGGATGGAGCTCGACGCCATCGCGGTGGTCGTGATCGGCGGGACCCTGCTCGCCGGCGGGCGGGGCCACGTGGCGGGAACCCTGCTGGGCCTGCTGATCTTCGGCGTCATCCAGGCGGCGCTGCTGTTCGACGGCCGGCTGAGCTCGTGGTGGTCCCGCATCGTGGTCGGGCTGCTCCTGCTGGCGTTCATCCTCTTGCAGCGCTTCCTCGCTTCCCGTAAACGAGCCGCCTGAAACGCGCCGGCGCCGCCTTCCTTCATCCTCCACCGCTTAGCTTCATGTACACCCTCGGCATCGATTACGGCACCAACTCGGTTCGCGCGCTCGTCGTGCGCTGCGCGGACGGCAGGGAATTCGGCTCCTGCGTCGTCAACTATCCGTCCGGCGACCAGGGCGTCCTGCTCGACCGGCGCGACCACAACGTCGCGCGGCAGCACCCCGGCGACTACCTGGTCGGGCTGGAGAAGAGCGTGCGCGGCGCGCTGGCGCAGGCGCGGAAGCAGCGGGGGTTCGACGCCGCGAAGGTGGCGGGCATCGGCGTGGACTCCACCGGCTCGAGCCCGATCCCGGTCGACGCGCGGAACGTGCCGCTCGCGCTCTCCCCGAAGTGGCGGAGGAACCTGAACGCGCAGTGCTGGCTGTGGAAGGACCACACGGGCTGGCGGGAGGCGGCGCGGATCACCGCGCTCGCGGCCGAGCACCGCCCGCAGTACATCGCTAAGTGCGGCAACACGTACTCGTCCGAGTGGTTCTGGTCCAAGATCTGGCACTGCCTCAGCGTCGACCGGAAGGTCTTCGACGCCGCCTATTCCTGGGTGGAGCTCGCCGACTGGGTTCCCTCGGTCCTGGCCGGAGTGAGCGACCCGCGCGCGATCCGGCGCGGCGTCTGCATGGCCGGGCACAAGGCGCTCTACAGCGACGAGTGGGGCGGCCTGCCCGACAAGGAGTTCCTCGCGCGGCTCGACCCCGCGCTGGCCGAGCTGCGCGACCGGCTGTACGACCAGGCCTACGACGCCACCGCCATCGCCGGCCGTCTCGGCGCGGCGTGGGCGCGGCGGCTGGGCCTCCCCGAAGGCATCCCGATCGCGATCGGCGAGATGGACGTCCATTACGGCGCCATCGGCTGCGGCGTCGCCGAGGGCACGCTGGTGAAGGTCATCGGCACCTCCACCTGCGACTGCGGCGTGGTGTCGGCCGAGAAGCAGGTTCCGGACATTCCCGGCATCTGCGGCATCGTGAAGGGGGCGATCCTGCCCGGCTGCTACGGGCTCGAGGCCGGGCAGTCGGCCGTGGGCGACATCTTCAAGTGGTGGGTCGAGGTCGTGTGCGGCGGCGACGCGCGGACGCACGCGCGGCTCACGCAGGAGGCCGCGCGGCTGGCGCCCGGGCAGAGCGGGCTGCTGGCGCTGGATTGGAACAACGGCAACCGCACGATCCTCGTCGACCAGCGCCTGACCGGGCTGCTGCTGGGCCAGACGCTGCACAGCACGCCGGCCGAAGTGTACCGGGCGCTCATCGAGGCCACGGCCTTCGGCGCCCGCGCCATCATCGAGCGCTTCAAGGAGTACGGCGTCCGGATCGACCGGATCGTCTGCGCCGGCGGGATCGCGGAGAAGAACCCGATGCTGATGCAGATCTACGCCGACGTGACCGGCTGCACGATGCTGGTGGCGGGCTCCTCGCAGGCCTGCGCGCTTGGGTCCGCGGTCGCCGCCGCCGTCGTGGCGGGCGCGCACCCGGATTTTCCCGCCGCCCAGCGCAAAATGACGTCGTTGAAGCGGATCTCGTACCGGCCCAAGGCCGCCGCGCGGGAAACCTACGACGATCTTTACGCGCTTTACCGGACGCTGCACGACGCGTTCGGCGGACGCGCGGGCCAGGCCGACCTCGGTGGCGTGATGAAGGCGCTGCTCGCGATCAAGGAGCGCGCGGCCCCCTGAGGACCGCTCCTTCCCGGGCGGCCGGCCGATGCCGGTCCGCGGCGGGGGGCGCACCGACCGAAACAGCACGAGACCGATTTTTCATCCCCGCCCGGCGGGAACCCGAACAATTCCATGAAGCTCGACACCCCCACCATCTGGTTCGTCTGCGGCTCGCAGCACCTCTACGGCCCCGGCCCGCTCAAGCAGGTCGCCGCCAACGCCCGGCAGGTCGCCGCGGCGCTCGCGGCCTCGAAGCAGCTCCCGCTGCGCACGGCCTTCAAGGCGCTGCTCACGACGCCCGACGAGATCACCGCCGTCATGCAGGAGGCCAACGCCGACGCCAGCTGCGCGGGCCTCATCCTCTGGATGCACACCTTCTCGCCCTCGAAGATGTGGATCCGCGGGCTCTCCGTGCTCCGGAAGCCGTTCGCGCACCTGCACACGCAGTTCAACCGGGACCTGCCCTGGTCGACCATCGACATGGACTTCATGAACCTCAACCAGGCGGCCCATGGCGACCGCGAGGCGGGTTTCATCCACACGCGGATGCGCCTCGGGCGGAAGGTCGTGGTCGGGCACTGGGAGGACCCCGAGGTCCACGCCCGGCTCGGCGCCTGGATGCGCGCCGCGCGGGCGTGGCACGACTGGCAGGGGGCGCGCATCGCGCGGCTCGGCGACAACATGCGCCAGGTCGCCGTGACGGAAGGCGACAAGGTCGCCACGGAGATGCGGTTCGGCTTCGCGACCAACGGGCACGGCGTCGGCGACCTCGTGGCGAAGATGGACGCGGTGAGCGACAAGGCGGTCGACAAGCTCTGCGCCGAATACGAGGCGCAGTACGCCGTGGTCGCCGACCTGCGCAAGGGCGGCGGGCGGCACGACTCGCTCCGGGACGCCGCGCGGCAGGAGCTCGGCATCCGCGCGCTGCTCGAGGAGACGGGGGCGAAGGCCTTCACCACCACCTTCGAGGACCTCCACGGGCTCAACCAGCTGCCGGGCCTGGCCTCGCAGCGGCTGATGGCGGACGGCTACGGCTTCGGGGCCGAGGGCGACTGGAAGACGGCGGCGCTGCTGCGCGCGATGAAGGTGATGGGCGAGGGGCTGCCGGGGGGCACCTCGTTCATGGAGGACTACACGTACCACCTGTCGCCGAAGGGCCACCAGGTGCTCGGCGCGCACATGCTCGAGATCTGCCCGACGATCGCGGCGACCAAGCCCACGCTCGAGATCCACGCGCTCGGCATCGGCGGCAAGGCCGACCCGGCCCGCCTCGTGTTCGACGCCGCGACCGGACCGGCGCTCAACGCCTCGCTCATCGACCTCGGCAACCGGTTCCGGCTGCTCGTGAACGAGGTCGCGGCCGTCAAGACCCCGAAGCTGCCGAAGCTCCCCGTCGCGCGGGCGGTCTGGGAGTGCCGGCCGGACTTCAAGACGGCCTGCGCGGCCTGGATCCACGCCGGCGGAGCGCACCACACCGGGTACAGCTACAGCGTCACGACCGAGATGCTCGAGGACTTCGCGACCATCGCGGGCATCGAGCTGGCCCTGATCAACGCCGACACCAAGCTCCCGGACTTCAAGCAGACCCTCCGGAACAACGAGGTCTATTACCACCTCGCGCAGGGAATCCGGGTCTGACCGTCCCCGCGCGGTTTCCGCGCCATGCCCATGCTCACCGAACTCAAACGCGAAGCCTACGAGGCCAATGTCGCCCTGCCGCGGCACGGCCTGATCAACCTCACCTTCGGGAACGCGAGCGCGCTCGACCGGGCGCGCGGGATCTTCGCGATCAAACCCAGCGGGGTTGACTACGCGGATCTGCGCCCCGCGGACATGGTCCTCGTCGACCTGGAGGGGAAGAAGGTCGAGGGGAGGCTCAACCCGTCGTCCGACACCCCGACGCACCGCCGGCTTTTCCTCGCGTTCGAGGAGGTCGGCGGGATCGTCCACACCCATTCGTCCTGCGCCACCGCCTTCGCCCAGGCCGGCCGCGAGATCCCGATCTTCGGGACGACGCACGCCGATTATTTCAACGGGAACGTGCCAGTGACCCGAAAGATGGCGGCCTGGGAGATCGCCGATGCCTACGAGTGGAACACGGGCGAGGTGATCGTGGAGCGGTTCGCCCGGCTCGAGCCGCTGGACTTCCCGGGAGTCCTGGTGAACCGGCACGCGCCGTTCGCCTGGGGGCCGACCGTGGCCAAGGCGGTCGAGGTCGCCGTCGCCGTCGAGTGCATCGCCGACATGGCCCTCATGTCGCTGTCCCTCGAGCCGCGGCTGAAGGCGATCGAGCCCGAGCTGCTCCGAAAACACTTCCTCCGCAAGCACGGGCCCGGCGCGTACTACGGCCAGCGCACGCGCTGAGACCCTTGGCCGCTGCGCCGGCGCGCGCCGTCCCGGCGCGCTCTCGGTCGGCCGAGAACAGCTCAACGCGCGGAGACCGCGCGTGCCACCCGGCAGCGAGCAAAGGGGTGCGCGACGTCTCGGCGCGCTCGCGGACAGCAGGGCCGGCCAACGCGCGGGGAACCGCGCGTCCCACCTTTGCAGCGAACAGGGTAGGCGCGCCCTCCCGGCGCTCCGCTGAGGTGGCGCGCGCCCAGCCGGCGCCGGGAGGCCGGTCCGGCACGCCGTCTCCGCGTTAGAATCCGGTGAGAACTTGAGGACGGATCGGCAGACGGCGCCGGCGGCTTGCCGTACGTTGCACCCGCCCCATGACGCGCTCTCGCTTCCCGTCGGTTCTTTCCCCATCAACTCGCGGCGTGCCTGGAACGAAGTCGTTCGTCCGCTCCTGGCGGCTGCTGATGCGGCTCGTCGCGTTCGCGGCGGCCGCCGCCGCTCCGCCCGTCGCCTCAGGCGCGTCCGGCGAACCGCTCGCCGACGCCCTGGCCGCGGGCTTCGCCGCGCCGCCGGCGGAGGTCCGTCCGCGCACGTTCTGGTTCTGGATGAATGGCAACGTGACCCGCGAGGGCATCACCCGCGATTTGGAGGCGATGCAGCGGATCGGCATGGGCGGGGTCATGATCTTCGACGGCAGCACGTATCTGCCTGCGGGCCCCGCGGCCTACCTGGGGTCCGAGTGGCGCGCGCTGATGACCCACGCGATCAAGGAGGGCGACCGGCTGGGGCTCGCGGTGGGCATGCACAATGCGCCGGGCTGGTCGAGCAGCGGCGGTCCGTGGGTGAAACCCGAGCAGGCGATGCAGCAGATCGCGTGGACGGAGACCACCGTCCGGGGCGGCGGCCGGGTGGAAATCGCCCTGCGCCCGCCCCAGACGAACCTCGGGTACTACCGCGACGCGGTGATCGTGGCCTTCCCCGCGCTCGCCGGCGAATCCGTCGGCTATGAGGACGCGATCGCGCGGATCAGCGCGGGCGCGGCCGAACTGCCGAAGGAGGTGCTCAGCGACGGGCGCACGGACACGGTGGCGCGGGTGGCGTCGGACGCGCCCCTGGTGATCGAGTTTCGCGAGCCCGTCGAGCTGCACGCGCTGACGGCCCAGCCGGGGCCGCGCGGCGGCTTGCCGCGCCTGGCGGTGTCGTCCTCGCTCGACGGGCGGACGTTCCGCCCCGTGTGCGGCGTGGCCGGCGCCGGCCGACACGGCATCGCCGCGCCGTCGGCGCGCGAGTTTCCGCCGACCGCGGCGCGCTTCGTGCGCGTGGCCCCCGTGTCGGCGTCGGGCGAGATCGGGGAGCTCGTGCTGCACCGGACTCCGCGCGTGCCGGACTGGCCCACGAAGGCGAATTTCGATTACCGCGTCAGCGGCCAGATGTCCCAGCCCCGCCTGCGCCCCGGCCAGCCCGCGATCGATCCCGCGTCCGTGCAGGACCTGACCGGGCTGGTCCGCGACGGCCGGCTGGCGTGGGACGCGCCGCCCGGCGATTGGACGATCCTCCGGATCGGGCACACGCCCACCGGCAAGGAGAACGTCGCCGCCTCGGCGGCCGGCAAGGGGCTCGAGACGGACAAGTTCAGCGCCGCCGCGACCGAGCATCATTTCCGCCACGTCATCGCGCAGGTCCGGGCCGACGCCGCGGCCGCGGGCGCGACCGGCCCGGCGACCGTGACCATCGACAGCTACGAGGCCGGGATGCAGAACTGGACGGCGGATTTCCCGGCCGAGTTCCGGCGCCGGGCGGGCTATGCGCTGACGCCCTACTCGCCGGCGCTGGTCGGGCGGGTCGTGGGCGACGACGGCGTGTCGGACCGCTTCCTCTACGATTTCCGCCGCGTGCAGGCCGACCTGATGGCCGAGAACTACTACGCGCGCATGGGCGAGCTGGTCCGGGCCGCAGGGATGCGCTTTTTCGTCGAGGGCTACGGCACCGGGCCGTTCGACGAGCTGCGCGTGAGCGGCGTGCCCGACGTGCCCATGACGGAGTTTTGGACGCGCACGCCCTGGACGCCCAACCGGGTCGTCAAGATGGTCACCTCGGCGGCGCACGTCTACGGCAAGCCCGTGGTCGGGGCCGAGTCGTTCACCGGCTGGGCGGAGAGCTCGCGCTGGCTGGAATACCCGTACGCGCTGAAGCTGCTCGGCGACGAGATGTTCGCGCACGGCGTGAACCACCTGGTCTTCCACCGGTACGCGCATCAGCCGCACCCCGACGCGGCGCCCGGCATGGCCATGGGGCCGTACGGATCGCACCTCGAGCGCACGAACACCTGGTTCGAGCAGGCCGGCGGCTGGATCGAGTACCTTTCGCGCTGCCACTTCCTCCTGCGCCAGGGCACGTACGTCGCCGACGTGCTTTATTTCACCGGCGAGCGCTCGCCGGATCCGGCCCAATACGCGCTGCCGCCGGTGCCGCCGGGATACAATTACGACCTGGTGAACGCGGACGTGCTCCTGAACCGGATGCGGGTGGAGCAGGGGGAATACGTCCTGCCCGAGGGCAGCCGCTACCGGCTGCTGGTGCTCGCCGAGGGGCTCGGCGCGATGCGGCCGGAACTGATGCGCAAGCTGCAGGAATTCGTCGCGCAGGGTGGGGCGATCCTCGGGCACAAGCCCGCGTTCTCGCCGACGCTGCGCGGCTTTCCGCAGAGCGAGCAGGAGATGCTCCGGCTGGCCGATGAGGTGTGGGGCAAGCCGGGCCGCGGCCCCGGCCGGGTCCTGGTGTCCGGGTCGATCGACCAGGCGCTGCGGTCCCTCGGCGTGGCTCCCGACTTCACGTTCACCGGCACGCGGCCCGACGCCGCGGTCGCCTGGCAGCATCGCCGCCTGCCGGACGGCGATCTCTATTTCATCGCGAACCGGCAGCGCCGCGTGGAGGAGATCACCGCTTCCTTCCGCGGCATGGCCGGCCGCCAGCCCGAGATCTGGCATCCCGAATCGGCCCGGCGGCGCGCCATGCCCCTCTTCCGTGCCGAGGGCGACCGCGCGCTGGTCCCGTTGCGGCTCGAGCCGGGCGAGTCCGTCTTCGTGCTTTTCCGGGGGCCCGGAAAGCCGGCCGCGGCGGCCGTGTGGGCCGACGGTCAGCCCGCGACGGGCGGCGCGACCGCAGCGGGGGGCACCGGCGCCAGCGGCGACTTCACGATGGCGATCTGGGTGAAGCCGGACACGAACCTTCGCGTGATGCCGACGGAATCGACCTCGGAGAACGTGGACGAAACGGGGAAGTTTTACGCGATCCCGGCCGATCCCGGCGATGTCCGCTTCGGGCCCGGCCACGCGACGGCGGGGCTCGCGGTCGGGCGCAATGGCATCTTCGTCGTCGAGCGGACAAAACTCTCGAATCCCGCCGTGCTCGTCGCGCCGATCGCGCTCTCGGGCTGGACGCACGTGGCGGTCGTGTACCGGTCGGGCACGCCGCGGCTCTATGTGAACGGGGCCTTCGTGCGCGAGGGCCAGCGGACGGGCCGGATCGTGCACTCCGGCGTCGGCTCGCCGCCGCCCCCGCTGGATTATGTCCTGCCCTTTCCCGCGCTCGAGCGGATGGTCCGCAACGCCGGCGCTTCGTCGCCGGCCTGGCGCGGCCAGGTTTATTACTTCGAAGGCAACTCAACGCCGGCGGAGGAGTTTTCCCGGGCGCTCGAGGACGCCGAGATCGCGGCCATCGCCGCGCGGGGCGTGCCGCCGCCGGCCTTGCCGGTCGTGACGGAGCCGGCGCGCGAGGACGCGGGCGCGGTTTCGGCCGTGGCCTGGCGCAGCGGCTCGTTCACGCTCGAGGCCGGCCGCGCGGCGAAGGCGGACGTTCCGGCACCGAAAGAGGTCCCGGGCCCCTGGCGGGTGACGTTCCAGGAAGGCCGGGGCGCCCCGCCGGCGATCGACCTGCCCGCGCTCCGCTCGCTGCACCTGCACGGGGATCCCGGCGTGAAGTATTTCTCCGGCACCGCGGCCTATCGCGGCGCCCTGGAGATTCCCGCTGCCTACCTGGGCGCGGACCGGAGGGTCGTGCTGGATCTCGGCCGCGTCGAGGTGCACGCCGAGGTCTTCCTCAACGGCCGGCGCGCCGGATTGCTCTGGAAGGAACCGTACCGGATCGACGTCACCGATCTGGCGCGCGCGGGCTCGAACGACCTGGAGGTCCGCGTCACGAACCTGTGGCCGAACCGCCTGATCGGCGACGAGCAGCTGCCGGCCGAGGACGAATTCGGGCTGGGTGACGAGCGGGGGGCCGAGGCGGGCGGCATTCGCCGCCTGCCGGACTGGTACCTGCAGGGCCGGCCGAAGCCGCCGGGCGGCCGGGTCACGTTCGCGACCTGGAAGTTCTATTCCTCCGAAGAGCCGCTGCTCGCGTCCGGGCTGCTCGGTCCGGTGCGGCTGCTGAATCCGGTCCGGCTGACCTGGCCGGCGTCGCCGTGAGCCGGACGAGCCGTCGCGGATTCAGGGGTCGAACCGCACGGTGACCGCCGCGGGTTCCGCCGGATCAAATCTCACCGCCTGGCTCTTTCCCCCGTAGCGCACGCGAGTGGCGCGGCCGCCGAGGCTGCGCACGGTCGCGGTTTCGAGCCGGCCCTCGCGCCAGGAGAGGTCCACTTCATAGCCTCCCCGCGCGCGCAGCCCGCGCACGGAGCCTTCGGGCCAGGCGGAGGGCAGGGCGGGCAGCAGGAGGATCTCGTCCGGGCTGCTCTGCACCAGCATTTCCGCGATCGCCGCCGTACCGCCGAAATTGCCGTCGATCTGGAACGGCGGGTGGGAATCGAAGAGATTGGCGTACGTGCCGCCGCTCCAGCGCTGCTTGGTCGTCTCGGCGTCCGCGGGCTTCAGGGCGCTGCGCAGCAGCCGGTGAGCGCGGTCCCCATCGCCCAGCCGCGCCCACATCGCCATCTTGAATGCGAGGCTCCAGCCCGTGCCGCCGTCGCCGCGGGCGTCGAGAGACTTGCGGGCGCCGGCGGCCAGGTCCGGCGTTTCGCGGGGGGTGATTTCATCGCCCGGATACAGGCCCCAAAGATGGGCGACATGGCGATGCTGCGGGTCGGCTTCGGGATATTCCTCCAGCCATTCCATCACCCTCCCGTCGGACCCCAGCCGCGTGGGGGCGAGGCGCGCGCGCTTGGCCAGCAGCTCCGCGCGGAAGTCCGGATCCACGCCGAGGAGGCCGGCCGCCTCGGCGCACGCGCCGAAGAGGTAGCGCAGGAGCTGCATGTCCGCGGTGGGGCCGAGGCACACGTGAGCGGGTTTGCCGTCGAGGAGAAAGGCGTTCTCGGGCGAGTTCGACGGCGCGGTGACGAGCCAGCCGGTGCGCGGGTCCTCCACCAGCATGTGGAGGTAGAACAGCGCGGAGCCCTTCATCACCGGATAGGCGCGGGCCAGGAAGGCCCGGTCCTGCGTGTAGAGGAAGTGGTCCCACAGGTGCTGGCAGAGCCACGCGGCGCAGGACACCGTCGAGCCCCAGCTCGCCGACTCGCCCGGGGAAGTGAAGCCCCATGGATTCGCGAGGAGGAAAGCGATCCAGCCGGGCGCGCCGTAGTACGCCTGCGCGGTTCTCGTTCCGGGCGCCTGCAGGGATTCGATCAGGGCGAACAGCGGCTGGTGGAGTTCGCTCAGGTTCGCGATCTCGGCCGGCCAGTAATTCATCTGCACGTTGATGTTCGTGTGCCAGTCGCCGTTCCAGGGGGTCTGGATCTGGTCGGCCCAGATGCCCTGCAGGTTCGCCGGCAGCCCGCCGGGCCGCGACGAGGAGATCAGGAGGTAGCGGCCGAAATTGAAGTACAGCGCGGCCAGCGCCGGGTCGGAACCCCCGGCATGGAAATCACTCAGCCGCTGCGGCGCGGCCTTCCCGGCGGCGGCGGGGTCCGGCGGGCCGAGCGCAAGCTCGACCCGATCGTGGAGCCGACGGTAGTCGGCGACGTGAGCGGCGCGCAGGTCATCCCAGGAGCAGGCGGACGCCCTCGCCAGGTCGGCCTCGGCCGCGGCCCGCGCGTCGGTCACGCGCCGGCCGGCGAAGGTCGCGATGTCCGTGGCCGCGGTGACGAACACCAGGACCTCGTCGGCGCCGCGCACCCGAACCCTCGGGCCGTCCAGCGCGACCGTCCCGCCGCGGGGCACGACCTGCAGCCGGGCCGCGTAGCGCACGCCGGTGCCGCCTTCGCGGCCGTCGTTGAGCTGGCCGGTCAGGAAGAGCCCCGCGGATCCGGCCGGTTCGACGGCGAAGCGCTCCGGCCGCGCGAGCGTGGCGTCGAAGGAGATTCGTCCCGGCTCGCTCGCCGTCAGGCGCATGACGAACGCCTCGGCGGGCGCGCTGACGAAGGCCTCGCGGGCGAAGCGCACGCCGTCTTTTTCGAACGTGACGCGTCCGACCGCCTCGGCGAGGTCCAGTTCCCGTCGATAGCCGGTGACCGCCCCGTCGCCGTCCGGGCCGAACGCGAGCTGAAGGCTGCCGAGCGTCTGGTAACAGCCGAAGGGCACGTTGGCGCCGACCCCGCGTCCGGAACCCGCCCCCGCGCACGTGAAGTGGGCGTTCACCAGCGCCTCGGCCTCGTGATTCTTGCCCGCGAGCAGGAGCCGGCGGATTTCCGGCAGGACCTTGTGCGCGTCGGGCCGGTCGGCCTCCTGCGGCGACCCGGACCACAGGCCGCTCTCGTTCAGCACGATCCTTTCCAACCCCACCCCGCCGTACAAGGCGGCGCCGAGCCGGCCGTTGCCGAGCGGGGTCGATTCGAACAGGTGGTTTCCGGGCGCGTCGAGCCGGACGTAGCGGGACTCGTCGCGCGGCGCCGCGCCGGCCAGGCTGGCGGCGCCGAGGGCCGCGATGCCGGACAGGAGGCGGAGCAGGCGGCGATGCACGGCGGCTCAGGCGCCCTCGAGGGCCACCGGGTTCGTGAGCGCCCCGATCTTCTCGATCTCGATCGTCACGGTGTCGCCCGCGCGCAGCCAGCGGGGCGCGGGCTTGCGCGCCATGCCGACGCCCTGCGGCGTGCCGGTCAGGATGACCGTGCCCGCGACGAGCGTGGTGCTGCCGCTGAGGTATTCGATCAGGGTGGGGACGTCGAAGATCATGTCGCTGGTCGACGACGCCTGCATGACCTCGCCGTTCAGCCGGGTCTCGATCCGGAGCGCGTTGGGGTTGGGAATCTCGTCGCGCGTGACCAGGGCCGGCCCGAGCGGGGCGAAGGTGTCGAAGAACTTGCCGCGGCACCACTGGCCGCCGCCGAGCCGGATCTGGTGGTCGCGGGCGGAGACGTCGTTGGCGCACGTATAGCCGAGGACGTAGTCGAGCGCCTGGGCCCGGCCGACGTTCTTGCACGGCCGGCCGATGACGACGGCGAGCTCGCATTCGTAATCCACTTCGGCGCTGGGCAGCCGTGTCGGGATCTCGATCGGCGCACCCGGGTGCTGCAGCGTGTTGACCCCTTTCACGAAGAGGATCGGCCGCTCGGGGATCTTGGCGTTCGTCTCCGCCGCGTGCTGCCGGTAATTCAGCCCGACGCCGAGAATCTGCGCCGGGGCCACCGGCGCGAGGAGGCGCGCGACGTCGGCCTTTTCGGCGGTCACGGAATGCGCGCCGTAGATGTCGCCCTGGATGCGGCGCGCGCCGCCGCCGGGCTGTTCGGCGCCGTGATGGATGGCGCCCTGGGAGTCGAGGTAGCGGATGATTCTCATGACAAAGGAACGTTCACTTGCCGGCGCTCCAGCCGCCGTCGACGAGCAGGCAGCTGCCGGTGACCATGGCGGCGGCGTCGCTCGCGAGGTAGAGCGCGGCGGCGGCGATCTCCTCGGGCCGCGCCATCCGGCCGGTCAGCTGCGTCGCGGCCATGTCCCGGTAGGCCTGGGCGGGATCGGGATATTCCGCGATGCGCGCCTTCACGAAGGGCGTCTCGACCCGCCCCGGACAGATGGCGTTGAAGCGCACGCCGGTGTGCGAGTGGTCGAGGGCCAGCGCCTTGGTGAGGCCCACGACCGCGTGCTTCGAGACCGTATAGGCCAGCCGTTCGCGCACGGCGACGACCCCGCCGATGGACGCCAGGTTGATCACGCTGCCGGATTTGCGCGCGAGCATCGGCGGGACGAACGCCTTGCAGAGATTGAACGGACCGCGGACGTTCACCGCGTGCAGCCGGTCCAGGTCCGCGGCGGTGGTCTGGGTGAGATCCCCGACATGGCCGACGCCGGCGTTGTTGACGAGGACGTCGACCGGGCCCGCGCGCGCGGCCAGCGCGAGCGCCGCCGCGGGATCGGACACATCGAGCTCGGCGAACTCCGCCCGGCCCCCCGCCGCGGCAAGGTCGCGGACGGTGGCGGCGCCGGCCGGGGCGTCCCGATCGACGACGATGACGCGCGCGCCCGCGTCCGCGAACAAACGGGCGATGGCCTGGCCGATGCCGGAGCCCGCGCCGGTCACGACCGCCACCTTCCCGGCGAGGCTAAACACGGTAGAGGCGTTCTGCATTGCGATGGAAAAGACGGGCGCGCTCGTCCTCGGATGCCCCGCTCACCAGCTCGTGCGTGGCGGCGATCCAGCGGGATAACGGGGCCGAAAGCGTGCAGACGGGCCAGTCGCCGCCCCAGATCACGCGGTCCCAACCGAACGCGGCGATCGCGTGGTCGACCCACGGGCGGAGGTCGGCGACGGTCCAGCGGGCGGGATCGGCGTAGGCCACCAGGCCGCTGATCTTGCAGTGCACGTTGGGGCGCTCGGCCAGGGCGCTGATGTCGGCCCGCCACGGATCGAGCGCGCCGCCCTTCACGTCGGGCACGCCGCAGTGGTCGAGGACAAAGGTGACGCCGGGGCAGGCGTCGACCAGCGAGCGCGCCCGCGGGAGCTGCCGCGCGAGCACGCACAGGTCGAACGTCAGGCGGTGCCGCGCGAGCAGCCGCAGGTGCTCCCGGAAAAGCGGCTGTTCCGGGACCACGTCGGGCGCGACGTGGAGCACGCGCCGGAGGCCGCGCAGCTTCGGGAGGGCGAGCAGGGATTCCAGGTGCGCGGGAAAATCCGCGTGCTCGGGGCGCCCGCTGGCGACGATTCCGGCGATGAGCGGGTGCTCGTCGGCCAGCCGCTGGGCCTCCCGCGCCTCGCCGAGCTGGTGCGGGTCGTCGACGTCGCATTCCATGAAGACGGTCTTGGTGATCCCGAGGCCGGCGGCGGCCGCGGCGTAGTCGTCGAACCGGAAGCTGCGGTTGAGCGCCGGAATGCCCGCGCACCACGAATAGGGGAACCGCGTGAGGTCCCAGAGGTGCTGGTGGGTGTCGACGAGGGGCATGGCGGGCTCAGTGGGCGGCGGGAGCCGCGGCGAGGTGGTTGCCGCGGGTGATGGCGGCGACCGCGCCCAGGAGCAGGAGAATGGAACACGTGACGAGGGCCTTCGTCGAGGGCCGGCAGCGTCGCCATTCGCCGATCGCCACCCCGAAGCCGCAGCTGAGGAGAATGAGGAGGATCATGTGGATCGCCCAGCTGGAGAACGCGAAGGTGCCCATCCGGACGTGGCCGAGGCCGTAAAAGAAGAACTGCAGGTACCACAGGAGACCCGTGAGCGCGGCGAGGCAATAGTTGCGGAGCAGGCCTGCGCCGTCGTCGGTCCGCACGAACTCGCCCCAGGATTTCGCCCGCGTCGCGAGCCAGCCCGCGTAGAGCAGGGTCGTGGTGAACGCGCCGGTGTTGGAAAAGAGGTAGATGACGTTGCCCTGGAAGTGGCCCGCGCCGTGGCGCGCGGCGACCTCGGCCACCGGCCGTCCCGCATCGAGCGAGAAGCTGAAGACGGCCGAGAGCGCGCCGGCGAGGACCACGATCGGGAGGCCGATGCGCGCGTTGAACGCCGCGGCCGCGCCCGTGCCGGCCATTTCGCGCTCGCGGCGGAGTCCGGCCACGCCGGTGACCACCATCGCGATGCCGCCGAGAACCACGCCGCCGATCACGTGGCCCCCGCCGACCTGCGAAAGGAACTCGGCCAGCCGGCCGGCGCGGATCGGCGGGATCAGCGTGCCCAGGATGCAGGAGATGGCGATCGCGAGCGCGTACGTGAGCGAATAGCCGACGTAGCGGATCGCCACGCCGAACGCGATGCCGCCCACGCCGTAGACCACGCCGAGGAGGTACGACTCGAGCATCGCATCCTTCGGCGCCTCGGCCAGCACCGTCGTCAGCCCGGGGATGGTGAACCAGGCGAAGATGAGCGGAAACAGGAGCCAGCAGCCCGCGGCCTGCACCAGCCAGTAGGTCTGCCAGCTCCAGCGATGGAGGTAGCGCTGCGGCGCGTAACAGAGGGCGGCGGAGCTGGCGCCGATGCCGTGCAGCGCGGTGCCCGCCAAGGGAGAAGGTTCAGGGGACATGGGGCGGGGGAGGTCGAGGGGAAGGGATCAGAGGCCGAACTCCGCGGCGATCGCCGCGGTGTGCTGCCCCACGCGCGGGGCGCCGCGGGGCGACTTGGCCGCCTGTCCGTCGATGCGGATCGGACACCGTGTTGTCTGAAGCGACGGGCCCCCGTCGCGCGTCACCGTCTGGACGAAATCGAGCACGCCGAATGCGTCGGACGCCTGGAGCGCGGCCCAATCCAGCACCCCGGCGCACCAGTAGCCGGCGGGTTCGAGCCGGTCCAGCCACTCCCGCGTCGTCCGCGTGGGCAGATGGCCGGCGATGAGGCGCTTGATCTCGTCCCGGCGAGTGAACCACGACCGCGGGTCCGCGAACGCGGCCAGCGCCGGAAGCCCGAGGAGCTCGCCGAGCGTGACGACCGAGCCCATGGCGAGCGCGAGGTGCCCGTCGGCCGTCGCGTAGATCCCGTACGGCGCCCCAAGGTAGGCGTTGGCGTTGTTCATCGCGCTGCGCTGCGGCGGCCGGTGGCCGTCGTTGAGGAACGTCGTGAAGACCTCGAACTGGAGATCGAGGATCGACTCGAGAAGGCTGACCTCCACGAGCCCGCCCGTTCCGGTCCGGCCGCGCCGGACCAGCGCGGCGAGGATGCCCTGGACCAGGTGGGCGCTGGCGGTGAGGTCCGCGACGGAGAGGCCGAAGGGCATCGGCGGCTGGTCCGCATTGCCGTTCAGCCAGGCGAGCCCGGAGACGGCCTGCGCGAGCAGGTCCTGCCCGGGCTTGTCGCGCCAGGGTCCGGCCGAGCCGTAGCCGGTGACCACGCCGTAGACGAGGCGGGGATTGAGTTCCGCGCACTGCGCCGCGCCCAGGCCGAGTCGCTCCATGACGCCGGGACGGAAATTCTGGATCAGGACGTCGGCCTGCGCGACCAGCCGCTTCACTTTCTCGAGGTCTCCCGGGTCCTTGAGATCGGCGGCGTAGCTCTGCTTGTTGCGGTTGATCGAGTGGAAAAGCGTGCTGTCGCCGTCGAGCGAAAGGTTCGAGATGTAGAGCTGGCGGCAGATGTCGCCGCCGCCCGGGCGCTCGATCTTGATCACGCGGGCGCCCAGGTCCGCCAGGCGCGTTGCCGCCCAGGGACCGGCGAGGAACTGGGCGAAATCGAGGACGAGGAGGCCTTCGAGCGGCTTCATGACGCAGGGCGGGGCTGAAAGGTGGTCCGGTGCAACTCATCGAGCCGGGCGAGGGCCTCGCCGGCGGGCAGCGTGCCGCGCAGCGCCCCCTGGACGACGTGCGCTCCGTCTTCCTGGAACCGCAGGTAGCCGTCGTGCCGCGGCCGCAGCCACGCCCGGTCGAGCACCGGCAGGAGCCGCTCGAAGTAGCCATGCGTGAGGCGGTTGTTCTCCGCGTCGAGCCACGCGGTGCGGTGGCCGGGCTGGCCGCCGCTGTGCGTGTAGAGCGTGCGCTGGATCTCGGGGGACGCCACGAACTGCGCGTAGCGCGACGCCTCGGCGGCATGGCGGGTCCGCGCCGAGATCGCCAGGCCGGCCCCGCCGAGGACGGTCGAGAACTCGCGGCCTTCGTGGATCGGGGGCGGACCGAAGACGAGGCGGTGGGCCGCGAAGCCGTCGCGGGCGTAGTTGGAGTATCCGTAGGCGAACGGACAGTAGCAGAGCACGTCGTTTCCGGCGGAGGCGACCAGTTCGTGCGACGCGATGGGATCGCGCTCCCAGCAGCCGGGCGGGCAGAGCGACAGCAGCTCGCGCAGCAGGTCGAGCGCGACCAGCCCGGCCTCGCGCTCGACGAGCCGGTCCGGCTCCGCAAAAAGCCGGCCGCCGGCCAGGAGGGCGAAGCTGAAGAAGTTCATCAGCGAGTTGATCGGCACCGACGGCACCTCGACGTGGCCGCGGCGCGCGAGCCCGATCAGGTCGGCCCAGGTCCGGGGCGCGGCCGCGCCGTGCCGGGCAAGGAGATCCTCCCGCCAGAACGCGACCGGCGCCGCCGCGTCCGTCGCCAGCGCCCACAGCCGACCCTCGTGCTCGTAACTCCGATGCGAGGCGCCGGTCGAGTGGCGCGCCTGGTCGGCGAGGAACGTCGGCGGGATGTGTTCGTCCAGCGGCAGCAGCGCCCCGGCGCGCGCGGCGTGGCCGATGCACGGGTGATCGAGCACAACGAGGTCGTATTCCGCGGCGAGGCGCTCGATCGGATAGTCCTCGAACGCCTTGAGCGACCGCACGTCCCAATGAACCTCGATGGCGGGCTCGAGTTCACGGAAGCGCCGGGCCGTGGCTTCCATCGGGGCGCGCCCCCGTGCATGGCGCCAGGTCATGCCGCGGAGGACAATCGACGGTTTCATGGCTCGGGAACGGGGGTGGCGCCGCCGGCGCTCGAGGCGTACGCGGCCTCGACCAGCGCCATGGTCCGGATCGCGTCGTCGATGCGCGTGGGCAGCTCGGTGGATTCCCCCGCGGCAAAGCGCTGCAGGCTGGCCATCGTGCCGATGAAGGCGTGGGGGAACCAGTTGCCCTCGATCGGGACGGGCTCCCAGGCGCCGGGCCGGCCCGCATCGTCGAGCCGGCAGCATTCGACCTCGTCCGGTTCCCCGCGCGGGTAGTCGAGGAGCAGGCCGAGCCGCGCCTTGATCGCACCGCGCGTGCCCTCCCACTTCACGTAGCTCTCCTGGTGGCGCCGCCCGAACTCGTGACCGTGATTCGTGGTGATGGTCGCGCGCACATCGTCGCCGTAGTCGAGCGCGAGGGCGGTGCGGGTGGCCGCCAGCGCCGGCGCGCGCGGGTGGCGGACCGTCTTGGCGTACACGCCCCGCGGCTCGCCGAGGAACGAGCGCACGAGGTCGAGGTAGTGGATGCTGTGGTACAGGATCTCGACCCGCGGCAGGCCCTCGAGGAAGGTCCACCGGTGCCAGGGGGTGAACACCGTGACGCGAACCTCGAGGTCGTGCACCTCGCCGATCGCGCCCGCGGCCAGCAGCGCGCGCGCCGCGGCGATGCACGGGGCGAAGCGGAGCTGGAAGTTCACGGCCGCCCGGAGCCGCTTCCGGCGGCAGAGGTCGCGCAGCGCCCGCGCCGCGGCCAGGTTCTCGCCGAACGGCTTCTGGAGGAGCACCGGGGCGCCGTCGGGAAGGGCGGCCAGCACCTCCGGCAGCGCCGCCGCGGGCACCGCCAAGTCGAACACCGCGCCCGGCGCCGCCGCCGCGGCGTCCGCCAGCGTCGCGCAGACGCGCGGGATGCCGAAGTCGGCGGCCAGGCGGGCGGCCCGGCCGCCATCGAGATCATGGACCGCCGCGACCGGGAAACCCGCGAGCCGGTAGGCCGGCAGGTGGGCGTCCCGCGCGATGCCGCCGGCGCCGACGAGCACGATGGGGGCGGGGCGCACCGGCCGCGGGCCAGCCAATGGACGGCGTGGATCCATTTTTATTTGCAAAAACCGTTTTTATTAGCAAACGAAAGCGCAAGTCGAAAATGCCCAAGGCGATCCACTATCCGGTGCCGGCCCTGGAAAAGGGCCTCGATGTGCTCGAGACCCTCGCGGCGGTCGCGGTGCCCCAGTCGCTCAGCGAGCTCGCGGCGACGCTCGACCGCAGCGCGAGCGAGCTCTTCCGCATGCTGAACTGCCTCGAGGTCCGGGGCTACATCACGCGCGACGCCCTCTCGGGGCGGTACAGCCTGACGCTGAAGCTCTACTCGCTGGCGCACGCGCATTCCGTCGCCGACAAGCTCCTGCGGGCGGCGCACCTGCCGATGCAGGCGCTGACCGAGCGGGTGCGCGAGTCCTGCCACCTGAGCGTGCTGGAGCGGGGCAAGCTGCTGGTCGTCGCGCAGCAGGAGAGCCCCGAGCGCGTGCGGCTTTCGATCGAGGTCGGGGGGCAGTTCGATCCGGTGCAGACGGCGTCGGGGCGGCTGTTGCTGGCTCATGTCGACGAGGCGGAGCGGGCCGAGGTCCTGCGCGGTTCGCCGGCCGGGGCGGCGCTGGCCGGCCGGGTGCGGGCGGCCTGGGAGGAGAACCTGGCGCAGGTCCGGCGGCGAGGCGTTTCCACGGCCGAGAGCGAGACGATCGAGGGGGTGCGGGACGTCGCCGTGCTGGTCGGCGGTCCGGAATCCGGCCTCATGGCGGCGCTGGCCGTCACCCGGCTCCTGCGGCGGGGCCAGCGGCGCGACGAGGGCGCGCTGGTCGCGGCGCTGCAGGCGACCGCCGCGGAGATCGGCGCGACCCTCGGGTTGGAGGCGGCGGCGTGAGCAGCCCGCGTCATTTCGAGGATTACACGGTCGGCGCCGAGCGCCGGTCGTTCGGCCGCACGATCACCGACGCGGACATCGTGCTGCATGCCGGGCAGACGGGCGACTTCTACCCGCACCACATGGATGCGGAATGGTGCCGCACGCAGGAGTTCAAGCAGCGGATCGCGCACGGCACCCTCGTGTTCAGCGTCGCGGTGGGACAGACGGCGGGGGAGGTGAATCCCGTGGCCTTTTCCTACGGCTACGACCGCATCCGCTTCATCAAGCCGGTCTTCATCGGCGACACGCTGACGTCGCGCTGCACGGTGAAGGAGAAGCGCGATCACCCGAAGCGGGCCGACCACGGCATCGTGGTCGAGCTGGTGGAGGCGCTCAACCAGCGCGGCGAGACCGTGCTGGCCGCGGAACACCTGCTGCTCGTGCGGCGCCGTCCGGCGTCCTGACGCCCGTTTCCCGGGGGACGCGATGCCTGTGTTTGCGGGCCTCGCGGTGGCGTGGACGGCGGGGCTTAGCGACCGGTCCCCGGTGATGGATCGTTTCGGCTGAGAAGTGCTCGATCCCGGCGCGACGGAGCTCGTCGAGGAACCTCACCGCGGCGCCGAAGCGGGCGTTCTCGTCGTTCGACACCATCACCCGAGGAATTTCTCCGGCGGCAGCCTTGTCGCGTTTCAGGGCGGCCAGCCGCGCCGGCAGCTCCCCGAAGGAGACCAGCTCCCTGTCCCAGTAGAGCGAATCGCCGCCCGACACCTGGAGGATGACCGGCGTGTTCGTCCCGGGCTTCCCGACCACGGGCAATGTCACTGGGAGCGACTGGATCCGACTCATGGTCAGCGTGAACAGCACGAACGTCGCGAGGAGAAAGAAGATCGCGTCGATGAGCGGAATGATTCCCATCCGCGCCCGGCGGCTGGCCGTCTGGATGATCGGGGCGTGCATGATAGGCAGGGTGCGATCTTACAACGAATGAGCGGGCGCCTTCTTAGGCCGGCCGAATCCTCCGGAGAAGGCGTCCATGGCCGATATCTCCGCGTGCCGCGGGTCGACCGCGGCACGGCGGGCACTTTCGAAGCCGCTGGTCCGCCCAGACCACCACTGATCGAGGGAACGTTCCCTTCGCGGCCGGATTCGGCAGATTTCGCGGGTGGCCCGCTTCTCAACACCCGAAACTCTCCTATGACTGCCGCCGCCGATCCTGACAGGCGCGTCGCCCTTGCGCTCGTGATCCTCCGCTGCGCGGTCGCCTCGGTGTTCGTCATCCATGGTCTCGGTCGATGGGCGCTCGACCTCGTGGCGCCGTTCGCCGGCTATTTCGCCGCGCACGGCGTGCCGGCACCCGCGGTCTGGCCGTGGGTCGTCACGGTGATCGAGGTCGCCGGCGGCGTGCTGCTGGCCGTCGGCGTGGGCGTGCGGCCGCTCACGGCCTGGTTCGCGCTGCAGATCCTCGTCGGGATCGCGACCATCCACGCGCCCGCCGGGTGGTTCGTCGTCGGCGCCGGACGCAACGGGATGGAGTACAGCGCGCTGATCGTCGTCTGCCTGCTCGTCACGTGGCTGACCGCCGACCTGGCGCCCGGCCTGGGCGGAAAAAAGGCGCCGGCGAAGGCCGGCGCCTGAGGGAAACGAAATTCCGCGGGATCAGGGCTGCGGGATCGCCGGCGTCGCCGGCGTGGCCGGCGCGGCGCCGAAGTAGGCGTCGTTGTACGTCGGCGTGGCGGCCCCCTGGACCTCGGTGAGCTTTTGCTGCAGCCGCTCCGAGCGGAGCGTGCGCTCGAGCATCGGGCGGACCTGGTCGAAGGGGGTGGTGGAGCGCTCGTCGACGCGGAGGATGTGATAGCCGAACTGCGTGCGCACGACCGGCGAGATCTCGCCGACCTTGCCCTCGAACGCGGCCGCCTCGAATTCCGGCACCATCTGGCCGCGCCCGAAGGCGCCGAGCGATCCGCCGCTGGCGCCCGAGCCGACGTCGTCGGACTCCTTCTTCGCGGTCTCCTCGAACGAGGCGCCGCCGACCAGCTGCTGGCGGACCTCGTCGGCCTTCGCCTTGGCCTGCTCCTCGGTGAGCTCCGGCTTCGCCGCCTGCTGCGCCGGGCTGCCCTTGAAGGCGATGAGGATGTGCCGCGCGCTCACCTGCTCGTAACGCGAGAGATTGTCCTGGTAGGCGCGCTGGAGCTCGGCGTCGGCGACCTGGATCCCGGCTTCCATCCGCTTCACCTGCTCCGACGCGAGGAGGTTTTCCTTCATCAGCGCGATCTGGCGCACCATCGCCGGGTCCTGGGCCAGGCCCGCCTTCTCGGCCTGGCGGGCGAGGAGCCGCATGCGCAGGAAGTCTTCCGCGAACTGGCGGCGGCCGGGACCGCTGGCGTACGCGCGGTACTCGGCCGGGAGCGCCGCGGCGGCGGACTCGAGCTCCGACTGGCGGATCGTGACGTCGCCGGCGGTGACGACGACGGGATCACCGGCGACGGCGTCCTGGGCGGAAAGGGTCGCGGCGCCGACGAGCAGTGAGACGGCGGCCACGAGGAGGTTGCGGGGGTGGTTCATGGAGGAAGGAACAACAGACGGGCTTGGCCGCCCGCCGCAAGCCCGGAGCGGCAGGGACGCCGGCACTCACACTCGCATGTGACACAGATTTCTCGAGTACGCCGGAAGGACATTAATAAGGGGTCTCTGAGTCGGGGCTGGATCGGTATTTCATTGTGTACACAAAATGTTTATCTATAGTATTTAAAAATTGTCCGGGCCCGGCGTCCCGACGGGAAGGCACGCGGTTCGTCGCCGGGGCCAGGGAGCGGGGGAAGCGCGGAAGCTCCGTTTATAGGCTTGAAATCACATGCGGATGTGAACACATCGATCCCGCTCTCGTCTCTTTGAAGCCAGCTGGCCCCGCGGCTTTGGAGAGTTTCACCCCCGCCCCCGCGCTTTGCGCGGGCTCACCGAATACCTCCATGAAAATCGCTGCTCCCGCGGGCTCCGCCCGCTTTTCCGTGCTGCGCACGTTTATCGCGTCCGGGCCTCGTTCGATCGGCTTCATCCTGATCGCGACCTTCTCGCTCCTGGCGGTCCCACGGGTCGATGCCATCCAGCTGTTGCCCGGAGTCTATGGCTACGGGCTGGAACGCTCGGGCACGAATGGCAACACCGCCGGCTTCGGCGCCAACGCGCAGGTGGTCGAAGTCACCGAGCTCGGCGACTCGGGACCGGGCACGCTCCGCGAGGCGGTCGAAACCGACAACGGCGGCCTGCCCCGCATCGTCGTGTTCAAGAAGAGCGGTGTGATCAACCTGAACACCCAGCTGTGGGTGAAATTCAACAACACGACCATCGCGGGCCAGACGGCGCCGTACCCCGGGATCGCCCTCCACGGCGCCCCGCTGCTCGTCGTGGCGAACGACGTCCTGGTGCAGCACCTGCGGGTGCGGCCCGGCGACAAGTGGTACAACGGCGACATCACCAAGAACCTCACGATGATCCGCGATGCCGCGCAGCTTTCCAGCGGCACGGTCAGCGTCTCGAACGTCGTCTTCGACCACTGCACCTTCGCCTGGTCGCTCGACGAGTGCGTCTCGGCCTACAACGGCTTCAACAAGGTGACGTTCAACAAATGCCTCTTCGCCGAGCCGCTGTACCTCAGCATCCACATGGACGAAAACATCTTCAATCCGAACCACCCGCAGCAGGCCCAGGCGCTGTCGCCCACGTTCAACAGCGGCACCACCGCCACCACGCCGAACAACGGGCTCGCGATGTCCGGCAGCTACCACCTCGTCCATGCGGACGGCGCGAACGACTGGGTCGAATACACGCTGAACATCAAGCCGAGCACGGCGCACACAGGCTGCCACATCGGTCTGACCGGGATCACGGGGCCCGACCGCGGGCAGTTCAAGATCACGGTCTACGAGGGAACCACCGTCCTCCAGACCAGCGCCGTCTTCAACATGTACGCGGCCGCGGGGAGCGAATCCCAGAAGGACTTCATCGCCCGGAGCTCCACGCCGTTCAACATCCCGAACACGACGACCGGGACGCCCAAGACCTACCGCGTGCGCGTGCAGACGACGGCCGCCGGGGCCGGGGGCGGCTACAAGCTGGGCGTCGACCAGCTCTACATCGCCCAAAACCACGCGATGGGGCCGTATTTCACGGACGGTTACACAAACGCGCCCGCCGGCGACAAATCCAATCCCGAGCTCACGGGCGGCAAGCTGACCATGATCGGCAACGCCTTCGCGCACCTGCAGGCGCGCGGGCCCTGGGTCGGAGCCCAGGATTTCTATTTCGCCAACAATGTCCTCTACAACCGCCGGGAGTGGATGCTGCAGCTCGGCGTGGCCGCCAATTACCAGGCGATGCGGGCCGCCGTGATCGGCAACACCTTCATCGAGGGCCCGAGCTGGAGCGGCACCGGCGATCCCATCCGCCGCAACACGAACCACAACCTGGGCATGAATCTCTACGTGGACCTGGTGGCCAGCTCCCCGCGGCGCAATGCCGACGAGGACGGCAACCTCGTCACGTACAACTCCACGTCGTCGGCCTCCGATCTGACGGCGCGTGGAGACGGCTTGCCCGCGGGATTCACGGCCATGGCCACCGCCGCCGCCTACGACGACGTCATCCTCACCGCCGGGGCGCGCCCGCTCGAGCGCGACGTCATGGAATTGCGCATCTTCGACGAGATCGACGACGCCGCGATCAGCACCCTGCCATACACCGGCCGGCCCGGCTCGCTGAAGAACACCGTGGCGGAAGCCGGCGGCTGGCCGAGTTACGCGGTGAACAATTCCACGTGGACGACGGTTCCCGGCAACACCGATGCCGACGGGGACGGATACACCAACGTCGAGGAATGGCTCGAAGGGTTGTCCCAGACGCTGATCACCGGCACGTACCAGGGCGAGAACGCGACGTACTCCGGCGGCGCCCTCACCGCGGCGGACGTGACCGGCTACCGCGCGACGGGATTCGTGAATTTCGCGGTGGGCTCCACCAGCACCCCGAGCGTCGCCACCTACACGAACGTTCCCGGCAAGACCGGCGGCACCCGCACGCTGCGCATCCGGTATTCGAACGGCAGCGCCAGCTCGCGCACCGGGCAGCTCGTCGTCAACGGGACCGCGACGTCCATCACCTTCCCGACGACGGGCTCGTTCTCGACGTGGGCCAATCTCGACGTGACCGTCACGGTCAACGCGGGCCACAACAACACGATCGCCTTCCGCGCGACGGGCCAGGATCTCGGCAACATCGACGAGTTCACGATCCTGTAAGCCCAGCTCCTCACGGCCCCAAAGCAGTGAAACCCAGCGGCCTCCGGTTTTGAGCCTGGGGGCGACTCGCCGCGAAAGTAAGCTCGGACCGAGTTTTTCCGCAAACATCGCCGCCACAAAGCAAAAGCCCGATTTCCAAAGAAATCGGGCTTTTTTCGGAAATGGCGGGATGGACGGGACTCGAAAGTAGGAGTCACCGTTGAAGCTAAGTCGCGAATTTTCGCGGACTTAGTTTTTGGTTAGTGGTTTAGAACATGAAATTGCCCGAATCGAATTTCGGCGACGTGAAGGTTTTTTCGCCTTTGTTGGCAACCCTCTGGCAACCTATTTCTCCTCGAGAAACTCCGCGAAAAGCATCCACACGAAATCAATTTTGTCGAGGTAACTCGCGATGAAAACGATGCTGATTGGTCGCGAAGAATCATAACTCGCGCACACCGGATCGGGAGCGTAATTCTCGAAGCCGATGCAGGCCGGGCCCGAACACTCTTCCTCAAAATCGCGCTTCGCGATCATTCGTGAGCGCTTGGAGGCGCTCAGAACGGAGGCGGTTTCGCTCGAAGAAGAATTGCGGAGGTTGGAGCCAGCTCCTCGCCAAGATCCATTAGCCTTTGCCGCTCCTGCCACGACGGAACCCTTGTCGCCGGCCCGGAAGGTTGAACTCTTCCTCGATCTCTTCGGCGCGAGGCGCTCGGTCTACCCCAAGCTGTGGGAGAATCCAAAGACCGGGAAGAAGGGTTATGCCCCGGCGTGTGACAACGAGTGGCGTCCCGGCATCTGTCGCAAGCCACAGATCAAATGCACCGAATGCGCCCACCAGAAATTTCCTCCGTTGGATGGACGCGCGGTCGAGGCACACCTGCGCGGCACACACGCCATAGGAACCTATGCTATCCGTGAGGACGATTCGTGCATTTTTCTCGC
>DASPMS010000025.1:0-21398 GCA_035626915.1 Opitutaceae bacterium
CGCACGGGCCGCACCCCGGCACCACGCTGAAGAGCTTCGAGCACCAGCGCACCGAGGAGCTGGCCGTGATGTTCGACACCGCCTACCCGCTCGAGCTGACCGAGCAGGCGCTCGCCATGGACGATCCCAACTATCCGCTCAGCTGGCTTGGCTGACCGGCCGCCCGACTTTCTCGCGCCCCTAAATGACCCTCGATTTCGAGCAGCTTCCGCCCCGTGAATCCTACCCGTGGATGATCAACGCGATCACGCCGCGGCCCATCGCGTGGGTCTCGACCGTGAGCGCCGAGGGCCGGACCAACCTCGCGCCCTTCTCGTTCTTCCAGGGCGTGTGCGCGAACCCGCCGACGCTGCTCTTCTCCGGCGCGAACGACCGTCATGGAAACAGGAAGGACACGATCAAGAACGTCGAGGCCGTGCCCGAATTCGTCGTGAACATCGTGCCCTACGCGCTGCGGGAGAAGATGAACGCGACCTCGGCGCCCCTGCCGCACGGCGAGAGCGAGTTCGAGCGGTTCGGGATCGGCGCCGCGCCCGCGCTGCGCGTGGCGCCCCCGCGGGTCGCCACCGCGCCCGCCGCCTTCGAGTGCCGCGTCGACCGCATCGTGCGCGTCGGCGAGGGGCCGCTCGCCGGAAACATCGTGATCGGCCGGATCCTGTGCCTGCATGTCGACGAGTCGGTGCTCGGGCCCGACGGCCGGATCGACCCCGCCCGTCTCGACACGATTGGCCGCATGGGCGGCGAGATGTACGCGCGGACCACGGACCGTTTCGAGATTCCCCGGCCCGGCTGACCCACGAATTACGAAGGACGAAGTATGAAGTCGGAATACCCCTCCTCGCTGCGCACGGCATCATGCGTACGTCATCCTTCATCCTTGGACCCCGTTTCGAACCCATGAACGAAGTAGTGATCCTCTCCGCCACGCGCACGCCGATCGCCGGCTTCCAGGGGGCGCTGGCCTCGCTGCCGGCCTCGCGGCTCGGCGCCGCCGCCATCCGGGGGGCGCTCGCCCGGGCCGGCGTCGCGCCCGCCGACGTCACCGACTGCCTCATGGGCAACGTGCTGCAGGCGGGCCAGGGCCAGGCGCCGGCGCGCCAGGCCGCCATCCACGCCGGGCTGCCGGCCTCCGTCCGCTGCACGACCGTCCACAAGGTCTGCGGCTCGGGCCTGCAGACCGTCATCGGCGCGGCGCACTTCCTCTCGAGCGGGATGGCCGGGCTCGTCGTGGCGGGCGGCATGGAAAGCATGTCGCAGGCCCCGTACCTGCTGCCGAAGGCCCGCGACGGCTACCGCATCGGCCACCAGCAGGTGGTCGACTCGATGATCACGGACGGGCTCTGGGACCCGTACAACAACCTGCACATGGGCAACTGCGCCGAGCGGTGCGCGGCGAAGTACACGTTCTCGCGCGAGCAGCAGGACGCCTATGCGATCGAGTCCTTCCGGCGCGCCAACGCCGCGCAGAAGGACGGGCGGTTCGCGCAGGAGATCACGCCGGTCGAGCTGGCCGGGGCCAAGGGCGACACCACGAAGGTGGAGCACGACGAGGGCCCGGCGAAGGTGAAGTACGACAAGATCCCGACCCTGCGGCCGGCGTTCCAGAAGGACGGCACGATCACGGCCGCCAACGCCTCGTCGATCAACGACGGCGCCGCGGCGCTCGTCCTCTCCACCGGCGCCACCGCCCGGGCGAAAGGCCTGAAGCCGGTCGCGCGGCTCGTCGCCTTCGGCGCCCACGCGCAGGACCCGGTGTGGTTCACCACCGCCCCGGTGCCGGCGACCCGGCAGGCGCTCCAGCGGGCGGGCTGGGCGGCCGGCGACGTCGACCTCTGGGAGGTCAACGAGGCCTTCGCGGTGGTGCCGATGGCCTTCATGCAGGAGCTCGGCGTGCCGCACGAAAAGCTCAACGTCCGCGGCGGCGCGATCTCGCTCGGGCACCCGATCGGCTGCTCCGGCGCGCGCATCCTGGTGACGCTCATCGCGGCGCTGCAGGAACGCGGGCTCAGGCGCGGCGTGGCCGCCATCTGCATCGGCGGCGGCGAGGGCCTCGCCGCCTGCGTCGAGCTGGCATAGTCGTTTTTGCCACGGATGGCCCCATCCCTGATCTGTGCTCATCCGTGGGATCCGTGGTAAAAAAACAGACCGGAAACTCCATAAGACCGGCAATGCGAGTTTTGGTAGTAATCCTCGGCGTCCTTCCAGTGAAGTCATGAGCAAAGTCTACCCCCACGCCACCGCGGCCCTCGCCGGCCTGCTGCACGACAACATGACGATCGCCGCGGGCGGGTTCGGGCTCTGCGGCATCCCGGAGAACCTCATCCTCGCGCTGCGCGACTCCGGCGTGAAGGGGCTCACCATCGTGGGCAACAACGCGGGCGTCGACGACTTCGGCATGGGCCTGCTGCTCAAGACCCGCCAGGTGCGGAAGGTCATGGCGTCGTACGTGGGCGAGAACAAGGAGTTCGAGCGCCAGGTGCTCGCCGGCGAGCTGGAGCTCGAGTTGATCCCGCAGGGCACGCTGGCCGAGCGGCTCCGCGCCGGCGGCGCGGGAATTCCCGGCTTCTACACCCGGACCGCGTTCGGCACCAAGCTGGCCGAGGGCAAGGAGACGAAGGTCTTCGACGGGCGGGAATACGTGCTCGAGCCCGGGATCCGCGCCGAGGTTTCGCTGGTGAAGGCCTGGAGGGGCGACCGGTCCGGCAACCTCGTCTTCCGCAAGACGGCGCGGAACTTCAACCCGATGATCGCCACCTGCGGCGCGGTGTGCGTGGCCGAGGTGGAGGAGCTGGTCGAGGTCGGGCAGCTCGAGCCCGATCAGATCCACACGCCCGGCATCTATGTGGACCGCATCGTCCAGGGCGAAAGATACGAGAAGCGGATCGAGTTCCGCACCGTGCAGGGCAGCGCCGCCTCGAAGAAGGAGACGCCGATCCGGGAGCTCATGGCGAAGCGCGCGGCGCAGGAGCTGCGCGACGGCTATTACGTCAACCTCGGCATCGGCATCCCCACGCTCGTGGCCAACTTCATCCCCGCGGGCATGAACGTGACGCTGCAGTCCGAGAACGGCCTGCTCGGCATCGGGCCGTTCCCCGCGGAAGACCGGGTCGACCCCGACCTGATCAACGCCGGCAAGCAGACGATCTCCACCATCCCCGGCTCGGCGTTCTTCTCGAGCGCGGACTCGTTCGCCATGATCCGGGGCGGCCACATCGACCTTTCGATCCTCGGGGCGCTCGAGGTGGCGGACAACGGCGACATCGCGAACTGGATGGTGCCGGGCAAGATGGTGAAGGGCCCCGGCGGGGCGATGGACCTCGTCGCCGGCGTGAAGCGCGTCGTGGCGGTGATGGAGCACACCGCGAAGGACGGCAGCCCGAAGATCCTCCGGCAGTGCACGCTGCCGATCACCGGCAAGGGCGTCGTGAGCCTGATCATCACCGACCTCTGCGTCTTCGAGGTGAAGCCGGGCGGCGGGCTCGCGCTGATCGAGCTGCACCCCGGGGTCTCACTCGCCGACGTGCAGGCGAAGACGGGCGCGCCCTTCGAGGTGCGCGGGTAGAGGTGGAGCGCGCCGTCCCGGCGCGCTTAGACGCGCGGGGACCGCGCGTTCCACCGTTACTGCCGCCCATCACGCCGCATTTGCCATCCAACCGCCGCCCCGCCTGCCTTTCCCCAACATGAACCAAACCCGTCGCCTCTTCGCCTTCGCCAGCCTCGCCGCGGCCGCCTGCGCCCCGCTGCCGGCCGCCGAGGAGCTCATCCCGCTGGAGTTCAACGTCAACCTGATGGACCGCACCGTGGATCCGCGGGTGGACTTCAACGCCTACGCCAACGGCGGCTGGCTGAAGTCCACCGAGATCCCCGCGGACAAGTCCCGCTGGGGCGCGTTCGACATGCTGGGCGAGAACAACTGGCGGCGCGTCAAGGCGCTGCTGGAGGAGGCCGCCGCGAACCCCGGCGCCGCGGGCTCCCTCCGCCAGAAGGTGGGCGACTTCTTCGCCACCGCGCTGGATACCGCCGCGATCGACGCGGCGGGGCTGCGGCCGATCGAGGCCGAGCTCGCGCGCATCGCCCGGGTCGCGAGCGTGGAGGACCTGGTCCGCGCCGCCGCCGTCTCGCACGCGCACATCGGTTCGCCGCTGTGCGGCACGAGCGTCTATGCGGACCAGCGGAACAACGACGTCGTCATCCTCTACCTCGCCCAGGGCGGCCTGAGCCTGCCGACGCGCGACTACTACTTCGCGCCGGAGCACGAGAAGTTCCGCACCGCCTTCGTCGAGCACGTCGCCAAGATGCTCGAGCTCGCGGGCGGCGCCCCGGCCGAGGCCGCCGCGCAGGCGAAGGTCGTGTTCGAGCTCGAGCGGAAGATGGCGGAGTCGGCCAAGACGCCGACCGAGCTCCGCGACCCGATCGCCAACTACAACAAGATGAGCGTCGACGAGGCCGTCGCGGCGATGCCCGGCTTCCCGCTGAAGCTCTTCCTGGCCGAGATCGGCATTCCCGCGGACCAGCGCGAGATCATCGTGAGCCAGCCGAAGTTCCTCGCCGCGCTCGGCCGGCTGCTGACGAGCGAGCCGCTCGACTCTTGGAAGACTTATCTCCGCTACCACCTGCTGAAGAACACCGCCCCGCACCTGGCGGCGCCGTTCGAGAACGAGAACTTCCGCTTCTACGGCCAGACGCTGAACGGGACGCCGCAGCAGGAGCCGCGCTGGCAGCGCGCGGCCCGGTCCGTCGACGCCTACATCGGCTTCGCCGCCGGCCAGCTCTACGTCGAGAAATACTACCCCCCGGCGGTGCGCGCGCGGCTGGAGGCCATGATCCAGAACATGCGCGACGTGCTGCAGGAGCGGATCACGAAGCTCGACTGGATGTCGGACGCGACCAAGGAGAAGGCGCTGGCCAAGCTCTCCACCTTCCGCGTCCAGGTCGGCCAGCCGGAGAAGTGGCGCGACTACGGCGCCCTCGAGGTCAGGCGCGACAGTTATTTCGCCAACGTCTGGCGCGCCGCCAAGTTCGAGCAGGAGCGCCAGCTCGCCAAGTTCGGAAAGCCCTTCGACCGCGGCGAGTGGCTGCGCACGCCGCAGCAGGTCAACGCCTATTACCAGCCCTCCGCCGGCCAGCTCGTGTTCCTCGCCGGCATCCTCCAGCCCCCGTATTTCGACCCGACGATGGACGACGCGGTGAACTACGGTGCGATCGTCGCGGTGATCGGGCACGAGATCACGCACGGCTTCGACGACAAGGGCCGGCTCTACGACGCCAAGGGCAACCTGGCGGACTGGTGGACGCCGGAGGACGCGCAGCGCTTCTCGGCCCGCGCGCAGAAGCTCATCGACCAGTACGGCTCCTACGAGGTGCTGCCGGGGCTGAAGGTCAACGGGGCGCTCACGCTCGGCGAGAACATCGCCGACCTCGGCGGCACGTCGATCGCCTACGAGGCGCTGCAGCGCTCGCTGAAGGGCAAGGAGCGCAGGCTCATCGACGGCCTCACACCGGAACAGCGGTTCTACGTCGCCTGGGCGCAGGTCTGGCGGACGAAGTTCCGCGACGACGCGCTGCGCCGCCAGGTGGCGGCCGGCCCGCACTCCCCGGGCCAGGTCCGCGCCATCGGCCCGCTGGTGAACCAGCAGGAGTTCTTCGACGCCTTCGGGATCAAGGAGGGCGACCCGATGTGGCGGAAGCCGGAGGACCGGGCGAAGATCTGGTGATGGTCGGACAGGTGGGGCGCGTTATCCTTAACGCGCCGCCCTCCCGATCGGACCGTTTCACTCGGTCAGGCCGCGGAGCGCGCGCAGCGGCATCTTCTCGCGCGGGACGACGGGCGTCTTGAGCGAGGACACGTACTCCACCAGGTCGCGGATCTCGGACTTCGTCAGCACGAGCCCCGCGACCTCCGGCATGCCGGAGGGGGAGGCCTCGGTCTTGGCCACGTCCGACTTGGGGATGCTGACCTCCTCGAACTCCTGGACGCGGACGCGGATGGAATCCCCCGCATCGTCGAGGAGCGTGCCGGAAACCAGCGCGCCGTTCTTCCGGGTGATCGTCACGATCTGGTAACCCTTCGCGACCTTCGCGCTCGGCTTGATGATGTGTTCCAGGATCTCCTCGCGGGAGTCGCGCGCGCCGATGCCGGCGAGCTGCGGACCCGCGTCGCCGCCGCCGCCGTCGCCGACGCGGTGGCAGCGGATGCACTGGAGAACCGGGTTGTTGTAGAAGATACGGCTGCCCGACGCGCCGCGGCCGCCCTCGAGCGCGACGCGGTAGGGCGCGAGCGGGTTCGGATCGGCCGCGATCGCGGCTTCCCGTTCCGCGACGACCTTCTTGAGACGGGGATCGGCGCGGAGCGCGGCCGCCTCGGTCAATTCGAGCTGGGCGCCGAGCGGCACCTTGCCGGCCGCCAGATCCTGCATGCCGGCGAGGAGCAATTCATCCGCCGCGGGGCTCTCCAGCGTGCCGAGCGCCTCGTAGGCCGCCCGGCGCTCGGAGGCGCGGTCGCTCGCGGCCAGGCGGGCCAGCACCGCCGGCGCGGCCGTGGGGTTGAGCCGCGTGGAGATCGGCAGCGCGGCGAGCCGCAGGGCGGCCGCGTCGGACCCCAGCGCGACCTCGACCGCAGCGGGCAGGTCGGGGTCGGCCAGGGAGTCCAGCGTCTTCAGCGCGGAGGTCCGGAGATCGGCGTCGCGGCGCGCGTCGCCGAGCAGCGCATGCAAAGCCGGGGCCGCGGAAGCGAGCTTGAGCTTGTCGACCGCCTCGATGGCGGCGGCCTGCACCTCGTCCGCCACGCCGGCGGCGAGCAGCGAGTCGATCTGCGCGGCGAGGACCTCGCGGCCGCCCTGCGCGTCGCGAGCCGTTCCGCTGAGCGGCCGGTAGATGCCGACATTGCGATCCCGCGCGGGCGGCTCGGCCCACTGCGTGAGGTGCGTGACCGCCTCCTGGCGCAGCCGGTCGGAGGCTTCGGCCCGCGCCGCGAACGCCCCGATCGCCCTGGCTTGGGCGGTCGTGCCCAGCCGGAAGGCGGCGTTCAGGGCCCGGAACATCGTGGCCTCGTCCGCAACGGGCATGGTGAGGAATCCGGCCAGGGCGGGAAACGCCTCCGCGATCGGCTCGTCGGCGATCGCGAGCGCCGCCTCGCGGACCAGGAGCGGGTCGGGGTCGCGGAGGAAGGAAGCGACGAGGGGGCTGGCCTGCCGGCGCAGCGCGAGGATGGCCGCCCGCCGCAGCGCGACAGACCCTTCGGAATTCCACCGGGCCAGTTCCTCCGGACGGGCGCAGCCGGCGAGCGCGAGGACCAGCGCGTGGCGGAGGTGCGCGTCGTCGTCGTCGTTCTCCTTGACCGCGCGCACGAGCGCCGGGACCGCCTCCGCGGTCTTGAGCTTGGCCAGGGACTGGGCGGCGAAGAACCGGACCCGCCCGGAGCCGTCCTGGAGCAGCGGCAGGAGCGCCGCGGCGCGCGCCGTGTCGCCGAGATCGCCGAGCAGGCGCGCCGCCTGGGCCCGCACCTCGGCGTCGGCGTCGCCCAGGAGCCCCAGCAGGGTGGCCGGGACGTTGCCGATCCCGCGGTGGCCGAGCTGGCCCAGCCCCCACAGGGCGTGGCGACGCGCCAGCGGGGAAGCCCCGGGGGACGCGAGCGCCGCCTGCAGCACCTCCACCGACGCGGCCCCGCGCTCGGCCAGCGCGTATTGCGCCTCGAGGCGGACGCGCCAGTCGGCGTGGCCGAGGAGCTTCGCCAGCTCGGCCGCGGGCTTCTTC
Organism: Opitutaceae bacterium; assembly: GCA_035626915.1. Classification (GTDB taxonomy): domain Bacteria; phylum Verrucomicrobiota; class Verrucomicrobiia; order Opitutales; family Opitutaceae; genus Didemnitutus. The sequence goes on from DASPMS010000025.1 coordinate 7,753, forward strand.
GTGAAATCGGAGCCGATCAGCGCCTGGGTTTCCTTGGCGGCGGGGTCGTCGGCGTACGCGGGGTCGGCGATGGCATAGATGCGGCCGCGCCGGGACTTCGGCCAGCCCTCGGCCCAGTCCGAGTAGTACAGCTTGCCGTCGGGCCCGAACTCGACGTCCGTCGGCAGCGCGCCGGTCAGGAACGGATCGGCGTCCTCCACCGCGTACGAGGCGCCGTCCGGCCGCAGCTTGTACGTGAAGATGCCCGAGTTGGAGATCGCGCCCTTGAAGTGGGTGATGAAGATCCGGCCGGCGTGCTCGGGCGTCAGGCCCGTGCCTGGGTGGTAGGTGAGGCCCGAGGGGCCGTCCTCGATGTTGCACACGGCGGGCACGATGTAGGCGGGCTGGCCGTGGTAGCGCGGCTCCCAGAGCTTCTCCTCGTTCCACGGGCCGCCGCGGCCGCGGGGGGCGAACTGGTAGCCGATGCGCCAGCCGTGGTCGGCGCCCTCGACGACGTGCACCAGCCGCTCCTCCTCGCCCTGGTCGGAATCGTTGTCGCCCGTGAACAGGTCGCCGTATTCGTTGAACACGAGCTCCTGCGGATTGCGCAGGCCGATGGCGAAGACCTCGAGGCCGGAGCCGTCGGGCCACATGCGGAAGACCGCGCCCGTGTCCGCGACGTCGAGGAGGCGCCCCTCCTTGTTGGTCACGCTCGCGCCGCGGTCGCCGATCGAGAAATACAGCCGGCCGTCGGGCCCGAGCGCGAGGCCGTGGAAATCGTGCCCGGTGTAGTTGAAGCGCACGCCGAAGCCGCGGAAGACCTCCGTGCGGGTCTCGGCCTTGTCGCGGCCGGTGAATTTCCACAGCGAGGGGATGTTCGTGAACCAGACCTCGCCGCGGCGCGCGAGGACGCCCGAGGCGATGCCGTCGATCGGCGACCGGAAGTTGTCCGCGTAGATCGAGGACTTGTCCGCCCGCCCGTCGCCGTTCGTGTCCTCCAGCAGCCGGACGACCTCGGATTCCTTCGAAAGCTCGGCCAGACCCTTTTCGCCGTAGTGCTTGCGGAGCGTCGCGAGGAAGTCCGCCTGGTTCCGGTTCGCGAGCTCGTCCTCGAGCATCCACATGATGTCGCGGATATCGATCACGCTGGTCCGGTAGCGGTGCGTCTCGGACACGAAGACACGGCCGCGCTCGTCGAGCGTGAAGGCCACGGGATTGGCCAGCATCGGCTCGGCGGCGAAGAGCTTCGCCACGAACCCCGGGGGGAGCTGCATGCGGTTGATGGCGAGGAGCGGCTCCTCCGTGGCCGGATCGATCTCGGGCTCGGCCGTCCGCGGCTCCTTGCCGGGAAGGTCGCGACTCTTGCCCTCGGTGGCGGAGACGAGTTCGGCCGCGGGAAGGGTGAGCGGCAAGAGGGCGGCGAGGAGGCAGGCGAGGGACGACGGGCGGAGGCGGATCAGGGTCATGGTCGCGGGATGTTCGCGGGGGGCCGGGGTGAGAACCGCGCAATCTGCCCCGACGGCCGTTTTAGTCGAGGCGCAATCCGGTCACATGGTAGACGCCCGGATGGCCGGACCCGGGAACTGTTCCCCCTCGCCCCGGTTGCGGCAGGCGCGCGGCAAGGAGGTCGGGAGCGCGCCGCCGCGCGAGCATGCGCGAGAGCGTCTCGCCGCTCGTGCCGGGCTCCGCCGCCAGCACGCGCGTGGCCCGCGCTCGTCGAGCCGGGTGTCGGCAAGGCGCGCCGTCCGTGACCGGCGACACGGCCGTCCCGGACCTCGAGGTTCTCGACGCGCGATTGCCTTCGGTGCCGCGGCGGCCACAAGGGATCGCGATGAATCTCACGGTGTGGACGAACCATGGCTTCCGTCCGGAGGCCCTCGCGCTTTTCGAGGAAGGCCTGGCGGCGGCGGGCTGCCGGCTGGTCCGGTCGGCGCATTCCTCCGCCTCGGTCCTGGCGGCCGGCGCGGCGGATCCGCTGCTCGCCGAGGCGGACGTCGCGTTCGGCCAGCCGGATGTGGCCGAAGTGATGCGGCTGCCGCGCCTGCGGTGGGTGGCGCTCACGACCGCGGGGTACGCGCGGTACGACCGCGACGACCTCCGGGCGGCGCTCCGCGCCCGCGGCGGGGCGCTGACGAAGGCTTCGGACGTCTTCGCCGATCCCTGCGCGCAGCAGGTGCTCGCGGCCATGCTCGCGCTCGCCCGGCGGCTGCCGCACCAGCTCCGCAATCAGGACGGGGGCCGCGAATGGCTCTACCTCGAGGATCGGTTCGCGGCGTCGGTGCTGACCGGCCAGTCCGCGCTCCTGCTCGGCTTCGGCGTGATTGGACGGCGGCTCGCCGAGCTGCTGCGCCCTTTCGGGATGAGGCTGGCCGCCTTCCGGCGGCGGCCGGCCGGCGCCGAGGGCGTCACACTGGTCGACCCGGCCGGGTTGCCGGCGGCGCTGGGCGCGGCCGATCATGTGATCAACCTGCTGCCCGACAGCCCCGCCACGACGCGCTTCGTGGACGCGGCGCGGTTCGCGCAGATGAAGGCCGGCGCCCGCTTCTACAACATCGGCCGCGGGACGACCGTCGACCAGGACGCGCTCGTCGCGGCGCTGCGATCGCGGCGGCTCGACGCCGCGTACCTCGACGTGATGGACCCGGAGCCGCTGCCGCCGCAGCACCCGCTCTGGCGGGAGCCGAACTGCTTCCTCACCTGCCACGTGGGCGGCGGCACGCGCGACCAGGACGACAAGCTCGTGCGGGTCTTCCTCGACAACCTCGCGCGCTTCCGCCGCGGCGAGCCGCTCGCGGACCGGATCGGCTGAGCCGGCCGACGGAAACGACCGGCCCGCTCACGCGCCGCGGCCGATCGTCTGCGGACGAGCTACTTCTTGCAGACCACGCCCGACTTCATGACGAAGTGCACCTTCGTCATGAGCGAGATGTCGGCGAGCGGGTCGCCGGGGACGGCGACGAGGTCGGCGAACTTGCCTTTCTCGACCGTGCCGAAGTCCTGCTCGACGCCGAGGAGCCGCGAGGCTTCGAGGGTGGCCGACTGGATCGCCTTCATCGGCGGCATGCCGGCCTCGACCATGTAGACGAACTCGAGCGCGTTGTCGCCGTGCGGCGCGACGCCCTGGTCGGTGCCGAACGCGATCTTCACGCCGGCCTGCCAGGCGCGCTGGAAGGTCGCCTGGATCTGCGGTCCGACGGCCATGGCCTTCGGACGCACGATCGGCGGGAAATAGCCGTCGATCTTGGACTTCTCGGCGACGAACCGCCCCGCGCTGATCGTCGGCACGTAATAGGTCCCGTGCTCCTTCATGAGCCGGATGGTCTCGTCGGACATGAACGTGCCGTGCTCGATGGAGGCGACGCCGGCCTTGATCGCGCGCTGCATGCCTTCGTCGCCATGCGCGTGCGCCGCGACCTTCATGCCGTAGTCCTTCGCGGTCTGCACGACCGCCGCCAGCTCCTCGTCGGTGAACAGCGGCGCCTGGCCGCTCTTGGCGAGGCTGAGCACGCCGCCGGTCGCGGCGATCTTCACCAGGTCCGCGCCATCCTTGTAGGACTGGCGCACGGCCCGGCGGATCTCGTCCGCGCCGTCCACGACCTGCGTCTCCGTCGGGTCGAGCAGCTGCTGGAGCTGGCTGTTGAGCCCGTTGGTGAGGTCGCCGTGCCCGCCCGTCGTCGAGAGCCGCCCGGACGCGTGGATGCGCGGCCCCTCGACCCAGCCCTTGGCGATGGCGTCGCGCAGCGCGAAGTTCAGCTTCGACGGCGCGCCGAGGTCGCGCACGGTCGTGAAGCCCGCGTGCAGCGTCTTCCGCGCGTAGGTGGTCGCGCGCAGGGCGTAATCCGCCGGATTCATGTAGAACCGCTCGGTGTAGCTGGTGGGCGACTGCTCGCCGGTGATGTGGACGTGCATGTCCATCAGGCCCGGCATCAACGTGCCCGACCTGAGATCGATCACGGTGTCGCCCGGCCCGGCCGGTGCGAACCCGTCGACGACGTCGGCGATCCGCTCGCCGTCCACCACCACGGTCACGTGGCGGCGGGGGTTGTCGCCGCGGCCGTCGATCAGGACGCCGGCGTGGATCAGGGTCCGGGCGGGGGCGGGCGCGGCGGCCGCGAGCAGGGCGGCGGCGAGGGCGAAGTGGCGGAGGGTAAGCCGATTACGCATGCCGTGCAGCGTGCCGGCGGGTCCGGCGGCGCGCAATCGCCAACTCGCCGCGCGTCGTTGGCGGCGGCGGCTTTGGCCGCGGCGGCCATCCGCGGGAGGGTCCGGGCAAAGCGATTTTCGCGGACGCCTCCGGGAATATCCCGCGCCGGCCCGGCTCCCACCCGCACGCTGCCTTTTGTCCTTTCCCTGCGCGAGCCGCCGGCGTCTCCGGTGGCGGACGTCGGAAACCCGAACCCCCATAATCCATCCATGAACAAATCGACCCGACTCATGATCACCGCCGCCGCGATCGCCGGCCTTTATGCCGGCGCCTTCGCGGTCAAGGCGTCCGCCGCCACCGACACCGGCTCCTCCGCCGCCCACGGCGAGAAGGACAAGGCCGCCTGCAAGGGCAAGGACGGCTGCAAGGCCAAGGAGGGCAAGGAAGCCTGCAAGGCCAAGGACGGCTGCAAGGGCAAAGACACCTGCAAGAGCGCCGACGGCAAAGACACCTGCAAGGCCAAGGAAGGCTGCAAGGGCAAGGAAGGCTGCGGCGCCAAGGAGGAGAAGAAGGACCCGGCCAAGAAGCCCTGACGCGCCGGCCGGCCGGCTTCGCCGCCCGCCCGCGCAATCGATTTCGGAGGGCCGGACGCGTGCCGGCCCTCCTCTTTTTCCGACCCCGCGCGCGCCCGCCGCACATTTGGTTCGCGGGCCGCGCATCGCCGCCGTACACGACCACCGACACCCGCCGCATTCCGCCCGATGCCCGCCAATCGTTTCAACGGCTTCACCGACTACGGCATCGGGATCGGCCTGCGCATCCCGCACTACGACCACATCCTCGCGAAGAAGCCGACGGTCGACTGGTTCGAGATCATCTCGGAGAATTACCTCGTGGACGGCGGGCGGCCGCTCGCCGTGCTCGACCGGATCCTCGAGCAATACCGCGTGGTGCAGCACGGCGTCGCGCTGTACTTCGGCTCGGCCGACCGCCCGAACCGCGCGCACCTCCGGAAGCTGAAGGCGCTGGTGAAGCGCACCAACACGCCGTGGCTGTCGGACCACCTCTGCTGGGGCAGCGTCGACGGCACCTATTCGCACGACCTGCTGCCGATGCCGTACACGTTCGCCTCGGCGAAGCGCACGGCGGAGAACATCCGGATGGTGCGCGATTTCCTCGAGGTGCCGATCGCGGTCGAGAACGTCAGCTCCTACACGGAGTACCACGTCTCGGAGATGACGGAATGGGAGTTCCTCAGCGAGGTGGTCGAGCGCGCCGACTGCGGAATCCTCCTCGACGTGAACAACATCTACGTCTCGTCCCGCAACCACGGCTTCGACCCCTACGACTACGTCAACGGCATCCCGGCCGGTCGCGTCGCGCAGATGCACATCGCCGGCCACACGAAGTTCGAGAAGTACATCCTCGACACGCACGACCACGCGCCGATCGATCCGGTCTGGAAGCTTTACCGGCACGCCACGGCGCGGTGTGGCGTCACGGCGACGCTTCTCGAATGGGACGACAAGATCCCGTCCTTCGACGAGGTCCACGCCGAGGCGCTCAAGTCGAAGCAGTACATCGCCGAGGCGCGGGACGCGCAGCGGCCCGCGGACGGCCGCCGGGCCGCGGCGGCGGGCGCCGCGGGGAAGGCCGGACGATGAAGAAGTCCCGCCGCGCATCCGCGCGCGCCCCGGCGCGGCGGGATCCGCCGACCCGGCTTCGCACGGCCCGCGACCTCGCGGAGCTGCAGCGTGCGACGTGGGCGCTGATCTCCCGCCCCCTCACACCCGACAACCGCGTGCCGCGGCGCTGGATCGACGGCCGGCCGACCGCCGTGGTCGCGGCCGGGATCGCGAAGCCGAACGACCGGCTGACCGCGCTGGAGCGCCTCGAGATCTACAGCCGCATGTACTGGTTCCGGGTGCTCGACAGCCTGTACGAGGACTGCCCCGGGCTCCGCGCCGTGCTCGGCGACCGGCGGTTTGTCCGGCTGGCGGAGGCCTATCTCGTGAAATACCCGTCGCGGACGTTCACGCTGCGCAACCTGCCGGACCGCATGGCGCGGTTCATCGCGGAGGAACCGCGCTGGACGCGCCCGCACGCGGCGCTCTGCCGGGACATCGCGCGCTTCGAATGGGCCCGGGTCGAGGTGTTCGACACGGCGGCGCGCCCGGTCTTCACGACCGACGACCTCCTCGACACGGACACGGGGCGCCTGCGGCTCGCGCTGCAGCCGTACCTCCAGCTGCTCGAGCTGGACTACCCGCTCGACGATTTTTTCCTCGCGGTGAAGCAGCGCGACGAGCTCTCGCGGGGCGACGCGTCGAACACCGCCGTCGGCGCCGCGGGGAAGTCCCGGCGGAGCGCCCAGCTGCGCCTGCCGCGGCGGGCGAAGACCTTTGTCGCCGTGCACCGGCTCGACGGGCGCACGTACTACAAGCGGCTCGAGCCGGCGGCCTACCGCGTGCTGGTGGCGATCCGCGCGGGCAAGCCGCTGGCGCGCGCGCTGGCCGCGGGCATCCCGCGCGCCGCCCGCCCGCGGGAGGATTGGCCGGCGAAGGTCCAGGCCTGGTTCGCGAACTGGATGCAGCTCGGCTGGTTTTGCCGGCGGGAATAAGCGGCGCCGCGCGCGCTCCCACGCGCATGAAGATTCGCTCGCTGCTCGACGGGTTCGATCGCGGGGCCGCCGCCCTCCAGTCGCCGCTGCTGCTGCTCATCCGGCTCTACTGGGGCTGGTCGTTCGCGCAGACCGGCTGGGGCAAGTTCGGCCGGATCGACGAGGTCGCGAGCTGGTTCGGCGAGTCGCTGCATATCCCGTTTCCCAAGCTCAACGCGGTCATGGCCGCGACGACCGAGCTGGTCGGCGGCGCCCTGCTGCTGGCCGGCCTCTTCGCCCGCCCCGCGTCCGTCGCCCTGGCGTTCACGATGGTCGTCGCCTACGGCACGGCGCACCGCGAGGAGCTGGCGGCGATCTTTCGCGAGACGGACAAGTTCATCGAGGCGGCTCCCTTCACGTACCTCGCCGCCGCGGTCGTGGTGCTCGCGTTCGGTCCCGGCCGCTTCTCGCTCGACCACCTCTGGCGCCGCCCGGACGCAAAAAAGCCGGCGTCGTCCTGACGCCGGCCGAGGCAGATTGACCGCCGTCAGGGCCCGCGCGGCGGCGGGTTGAAGAGGTGGTCGTAGGCGTGCGCCATCGTCGCGAGGTAGACCGGCGTCGCCGCCAGGGCCACCAGCATCATGCCGAAGAGGCCCGTGAGGAGCAGGCCGACGCCGGCGGCCTCGGAGGAGTTCATCGCGACGATGCCCATCACGAGAAGGACCCCGGGGATCGCCGCCACGGCCCAGACGATGACGGTCAGCAGCAGGAAGAGGCCGAAGACGCGGAACCACTGCGCGCTCACGACGCGACGGCTCAGCTCCATGCCGTCCCAGAAGGGCAGGCCCTTTTCGCGGATGACCAGGAAGGAGAACATCCAGGCCACGGCCAGGTAGATTCCGGGGATGATCAGAAAGATGAAGCCGATCGTGATGAGGAGTGTCGACACGAGGGAGGCCAGCGCGAGCGGCCCGAAGGAAGGCCCGAAACCGCTGAACGCGTCGCCGATCTCGGCCGGCGTGCCGCGCGCCTTCTTCAGCGCATAGAAGTAGAGGCCGCCATAGAACACGCCCGTGAAGAACAGGGTGGCGAACGGGATGATGCCCGCGGCGAAGAGGCAGATGCCGATCAGCAGGGCGACTCCCAGCAACGGGAAGAAGTTCGCGCGGGCCGTGCCCCAGCCGCGGCCGAGGCAGCTGCCGATGTCGAGCGGAGGCGTCCGCGCGATCAGTTCACCGGCGTCGACCGGCGCCACGCCGGGCTGCGCGGCGGCGGGGGCGACCGCGGCCGGCGCCGCCGCGCCGGCGAACTCCGGAAGCGCGCCGATGAACGTCCATTCGGCGGCATCCACCGCCTTGATGCGGGTCTGCGCATTCGCGCGTCCCGCGGCGATCCAGTCCCGCACTTTCTCGGCCGACACCGGCCCGTACTCCCGTCCGTCGGCCCCAATGATCGTGTACATGGTGCGCGAAGTCAGCCGGAACGACGCTGCAGGGTCAACGCCGCCGTGCGTTGGCGGCATTACGCGCGCCGCCGGCGTTCGTAAGCCCCTCGCTCACTCGTCGGCGGATTTCTCGCGCACGCGCTGGCGGAGCTGCTTGGTGAGCTTCTTCCAGGCGGACTTCGTGTCGCGGGCGGCCCGCGGGTCGGTCCGCCGGACCTCGTAGGCCGATTCGCGGCGCAGGCGCTCGTAGCTCTGCCAGCGGGCGGGATCGAGCCGGCCGTCGGCCAGCGCGGCCGCCACCGCGCAGCCGGGTTCGGTGATGTGCGAGCAATCGCGGAAGCGGCACTGCGCCGCCAACGCGGCCACGTCGGCGAACGCGGCGGCGAGCCGGGCCGGCGGCACCCACGGGGCGAGCTCGCGCATGCCCGGCGTGTCGATGACGAGCGCGCCGCCGGGCGTCACCAGCAGCTCGCGCTGCGTCGTCGTGTGGCGGCCCTTCGCGTCGGCCTCGCGGACCTCCTGCGTCAGCTGGGCCCTTTCCCCGAGGAGCCGGTTGATGAGGGTCGACTTCCCGACGCCGGAGGGCCCGAGGAACGCGACCGTCGCGCCCGGCGCCAGCCACGGCGAGAGGGCCTTCAGCCCGCGGCGGGTCTGGGCGCTGACGACCAGCACGGGCACGCCGGTCGCAATGGCCTCGACCTCCGCGCGCCGGACGTCCGGCTCCGCGCACACGTCCGCCTTGTTCAAAAGCACCACCGGCTGCGCCCCGCTCGCGTGCGCGGCCGCGAGGTAGCGCTCGATGCGGCGGAGACTGAAGTTCGCGTCGAGGGCGCTGACCAGAAACACGGTGTCGACATTCGCCGCCACGACCTGCTCGAACGCCTGCTCGCCCGCGGCCTGGCGCGAGAACTTCGTCCGTCGCGGCAGCACCGCGTGGATGTCGGCGCGGGTGCCGTCGCCGTCGCGCGGCGTGACCGCGACCCAGTCGCCCACGGCCGGGAAGTCGGCCGGGGCGGCGGCATCGTGGACGAACCGGCCCGTGCATTCGCCGAGCCGGGCCCCGGCTTCGCCGGTCACCTCCGCGAATCCCTTCAGCTCGAGCGTCACGCGCGCGGGCTCGCGCCCGAGCGCGGCATGCGGCGCGAAGGCGGCGGCGAGGGGCTCGTTCCAGCCGAGTTGGGCAAGGGTCACGATTGCCGATGGTGGGACTGCGCGAGGCGCGCGCAACGCGAGTTTGGGCGGCACGGCCGGTTGGCCGTTCGGCCCGGGCCGCGATCCCGTTTGCGGGAACCGCGGCTCCCGCATCCGCCGTGCGCGGGCGGGGGATCGGGGAATGCGGCTTTTTCAAAGCGTTGATAAAAAACGAGAAAAGCAGCGCGTGCGGCGTTGGCACGCATGCTGCAAAGGCGCGCGGACCAACTGATCCCATGTCCTCGTCCCCGCTTTCTCCGTCCCCGGCTCCCGTCACCCGCACCGACACCGTCCGCGCGGCTGCGCCCTACGTTTCGGGCGCGGCCGCCGACTGGCGCTACCGCGCGCCCGGCCGCGGCCATCGCCGCCGGCGTGCACGTGGCGGGCCTGTTCGCCTTCAACTTCCGCGCGAAGCCGGCGCCGGTCGCCGCGCCGGAGGAGGTGATCGAAGTCCGGCTCGCGCTGCCGGAGATGCCGCCCGAACCCGAGGAGCAGGAGATGGTCGACGTGGCCGAGGTCGCCGAGTCCGCCGGCGCGATGCCGGTGCCGGCGCTGGCCGAGGTGCCGGCCGTCGTCTCGCTCGATTCGTTCGTGCAGGCGGCGGACTTCCGTCCGCAGCTGAACGTGGATTTCAAGTCGATGCAGCTCGTGAACATCCCGGCGCAGATCGGCGTCGGCACGGGCACGGGCGGCACCGGGCTGAGCAACGTGTTCAACCTGTCCGACCTCGACCGGATCCCCGAGGCGATCGTGCAGGTTCCCCCGCAGTTTCCGCACGACCAGAAGCGCCTGGGCATCAGCCGGGCCGAGGTGATCGTCGGTTTCATCGTGGAGGCCGACGGGCGCGTGACGAATGTGGCGGTCGAGCGTTCGTCGCACCGCGAGTTCGAGAGCGCCGCGCTGGCCGGCATCGCGCGGTGGAAGTTCCGCCCCGGGATGAAGAACGGCCGCAAGGTCGCGACCCGCATGCGCGTCCCGCTGCGGTTCGCCCTCGAGGACGCGGAGGTCTGAGCCGGCCGCCGATGAACGACGCCCCCGGACTTTCCCGTGGCGCGCGGTGGGTCGCGCCCCCGTGTTACGACACGGCGCTGCTCGCTCCCCGCCTCGCGCTCGTCGGCCTGCTCCGCGGCGAGTCGAAGCCGCGCCGCGACGGTCCGCCGGCCGGTTTCCGCCGGGCCTACGGCGTGCGTCCTGTGCGCGCGCGGGGCGCCGAGCTACAGCAGCTTCTTGCCGGCCTCGTTCGGCCGCCAGAACAGCGCGGTGTGGCCGACCGCCCCGGCGCACGCGCAGGCCGCCTCGCTCGCGATCCGCTCGGCTAGCTCCGCGCGCGCATGCCGGTCCTGCCCGCCGGTGAACCGCAGCTTCACCAGCCCGCGGGACTCGAGCAGCCGGTCGAGCTCGGCCAGGAACGCGGGCGTGATGCCGTCCTTGCCGAGGAACGCGGCGTCGGCCGTGGTCTGGCCGAGGCCGCGGAGCCTGTTCTTCTGCGCGCCGGTGAGGGGTGGGGTCATGGGAGGGTGAGAATCACGGGTGGATCTCAAATTCATCGAGCGGCAGCTCGCGCCACTGCCCGGCGTCGAGCCCGTCGAGCCCGAGATGCCCGAAGCGCGCGCGGTGCAGCGACAGCACCTCGCAGCCCTGGCTGGCGAACATGCGCCGGACCTGGTGGTAGCGTCCCTCGGTCAGCGTCAGCTCGGCCTCGCGCGGCCCGAGGACCCGCAACTCGGCCGGCGCGCACGGCATGGCCTCGCCCTTGAGCACGAGCGTCCCGCCGGCGAACAGGTTGGCCAGGCCGGACGGAAGGTCGGCGTCGACGATGGCGCGATAGACTTTGGGCACCTTGTGCTTCGGCGAGGTGAGCCGGTGGACGAGGGCGGTCTGGTCCGTCAGGACCAGGGCGCCGCTCGTGTCCTTGTCGAGCCGGCCGATCGTCGTGACGACCGGGTTGCGCCGGCGCCAGCGCGGGGGCAGGAGGTCGTAGACCGACGGGCCCTCATCGAGGTCATGCGAGCAGACCAGGCCTACGGGCTTGTGCAGCAGCAGCAGGAGCCCGTCGGGATGGTCGAGTGGCTCGGCGTCGACGCGCACCGCGGCCGGATTCGGCTTGGCCCCGGGGTCGTCCGCGGGCCGGCCCTCGATCGTGACCCGCCCGTCGTCGAGCCACGCCCGCGCTTCCCGGCGGGAGCAGTACCCGAGGTTGGCGAGGAGTTGGTCGAGCCGGCGCATGGTCGGGAACGGTCGGTGGCTTACCAGTCGGCGCGGAAGCCGGCGGTCACGAGCCGCGGGGTGCCCGTGTTCACCACGCCCGCGGCGCTGCGGCCGGTCTCCACCCGCGCATCGGCGAGGTTCTCGGCCTGCACGAAGACCTCGCCGGGCCCGAGGTCCCACGCCGCCCCGAGGTCGACGACGAGGGCCGCGCCGAGCCGGAGCGTGTTCTCGTCGTCCTCGTACTGCCGGCCGAGCCACCGCGCCCGCGGCCGGAGCGTCAGCGCGCCGGCGCGCCAGACGGCGCCGACGGCCGCGGTGTGCCGCGGCACCTGCGCCAGGCGCTTGCCGGCGAGCGCGGGCGCGACGGCGGCGCGCCGCACGGTGGCGTCGTTGTAGAGGTAGTCGGCGCGCACCTCCAGGGACGGGCGCGGCCGCCATTCGGCCGACAGCTCGAGGCCGCGCACCCGCGTGCGATCGAGGTTGAGCCGCTGCCGTCCGCTGCCGCCGGCCGGGATGAAGCCCCACGGGGGGAGGTTGGCCGGCCCGCTCGCCAGCGTCACGTTGCCGACCGCGTCGCGCAGCTCGGTCCAGAACGCCGTCGCGCCCAGCAGGGCGGTCGCCGTGCCGTCCGCCGCCGCTCCGCCCCGCCATTCGAGCCCGGCCTCACCGGAGAGCGCCCGCTCGGTTGCGAGGGCCGCGTTGGCCTCGGTGATGACGTTGCCGACGCGGAACGGGCGGTGGAGCTCGTTGAGCGTGGGGCGGCGGAATGCGTGCTGCGCCGCGAGCCGGACGCGCCACGCGTCCGTCGCGCGCCAGGCGATCCCCGCGCTCGGGCTGAACTCCAGGCCGTCGGCGGCGCCGTGGCGCTCGGACCGCAGGACCGCGCCCGTCGCGCGGTCGTTCTCATCGCGGTGTCCGTCCGCATCGCGCCACCAGTCGACCCGCCCGCCGATCGTCGCGCGCGCGCGCGGACCGAGCGGCCGCTCGTGCAGCGCGAACACGCCCGCGAAATCCTGGCGGCCGCCCGCGACGCGGCGGCGCGTGAAGTCCCCGTTCGCGAAGGTGAAGTGCTCGCGCGTCTCGCCGCGGACGCGCCGCACGTCCGCGCCGGCGCTGGTGCGGACGCCGTCGCCGTCGTGCGACCAGGTGCCGGTCCAGGCCGCGCCGAGCGCGATGGACGGCACCGCGAACTGATCGCTCGCCGGCGTCTCGGCCGTCCGCGCGACGTTCACGCCGCTGAACGTGCTGCTGAAGCCCTGGGCCTGTCCGTAGGCCGCGAGCGTCCAGCCGAAGCCGGCGGACGGCTGCCGCCGGAAGGTCAGTCCGCCGAAGGACTCCTCCGACTCGTTCCGCTGGTAGGGGGTGCCGTTGTTGCGCCGCTCCGCGAACGCGCGCGCCGCGACGGCGAGCTCGCCGTCCGCCCCCACCGGCTGCGTCCAGCGGGCGGCCAGCCAGCGGTGCCGGCTCGCGGCCGGAACGTCGATCGCGCCGCGGTCCTCGGGCGACACCAGGATGTAGCCGTCGGTCGCGAACGCGCGTCCCGCCAGCTGCAGCCGGCCCGGCCCGGCCGGCAGGGTGTGCGAGCCTTCGACGCTGCGCGTGCCGAACTCGCCGGCGGAGGCCGCGACGCCGCCCGCGTCGGCCCGCGTGAGCAGCTGCACGACGCCGCCCAGCGCGGCGTTCCCCCACGCGGAGGCGCCGCCGCCGCGGACGATCTCCGCGCCCGCCAGCGAATGGCGCGGCACCTTCGTCCAGGCCACCCAGCCGCCGAAGGGATCGTTCAGGGGGATGCCGTCGAGGAGGACGAGCGACCGGCTGGCGCCGCTGGGGCCCAGGCCGCGGAGCGACACGCCCTGCGCGGTCGGGTTCGCCGAGAAGCTGTCGCTGCGCCGGAACAGGCTGAAGCCCGGCACCGAGCGCAGCGCGCCGTCCAGCGTCAGCGTGGGCGCGGCCCGCAATCCCGGGCCGTCGAGCACCGTGACCGCGAACGGGACGGCGCCCGGGTCCTGCGGCGCGCGCACCGCGGTCACGATCACCGGCGCCAGCGGCACGGCCGGGCCCGGCGGCGGAGCGGGTTGGCC
>DASPMS010000026.1:0-3436 GCA_035626915.1 Opitutaceae bacterium
GACATGCTCTTCACCCCGCCCGGCACCTCGAAGCTGGTCCGCGCCCAGGGCGCCTTCGTGGCCGACGAGGAGGTCGGCGCCATCGTCGATTTCCTGAAGCGCAACGGTCCCCCGCAATACGCCGCGGCCGTGCAGCAGCAGATCGACCGCGCCGCGCGGGAGGAGGAGGAAGGCGAGGGCGGCGGCGATGACGAGGATCTGGGCGACGACGAGGACCTGTTCCGCCAGGCCTACGACGTGCTGCGCTCGAGCAAGCGCGCCTCCACCTCTCACCTCCAGCGCAAGCTCCGCATCGGGTACAACCGGGCGGCCCGCATCATGGACCTCATGGAGGACAAGGGCATCGTCGGCCCCGACAACGGGTCGAGCCCGCGCGAGATCCTCGTCGACCTCGACACGTACCAGCCCTGAGCCGGGCGGGATCCGCCGCGCGGACACTTCGGCGGAGCGCGCGAATCGTGCCTGAAATTCGTGGGCGCCATGTCTTTCGAAGTGACACGGCGCGGGTCCTTTTCTAACTGATTGCTACATGCAGACCATCGGCGAACGACTGGAGGAGGCCCGGAAGCGCAAGGGCATCTCGATCCGCGAGGCCGCGGAGGCCACGAAGATCCGCAGCGATTACCTGCAGAAATTCGAAGCCAACTCCTTCGACCTCGATCTGCCGCCCCTGTACATCAAGGGCTTCGTCCGCTCCTACGCCCGGTTCCTCGAGCTCGACGCCGACCGCCTGCTGCAGGAATTCGCCGGGGCGTTCGCCGGCGACGCCAAGCCGGCGCGCCGCGAGACCCGCGAGGTGTACGGCCGGGTGGATTTCAGCGAGCCGCCGGCCCGCGCGACCGCGGCCGCGACCGAGGAGCAGGCCGAGCCTTCCGCCCCGGAGTCCCGTCCGCAGATCGACCAAGCCCTGCTCCTGAAATGGGGCGTGCTGGGCGGCGGCGTGCTGCTCGCGGTTCTTCTGATCATCCTCGTCATCAGCCTCCTTTCCTCCAGGTCGGACGACACCCCGGCCCGACCCCGCGCCGGCACCGGCGCGGGCACGCCGTCAGTCCAGGCCGATCCCGCGCAGACCCTCACCCTCACCGCGATCGACGCCACCCGCGTCAAGGTGGTCCAGGATTTCGACAGCAAGGTCCTCTTCAACGGGGCGCTCGCCCGCGGCGAAACGCGGTCGCTCCCGAAGATGGGCGCCGTGCTCATCACCGTCGAGGACCGCACGAAGATCCGCGTCGAGGTGAACGGGAAGCACTACGACATCCCGCCGCTCCAGGGCGGCAACTACGGCCGCTTCAGCCTCGATTGAGCTGAGGCCGGCCCGTGCCGGCCTTTCCTCATTTCCGCAGCCCGACCGGCGGCCCGAGTATCTCCCGGTGAATGAACGCGCGGCGCAGCGCCGCGGGATCCCGGAGTTCCCCCAGCACCGTCGCGCGCGCGCCCTGTCGCGCGAGCGCGCCGGCATCCTGGGTGGTGCGCTCGAAGGCCGTGCGACGAAGCGCCGCCGCCTTCATTTCCTCCGCCTGCTTGAGCTGCTCGGCAAGGGCGGCCTGTTGCTCGAGGAGTTCGGCCATCCGGCGCGATTCGGCGGCCGGCGCAGGCGGGCGCGGCGTCATGACGACCTCCCGCACGACCGGCGGCTCCGGCACTCGCGGCCCTCGGCGCTCGGGCGGTGAAATCACCACCGGCGGGCGGGTCGCCTGGGGCGAGGGGGGCGGCGGCAGCGGCGCCGCCGCGGGACGCGCCGGCTCGGTGTAGCCTTCGCCGGCCTTCCGCCGTTCGGCGATCTTCCGCTGGATTTCCTCCCGGATCTTGCGCGTGCGCTCGGCGAGCTCGGGATCGTCGAACCCCTGCTTCGGCCGCGCCTCCGGCACGCCATCGTCGTCGTAGTCGGCGTCCTGGCCGGCCTTCTCGCGGCCGCGCTGGTTGAGCCACCACGCGATCGCGCCGGCGATCACGAGGACGATGTTCAGGTTTTCGAAGATCCAGCGCACGGCGGCTAGCTACGGGGGGGACGACGGATCATCCGGGCGGCGCGAGGATCCCGCCGGAGCGAACGGGGCGTTCGGGCGGGAAATCTCGCGGGCGGTCGGGACGAAGCGCATCCGTGGATCACTTCTTCCCCTCCGGATGCGCGATCGAGCCGCGCATGGCGGTGTCGGACTGGATGTTCTCCATCCGGTAGTAGTCCATCACGCCGAGCTTCCCGGAGCGGAACGCCTCGGCCATCGCCATCGGGATCTGCGCCTGGGCCTCGACGACCTTCGCCTGCATCTCCTGGACCTTGGCCTTCATTTCCTGCTCGAGGGCGACGGCCGCGGCCCGGCGGATTTCCGCCTGCGCCTGCGCCATGTTCTTGTTCGCCTCGGCCTGGGCCTCCTGGAGCTTCGCGCCGACGTTCTCGCCGACGTCCACGTCCGCGATGTCGATCGAGAGAATTTCGAACGCCGTGCCGACGTCCAGGCCGCGCTGCAGCACGACCTTCGAGATGCTGTCGGGCGACTCGAGCACGACCTTGTAGGTCTCGGCCGAGCCGATCGTCGTGACGATGCCCTCGCCCACGCGCGCGATGATGGTGTCCTCCTTCGCGCCGCCGACGAATCGGTCGAGGTTGGTCCGCACGGTCACGCGGGCCTTCACCTTCACCTGGATGCCGTCCTTCGCGACGCCGTCGATCGTGGTGCGTCCGCCCTCGGGATTCGGGCAGTCGATGACCTTCGGGTCGACCGAGGTCCGCACGGCCTCGACCACGCTCTTGCCCGAGCCCTTGGTCGCGAGGTCGATCGCGCACGCGCGGTCCCAGTTCAGCGCGATGCCCGCCTTCATGGCCGCGATCAGCGCCTGCACGGTCGGGACGACGTTGCCGCCGGCCTGGAAGTGCGAGGCGATCTGGTCGGCGGTCAGGCTGATCCCGGCGCGGACCGCGGTGATGCGCGCGTCGACGACGAGGCCGTAGGGGATGCTCGCGAGCTTCATCGCGATCAACTTCGACAGCGACACGGGGGCGCCGTTGAACAGGGCGCGCACCCAGGCGCCGATCAGGCTGAAGACCAGGCCGACGATGAAGAGGACGACGATGCCGCCGATGACCAGGGCCGCGATTAACAAACCGTTCATTGTGTGTGCAGGGATTAGGTTTTGATTACGAGGAGACGAAAATTGTCCAGGCCCGTGACCTTCACGGCAACGCCTTTTGCCAGGAATCCCGACCGCGAGAAGGCCTCGTACCGCCGGCCCTTCACGCTGACGTAGCCGGTGGGGGCAAGGGGCGTCACGGTCTCGCCGACCTGGTCCAGCACTTCCGCGAGCGCGGCCACCGGCGCCTGGCTCGTGCCCTCGACGGTGGTGGTCATCGAGAATTTCCTCGCGAGGCGGCTCCTGGGCAGCACCACGAACTCGAGGTACAGCGTGAGCCCGAGCAGCGCGAGGGCGAGGGCGAGCG
>DASPMS010000027.1:0-51914 GCA_035626915.1 Opitutaceae bacterium
GACCGCTTCTTCGCCGGCGACCTGCCCGGCACGCTCGACGCGCTCCACCGGCATTTCTTCGCCGGCGGCGACGCCCGGCCCATCCTGGCCGCGCTGCAGAACCGCAACCGCATTCTTCTGCAGGCGAAGGTGCTGCTCGACGCCGGCGACCTGCGCGCGCCGTCGGAGAAGTTCGGCTTCGACAAGGCGGCGTGGGCGCGTGCGCAGTCCGCGTACGCGGCCTCCTTCGGCGGCGACGCCGAGAAGAGCTCCTTCAACCTGTTCACCCAGAACCAGTGGTACGCGGGGAAGCTCGTCGGCGGCGCGAAGCTGCCCGGCGTCCGCCGGCTGATCGACAACCAGCTGGAGTTCGTGCGCGCGTTCGAGGGCATCGTGCAGCGGCCCGGCGAGCAGGAGGCCGTGCTCCGCGACATGGCCGTCCGGTGCCTGGCCTGACGGATGCGGCGTCACGCGGGGCGTGGCGTCCGGGTCGCGCTCGGTTCGCGGTCCATTCGCGCGCGTAGCGCCGGCGTGGCGGGCGGCCGCGAATATGGCCGGGACGGGAGCGAAAGCCCCCGGGGTTGACGGAAAATACCGTTGGCAATGCGGCGGCCGCGCGGCACGGTGGCGGCTTCCGTGAGCACGAATGCCGAAGCCTCCGCCGCCGCGCCCGCCGCGATTCCCAACGTCCTGGCGGAGCGGTATGCCTCGCCGGCGATGAAGGACATCTGGTCGGCGCACGGGCGGATCCTGCTCGAGCGCGACTTCTGGCTCGCGGTGATGAAGGCGCAGAAGGACCTCGGTGTGGCGATTCCGGCGGAGGCGATCCGGGACTACGAGCGCGTGCGCAGCACGGTGGACCTCGACCGGATCGCGCAGCGCGAGCGCGTGACGCTGCACGACGTGAAGGCGCGCCTGGAGGAATTCTCGGAGCTGGCCAAGCGGCAGTTCATCCACCTGGGGCTCACCAGCCGCGACCTCACGGAGAACGTCGAGCAGCTCCAAGTCCACCGGGCGCTGCAGCTGGTCCGCTTCAAGTCCGCCGCGGCCCTGGCCGCGCTGGCGCGCCGGGCGGAGGAATTCCGCGACCTGATGCTCACCGGGCGGACCCACAACGTGCCGGCCCAGCCCACGACGCTTGGCAAGCGCTTCGCGATGTTCGGCCAGGAGCTGCTCGTGGCGCACGCGCGGCTCGACGAGCTGATCGCGCGGTATCCGGTGCGCGGGCTGAAGGGCGCGGTCGGGACGCAGCTCGACCAGCTCACGCTGCTGGGCGGCGACGCCAGCAAGGTCGACCGCCTGGAAGCGCGGATCCTGAAGCACCTCGGCATCGACGCGTCGTTCGGCGCGGTGGGGCAGGTTTACCCGCGGAGCCTCGACTTCGACACCGTGACGGCGCTGCATCAGCTCGGCGCGTCCGGCGCGAGCTGCGCGACGACGCTCCGGCTGATGGCGGGCGCGGGCCTGCTCACCGAGGGGTTCCAGGAGGGCCAGGTCGGGTCGTCCGCGATGCCCCACAAGGTGAACGCGCGCAACTGCGAGCGCATCTGCGGCTTCTCCACCGTGCTCGCGGGCTACGTGACCATGACGGCGAACCTGGCCGGGCATCAGTGGAACGAGGGGGACGTCTCGTGTTCCGTGGTGCGGCGCGTGGCGCTGCCGGACGCCTTCTTCGCCATCGACGGGCTGCTCGAGACCTGGCTGACGGTGCTCCGCCAGATGGAAGTCTTCCCGGCCGCGATCGCGGCCGAGAACGAGCGCAACCTGCCTTTCCTCGCCACCACCACGATCCTGATGGAGGCGGTGAAGGGCGGCGCGGGACGCGAGACGGCCCACGAGGCGATCAAGGAACACGCCCTGGCGGCGGCGAAGGCCCTGCGCAGCGGCGGGGACGCCGACCTGACGGCTCGGCTCGCCGGCGACCGCCGCGTGGGGCTCACGAAGAAGAAGCTGGTCGAGATCCTCTCCGAGGGCGACCGGTTCGTCGGCGCGGCGCCGCACCAGGTCGACGCCTTCGCGGCGGCGGTGAAGCCGGTGGCGAAGGCCCACAAGGGCGCGGCCGAGTACAAGCCCGGCAAGCTCCTTTAGCGCCGGCGCGACGCGCGGGTCGGGCCCGGCGGCGGTCGGCCCGACCGGGTGCTCCCGGGAACAGGCTCAAGGCGCCGCCCCGATGATTCCCGGGCGCCGGGAAAATCGAGAAATTGGGTTTGCCAGCCCGGGGGGGGCATCGTTTGGCTTTTCCTTCCGCTCTTTCACCACGACTTTAACCAACCCACACCATGGCAGAACTCGTAGGAAACTGTCTCATCAGCCAGACCGGCGGCCCGTCGGCCGTCATCAACGCCAGCCTGGCCGGCGTCGTGGCTGAAGCGCTCAACCACAGCTGCATCGAGGAAGTCTTTGGCGCGCTGAACGGCGTGCAGGGCATCCTGGGCGAAGACCTGGTGGATCTGGCGGCCGAGTCGCAGCAGGCGATCCGCGCGCTCCGGCACACGCCGGGCGCCGCCCTGGGCTCCAGCCGCCTCAAGCTCAAGAAGCAGCAGGACTACGACCGCGTGCTCGAGGTGCTCAAGACGCACAACATCCGCTATTTCTTCTGCATCGGCGGCACCGAGTCGATGGAGCTGGCCGCCAAGGTCGCCGAGACCGCGCGCGGCGCCGGCCACGAGCTGCGCGTCATCGGGGTTCCGAAGACCATCGACAACGACCTGCCCGTCACCGACCACTGCCCGGGCTACGGCAGCGCGGTGAAGTACATCGGCACCACGGTGAAGGAGCTCGCGGTCGACGCCGACGCGCTCGGCCAGAACGACCTCGTCACCATCGTGGAGGTCATGGGCCGCAACGCCGGCTGGCTCGCCGCCGGCGCGTCGCTGGCCAAGCGCCGCGACCACCCGAACGACCCGCCGCACCTGGTCTATGTGCCCGAGGTGCAGTTCGACTCCGCGAAGTTCGCGGACGACGTGCGCCGCGTCCTGAAGCGCGAGAAGCACTGCATCGTCGTGGCCGGCGAGGGTCTCGTCGACAAGGACGGCAACTACGTCGCGGTCGAGAGCTCCGACTCGCATGGCCAGGCCCAGCTCGGCGGCGTCGGCGATTACCTCAAGGACGTGGTGGAGCAGCAGGTGGGCGCCAAGGTCCGCGTCGCCCGCCTGGGCGTCGCGCAGCGCGCGGCCGCGCACCTGGCCTCGAAGACCGACGCCGACGAGGCCTACCTCGCCGGACAGGCCGCGGTGAAGGCCGCGGTCGGGGGCGAGACCGACAAGATGGTCACGCTCGTCCGGGGCGACGGCGACCAGTACACCTGCGAGACCGGCCTGGCGGCGATCGCCGACACGGCGGCGTCGACGAAGCGCCTGCCGCGGGAGTGGATCAACGAGGACGGCGTGAGCCTGAACTTCCAGTTCTTCCGCTATGCGACTCCGCTCATCCAGGGCGAAGTGCAGGTCCCCTTCGAGAACGGCCTGCCGATCTACACGCGGCTCGCCAAGGAGTCGGTCGACAAGGCCCTGCCGGCATACGAGGGCTGAGCCAAGGACCGCCAGGACTCTGAGAGCCGGTCAGCCGACCGGCTCTTTTTTTGTTCCTCGGGGAACCGCTGGAGCGACAAGAAAGGGCCGGGTCAGGGCCGCAGCCGGCCCGCCAGGTCGAATGTCGCCCGCCCGTCGTAGAGCGTGATCGAGAGTCCTTTGACCGCGAGGCCCGGGAGCCCCACGGCCTCCGCCGCCACCTCCAGGCGGGCCCAGCGGCCTGGTTCCGGCAGCGGGCCGATCCGCCGCTGGGCGGGCGTGCCATCTGGCGCGTAGCGCAGGAGATTTTCTCCCCAGTATGCGCGGTGTTCCCAGTTGTCCGCGCAGAACGAGAGCACGATCTCGCGCGGAGGATTCGCAGGGTCGACGTAGACGTGGATGAAGAATCGGTCGCCGGCCTCCAAGCGCAGCGTCTCCCAGGCGAAGTTGAAGTGCTGCTCGTGCAGTCCCGCCGCGAGCGTGGAATGCAGCGCGGCGGCGCCGGCGTGCGCGGCCGGTGAGCCTTGCATCCAGGTCCAGGCACCGCCGGTCGCACCGGGACGGGCCCCGGGGGGGAAGCCATCGTCGAACCACACCTTGGTATCGCCGGGGGGAGGATTTGGGCCGAGTTTGCCGACCGTGCTCCAGCTGGCGCTGCCGTCGAAAAGGGAGAAGGCCATGCCGGTGACCGTTCGGCCGCCGAGGTCGACGGCATTCGCGGGGACCTCGAGCCGCACCCACTGGCCGCCCGCTGGCAGCGATCCCATGTGGCGCCGGCTGGCGGTGCCGTCCTTGCCGTAGTTGATGCGATTCGCTCCCCAGTAGGCCCGATGCTCCCACGTGCCGGCGAACCAGCTGACCATCAGCGTGGCCGGCGGCTGGTCCGAGGGCAGGCGCACGTAGACGTAGAGCGTGTCGCCCGGCGCGATCGCCATTCCGGTGTAAGCGCCGGTGAAGTATTTTTCGTGCAGGCCGAAGGCGTGGTACGTCTGATGCGCCCGCGCCTCGTCATAGGGTCCCGGCGGCGACCAGTTCCACTCCGACGTCCAAGCCGGCGAGGAGCGGGCCCCGGCGGGCAGCTCCCGTTCGAACCAGACGCCGGCCGGCCGCTCCAGCGGCGGCGGGGGCGGCGGCGGGCTTCCCTGACTGTACACGATGATTGAGTCGGTCGTCCGATTGCCGAGCTGATCGTACGATTCGGCGGAAATCGTGAGCGGCCGATCCCCCGCGGAGAAATTGAAGGAATACGTCGTCCGGTAAGGCGGGCTCGTCAGGGGGATGCCGAGCGGACCGCCTTCGAAGAAGAACTGGACGGAGCGCACGCCGCTCGGGTCGGCGGCGGTGGCCTCGATGACCACCTCGCCGGAGACCGGGCCCGGTTCCGGCGAGACGATTTCCAGCGCCGGTCCCGTCGCGTCCGTGGCCGATCGAACCTTGCGTCCGGCGCGATCCCAGGCCCCGCCGCCGTCGAAGAGCGTGAACGACATCCCGACGACCGTCTTGCCCGCGAGGCCGACGGCGGAAGCCGGGACCTCGAGGCGGTGCCATCCCGGCTCGCGCGTGTAGCTCAGGGGTACCCTCGTGCTGACTTGGTAGCGGCTGGCCGTGCCGTTCACGCCGGCATTGATCAGGTTCTCCCCCCAATAGGCGCGGTGCTCCCAGCTCCGGTCGCTATTCCAGCTGAGCATGATCTGTCGCGGCTGCCCGGCGCTGTAGAAGTACGCGTACAGGATGTCGTCCGGCCCGATCGGGAAGGGCTGCGCGAAATTGAAGAAATGCTCATGGCGCCCCGGGACCTCGGCCGAGACGTGCATGTAGCGGCCGGAGACCGGGCCGCCACGCGGAGCCGTGGAAGTCGTGACCCAGGTCCAGCTGTCCCCGCCGGTGGCGCCGCCGGTCGCGCCCGGGGGCAGGGCGTCGTCGATCCAGTCGACATCGGTCGACGAATGGATCCCCGTCGCGAGAAGGCAGTTCGGGCCATCCACCATGCCGCCGCCGTTGATCGGCCCGAGGAAGGCGCCGCTGTCCGACGCATAACGCAGGATCTGGTTGGACTGCCGGCTGGCGACCAGCAGCGAGCCGTTCGAAAAGGCCAGGTCCGTGGCCCCGCTCAGACCGCCGGACCCGGAAGTGACCAGCGTGCGCATGAAGGCGCCGGTCGCGCCGTTGAATTGGAGCACCGCGTTGCCGGAACGGCTGAGCACATACAGATGACCGCCGGGACCGAAAGCCATGGCGGCAGGGTCTGCGAGCCCGCCGCGGCCGAGCGGAACGAATATCCCCATCGGCGCACCGGTGCTGCCGTCGTGTTTGACGACGCCCGAGGCGGCGAGCGCGTAGAAGTGGCCGTCGGGGCCGAAGGCCGGGTCCCACAGGGCGGACCCATAGCCGTTGCCCGAGACCAGGAATGTGCCAAACGACCGGCCGTCGCGCGGGCTGAATTTGACCACCCCGGACTGGGTATCAGGCCCGGTGGACAGGTAGCCGGCGGCGTAGAGATTTCCGTCCGGGCCGAACGTCATCCCGGTGACGACGCCCATGTCGCACACTTCGCGGACCAAGGCGCCATCGGGCGCGAAATCCTGGATGATGCCGTACCCCAGGACATTCGACGCCGCGTAGAAATGTCCGTCCGGCGCGGCGGCGAGGGCGGTCCAGCCTTCGGAGAAGCCAAATGAAGGCCCGATGTAGGCCCCCGTGCGCTCGTCGAATCGATGAATGGTGTAGTCGGAGGATCTGTTGAGCAGTTCGCCGAGCACGATCAGATCGGCGCGGGCGACAAACGGGGACACGGTCGCGCAAAGTAGCGCGGCGGCAGCGCGGGATATCGGAGGCGTCATTGGGGGCTCAAAGGGAGCACCGCATTAAGCCCGGATGCCCTCGGCTCGGCTATCGGCTGAACCACCCCGTTCGCGCGCAACCGCCGCCTACGGGAGGCTTCCCACGGGACAGCTGTAAACGCCGGTTTCGACGATGATGCCTGGACGGACTTTTTCGCTCCTTCCGGAGCGGGCCACATCCCCGAGGGCCTCAACTCGGAGCGTAGTGCGCTGGAAGATGGACGTGGCCCGGCCCGGAGGGGCCGGGATCTTCTTCCGGGGCGGCCCGGCTCCGGCGCCAGTTTATCGGCTGGAGGTTAGCCCCGGGCGCGGGGATCGGTGCCGTTGATGAACTCCTCGATGTCCGTGTAGCCATCCCCGTCCCCGTCCTGGCCGACGTCCGCCGCATGGAGCGGATCGAGGCCGTGCTTTTTCTCCCAGTCGTCGGACAAGCCGTCGCGATCGCTGTCCGCATAGGGCGCGCCCTTGTATTCGGGCAGTCCGCCGACTTGGGCGGGATTGGTGATGAAGCCGAGCGCGACGCTGTCCTCGAGTTCCTTGACCCAGCGCTCGGCGTAGCCGACGGCGGCGGCGCGCGCGGAGTCCTCGGGGGTGGCCTTGGCGGCCGCGACCTTGCCGGTGCGGACCATCTCGATGACGCGGGCGTCGACCGCGTCGCGCCGGGGCAGCGTCGCGCCGGCGTGCGCGAGGACATGGGCGTAGGCCTCCTCGGCGGACTGAATGGTGAGGGGCGCGTGCGGGAACGGCTTCTCGGCGCGGATCTTCGGCAGCACCTCGGCGACCGGCCCGCGGGAGTCCGGCTGCACGCCGCCGTCCCAGTTGTCGCGGGAGACGCCGGGATGGCCTTCGACGACGTTGCCGGCGACATAGGCCTTGCCGAAATTGTCGACCACCGTCCTCGAGCGCTCGGACTCGGGCTTGAGGATGCGGTAGCTCACCGGCTGGCCGCGGGGCGTCCCGGGGCCCGGCTTGAAGTAATTGTTCACGACCGTGTAGAAGCTGCGGTGGTCGCCGCCGTCGACCGTGCGGTGGCGCCAGTTGAACAGCACGTTGTTCACGAAGGTGAAGTCGTGGATCATGCCCACGCTCGGGTTGCGGCCCGTGTTGCAGGCCCAGAGGTTGTGGTGGAAGGTGCTGTTGTAGCCGCCGATGGTGGAGCCGAACGCGTGGTGGAACGTGTTGAGCGCCTCGCTGAAGATCGAGTGCTGGATCGTGATGTTGACGGTCGGGAGCTTGAGCGACGGGGTCCGGGGATCCGCGTCGTGCTCATGCATGTGGCGGTACATCGACATGTTCTCGTCGAGCCCCCAGCTGGCCGAGACGTGGTCGATCATGATGTTCCCGATCGGATTGCCGCCGATCGAGTCGTTGCGGTCGGCCGCGTCCATCGCGCCGCGGCGGAAGCGCATGTGGCGGATCACGACGTCGTGGGTCTCGAGCTCGACCGTGTTGCCCGTGACGACCACGCCGTCGCCCGGCGCCGTGCTGCCCGCGATGGTGATGTACGGGGCGCGGATGCGGATCCGGTCCTCGAGCCGGATGACGCCGGCGACGTTGAAGATGACGATGCGCGGGCCCGCCGCCTCGCAGGCCTCGCGGAAGGTGCCCGGGCCGCGGTCGGCGAGGCTGGTGACGACGTAGACCTTGCCGCCGCGCCCGCCGAAGGAATACATGCCGCCGCCCTCGGCGCCGGGAAACGCCGGAATCCTGGCCTGCGGGAGATCGCCCGGCTCATCGGCGCCGGGCAGGTACGGTTTGCCCTTTTCCGCCCAGGCCTTGAGTTCGGCCTGGTGGCTGGCGAAGAGCTCGTCGGACCGCCGGTCTTCCGCCGCGCGGCGGCGATTGGCGGCTTCCTGCAGCTCCGACGGCACGCGCGGGTAGCCCTGGGCGGATGCCGCGGAGGCGCAAGCGAGGCATGAAATAAGGAGGCCAAGGGTGCGGTATTTCATCATGGAGATCAGGAAGTTCCGGAGAGTGACGGCCGGGAGGGTTCAGGGTTTCCGCCGGAGGTTTTTCTCGGCCGCTTTCAAGTCATAGCCCGCGGCGGCGAGGTAGTTGTTGATGCGCCCCTTGTATTTCCCGAAGACGCCGTGCTTCTCTTCCGAGGAGCCGCCGTCCATCGCGAACTCGCGGGCCTCGACCAGCCAGGCGTGGATCCGGGCCTTTTGCTCGGGCGTGAGGTTCGGCAGCATCTGTTGGTAGACGCGGAGCGTGTTCGGCATGACGCCGTAGGTCATGCCGTCCTTCACGCGGTCGACCTGGATCGGGTCGAGCTCGGCCGCGAGCCGGCCGAGGTAGGCGTAATGCAGCTCGGACAGCCGGGCCTGGGCCTCGGTGCGCGCCCGTTTGATGACGGCTTCATCGCCGTCCGCCCCGCGCAGCGCGGCGTCGCGGGCTTCGTGGACGGGGCGGAGGTCGGCGTATTGCCGGGC
Source organism: Opitutaceae bacterium (assembly GCA_035626915.1). Lineage (GTDB taxonomy): Bacteria > Verrucomicrobiota > Verrucomicrobiia > Opitutales > Opitutaceae > Didemnitutus. Next base: position 8,761 of record DASPMS010000027.1, read on the forward strand.
GATGATTTCCCGGACGCGCTCGGACTGCGCGGCGTCGGAGAGCGAAAGCGCGTCGACGATCCGGCCGGCGCGCTGGAGCAGCGCCGGGTCGAGCGGGGCGGGATCGGCGGCGAGCACGCGGGCCGGGGCGAGCAGGGTCGCGAGGAGAAGGAGCAGGCGGGTCGTTGGCATGGGGGGATAAAGAAGCCCGGTCCGTGAGGATCCGGGCTTCGTTGGCTCTGACTGATCAGGAAGTTACCAAGTTCCCTTCACACCGATGGTGACCTGGGTGCCGAAGTGGCGCTGGTCGTCCCAATGGGCGTAGCCGGGATAAATGCCGGCGAGGTCGAAGCGCTCCACCACCTGGCCGGTCTTGAAGATGTCACGGCCGGTAAGATAGATGCTGTAGCGCTTCGACAGCTGGTAGTTGACATACAGGTCCACCTTCGTGTTCGAGGGCTCGTATTCGCCCAGTTCGTAGGTGACACCGCCGATGGTGAAGGAACCCGCGGCATCCGTGCGCTTGAGGTCGCTCCACGTCGCCTTGAGGTTCACCGTGAGCCGGTTGAGCGAGACGTTGATGCCGCCGGTCGCCAGCTGGCTCGCGGCCGGGCGGGACGAGATGCGCTCCGTGTTCGTCTCGCTGCGCTTCGACTTCGAGTACGTGGCGAAGAAGTTCACCCGACGGCCGTAGTCGCCGAGCCAGGGGATGAACCGGAGATCCTGGAACACTTCGAACTCGAAGCCGCGGACCTTCGCCGAGCCGATGCCGTTGATCGAAGTCGTGAGTTGCCAGTCCTGATAATCAGCCGGGTCGAGGCCGAGGCTGGTCAGCGTCTCGCTGAACGTCGGATCGCTGCTGAACGTGATGATCTCGTCGTTGAAGTTCTCGATCGTCTTGTAATAGAACGAGGCACCGAGCTTGCCGCCGCGGTCCGTGTAGTAGGTGAGCGCAAAATCCCAGTTGTCCGCGATCTCGGGCAGCAGGTTCGGGTTGGCGACCTTGATCGTGCCCGCCGGGATCGCGGTCGGATCCTCGGCCTCGTTGATGTTGAAGTCGTTCTGATTGCCCGAGAGCAGCCCGCGGTGGGTGTCCTCGATCGGGATCCGGCCGAACGTGCGCGAGTAGGCGACCTTGCCGACGAGCTTGTCGGAGATGTCGTAGGCCAAGTTGATGCTGTACGACGGCTTGCCGTCGGACTCGCCGTCCACCGGCTGCAGCATCCGCCGCTGCAGCATCTGGGACGCGAGGGTGTTGTTGGCGATGACGCTGGTCGGGAAGGCGATGCCCTTCGAGGTCAGGTCGGCGCGCAGGGCGGTGCCCGCGGCCGTCTGCGCGAAGAGGAGCGAATTGGCCTGGTCGATGCGAACGGTGCCGGCGGTCGTCCCGGTGAGGGCGGAGTTGCGGTAGAGAGTGCCGTCCGCTTCCTTGATGTAGTTCCACTTGCTGTCGCCCATCGGACCCTGGCCGCGGCGCTTCAGGCTTTCGTCGCGGAGGCCGGCGACGAAATGCAGCCGATGCTTGTTGGTCTCGCGATGGGGCAGCATGGAGCCCTCGAACATGGCGTAAATCGCGTCGCGGGTCTCCTTCACGCGTTTGTTCTGGCCGACCGCGCTGTTCCAGTTCTCGCGGGCGTCAGCCTCGGTGATGGAGAATGAGGAGGGGTTCGCCTGGTAGATGTCGTACAGGCGGTAGACGCTGATCCACTCCTGCTCCTTCAGGCCATAGCCGGGGGTCTCGCCGACGTACGTCGTGTCGAGGTAATCGTTGCTCGTGATGGCGGGGCCCGTGTACGTCTCGCGGTAGTTGGTGCCGCGTCCCCATTTCTTCTTCAGCGTCTCCTCGCGGAGGAAGCCGGCCTTGAGCGCGACGCGGAACTGGTCCTGCCAGGGCAGGAAGTCGAGGTCCCGCTTCACATCCAGCTTGTAGTTGAACACGTCGTCCATCGACTCGGCGAGGCCGGAGCGCGCCTGGATCTGCGCCGTGTTCCAGTTGGCCAGCCGGGAGAAGTCGAACGGCTGGCCATTGCGGCCCATGACGCTGATCCGGCCCGGGATGCCGTCCACGATGCTCTCGAAACGGACCTGGCCGATCAGGCTGTCGGCATTGATCTCGACGTTCGAGAAGTGGTCGTTCTCCAGGTCCTTGAATGTCGCGCGCGAGGTCGAGGCGCTCGCCAGGGCGAAGATGTCCCACGGGCCTTTCCGGTAGGTCGCGCGGAAGGAGCCCGTGTGCGTCATGCCCTCCTTGTCGCGGGCATCCAGGAACATCGAGATGTTGTTGCCGGGGTTGAACTGGGGCTGGCCCGCGACGAGCTGCCCGGCCGTGAGGAACGGGTAGGAAATCGTCTGGGTCGCGTCCCAGATCTGCGGGCGCTGCGTTCGGATCTGGATGCGGCGCGTCGTGTCGACCGACTCGTACTGGGAAGCCTGGTAGGTGGCGCTCAGGGTCAGGCCGTCGAACGGACGCCAGTCGGCCTTGATGGAGGCCGAGTGCGACAGGCTGGTGCGCGGGCTGTCGTAGATGCTTACGCGCGACAGGTAGGGGTTGGAGGGGCTGACGGGCCCGCTGGCATTGGTGGCCGGCGTGTTGTTCGCGCCTCCGAACGGACGGAGGTCGACGTTGACGTTGCTGGTGCCCCACTCGCTGCGGAAGCGGGTGAACTCGCTGTATTGCGAGAAACGCGAGGCGCTGAGCGTGATGCCGAGCCGATCGTTGATCGGGCGCACGTAGCTGAGCTCGAAGCCCGGCTGGGCGGCGAAGACCTTCTCGTCCGACGGACCCACGATCCGTTCGAACGGATTCGGATTCTCGGAGTTGATCGTGACGTACGCCTTGGCGGTCAGCGTCGGCTTGGCGTATTCGAACGCGGAACGGGAGATGAGGTTGATCTGACCGCCGACCGAATTCATCGGCATGTCCGGCGTCGCGACCTTGATGAGCTCCACGCGGGAGGCGTTGTTGATCGACATCATGTCGAGGCCGATCTGGGTGGTGAGGCTGCCCTGCGAGGCGCTGGCGATCGGCACGCCGTCGACGTAAATGGCGGTGTCGGCGGAACCGAAGCCGCGGACGGAGATGCCCATGGGATCGGTCGGCGCGGTGTACTGCTGGCCGTACTCGATTTCCACGCCCGGCAGGAACTTGATGAATTCGCCCACGTTGCCGCTCGGAATCTCGCCGAACTGGTCGGCCGCCACGACGTTCTTGATGTTCACCGAGTGGCGCTCTTCGTTGATCGCGATGTCGGCGGCGGTCTTGTAGCGCTCGCTGGCGACGACGAAGGGATCCAGCTCGATGGAGCCGTCGGCCCGCAGGTTGGTCGTGCGGCCGAGCGCAAGGTCGGCCTGGGCGGCGACGCCGGGGGCGACCGTGACGCGGACGGTCTGGGGCTGCTGGCCCGTGAAGGAGGCGCGGACGTTCACGTCGCCGGCGGGCACGTTGCGGATCGTGTAGGTGCCCGAGTCGTCGGTCAGCGCGGAGAGGCTGGTGCCCTCGACCGTCACGACGGCCTTCGGGAGGTACGTGCCGTTGGAAGCGTTCAAGACGCGCCCGGTGATGGAACCGGTGCCGCTTTCCTGGGCGGTGGCGGGGGCCAGCGCGATCGCGACAGCGAGGACGCCGGTCAGGAGCCTGCCGAACAGGCCCGTGCTGCGGATGGCCGAAGCCATGGTTTTGGGGTGCATGGGGTCAGTGGGGTTGGGTGCTAGGCCACCCCGATTATCGGGCCGGGCCGGGTCGCACACGGGCGTGCAGGGACGCGCAAGGCAGACGACCGGAGGCCGGTTTAGGGGTAGCGGGGCGATGCTAGCCTATCAAAAGCGCGGATTCTTCCGAGATACGCGCAGATACTACCGGAATCCTAAGTGTCACTCCGAGGGAAACGCCCGTGCCCGTGAGTCGGCGACACGGTCCATTTTTCGGTGCCCGCGAATCACGTGAATGGTCGCCAACGTCGGACGACGGAACCATTCGGGAACGACGGCTTGAAGACGAGCCATCCGACCACCGACACCGGCGAGTCCACGGCAGGGCGCGTTGTCCTGACGCGCCGTCGATGGCTGCGCGCGGTGCGGGTCTCGGATCAGCGTGCGACCGGGGTAACCGACACGTTGTCGACGAGGAATTCCGCCGCCGCCGTTTTGTGATCGGCCCCGGGGAGGTCGCGCCCGCCGTACCCCCGCGGCCGATGCGGGCCGGTGCGGAACGAGAGCCGCTCCACCGTGCGGACCGGATCGGTGAAGAAGGCGGGCCGCGGCAGCGGCGACTTGCCGTCGACCGTCACGGCGCAGCGGTCCGCCTCGGGGTTCGCGGGAATCTCGAGCTCGAAACGGTGCCACCGGCCCGGCGTGTAGGCGCCGGCGTCCATCCATTGGGCCTCGTGGCAGGCCCAGAGCCGTCCGTCCTCGCCGAAGGCGAGCCGGACCGGTCGCAGTCCCGATCCGTCCTCCAGGTCGATTTCGAGCCGCGCGTTCGCTTGCCGGGCGAGCACGTCGAACGAGACCTTCACGCCGTGCGTCGCGGGAAAGACGCGGACCGCCCGCGCATAATCGTACGGATCCTCGTCGCGCAGCGAGAGCGCGCGCCGGCCGTCCGCCTCGCTGACCCGGACCGGCGCCCAGAGCGGCGTGTAGACATTCCAGCCGGCGGGCAGCGTGCCGGGCGCCGCGGCTTCGAAGTCCTCGACGACCGGCCCGGCCGCGGTCGCGCTCACCGGCACCGGCACGCGGGCGAACCAGATGTCCTCCTTGTTCACCGAGTAGGTCAGGTAGAAGGCGCTCGCGGTGTCGGGGGGCGTGCCGTTGCCTTCGACAATGCCGCGCACGTACTGCGGGCCCATGTTCTTGAGGTAGCCGCCGAAGCGCTGGTCGGGCAGCTCGCCGTGAACGGCCAGCAGCCCCTCGAACTTCGCCGCGTCCGGACTCGTCATGATCGCGAGGGGATAGCGGTTGCGGTTCGTGGGGTTGAGGACGAGCCCGTAGCGCCCGTCCGCCATCCGCTGCAGCCAGTACTTCGATCCGTTGTTCGGCACGTTTTCCGCGAATGTATGCGCCGACCACGTCTGGCCGCGGTCGCTGGTGGTCGCGACGAGCCGGTTCTTCCAGATGCCGAGGACCGAACCGTCGGGGCGGGTCACGTACGAGAGCGCCTTCCCCCGCACGCGGTAAAAGCCCGATTCGTCGAGCATTTCCTCCTCCCACCACTGGGCGGTCATGAGTTTGTCGGCGAGGAGCGCCTCGCACGCCGCGACGAACCCGGCGTCCGGCGAGGCGCGGTAGGGCGGGTAGGGCAGCTTGAAGGCGGGGAACGGCTGCTGCGCGTTCGGGCGGATGAAGTGGATCGGCCCGCACGAACCGTCGGCGAAGACCTCGCGCACGGCCCGGCCGAGGCCGGTGCCGTCGTTGGGCGACGGAGGCCGGCCGTAGAACCCGAGCGCGAGGAGCCGGCCGTCGGGCGCCACGTAGAAGCCCATGCGCTGGTGCGCGATGGTCTGGGTGCCGTCCGGCAGCGCGAACGCCGGGAAGATCACCTTGGGCGCGTCCCAGGTGACGCCATCGGCCGAGCTCGTGAGCGAGGTCACGCACGGCGCCTCATGCTCGCTGCGCGGGCCGCTGAGGTAGAGGACGTAGAAACGGCCGCGCCAGTGGCAGAGCATCGGCGCGTGCGTGTAGGTGTCGGTCAATCCGTCGGCGTGAGCCGAGGCCGTGCGGCTGGCCCGGTAGACCTGGATGTTCTGCACGCCCACGACCGGGCGCAGCCCCCCGTCCGCGGTCGGGGTCGCGACATCCGGCCCGAGATACGCCACGGGGGCGGCGGCATGGGCGGCGACGGCGAGGAGGGGGGCGAGCAGGGCGGATTTCATGGGCGGGGATGGGCGGAAAGGGCGGCGGCGAGCTTGAGCGCCTCGACGAGGCTGCGCGGGTCGCCCCGGCCCGTTCCGGCGTTGGCGAAGTCCGTGCCGTGCTCGACCGACGTGCGGACGATGGGGAGGCCGAGGGTGACGTTCACGCCGCGCCAGATGCCGAGCATCTTAGCGGCGACGTGCCCCTGGTCGTGGTACATGGCGACCGCCCCGTCGAATTCGCCCTGCAGCGTGCGGAAGAACACGGTATCGCCCGGGTGCGGGCCCGAGGCGTCGACCCCGAGCGCCCGCGCGCGCTCGACCGCGGGCAGGATGTGCTTCTGCTCCTCGTCGCCGAAGAGCCCGCCCTCGCCGGCGTGCGGGTTGAGGCCGGCCACGGCCAGCCGCGGCCGCGCGATGCCGAGCCGGCGCACCGCGTCGTGGGTCAGCTGCAGGACCTGCACGATGCGGTCAGGCCGGACCCGGTCGATCGCCTGCCGCAGGGAAACGTGGGTCGAGACATGGCTCACCCGCAGCCGGTCCGCGACGAGCATCATCGTCGCGCCGGGCGCGCAGCAGACCTCCGCGAGCAGGCCGGTGTGGCCGTCGTAGTGGTGGCCCGCGGCGTTGAGCGCGGCCTTGTTGATGGCCGACGTGACGATTCCGGCCGCCCGGCCCGCCAGCGCGAGCTCGGCCGCGGTCTTCACGTATTCATAGGCGGCCTGGCCGGCCATCGGGTCCATGCGGCCCGGCTGGAGGCGGGCGAGGTCGACATTGGGGAGATCGAGGACGGCGATCTCGGCCGGCGCGAACGTCGCGGCCTCGGGGCTCGCGAACCGGCGGATCTTGGCTTGCGCGCCCGTGTAGGAGCAGGCCCGCTCCATCACCGCCGCGTCGCCCACGACGAGCGGACGGCAAACGGCGAGCACGTCGGGCAGGGTGAGCGCCTTGGTGAGCAGCTCGGGCCCGGTGCCGGCGGGGTCGCCGAGGCTCACGGCCAGCAGGGGGAGGGAACCGGGAATCGTCATGCGAAAGGGCCGGCGCGCCGGAGCGCGGCGCGGAGGGAGGCGGGCCAGGCGTAGCTGCCGGGCTTGAGCGTGATGACCACGCGGCGGGCGGAGCGGGGGCGCAGCGCGACAACCCCGGGCGCCCATTCACCGAGAACGTCCAACCGGTCCCACCGCAGCGCGCGGATGACCGCGGCGGCCGTGGCTCCGCCCTCGATCACCAGGTGCGAGAAGGCATGCGTCGCCCGCAAGGCTCGCACGAGGCCGGCCACGCGGCGTCGGACGACCGTGGCGTCGTCCTTCGGAGCCAGCGCGGTCGCGCACCAGGCGCGTCCGGTCGTCCGGAGCGCCGGGGTCAGGTCGCGACGGCGGTCCGAAACCGTCCAGCCTTCGGCCTCCGCCGCCCGGGCGGCCGCGAGGGCGCCGGGAGCGAGCGATCCGGACACGACGAGCGCGGGCCCGGCCGGCACAACGGGTGGATGCGGCGTCCGGGAACGGGCCCCGCGGGCGCGCAGCACCGCGGCGAAGAACTCGGCGCCTCCGGCCGGAAGCGTGCGCCGGTCGACCGCGCGGGCCCAGCGGACGACGTCGGCTGCCCGGGCCGCCTCCCCGACGCTGAGGCCGCGCGCCGGCAACGCGGCGCCGGCCGCCACCAGATGGAGCGCGATCCGGCCCGCGCCGAGCAGGTCGCGCACGCGCGCGGTGCGCGCCGGGTGGTGCGGATCGCGGGCAAAGGCGGTGCGGTGCAGCAGGCGGCCCTCGACTCGATACGCGCCGTCCCGGATGGTCCGGCCGAGGCGGGGATTGGCCGGGATGAGCAGGATGCGATCGAACGGCGAAGCGAGCGCCTCGAGCTCGGCGCGCACGGGGCCGCGCAGGACCGAGTCGGTCTTCTTGAACGCCAGCCGCGTGCCGGCCTGCCGACCGAGCCGGCGCACGCGCCGCGCCGCCGCGGCGGGCGCAAGCAGCCGCGTGTCGGTGTCCATCACCGTCATGCCCCGCCCAACGGGCGGCGTCGCGCGCGTCACGAGCGTCGCGCGCAGGCCGTGGCGGTGCGCGACGCCCGCGATCTCGGCGGCGCCGGTGAGGTCGTCGGCCAGGACGATGTCGGGCGCGCGGGGCATCGGGTTCGGGCTACTCGAGCCGGGAGAGCTCGTCGGACACGGCCGCCGCGGCGGCGGCCGGCAACGGCACGAGCGGCGGCATCATCTCCGGGCCGCACAGGCCGCGCGCGGAGAGCGCCGCCTTGAGCGCGGCCAGCGAGCGGCCGAGGGATCGATCGCGCTGCAGCACCGTGCTGATCGCGTCCGTCCGGTGCTGCAGCCGCTCGGCGCGCGTCCAGTCTCCCGCGAGGACGGCGTCATGGAGCGCGCGCCAGAGGTCCGGACGCAGGTTGCCGCTGCTTGGCACCACGCCGTGGAAGCCGCGGCGGAACGCCGCCACCGCCTGCGCGGCAACGCCCATGTAAAGCGCGAAACCCGGACGGCCGCCGAAGCGTTGCGCGACCTGGTCAAGGCGGCCCGGGGTCGACTCGGAATCCTTCATGCCGACCACGTTCGGGAGACGGCTGAGTTCCGCAATGACTTCGAGCGGCAGGGACATCCGGGTGGTGGCCGGCATGTTGTAGAGGAAGAACGGGCCGGGCGTGTGCTCCGCCAGCCGACGGAAGTAGGCGCGCATGTCGTCGGCCGTGAGCTCGAAATAGTTCGGCAGCATGCCGACGATCGCGTCGGCGCCCTGGCGGAGGTGCTCGCGCGCGAGGGCGGCTGATTCCTCGAGGGAATTGTGGGCGACGCACGCGAACACCGGCACGCGCCGCGCCGCGACGCGGACCGCGAGGTCGATGTAGCGGCGGCGCAGGCCGCCGGAGAGCGACGCGACCTCGCCGGTCGTGCCGAGGACGAGCAGGCCGCACCCGGCGCCGGCGACGTGCGCGACGAGCCTCTCGGCGGCGGGCTCGTCGAGGCGGCCGTCGGACGTGACGGGCGTCACGAGCGGAACGATGACCCCGGCGCCGGGGCGCGCGAGAAGGTCAGATATAGGCGGCGTCATAGATGGCGTAGGCGTCGGGGGCCGTGAGCAGGCGGGGATTGTTCTTGAGCAGGCGGGTCACCTGCATCGCGGCGGCGACCATGCGGGGAAACGCCTCGCGGGGGATGCCGTGGGCGCCCAGACCGGTCCGGACGCCGCAGGCGCGCACGAGGGCGAGGAGCCGCTCCGGCAGCTCTTCCGCGGAGGCGGCGCCGAGCGCCTGGGCCAGGGCGGCGTGGCGCTCGGGCAGGGCCGGCACGTTGAACCGCACGACGTGGGGCAGCAGCAGGGCGATCGAGAGCCCGTGCGCGAGGTGGAACTCCCCGCCCAGCGGATAGGCGAGCGCGTGGACCGCGGCGGTGTTCACCGGGCCCAGGCCCAGGCCGCCGTACAGGCTCCCGAGCGCGACCGCGCTGCGGGCCGCGAGGTCGGAGCCGTCGGCGACGGCGCGCGCCAGGTTCGCGCCGATGAGCCGCACGCCCTCGAGCGCGAACGCGTCGACCGCGGGATGGGCGGCGCGGTTGGCGAAGACCTCGATGCAATGCGTCAGCGCGTCCAGGCCGGTCGTGGCCGTGAGCCCCGGCGGAAGGCTCAGCATGAGCCGCGGATCGACGATGGCGGCGTCGGGCACGAGCGCGGGGCTGATGACGGCCTTTTTCGTCGAGGTGGACTCGTCGTAGAGGAGCGCGTTCGGCGAGACCTCGCTGCCGGTCCCGGCGGTCGTGGGGACGCAGGCGAGCCGGACGCGCCGGCCGGGCACGAGCCCGATCCCATAAAAGGCCGCGGCGGGCTCGTCGCGGTCGTGGACGGCCGCGACCAGCTTGGCGACGTCGAGCACGCTGCCGCCGCCGACCGCGAGCACGAGGTCGGGAGCGAAGGCGCGGGCGGCGGCGCGCAACCGCTCGCAGCAGGCGACCGTCGGCTCGGCCGGCACGTCGGTCCGGGCTTCGAGCGCGGCGCCGCCCGCGACGAGGGCGCCGGCGAGTTCGCGCGCGCGGCCCTCGACGGAGGGCGAGGTCACCAGGAACACGCGGCGGGGCGCCGGCCCCGCGAGGGCCCCGAGCGCGGCCCGGGCCCCGGCGGCGCCAAAGCTGATTTGCGGCGGCCAGCGCAGCGTGATCGGGGCGGCGAGGTCCGGGTTCACGCGGTTTCCTTTCGCCAGTAGGTCAGCCGGTCGATGTCCGCCGGCACATGTCCGCCGAACAGGCGGCTCACGGCGTATCCGACCCCGAACACGATGGCGTGTCCGATGAGCCCGATGAGGATGGGGTTGAGCGGAAAGTTGAAGCCGGGGTCGACGATCGGTTCCGGCGACGCGGTGAGGGTCCCCCAGGCCGTGAACACGACGCAGGCCGCGAGGCCGGCGTAGCAGCCGCGTCGCGTCGCGCGCCGCGTGAAGAACCCGAGGAAGAACAGGCCGAGCATGCCGCCGGAGAGGATGGCGGCGATCGTGACCGCCCGCTCCATGATGGTCGCGGCGTCGCCGCGGGGGGCCATGACCAGCGCGGTCGCGATCGCCATCGCGCCGGCGACCCCGACGGCGACGCGGCCCGTGATGAGGCGGGCGCGGTCGCTCATGCCGGGGCGGAAATGCCCCGCGATGTCCGCCGTGAACGCCGTCGCGATGCTGTTCAGGTCGGGGCTGATGGACGACATCGAGGCCGCGAGGATGGCCGCCAGCATGAGGCCGACGACGCCGGCCGGCAGCTGGTGGCGGATGAAGTGCGGCACGACCTCGTCGCTGACCGCCGGCGGCGTCGCGCCGCTCAGCGCGTAGTAGCCGTACAGGCAGGCGCCGATGAACATGAACGTGGCCCACACCGGGACGCAGAGCAGGCCGTTCCACAGCGCGCCGCGGCTGGCGTCGGCGTCGGTGCGCGCGATGAGGTAGCGCTGCACCATGTGCTGGTCGGCGATGTAGCGGCGGGCCCAGTTGACGGTGTAGGCCAGCAGCAGCAGCCATTGCGAGGTGTGCGCCGGATCGACCAGCGAGCGCCACGAGAGCTCGAAGTTGCCGAGGGAGAACCTGCCCGCCTCCCACGCCGCGCCGATCACGGCGCCCGGCGGCCCCGCCTCGGGCGCGAAGATCAGGCGGCCCGCGATGATGAAGGCGGCGGCGATGAACACGAAGCCCTGCACGACGCTCGTCCACACCACCGTCTCCATCCCGCCGACCACGGTGTAGGCGGTGGTGAACACTGCCAGGGCGAGGATGACCGACGGCAGCTCCCACCCCGTGAGCACGCTGACCGGCACGGCCGTCGTGAGGATCGTCACGCCGACGTCGAACAGCCGGTCGGCGATGAAGCAGCCCGACGCGTAGAGGCGCCCGCCGAGCCCGAAGCGCGCGCCGAGGTACTCGTAGGCGCTCATCCCGACCGTGTTGCGGTAGAACGGCACGATGACGCGCGCGACGAAGATGAGCACGAGCGGGAGCGTCAGGCTGCCCAGCAGGAGGATCAGGCCGCTCTGGTAGGCGGTGGCCGGATGGGCGACCAGCGTGTTGCTGCTGATGATGGCCGCCATCATCGCCATCGCCACGGCCCAGGCCGGCAGCGAGCGCCCGGCGACGAAATAATCCTCGGCCGTGCGCTGCCGCCGCGAGAAGCGGGCCGTGATGGCGGCGATGACGAGGCCGTAGGCGGCGATCACCGCATAATCGATCGGGCGCATGGGCGCGGGCTCAGAGGGTGGCGACGGATTCGCCCTCGACGAGGGACGGCTCGACGAGCACCTGCGTGTCGACGAGCTCGCCGGGATTCGCGATGCGCCAGAGCAGCTGGTCGACGGCGCGCCGTCCGACCAGTTCGGCATGGATGTCGATGGTGGTCGGCGCCGGATGCAGCGAGGCGATGAGCGAGCGCTCGTTGTTGCAAGAGACGACGCTCACGTCGCGGCCGGGGCGCAGGTTTCGCCGCGCGAGGGACGTGTAGAGCTGCGTGGCGGTGCGGTCCGAGGGCACGAACAGGGCGGTCGGCCGGGCCTTGGCCGGCAGGGCGGCCCACCGGTCGACGAGGAGATCGACGTTGTCCTGCCGCGTCGTCGCGGGCAGCGGCCAGGTGAGCTTCTGCGGCGGGTCGACCTCAAGGAGGGAGTAGGCGAGCCCGGCGCGGGCGCAGGTGTGGGCGAACGCGGTCTTCACGCGCTCGAACTGGGCCTGGCCGGGCTTGGGATTCATGTACGCCACCCGGTGGTGCCCCTTCGCCGCCAGGTGCTCGGCCACGAGGCGGCCCGCGATCTCCGTGTCGAAGTTGCAGTGGTCGCCGCGCGCGTTGGGCAGCCGCCCCATCAGCCAGACCCGCGGCAACCGGTAGAGCTGACGGAGCAGCGGGTGCGAGGCGGCGTCGGGCAGCAGCCCCTGGTTCGGCCCCTTGAGGATCAGGCCCTGCACGTTGCCCTCCTCGAGGAACGGCGGCAGCCGGTCGCCGCTGGCGATGTTGGCGAGCATGAGGCTCCGGCCCGTGGCGGACAGCGCGCGCTCGATGCCCTGGAGGGCGGAGCTGATCACCGGCAGCTGCACGAGGGTGTCCTCCATGCCGAAGATCACGACCGCCACCGTGCCCACCGCGCCGTTGCGCGCGGCCGCCCGGACCCCCGCCGAGCGGCGCTGCCGGAGCCGCTGATAGCCGAGCTTCCGCGCGACGGCGAGGACGCGGTCCCGGATCTCGGGGTTCACGTCCACGTGGTTGTTGAGGACGCGCGAGACCGTGCCGAGGGCTACGCCCGCGGTCGTGGCAACGTCGGTGATGGTGGCGCGGGGAGGCATGGGCGGGGCGTATGAAATAGCGGCGGGCGGGGGACGGGGTGGAAGAGGGCGCGTCGGCCGGCCCCGAGCGAGGAGAAAAGAAACTTGACCTGGGGTTATTTCATGGAAACTAATTTCAGCAAGCTTTATTTCATCTGAAATAAGCGCCGGCTCCCCCCAGGCCAACCCCCAACCCCCGTCCTGCATGAACCCGTCCGTGTCCTGCTCCGCGCCCCCGTGCGCGGCCGTTCCGTTCCCCTCCCGCGGGCGCCTTGCCGCCCTGTCCGTCGCCCTCGTTCTGGGGGCTTGTCTCCTGCTTCCCCGCGCGCACGCGCAGGCCGCGGCCACCGGCGCGATCGAGGGCCGGATCCAGAACGCCGGCACCGGCGTGTTCCTGAACAATGCGCGGGTGGCGGTGCAGGGCACCGCGAAGGAGGCGTACACCGATGCCGCCGGCGCATACCGCATCGATGGCGTCCCGGCCGGGCCGGCGACGCTCGACGTCTTTTACACCGGCATGGAGCCGCAGCAGGTCGCGGTGACCGTGCCCGCCGGCGCGACGGCCACGCAGGACGTCGGCCTGGTGCGGGCCGGCGCCGCGCCCCGCGCGCAGGGCGAGGTCGTCACGCTCGACCCGTTCGTGGTCGCGACGGAACGCGAGTACAACGCCACCGCGATCGCGATCAACGAGCAGCGGTTCGCGGCGAACAAGAAGGAGGTGGTTTCCACCGACGCGCTGGGCGAGATCAACCAGGGCAACATCGGCGAGTTCGTGAAGCACCTGCCGGGCATCACCTTCGAGATGAAGGACGGCAACAACCTGTCCGGCATCATGGTCCGCGGCTTCAATTCGAACTACACCAACGTCACCTTCGACGGCGGTCAGGTCGCCAGCGCCGCGCTTTCCAACACCCAGACGCACACGCGGCAGTTCGTGCTCGAGCAGGCCAACATCAACAACATCGCGCGGATCGAGGTCGTGAAGCTGCCGACGCCCGACATGGCGGCGAACCTGCTCGGCGGCGCGGTGAACTTCATCAGCCGGTCGGCCTTCGAGAGCCCGCGGCCGAAGTTCGACGCCACCTTCTACCTCTCGGCCAACGAGAAGGCGTTCGACTTCGAGGAGACACCCGGCCCGGGGCGCGGCGAGGACTACAAGATCCGCCCCTCGGCGCGCTTCAGCTACCTCCATCCGGTGAACGACCGGCTCGGCTTCGTCGTCAACGCGGCCTCGAACAGCCAGTACTACCTCCAGAACCGCACGGTCTACGGGCGCCGCTTCAGCGGCTCCGGCGCGAGCCTCGCCAACCCGCAGACGAACTCCATCGCCACGAGCTTCTCGCCGAACCTCCAGACCTCGCACTCGGTCTCGGGGAAGGTCGACTGGAAGCCGTGGGACGGCAACACCGTCTCCGTCTCCGCGGAGGCCAACGCCTTCGAGCAGCAGCAGGCCACGCGGACGATCACCTACAACGTCGGCAACGCGACGCCCACGTCCTGGGGCGAGACGTTCACGAACGGCGGCGCGGCCACCGGCACGACGAGCCTCGGCAACAGCTTCCAGGGCCGCCACGGCCTCACGCGCCGCGTGGCGGCCTCGTGGGACCTCGACCGCGGCCCGTGGGCAGCGCAGCTCGCGGGCAGCTTCTCCCACTCCGCGAGCAACTCGCGCGACATGGCCAAGGGCTTCTTCCGCGGCGTCTCGACCGCGAACCGCGCGGTCCGCCAGGTGCAGCTCCAGGACATCAACAACGAGGACGGCTCGGTCGGGACCATCGTCACGCTCGACGCGAACGGCAACCCGGTCGACGCCACGCAGCTCTCGAACTACAACCTCACCACGGTGCAGGGCGAGCCGCAGTCGGCCGAGGACACGCTGCACGAGCTCCGGGCGAGGGTGACGCGCGACCTCGACGTCTTCAACGTGCCCGTGAAGCTCACCCTCGGCGGATCGCGGATCGAGGTGGAGCGCGAGATCGACTACAACGTCACCGCGTACACCTACGTCGGGGCCGACGGCGTCGCGGCGAACGACGACAATGTCATCACGCCGTTCCCCGACCCCGGCATGGCGGGCGCGAGCCCCGGCTTTGGCCAGCGCGGCGTCCAGTGGCCGAGCCCGTGGGCGATCTTCGACGCGTGGAAGGCGAACCCGAACCTGTTCACCCGCACCCCGAGCCAGCAGGGCGACTCCGTCCGCAACAACGCGGTCCGATCGCCGCTCGTCACCGAGCGCATCACGGCCGGCTACCTCATGGGCGACACGAAGCTCTTCAACCGCGTCCGCCTCGTGGGCGGCGTGCGCTACGAGCTGACGGAGAACTGGGGCTGGGGCTCGAGGCAGGACTCGAGCGCGGTGTTCCAGCGGGACGCCAACGGCGACCTCATCAAGGTCAACGGCGCCTTCGTGCGGAAGCCCGAGGCCGGCGCGGCCGGCTCCGCCGAGAGCGAGCGGCTGATCTGGACCTACCGCGGCCAGTACGGCGAGCGCGACTACGACGACTTCTTCCCGAGCCTGCACTCGACGATCGAGATCCTCGAGAACCTGCAGCTGCGGGTGGCCTACGCCGAGACCATCGGCCGGCCGCGCATCGTCGACATCGTGCCGAACCTGTCCGTCAGCGACAACGTCGCGTTCGACCCCAGCCAGTCGAGCAGCTTCCCCGGCTTCATCACCTCGGCCAACACCACGCTCCGCCCCTGGACGGGCAAGAACTACGACTACGCGCTCGAGTACTACCTCCCGCGGAACGGCGTCGTCTCGTTCAGCTACTTCAAGAAGGACATCAAGGACTTCTTCGCGAACCTCAACTCGGTGGCGGACGCCGCGTTGCTCGACCAGCTCGGGCTGTCACAGGACTACGTCGGCTACCGCTACACCACCCGCATCAACGTGGGCGACGCCCGCATCGAGGGCTGGGAGGCGAACCTGATCCTCCCGCTCGCGAACCTCGCGCGCTGGACCGGGCAGGTCGGCGCCGACAGCTGGCTCAACCACTTCACGATCCGCGGCAACATCACGCGGCTCGACCTCACGGGCTCGCGCGTCGGCCCGAGCGACTTTGGGAACTACATCCCGAAGGCGCACAACATCGGGCTCAACTTCGCGTTCCCGCGGCTGACCGGCAACGTGCTGTTCAACCACAAGGGCAAGATGCTGCGCGACGACAGCAGCGCGTTCCCCGACGCCTTCGAGTACATCCGCGCGCGCAACCAGCTCGACGCGGACGTCAACTGGCAGTTCAGCAGGCACTTCACGCTCTTCGTCGCCGGCCGGAACATCCTGAACGACACCACCCGCTGGGAGGTGTCGGGCCCCGGCGCGCCGTCCTGGGCCTTCCTCACCAACTACGAGGATTACGGCGCCCAATACTCGTTCGGCATCAAGGCATCGTACTGAGTTCCTTTGCTTGTCTCTCAGGGGTGTTAGGTCGCGCGAGCCCGGCGGAGCAACCGCCGGGCTCGTGCCGCGTCTTTCGCCCCGTCACCCTCCCTTCCCCGCCATGCTTCCCATCCCGCTTTTTCGCCGGCTCGCGCCGGTCCTCGCCCTGGCCGTCCTGGCGGCCGCGCCGCTCGCCCACGCCCTGCCCGCCTTCCCGGGCGCGGAGGGGGCGGGCGGGGCGACGGTCGGGGGCCGCCGCGGCCGGGTGATCGCGGTGACGAACCTGGCCGACGCCGGACCGGGCAGCCTCCGCGCCGCGGTCGAGGCGGCCGGGCCGCGCATCGTCGTCTTCCACGTGTCGGGCCTGATCGACCTGCGCTCCGACCTCGTGATCCGCCACCCGCGGATCACCATCGCCGGCCAGACCGCGCCGGGCGACGGCGTCTGCCTCCGCGGCCGCGCGCTGCGCGTCGAGGGGGCGGAGGACGTCGTGATCCGCCACCTCCGCGTGCGCCCCGGGGCGTCGTCGGGCGAGCCGCTCGACGGCATCGAGGTCCGCGACAGCCGCCGGGTCATCCTCGACCACTGCTCCATCAGCTGGACCATCGACGAGGCCCTGAACACCTGGCACGAGACCGAGGACATCACGGTGCAGTGGTGCCTGCTGGCGGAGCCGCTCGACCGGTCGGTCCACCCGAAGGGGGCGCACGGCTACGGCGCCAGCCTCGGCGGGCGCCGCAGCTCCTACCACCACAACCTCTTCGCGCACGCGACGGCCCGGAACCCCTCCGTGGCCGGCAACCGCGACCACCACACCGTCGACATGGATTTCCGCTGCTCGGTGATCTTCAACTGGCAGCACCGCGCGTGCGACGGGAAGCCCGACACCGTCAACCTGGTGAACAATTACTACAAGCCGGGCCCCGCGACCGTCGCGGCGGCGCGCCGCCGGCTGGCGCGCATCGACGACAGCTTCCGCGCCTACGGCTTCAAGTCGCGCTGGCACATCTCCGGCAACTTCCTCGAGGGCGCCCCCGACATCAGCGCCGACAACTGGGCCGCGGGCGGCGTCGTCCTCGATCGCGGCGTCGACCCCGCCGAGGCGCGCAGCGTGGAGCCGTTCGCGGTCGCGGCGGTCGTCACGCAACCCGCGGCCGAGGCTTATCCGCTCGTGCTCCGGCACGCCGGCGCCACGCGCCCCCGGCGCGACGCGGTGGACGCGCGCGTCGTCGCGGAAGTCGCGTCGGGCCAGCCGACGCACGGCGACGGCATCATCGACTCGACGGACGAGGTCGGCGGCTGGCCCGAATACCGCGCCGTGCCGGCGCCCCTCGACAGCGACCACGACGGCATGCCGGACGCCTGGGAGCGCCGCCACGGGCTGGATGCGGCCGACCCGGCCGACGGGAACGGCGACCCGGACAAGGACGGGTACACCAGCGTCGAGGAGTACCTCAACGCGACCGACCCGAAACAGTTTGTCGATTATGGCGTGCCGGCCAACAATGTGAGCTCCCTGTGATGCGCCGCCTGCCCCTCGCACTCGCCGCCGGGATCCTGCCCGCCCTGCTCCCGGCCGCGCCGGCGGTCCTGGCGCCGGACGCCGCCGCGCGCCACGTCGCCTTCTTCAACCGGATGGAGCCGGAGGCGGTCGTGAACCACGTCCCGAACGCCGACGCCGCCGCCTGGCTGGCGGCGAACGTGCCGCTGTTCGAATGCCCGGACCCGACGGTCGAGGAGACCTGGTGGTTTCGCTGGTGGGCGCTGCGCAAGCACCTGCGGCAGGACGCGGCCAGCGGGAAGTTCGTCTTCACCGAGTTCATCACCCGCGCCCGGCCGGTGAGCAGCGCGCTCGGCCACCACCTCATGGAGGGCCGCTGGCTCCGCGACCCGCGCTGGCACGACGACTACGTCCTCTACTGGCTTCGCGGGAAGGACGGCCAGCCCCAGGACCATCTCCGGCGGTACAGCAGCTGGCTGCAGTACGCCCTGTGGCAGCGTTGGCTGGTGACGCAGGACACGGCGACGCTCACCGGCCTGTACGACGACCTCGCGGCCGACTTCGGCCGCTGGTCCGCGGACCAGCAGCTGCCCTCGGGACTCTACTGGTCGTTCGACGTCCGCGACGCGATGGAGGAGTCGATCAGCGGGTCGCGGACGAAGAAGAACGTCCGCCCGACGCTCAACAGCTACATGTACGGCAACGCCCGCGCCCTGGCGGCGATCGCGCGGCTGGCCGGCCGCGAGGCCGAGGCCAGGGAATTCGACGCGAAGGCCGCCGCGCAGCGCCGGCTCGCCCTCGCGGCGCTGTGGGATCCCGAAGCGAAGTTCTTCAAGGTGCGGCTGGAGGCGGGCCCGCTCGCCGACGTGCGCGAGCAGATCGGGTTCATTCCCTGGTATTTTCATCTGCCCGAGCCCGGCCAGGGCTTCGAGGCGGCCTGGGCGCAGTTCGCGGACGACCGCGGCTTCCGCGCGCCCTTTGGCCTCACCACGGCGGAGCGCCGGCACCCGGCCTTCCGCTCGCACGGCGTCGGCACCTGCGAGTGGGACGGCGCGGTGTGGCCCTTTGCCACGTCCCAGACGCTCACGGCGCTCGCGAACGTGCTGCGCGATTACCCGCAGGACGTCGTGACCCGGCGCGACTACTTCGACGCGTTCGTCACCTTCGCGCGCAGCCACCGGTACGACGGCCTGCCCTACTTGGGCGAGTACCAGGACGAGCGGACCGGGCAATGGCTGAAGGGACGCGATCCGCGCAGCTTCTACTACAACCACTCCACGTTCGCCGACCTCCTCATCACGGGGGTCGTCGGGCTTCGGCCGCGTGCGGATGACACGATCGAGGTCGACCCGTTGTTGCCGGAGGATTCGTGGGCTTGGTTCTGCCTCGACCGCGTCCGCTACCACGGTCGCGACATCACCATCATCTGGGACCGCGACGGCAGCCGGTACGGGCGCGGCGCGGGCCTGCAGGTGCTGGTCGACGGGCGCCTGGTCGCGCGCTCCGGCCGGCTCGAGCGGATCGTGGGGAAGATGTGACGATGCTCGATCGCCCGCCCTCGGTCGCTTCGCGCGTGGCCCTGCCCGGAAGGGCAGGGAATCCCGCCGCTTCCGCGGCGGGCCACTGTTGGCGTCGGCTCGCGGGCGCATGTCTGCTCGTGACGATCGCGGGTTTGGGGTTCGCCCGGGAATATCCTCCGCCGGTGGCGCCGGGCCCCGGCGGCCGGCTGGTGTACGAGACCCTGGCGCGCGGCGACCGCGTCCCCGATTTTTCCCATGCCGGCTTCGGCGGCGGCGGCGTGGCGCTGCCGGTCGTGCCGGCGCGCGTCGTGGTGGCGCCGGCCGAGGGCGACGACGGCGCGCGGATCCAGGCCGCGATCGACCACGTGGCGGCGCTGCCGCCGGACGCCCGGGGCTTCCGCGGCGCGGTGCTGCTGGCGCCCGGCCGCTTCGAGCTCGCCGGCCGGCTGAGGATCGCCGCCAGCGGCGTCGTGCTGCGCGGATCCGGCCCGGACGAGTCCGGGACAGTGCTCGTCGCGACGGGTCACGACCGCCGCGCGGTGGTCGAGGTGGCCGGACGGGACGAACGCGCGCCGCTCGGCCCGAGGCTCGCGGTGAAGGATGACTATGTTCCGGTCGGCGCCACCGAGGTGCGCGTCGAGCAGGCCGCGGGGCTCCGCGCCGGCATGGCCGTGACGATCGAACGGCCGAGCCCGGCGGAATGGCTGCAGCAGCTGGGCATGGACGTGGCGCCGGGGCGCCAGCCGTACGCCTGGAAGCCGGGGGCGTTCGACGTCGCCTGGGACCGCGTGATCACGCATGTCGAGGGCGACCGGATCGCCCTGGACGCGCCGCTCACGACGTCGCTCGACGCCAGCCTCGGCGGCGCGACCGTGGCGCCCTACGAGCAGCGCGGCTACCTCGTGACCTGCGGCGTCGAGAATCTGCGGTTCGAATCCGACTACGACCGCGCCAACCCCCTCGACGAGCAGCACGCGTGGAACGCGGTCGACCTGCACGCGGTGCGCGACGCCTGGGTCGCCGACGTCACGGCGGTCCATTTCGCCGGCTCGGCCGTCCAGGTCGGGGCCAGGGCGGCCCGCGTGACGGTGCAGGACTGCGCCTCGCTCGCGCCGATTTCGGAACGGGCGGGGTACCGGCGGATGGCGTTCCACTCCCGGGGCCAGCAGGTGCTCTTCCTGCGCTGCCGGGCGGAGCAGGGCGGCAACGACTTCACGACCGGCTACCTGGCCGCGGGGCCGAACGTGTTCCTCGAATGCGCGGCCCGCGCGACACGCGGGTTCAGCGGCTCGGTCGGCAGCTGGTCGTCGGGCCTGCTTTTCGACGGCGTGCGGCTCGACGGCGGCGCGCTGCGCCTCGACAACCTGGAGACCTGGAACCAGGGCGTGGGCTGGGCGGCGGCGAACTCGATGATCTGGCAGAGCGAGGCCGCGACGATCGTCAGCCGCCAGCCCCCCGGCGCGCACAACTGGGTCGTCGGCGCGTGGGCCCAGTACGTCGGCGACGGCCGCTGGAGCCAGACGAACGAGTTCGCGGAGCCGGATTCGCTGTATCGGGCGCAGCTGTCGCAGCGCCTCGGGGATGGCGCGCTCGCCGCGCTCGCGCCGCGGCGGTACCCGGCGGCGGCCGGCGTGGCCGCGCTCGAGCAGGCGGTGCCGGATCTCGCCGCGCGCCTGGCGCCGGCGCCATCCCCCGCCGGCCGGCCGCTGGCCCTGGTCGACGGCGTGCTCCGGGTCGGCGATCGGCCGCTGTCCGGGGGCCAGACCGCCGGGGCCTGGTGGCTGGGCCGGCTCGAGCCCGCGCGCGCCAAGGAACCGGGGGTGGCGTTGACGCGCTTCGCCCCCGGCCGCACCGGCACCGGGCTGACGGACGAAATCCCGGCGGTGGTCGCCGCGATGGAGCGGGCGGGCCAGGTCGCGTTCCGCCACCACTACGGCCTGTGGTACGACCGCCGGCGCATCGACCACCAGATGGTGCGGCGGCCCGACGCCGACGCGTGGCCTCCCTTCTTCGAGCAGCCGTTCGCGCGCAGCGGGCAGGGGACGGCATGGGACGGCCTCAGCCGGTACGACCTCACCCGGTACAATGCCTGGTACTTCGACCGCCTCCGCGAGTTCGCGCGCGAGGCCCGGCAGCACGGGCTCGTGCTGATCCACGAGATGTATTTCCAGCACAACATCCTGGAATCGGGCGCGCACTGGGTCGATTCGCCCTGGCGGCCCGTCAACAACGTCAACGACACCGGCTTCGCCGAGCCCCCGCCGTTCACGGGCGACACGATCAAGATGGCGCGGGAATTCTACGACGCGAGCCATCCGGTCCGGCGCGGGCTGCACCGCGCCTACATCCGGCACTGCCTCGCGGCGCTGGCCGACGAGACGAACGTCATCCACACGCTCGGCGCCGAGTACAGCGGGCCGGCGCACTTCATGGAGTTCTGGCTCGACGTGGTCGCGGAGTGGAAGCGCGAGACCGGCCGGAAGCCCCTCATCGCGCTGAGCGCGCCGAAGGACGTCCAGGACGCGATCCTGGCCGACCCCCCGCGCGCGGCGATCGTAGACGTGATCGATCTGACCTACTGGTTCCGCGCGGCGGACGGCGCGGAGTTCGCGCCCCCCGGCGGGACGGACCTCGCCCCCCGGCAGCACCTCCGCCTCTGGAAGGGCGGACGCCCGACGCGCGAATCGGTGCTCGCGATGGCCCGCGAATACCGCGCGAAGCACCCCGGCAAGGCCGTGATCACCGGCCACGAAGTCGCCGGCGACATCCAGCCGCGGTGAACAACGGGAGAATCGCCTCATGTCGGCCCTGCGCACCCTTCCGTCGTTGCCTCGCCATTCCGCGGCGCGAACTCCTCGCCACGATTCCCCGAGTCCCCCTTTCCTCCCGATGAATGCCCTGCGTCGTTTCCCGGCGATCCTCGTCGCCCTTTTCATCCTCGCCGCCGGCCTCCGCGCCGCGCCGTCGTCCGTCGAGCAATGGGACGTCTTCGAAGTCGCGCTCAAGGGGCCGTCCGACGGCAATCCCTTCACCGAGGTGACCCTCAGCGCGACGTTCACCGACGGCGTCCGCCACGTCACGGTCGACGGGTTCTACGACGGCGGCGGCGTGTACCGCGTGCGCTTCATGCCCGAGACGCCGGGCGAGTGGCGCTTCGAGACGAAGAGCAACCGGTGGCCGCTGACGGACAAGAGCGGCGTCTTCACCGTCACGCCCGCGAAGCCGGGCAATCACGGGCCGGTGCGCGTGCGGAACACGTACCATTTCGCCTACGCCGACGGCACGCCGTTCAAACCGGTCGGCACCACCATGTACTCCTGGACGCACCGCCCGGCCGCGATGGAGGAGCTGACCCTCAAGACCCTGGCCTCGGCCCCGTTCAACAAGGTCCGCATGCTGGTCTTCCCGCAGGCGCACGGGGTGAAGTTCATGCCGCCCGAGCGCTGGCCGTTCGAGGGATCGGCCGGGAAGTTCGACTTCACGCGCTTCAATCCCGCGTTCTTCCGCCACCTCGAGCAGCGCGTCGGGCAGCTGCGCGACCTCGGCATCCAGGCCGACCTCATCCTGTTCCATCCGTACGACGACGACGAGGAGTGGGGCTTCGAGACGATGGACGCCGCCAGCGACGACCGCTACGTCCGGTACCTCGTCGCGCGGCTCGCCGCCTTCCGGAACGTCTGGTGGTCGATCGGCAACGAGTACGACTTCCTGCGCACGAAGACGGAGGCGGACTGGGACCGTTGGTTCCGGCTCGTGCAGGCGACGGACCCGTACCAGCACCTCCGCTCGATCCACAACGGCCGGATCCTGTACGACCACAACAAACCGTGGGTCACCCACGTCTCCATGCAGAACGCGATGGCCACCGAGGAGCCCGGCCGCGCCACCCTCTACCGCGATGTCTACCGCAAGCCGATCGTCTTCGACGAGCTGAAGTACGAAGGCACGCACGACCTCCGCTGGGCGCAGCTCACCGGGCCGGAGCTCGTGCGCAACTTCTGGTCCTGCACCGTCGCCGGCACGTACGGCGGACACAGCGAGTTCTTCCAGGACGAGCGCCAGGTCGTCTGGCTGGCGCAGGGCGGCATGCTCAAGGGCGAGAGCCCCCCGCGGCTGGCGTTCCTGCGCCAGGTGCTCGAGGACGCGCCGGCGGGCGGCCTGAACCCGAGCGACCAGTGGCAGGACCCCCGCATGGCGGGCGAACCCGGCCGCTACTACCTGATCTATTTCGGCGAGGAGCAGCCCACCGCGTGGGCGCCGAAGCTTTACCGCAACGCCCTGACGGAGGGCATGGAATTCAAGGCGGAGGTCATCGACACCTGGAACATGACCGTCACGCCGGTCGACGGGGTCATCACCACGAGGAAGCTCGACCGGTATTTCTTCGGCGACCGCGACGGCCGCGAGATCAAGCTGCCCGGGCGGAAGTACATGGCGGTCCGGCTCAAGTGGTCGGGCGGGGCGGAGCCGTTGTCCACCGCCAAGCCCCCGATCGAGCCCTGAGCCATGCCGCGTTCGAACTTCCTTTTTGGCCACGGATCGCACGGATGAGCCCTGATTTCCCTTTTCGCCCGCGGTCCCGAAATCCGCATCCATCTCCTTCGATCCGTGAAGTCCGTGGCTGAGAAACACGACCGATGAACCCCGGAATAGTCTTTCTCTTCATCACCTTCGTGCTCGGTTTTGCCGGCAACGCCGCCCGCGCGGGCGAGAAGCTGCTGCCCGACACCTGCTACCTGTTCGCCTATTTCTACCACGACCGGGAAGGGGAGGGGTTCCGCCTGGCCTGGAGCGCGGACGGCCTGCGCTTCGAGACGCTTCACGGGGGCAAGAGCTGGCTCAAGCCGACCGCCGGCGAGAACAAGCTGATGCGCGATCCGTGCCTCTACCGCGGGCCGGACGGCGCATACCACCTCGTGTGGACCACCGGCTGGACCGGGCGGACGATCGGCTACGCCTCATCGCGCGACCTGAAGAACTGGTCCGACCAGAAGACGCTGCCCGTGATGGCGCACGAGCCGGACGCGCAGAACTGCTGGGCGCCCGAGGTCGTGTGGGACCCCGCGCAGCGGCATTACGTGATTCACTGGTCAACGACGATCCTCGGCCGGTTTCCCGAGACGGCGATGTCGAACCGCCGGCCGGAGCGGAACCACCGCATCTACGCGACCACGACCACGGATTTCGTCGAATTCACGCCCACCCGGCTGATCTACGACGCCGGCTACAACGTCATCGACTCGAACCTGATCCCGGCGGGCGACGGCACGAGCGACTGGCTGATGTTCGTGAAGGACGAGACGCTCGCGCCGGCCACGCAGAAGAACATCCGGCTCGTGCGCGGCCGAACCCCGCTCGGCCCCTGGGACCCGGTGTCGCCCCCGCTCACGAGCTCCGCGTTCTGGGCCGAGGGGCCGAGCGCGATCAAGGTGGGCGGCGAATACCGGGTCTACTTCGACAAGCACATGATCAACGCGATCGGCCTCGTGCGGTCCACCGACCTCAAGTCCTGGGAGGACGTGAGCGACCGCACCGCGTTCCCGGCCGACGCGCGCCACGGCTGCGTCATCGCCGTGCCGCGCGAGGTGATCCGGTCCCTCCTCCAGCCCTGACGCCGTGCCGGCCTCGCTCTCCATCCCCGACCTGGCCATCCTGCTGCTCTACCTGGGCGGCATGACCGGCTTCGGCTGCTGGTTCTACCGGCGCAATCGGGAGAGCGAGCGCTACATGACCGCCGGGCGCGCGCTGCCGGGCTGGGCGGTGGGCTTGTCGATCTTCGGGTCGTACGTGAGCAGCATCAGCTTCCTCGCCAACCCCGGGAAGGCCTACGGGGGCGACTGGAACGCGTTCGTCTTCGCGCTCACCATCCCGGTCGCCGCCTGGGCCGCGGTGCGCTGGTTCGTGCCCTTCTTCCGCCAGTCGGGCGACGTCTCCGCCTACCACCACCTCGAGCGGCGCTTCGGGGCCTGGGCGCGCACCTACGCGGTCGTGTGCTATCTCCTCACGCAGGTCGCGCGG
Source organism: Opitutaceae bacterium (assembly GCA_035626915.1). Classification (GTDB taxonomy): domain Bacteria; phylum Verrucomicrobiota; class Verrucomicrobiia; order Opitutales; family Opitutaceae; genus Didemnitutus. The sequence goes on from DASPMS010000027.1 coordinate 33,787, forward strand.
CTCGGCTCGATCCTTTACCTGCTGGCGCTCGCCCTCGTGCCACTGACCGGCTGGGACATCCGGCTCATCATCCTCGTCGCGGGCGTCGTCGTGGTGGCCTACCCGCTGGTCGGCGGGACCGAGGCCGTGATCTGGACCGGCGTCGTGCAGTCCGTGGTCCTCATGGGCGGCGCGCTCGTGTGCGTCGCCTCGCTGCTGCTCGGCATGCCGGGCGGGGCGGGGGAGGTGTTCGCGATCGCCGCCGCCCACGACAAGTTCAGCCTGGGCTCCTTCGGCGGAAGCCTCGCGGCGCCGACGTTCTGGGTCGTCGCGGTCTACGGCCTGGCGATCAACCTGCAGAACTTCGGCATCGATCAGAGCTACGTGCAGCGGTACGTGACCGCGAAGTCCGACGCCGCGGCGAAGCGCAGCGTGTGGCTCGGCGGGCTGCTCTACCTGCCGGTGGGCGCGGCGTTCTTCTTCATCGGCACCGCGCTGTTCGCCTTCTACCGCGCCCAGCCGGAACTCCTGCCGGCCGGCGTGGCGGGCGACGCCGTCTTCCCTCACTACATCAGCACGCAGCTGCCCGCCGGCGTGGCCGGCCTCGTCCTGGCGGCCCTGTGCTCCGCGGCGATGGACTCGAACCTCAACTGCATGTCGACCCTGTTCCTGCAGGACGTCTACCGCCGGTATTTTCGTCCGCAGGCCTCCGAGCGCGAGGCCATGCGCGTGCTCTACGCGTCGACCCTCGTGTTCGGCGCGATCTGCGTCGCCGCGGCCCTCGCGATGATCCACATCCAAAGCGCGCTCGACGTCTGGTGGCGGCTCGCGGGGATCTTCGGCGGCGGCATGCTCGGGCTCTTCCTGCTCGGCCGGCTGGCCCCGCGCGCCGACGGGCGGGCCGGGCTGGCGGGGGTCTGCACCGGCGTGCTCGTGATCGCATGGATGACTTTCACGCCGAAGCTGCTGCCGTGGTGGCCGGAGCCGCTGCGCAGCCCCTTTGACGGTCTCCTCACCATCGTCTTCGGCACGCTGGCAATCCTGGGCGTCGGCCTCCTCGTCGCCGCGCTGGCCGCGCCCCGCCCGATGCCTGCTCCCGCCGCCCCTTCCGTCCCATGAAAATGATCCTCCTCGCCGCCCTTCTCCTTCCGCTCGCCGGCTTCGCGCAGCCCGCGCCCCCGGCCGTGCTGGCCAGCCGCCTGGTCTACGAGCCGGGTCCGCACCCGGAATGCCATGCGTCGACCATCGTGGAGACCGCGCCGGGGCGGTTCGTCGCCGCGTGGTTCGGCGGCACGAAGGAGCGCAACCCCGACGTCGGGATCTGGGTCGCGCACCTGCAGGACGGCAAGTGGAGCGCCCCGGTCGAGGTCGCCAACGGCGTGCAGGCCGAGGGCCCGCGCCTGCCGACCTGGAATCCGGTGCTCTTCGCGCCGAAGGACGCCCCGTTGCATCTCTTCTACAAGGTCGGGCCGTCCCCGAGCCGCTGGTGGGGCATGGTCATGACGTCCAGCGACGGCGGCGGGTCCTGGAGCGCCCCGCGCCGGCTGCCCGACGGCATCCTCGGGCCGGTGAAGAACAAGCCGGTCGTGCTTGCGGATGGCGCGTGGCTGTCCGCCTCGAGCACCGAGGGCAACCCCGACGGCTGGCTCGTGCACTTCGAGCGCTCGCGCGACCAGGGCCGCACGTGGGAAAAGATCGGGCCGGTCGGCAAGGGCCCCGCCTTCGATGCCATCCAGCCGAGCATCCTCTTCCACGCCGGCGGCAAGCTGCAGGCGCTCTGCCGGTCCAAGCAGGGCGTGGTCGCGCAGACGTGGTCCGCGGACGGCGGCGCCACCTGGAGCGCGCTCACCGCGATCGATCTGCCGAATCCAAACTCCGGCACCGACGCCGTGACCCTCGCCGACGGGCGGCAGCTGCTGGTCTACAACCATTCCGGGCACCGCGCCAACGAGCCGAAGGGCAACCGCTGGCCCCTGGCCGTGGCCGTTTCCCGCGACGGGTTGACCTGGGAGCGGGTGCTGACGCTCGAGACCGAGCCGTGCACGAGCGGCTACGCCTACCCGGCGGTGATCCAGGCGTCGGACGGCAAGGTGCACGTCACGTACACCTGGGACCGCAAGCGCATCAAACACGTGGTCCTCGACCCGACGAAGTTCTAGCTGCCGTGGCCCGGCCCGGCGCCGATTGCCGCGGTTCCATCCGCGGCGTCGGCGGAAGGGCAGGGATCCCGCCTTCCGATCCCGGCGCTTCCGCGCCGGGCCACCTCGACCCAAATCGCGCCGCCATGAAGCTCTTCCCGCTCTATCTCCTCGTCGGGCTCGTCCCGCTGTTCGCCGCCCCCGGGGCCGAAAGCGTCCTTCAGTCCCTGAACGGCACGTGGCGGTTCGCGCTCGCGAAGGACGCCGCGGCGGCGGACGCCCTGGCGAAGTTCCACGAGGAGTCCTTCGACCCGGCCGGGTTTCGGGAGATCCCGGTGCCGGCGAACTGGACCACGCACGGCTTCGAGGAGCCGCATTACGTGAACGGGACGAAGTCCGAGGGCTTCTACCTGCACGCGTTCCCGGTGCCGGAGTCCGCCAGGGGCAAGCGCGTCCTGCTGCGCTTCGGCGGCGTGTGGCAGTCGGCCGAGGTCTGGCTCAACGGGAAGCTCCTGGGCCGGCACGACAGCGGCTTCACCGGCTTCGCCTTCGACGCGAGCGCCGCGGTCCTGCCCGGCGCCGAGAACCGGCTCGCGGTGCGCGTGCGGCAGCAGACGCCTTTGTTCAAGCTCGACGCGAACGACGACTGGGCGCTGCCGGGCATCTACCGGGACGTGTGGCTCGAGGTCATGCCGAAGGAATGGAACCTCGAGAGCGTCGAGGTCGTGACCGATTTCGACGACGACTTCCGGGACGCGACGCTCCGCGTCCGCGCCTTCGTCATGCGCAACGAGCGGGCCGACTTTTTCGCCGCGTCGCCGCCGTTCGAGGTCCGGGCGATCCTGAGCCGCGAGGGCCGGGAGGTGCAGCGCGCGAGCTTCACCGGGACCGTCACCGGCGCGCACAACAGCCGCGAGGTCCCGCTGGCCCTGCGCATCGCGGCGCCGGCGCCCTGGACCGCCGAATCGCCGAATCTCTACGACCTGCGCGTGGAGCTGCTCCGCGACGGCCAGGTCGTGCACGCCTGGTCCGACCGCATCGGCTTCCGCGAGATCTCCACCGCCGGCGGCGTCCTGCGGCTCAACGGCCAGGCGATCAAGCTCCGCGGCGTGGCGCGGCACGACCAGCATCCGGACGTCGGCCGGGCGACGCGGCGCGAGCACTGGCTGGAGGACATCCGGCTGATGAAGGCGGCGAACATCAACGCCGTGCGCACCGCGCACTATCCCCCGCACGAGGGGTTCGTCCGGCTCTGCGACGAGCTGGGCCTGTACGTGATTGAGGAGGTCCCCTTCGGGTTCGGTGGGGACCGGATGAGCGATCCCAGTTATGCCGAGGGCGTGTTCCTCCGCGTGCACGAGACGGTGGCCCGCGACCGGAACCGCCCGTCCGTCATCGTGTGGAGCGTCGGCAACGAGGACCCGTTCAGCGCGCTGCACCTGCAGGCCCTGCGGATGGTCAAGGGACTCGACCCCACGCGGCCGACGCTCCTGCCGTTCCGCGCCGACGAATATCTCCCGCCCGAGGTCGACATCCTGGCGCCCCACTACTGGAAGGCCGAGGAATACGACCGGCTCGGGGCGCGCGCGGGCCGGCCGGTCATCACGACCGAATACAGCCACGCCCTCGGCCCCGACGAGCTGGGCGAGCTCCAGGAGCGCTGGGATGGGCTGACGCGTCATCCGGCCGGCGCCGGCGCGATGATCTGGGCCTGGGCCGACCAGGGCCTGAAGCGCCCGATCAACGGCCGGACCGTCATCGATCCTCTGCTGGAGAAGTCGAAATACACCCGCGAGGGCAGCGAGCTCGTCGGGCACAAGCGCGCCGGCCCGGACGCGGTCTACGACGCGCACGGCAATCTGGGCGCCGACGGGATCGTCGATGCCGACCGCGAGCCGCAGCGGGACTATTGGGAGACGAAGGCGGTGTACGCGCCGGTGCGCGTGCTGGTGGAGCAGCTGGATTTTGTCCCGGGGCAGGACGCGATCATCCCCATCCGGAACGACTTCGATTTCACCGATCTCGAGGCGCTCGAGATCACCTGGGAGCTCTTCCGCGGGGCGGAGGTGCTGGATTCCGGAAAGACGCGGCTGAAGGCCGGCCCGCACGCGACGGAACGGCTGCTCGTGCCCACGGCAAAGCTTGGGAACGGAGGATCGCCGGCTTATGTGCGGCTGAAGTTCGGCGACGCCGACGGGCGGCAGGTCGCGCTCCGCAGCGTCCGCATCGGGTCGCAGGCCGAGATACTCAATCATTCGGGCCCGGTGCCCGGATTGAAGGTCCAGACCATCGGGACGGTCACGCGCGTGACGGCTGGAAGCACGACCTACGCTTTCGATGCCGGCAGCGGCGACCTCGCCTCGATCGAGCACGGCGGAGTGGCGCTCGCGCGCGGCATGGATCTCGTGGTGTGGCGGGCCGCCAAGTGGTCCGAGCGCAACCAGCTCGACCGGCGGCCGGTGCAGCATCCGTGGGCGACCTACCTGCAGCGCATGCGGCCCGCGGTGCGGACGTGGAAGGTTTCCGAGACGGCCGCGAGCGTCCGCATCGAGGCGGCGGTGGACTATCGTTACGACGAGAAGAACACCGTCGCCGTGGACTACGTGTACACGGTCGTTCCCCTGGGCGGGCTGCGCATCGCCTACACCGTGAAACCGCAGGTGGAGCTCGAGTGGCTGCCGGAGATCGGCATCGAGCTCGAGACCGGCGGAGCGCTCACGAGCGTGGAATGGCTCGGCTGGGGGCCGGGCAGCTCGCTCCCGAACCGCCGCGCGGCCACGTCCTACGGGCAATACCGGGCCGGCGCCGGGACAATGGATGCGCAGGACACGAAGGCGGGCGTCGAGTGGGCGCTGTTCGACTTCGGCGGCCGGGCCACGCTCCGGGCGGAGCGTCCGATGGCGTTTCGCCTCGACGGCGAGGGTGCGGCCCAGCGCCTGCGCCTCCTCACGCATGTCGCCGGCGCCTGGGTGAAGGGCGGACCACCGGAGCGGCCCGAATGGCGCCTCGATCTCACCGAAGGCCGGACCTTTGCCGGCAGCTTGCAGCTGAAGGTGGAGGGCAGATGAGCGATTTCCGCACCGCGGCCGTTCCTGTGGCCATGAACGATTCTCGCACCGCGGCCGCTCCTGTGGCCCGCCCCGGGAGGGGCGGGATGCGGGCATCTGGCGGCTCGTCCGTCCCTGCGCTTTCGCGCAGGGCTGCTGGGCGCTGCTCGGTGCACCCGTGCCAGGTAGCCGTGCCTGCTACCTCGGATCGACCGAGGAGGGGAAAAAACTTTTGTGGCCCGGCCCGGGAGGGCCGGGAATTCCGGCCGATGAAGCTGCCTGAACACAGGAATCTCCCTCGTCTTGCGCGCGAGCATTACCAAGGCCTCGCCGTTGTGCATTGGACTCACACGCTCGAGAAGCGCGCGACCGGTTGGCTCAACGAGCGATTCCATATGCGATTTCGGGAGATTCTTCTGCACGCCTGCAGCCGCCATGACCTAGTGTGTCCGGCCTACACCCTCATGCCGGATCACATGCACGTAGTCTGGATGGGTGCTTCCGGGGCGAGCGATCAGCTGAACGCCGCGGCGTTCCTTCGAAAGCACTCCGCCCCGATTTTCCGTCCGGCGCGATTGCAGGATCGGGCCCATGATCGCGTGTTGCGCGAGAACGAAAGGCGGCGACATGCCTTCGAAGAGCTGGGCAACTATGTTTTGGAAAATCCCGAACGGGCGGAGCTTTGCCCGGATTGGAGAGCTTGGCCATACGCAGGCGCCATGGTCCCGGGCTACCCGATCGCGGAGCCGCGTCAGCCCGCTTACTGGGAGGGTTTTTGGAAACTCTATCGTCTCCGGTTGAACCAGGCGGCGGCCGATCGGGTCCCGCCCCTCCCGGGGCGGGCCACCGGGCGAGAGGCGGACGAGCCCACGTCGGTTCCCGGCCCTTCCGGGCCGGGCCACATGAAACGCGAGCAATGGCCCCAGCTCGGCCGGCCCCCGCTCGGGCGACCTTTCGAAGGAGGATGACCATGAAAAAACTTGGACTCGGTGTCCTCGGCCTCGGCGAAGGCCGGAGCATCATCTCGGCCGGACTCCACAGCGAATTGTGGGACGTGGTCGCGCTGTGCGACCTCAACGCCTCGCTTGGGCGCGAGCGCTGCGCCGAGTTCGCGCTGCCCGCGGAGAAATTCACGACGTCGCTCGACGCGCTCCTCGCCAATCCCGCGGTGGACGTCGTGGGCATCTACACCCCCGACCATCTCCACGCCGACCACGTCATCCGCGCGCTCCGGGCCGGCAAGCACGTCGTCTGCACCAAGCCGTTCCTCGACAGCCTGGCCCGCGCGGCCGAGGTCCTCGCGGCGGTGAAGGCGAGCGGCCGGCGCGTGATGGTCGGGCAAAGCTCGCGGTTCTTCGCGCCGTTCGCCCGCCAGCGCGAGCACTTCGAGTCCGGCGTCTTCGGCGAGCTCAACAGCGTGGAAGCCTACTACAACGCCGACCACCGGTGGTTCCTGGCCAAAGGGTGGGCGAAGACCGACGCCTTCAAGTGGCTCTATGGCGGGCTCAGCCATCCGGTGGACTTCATCCGCTGGTACCTGCCCGACGTCGAGGAGGTCATGGGGTATGCGCGCCTGAGCGAGAACGGACGAAAGCTCGGGCTCGTCCACGACGACACGTTCCACTTCGTCTACCGGGCGCGCTCCGGCCGGATCGCGCGCGTGAGCGGGACCTACACGGCGCCGGTCACCCCGAATTCGCGCGACAGCAACATGAGCTGCGTGCTGCGCGGCTCGCTCGGAGCGGGGCAGGCCGACTACTACGAGCTTCGTTACGCGTGGAAGACCGACCTCCAGTCGGTGGTCGAGACCTTCGAGGATCGGGACGACTATTTCTTCCGGTTCGGCGGACACTCGCACCACGCCGGCGAATACCAGGGGTACATCGAGTACTTCGCGCGCTGCCTCGCGCGCGGCGAGGCGCCGAAGCCGGACGTCGGCGAAGGCATCGTGACCGTCGCGCTGATGCAGGCGATGGAGGAGGCGGCCAGGAAGGGCGGACCGGTGAAGGTGCGCGACGTGCTCGCCCGGCACGGGCTGGAGGAGTTGGCGCCGTGATGACGTCACTCGCGCTCTTCGCCGGTGCCCCGGCCTGGAAAGGCCCGGGCGTGGGTGGAGATCCCGGCGCTTCCGCGCCGGGCCACGTCGCCGCGCCGCCGCTTGGCCGGGACATGGCCCGGCCCGGAAAGGCCGGGAGACCGGCGCTGGTGGCGCTCGGCCTGACTGCGCTTCTCTTCCTCCCTGCGATCGGGACCGCCGCCGCGGAGCGTCCGGCGGTCGTCCCTTTTCCTGCGACCAAGCCGCGGTTCGTGCGCGGCGAAACGATGCGGGCGATTCACGCGGAGCTGAGCACGCCGCACAAATATGGCGTCGTGCTGCGGGCGGAGGAGGGCGAGCTGCTCGACTGCCCCAACGTGTTCCGCCATCGCGGCCGCTGGTACATGATGTTCGTCGCGAACAAGGACAAGGTGGGCTACGAGACGCATCTCGCGGTCAGCGACGACCTGCTGCGGTGGGAGCGCCTCGGGAAGATCCTGTCGTTCCGCCGGGAGGGCTGGGATGCCTGGCAGGCCGGCGGCGGCGTCGCCCTCTATTCCACGAAATGGGGCGAGGCGCCGGAGCTCGGCACCCATGAGGGCAGGTACTGGCTGTCGTGCATCGGTGGCGCCCGGCAGGGCTACGAGCCCGACCCGCTCGCGATCGGGCTCGCCCACACGGACGATCCCGCCGCGCCGCGCGAGTGGACGCGCCTGCCGGAGAACCCGGTCCTCGCGCCTGACCAGGCCGACGCGCGGGATTTCGAGCACACGACCCTTTACAAGAGCGCGATCATTCGCGACGACGCGCGCACGCTCGGCGCCCCGTTCGTCATGTTCTACAACGGCAAGGCGCCGCCGTACGGCCAGGAGCAGATCGGGATGGCGCTCTCGGACGATCTGCGCACCTGGCGCCGCCTCGGCCACGGCCCGGTCGTCAGCAACGTCGGCGCCACGCCCTGGGCGATCAGCGGTGATCCGCAGATCCTCAGGATCGGCGAGGTGTGGGTGATGGTTTATTTCGGCGCCTTCTGGAAGCCGGACGCCTTCGACACCTTCGCGGCGTCGCATGACCTCGTGCACTGGACGAAGTGGGACGGCCCGCACCTCGTCGAGCCGAGCGAGCCGTACGACAAGCAGTTCGCGCACAAGCCCTGGGTGCTCAAGCACGAGGGCGTCGTCTACCACTTCTACTGCGCGGTCGGCGAGCAGGGGCGCGTGATCGCGCTCGCGACGTCGAAGGATTTGCAGGCTCGCCCCGCAAAGTAGCAGATGAACACCGGGCCCGACAGTGGTGGCGGGAATGTGGCCCGGCCCGGAAGGGCCGGGAATCCCTGCGCTTCCGCACAGGGCCACAATTCTGTTGTCGGTGATACCGGGAGTGTGGCCCGGCCCGGAAGGGCCGGGATGCCCGCGAACTCGAATCCCGCTCCTTCCGGAACGGGCCACAAAGAGCCGAGCGCCGGCACGAGCTACACGACCCGCTTCAGCTACGCGGCCAGCGACGTCGCGGGTCAGCTGCTGTTCTGTTGGATCATGTGGTACCTGCCGTACTTCTACACCGACACGTACGGCATCGCGGCGGGCACGGTGGGCACGATCCTGCTGGCCGCGCGCTGGATCGACGCGCTCGACGCGCCGGTCTGGGGCCTGATCTTCGACCGGACGCGCAGCCGCTGGGGCAAGAGCCGGCCGTGGTTCCTGTGGCTCGCCGGGCCGTTCGCCATCTTCGGCGTGCTGACGTTCCTCACGCCGGAGCTCGGGTATGGCGCCAAGGTCGCGTATGCCGCCGTGACCTACATTGCCTGCAACGTCCTCTACACGGGCATCAACACGCCGGTGACGTCCATCCTTTCGGCCCTGACTCCGGACGCGAACGAGCGTGTGACGCTCACGACGTTCCGCATGGTCGGTTCGAAGCTCGGCGTGCTCGTGGTCAATTTGACCGGCCTCGAGCTCGTCCATCGGCTGGGCGATGGCGACGACCGGCGCGGGTACATGCTGGCGGTGCCGCTTTTCGCCGCGCTGTCGTTCGGCCTGTTCCTGGTGGCCTTCCGCAACCTCCGCGAAACCGTGCCGGTCGAATCCAAGCCCGTCCCCCTGCGCGGCACCTTCGGCGCGCTGCGGGGGAACTGGCCCTGGCTGATCATCTTCGCGAGCAGCTTGCTGTTCTGGGTCGGCTTCATTGCGCGCGTCACGGTCGCGCCGCACTTCTTCGAGTACGTCCTCGGCCGGCCCGACCTGATCAAGCTGGCCAACGCGCTCGACTTCGCCGCGCTCGCGACCGCGCTGCTCCTGCCGTGGTTCTGCCGCCGGACCTCGAAGGCCGTCGTCTGGGCGCTGGGCCTGGCGGGCATGATCCTCGGCCAGCTCGTCGTCGGGCTCGGCGTCGCACAGGGCAACTCGCTCGGCCTGATCCTGGCGGGGTGGACGATCGGGTTCGTGGCGAGCGGCGCGGCGATGGCGATGCCGTTCGCGGTGCTTTCCGACAGCGTCGACTACGGCGAATGGAAGACGGGCGTCCGCGCGGCCGGGCTGCTCACCGCGGTGGGCGCGGCATTCTGCCTCAAGGCGGGCGCGGGGCTGGGCGGCGCGTTTCCGATGTGGCTCATCGAGGCCGCGGGTTACGTGCCGAAGGCGGTGCAGTCGGCCGATGCCCTGCGGGCGATCGCCTTCGGCGTCGTGTGGCTCCCGGCGCTGGCGTTCGCCGGCGCGATCGTTCCGGTGCTTTTCTACGGCCGCTTCGAGCGGATGGAGCCGCGGGTGCAGGCCGATCTCGCGGCACGAAGGGCGCAGCAATCATGAAGACCTGGGAATCCCTTTGCGGCCGGCGCCGGTCGGCAGGCCGAACCGGTGACGATCGCCGCCAACGTGACGTATGCTTCGCTCCTCGCACTTGGCGTCGCCTGCTGCTGGCCGCGCTGTCGGTGTCCGGCAGCGTGGCTTTCGCCGTGGAGGAACCTGCGCTGCTGCACGCCCGCGAGATCCTCGGCCGGGATCGGAGCGCGGCCGAGATCCGGATCGACCCGTCGCTCGGCCACCCGGAGGCATTCGTGCTCAGGGAGCATGCGCGCAAGACGGTGATCGTCGCCGGCGGGCCGGGGGGCGCGTTGTACGGCGCGATGGCGGCGCAATCGGGGAAGGATGTCGTTGGGGCTGACGGCGCCCCGGACTTCGACGTGCGCGGGGCGGTCCTGATGATGCTCAGCCCGAGCTGGAACTACCAGAGCGACCTCAGCCCCGAGATCTACCCCTGGTTCTTCGACCGCGCGTTGATGACCCGCTATCTCGATTACCTCCTGGCGGCGCGGCTCAACACGCTCGTGCTGTGGTCGGGACACCTCTTCCCGCACATCCTCGAGCTGCCCGAATACCCGGACGCGTCGCAGTTCAGCCGCGAGGAGATTCGTCGCAACCAGGAGCAGTTCCGGTGGCTGGCGCAGGAGTGCGCGAAGCGGAACATCACCATCCTGACCCACTTCTACAACATCCACATCAGCGAGCATCAGGCGAAGGCCCTCGGCCGCGAGGGGAAGGACAACGCGCGCTATACGCAGCCGGACGAGTGGGTGAGCAACTATTACTACACCTGCCTCGCCCGGTACTTTCAGGAGTTCCCGAACGTCGGGCTGTACATCTGTCCCGGCGAATCGCTCGGGCTCGAGCACCAGGTCCCGTGGTTTCGCGACGTGATCTTCAAGGCGGCGCGCGACAGCGGGAAGCGGCCCCGGCTGGTGATCCGCGACTGGACGATGGCGGATGAGTTCCGCGCCGCGCTGCCGTCGCTGTACGACAACCTGTGGTCGGAGCTGAAGCACAACGACGAGACCATCACGAGTCCGTGGCCCGACGTGCGGCATGAGAAATGGAAGCAGGTCCTGTCGGGTCACATCGTGAACCTTCACGATCCGGCCGACGCCGTGCCCTACCGCGTCGGCAGCCCGCGGCTGCTCGGCGAGATGATCGGGCACTGGAAGGATGCCGGCTATTTCAAGGGCGCCTGGTTTTATCCGCCGCAGGCGTGGTGCTGGCCGTACACGCTGGACGTCGGCGCCGATGGCGGCGACGCGAGGCTCCTTGCCTTCGAGCGCGACGAGCTCTGGCACACGCTCGAGGGTCGATATCTCTGGCGCGCGAAGCGCGACCCGGCCGCCGAACGGCAATGGGTGGCCGAGCGACTCGGGGAGAAGTTCGGCGACGCGGAGGCCGGCCGCCTGCTCGCCGAGTGGCACGACCTCACCGCGCCGATCCTGCCCGGGCTGCAGAACGTCACGGCGGTGCGTTTCGGGAATTTCTTCCCGACCTCGATCGCGTGGGTGCAGGCGCAGGTGGACGACATCCTCAGTTATCGAACGCGGATCGACGAGACCCCCGCCACGGGCCCGACTGGCCTGACGAATCAGCGCTATTACAGTCGTCCGGTGGACGCGTTCACCGTCGAACGGTATCTTCGCCTGTACCCGGTGGCCCTGCGCCGGCGTACGAACCCGGCCTCGTTCGGGGCGGATCCCCCCGTTGCCGGAAATTCCCCCGCCAGGGTGGCGCCGCCGGCGAGGGCCGGGATCGAGCCGGACGTGGAGCTGCGCAGCATGCCGGTCGCGCAGCTCGCGGCGGAGCTGGCGGCGGGCCGCGAACCCGCGGACGTCGTCCGGGCGGATCATCTCGTGGACCTGTATCTCGCGCTGGCGAAAGAGGCGCTGGGGAAGGCGCAGGCGGCGGCGGCGCGGCCGGTGGACGATCCGGCCGAGTTGAGGCGTTTCGTGCACGACAGCGAGTGTCTGGTGCTCACCGTCGAGTTCTACCGGCTGAAGGTCCGCGCCGCGCTGGAGAAGCGGCTGTTCGAGCTCACCGGAAAGCCGGGGCATGCGGGGGAATTTCGCCGGCTGATGGACGAATCCGTGTCCGCCTACGAACGGATGTTCACGCACGCCAGGAAAGGCTACCGCGCCGGTTCCTCGATGTGGGACGCCAAGCCATGGGAACGCGCCTTCAGCGAGAAGGTGAAGCTCGACCACGCCACCCAGATGAAGTGGCTGGAGGAACGGGGCCAGCGATAGCCCCCGGGACGTCGCTTGGGGAAGGATCTTTGATCCTGCACCGGCCAGCCGAGGGGACGGCCGGCTCTCCTGTTGGCCGCCGCCGGCCTCGCCCCGGATGGCCCGTGGCTCCGGCCAGCGCAGGTGACGGCCGTCACCTCGGCTGGCCCGGTTTGCGAAGGAGTGAAAAGAAAGGTGGCAATCGCTGTCGGCCGCGGCCTGCTGCGAGGTCGGGCCAGGCATGCAAGCGCCTCTTGGTCCTTCTATGTCCCTCGCGCTGGGTGCGGCCGGCGCCGTCGGCTACGCCCTGGCGGCGGGCCTCAAGCTGCTGTGGGACGAATATTGCGCCACGGGGCGATTCGCGCGGAAGCTGGCGCGGCTCGAAAGACAGGGCCTCATCACGGTGAAAGCCGTTCCGAACCTGGGTCGGGTGGTGGAACTCACGGAGCTCGGACGCAACGAAGCGGCGGGGGGCCGGGACCCCGAGACGAGGTGGTCGCGACCGTGGGACGGGCGGTGGTGGGTCGCGGCGTTCGACGTGCCGGAGTTTGACCGCAGGCTGCGAAGCCGGCTTCGGACGTCGCTCCGCGGGGCAGGCTTCGGACATTTCCAGGACTCTGTCTGGATCAGCCCCGATCCTCCGGAGCAAATTCGGCAGCGGCTCGCGGGCCTCGCCATCGATGCCAGGAGCCTCTCGTTTCTCGAGGCGAAGCCCGGGATCGGTGAGACGGATGCTGACCTGGTGAAGGGATCCTGGGATTTCGACCGCATCAACCAGTACTACCGGGACTACCTCGAGGTCCTGCGAAATCGTCCGCGCTGGTACGAGCGGCGGGCCTGGGTGGAATGGCTGAAGGTCGAGTGGCGGGCCTGGACGCGTGCGGTCCGCGCGGACCCCCTGCTGCCCCGCCCGCTCCTGCCGGCCGGCTACGTGGGTTGCGATGCGTGGGCTGAGCGTTGCGAGGTCCTCCGCGCGTTGCTGGCGCGCCAGGCCAGATTGGCCGACCGGCCCTCGCTAGGGCGGTCACCGGGATCTGGTTCCCGATAGACCAAAGGCGGGCTTGGCCCGGCGGGGAACCGACGAAATCGCCGGGGACCGCCACCGAACCTGCCGGCCAGCGGCGGTGACGGCCGTCGCTCCGGTTGGCCGGCATGGATGGCGCTGCTTGCCCCCTCGGGCAGGCCATCGGCGAGAAACGCCCGTCGCAGCGGCTGGCCGTGGAGGTCCTGACACGCGGGGGCCGCGGTTCCCTGCGGAGGAGCCGTCGGTTCCGGTCACCCGGCCTGGAAGACCTTCTTCAGGTACGCCGCGTTCGCGGAGAAATTCCGCTTCACGTTGCGGGCGTCGGACGCGTCGCGGGAGCGCTCGATCACGAGCCACCCGGACCAGCCGAGGTCGTCGAGCGTGCGCTTCACCGCGGGGAGATCGATCGCCGGATCGTTTTCGAGCCAGACGCCGTCCTGGTTCGTGGCGTGGATCTGACAAATCCGCTCCCGCCCGAGCACGCGCAACTCGGCGGGCAGGTCGCGCTTGTTCTGCAGCGCGTTCGCGAAGTTGAAATAGCTCCGGATCGCGGGCGATCCGATCTCGTCCAGCAGCGCCGCCTCGCCGGCCGCGTCGAGCGCGGTCTCGATCCCGAGGACCACGCCGGCATCCGCCGCGCGCCGCCCGCAGGCTCGGAGCCGTTCGACGACGGCCGGCCGCAGCTGGGGCCGCTGGACCAGGTCGCCCGGCACCCCAAGCGGCAGGAACGCAACCTTCACCTGCAGGGCCGTCATCGTGTCGAGGCAGTCCTGGACCATGCGCTCGACCCCGGGGCGCTCGGCGAACGACTGCGCGTAAAAGCCCGACATCGCGAGCGAGGGAATCGCCAGCCCGTGCTCGCGCGCGGCGGCGAGGAACTGCTCGCGGACCTCCGGCTTCGCCAGCTGGTTGTCGAACGTCTCGCGCTGGCCGAGGCCGCCCATGTCGACCTCCACGCCGTCCGCGCCGATCTCCCTCGCCAGCGGGAACGCGCCGAGCCGCTGCCGTTTGAGGATCATCCAGTCGCAGACGGCGACCCGGTAGCGCGGCGGGGCGGCGGCGCGCAGGCGCGGGGCGAGCGCGCAGGCGGCCGCGGCGGCGGAGGAGGTGATGAACGCGCGGCGTTGCATGGAGGAGGGAACTACGGCGAGACCGTCGGCGTGCCGACCTTGACCGTGAAGTCGTACAGGTGCGAGTTGAGGAAGGACTCGATCTCCTGATACGTCGCGGCCTTGGCCCCCGGCAGGCCGGCGGCGAACTCCTTCGACAGCTCGAGGAATCGCGCCTCCACGCCCGGGCGCCGCACCGCCTGGGCGAAGCCGCGCGCCGCCACGAACGACTCCCGTCGCGGGGCGCCGTCCGGGCCGGGATAACTGAGGACCAGCACCGGCTGCGTGATCCGGTCCGCGACCGCCCGAAGCGGGCGCGCCGCGAGGGCTTCGCGCGGTCCGTAGTAGGAGCGGACAAGATGGGACGCCACCGCGCGTGCGTCCGTCTCGCCAGCCGCGGCGCGCGCCAGATCGACGGGCGGCTCGAGGGCGACGGCACACCGGAAGCGACCAGGCTCGGTGGCGAGCGCGCGGAGCGCGACGTAGCCGCCGTGGCCCGTTCCCAGCAGCGCGACCCGCCGCGGATCGATGGCGAACGAGCGGGCGAGCTCGTCCACGATCCGCCCGATCTCCTCCACCTGGGCCTCGTCGTAGCCCGCCCGGATGCTCTCGCGGCGGCGGACGCCCCGGCCCCAGGCGCCGGGCGGGTCCATCTGAACAATGGCGAAACCCATTTCGGCCAGCGCCTGCACCTCCGGTTGGAATCGCGCGGCATGCGCTCCCACGGCGCCGGCGGACAAACCACCACCAGCGGCACGGGCTTCAGGTGCGGGTTGGTCGGGACAGTCAGGCGGCAGGCCACGTCCGCACCGGGCTTGATCTCCACGTCGAACAGGAGCGTGGCGTGCCTCGGCCGGGCGTCGAGCCACGGGGTGCGGCGGGCGAACTCCGCGATCTTCATCGTCGCCCGGTCGAAGAGCACGAATCCGCCCGGATCGCCGGGCCCGCCGACGGCGGCCAGGTACCGGCGGCCCTCCGCATCCCACTCGAGGATGTCCACGTTGCGGCCGGGAAGGGCTTTCTCGAGGACCGCCTGGACCGCCTGCACTTCGGGCATCAGCCAGCGGGCGCTGCGCAGCCGTCCATTCAGGCGGATTCCGGCCAGCCGGCGGGTGTATCGGTCGTAGACCAAGGTCCCGCCCGGGCCCAACGATTCGGCCGGCTGGTCGATGAGATCCAGGCCCGGGTGCTCGATGGCCAGATCCGTCCGCTGCCCGGTCATCAGGTCGACGCTATAGATCCCGTAGGTGTCGCGGCCGATGTTGGAAGCGTAGTAAAGGACAGCCGGGTTCTCGTCGAAGCCCACGGGCACGGCCCGTTCCCCGAAGAAATTGTCCGGGGAGACGGTGAAAGCGGCCGAGCCGGCACCCAGGCCGGCCGCGGCCGCGAGATCGCGCGACCGGTCGTGGCCGGGCCCGCGGTCGAGCGTGAGCCGGTGGGGAAACCGCGTGTCGAGGGTCGCCGGCGCGCTGATGCGCGGGCGGCCCTGGCGATCGAGCAGGGACAGCCGGTTCGATTCGAAGGGGAAGCTGCTGAGGGTCCTCAGCTGGCCGGTCGTGGCGTCGAGCCGGTGGAGGACGACCTCGGTCTGCCCGATGGTGCGCACGAGCACCCGGCCCGGCTCGATCGGATCGAGATCGAAGACCCGCGGCGTGAGCGGGCTGCGCGTGGTGCCGAAACCGGTCACCGGATCGACGGCGTCGATGTCGGCGGACGGCAGGAAGCCCAGGACGTCGCCGGCGTCGAAGAGGCCGCCGGTGGGAAGCGCGCCGCCGCGTCCGGCGGCCGCGCGCGCCGCCTCGATCGCGGAGGCGGTGCCGCCGCGCGAGAAGCGCGGATCATCCACCGTCGGGCCGAGCGGATTGCGATCGCGCTTCGACAGGTCGATGGTCTCGCTGGAGATCGTCTCGCGGACGTCGCGCGGCGTGACCAGCACGCGCGCATCCGACCCGTCGGCGTCGAAGGCCATGATGATGCCGGGCACGCTGCGATCGGCGCTCACGGCCACCTGGCCGTTCGTCTCGACCACGACGCGGTCGGGCGTGACCCACTTCAGCCAGTGAATGCGGGCCGGGGTCGGCTCGTCGGTGGTCGCGAACCGTGGGGTGGCCCCGCGGTCGTCGCCCACCAGGACGTGCGCGCGCGCGGCCTCGGGGCGATCGGTCCCGACGACGACGACAAAGAGCTGCGCTCCCTCGCGCCGGGAGTACGCGAGGTGGCGCCCGTCGGGCGAGAGCGCGGCGACCTCGGTCTGGGCCGGACGGAAGAGGTCGACGAAACGCACCGGCGATCCCGCGGGCTTCTCCTCCGCACCGGGGAGCGGCGCCGCCGGCAGCGCGACGAGCGCGGCGGCAAGCAGCGGGCGGGACCGGCGGAACATCAGGACGCTCCCGTCGCGGCCAGCGCGGCCGGCTTGCCCTCGGGGGCGGGCGCAAGGCCGGGCACGGGCCGGCGCTTCCAATAGTTCGCGAGGATGGAGCCCGAGACGTTCATCCACGAGCCGAACACCGCGGCGGCGAGCCCGACGGTGGCGAGCTTGCCCATCGCGCCGGCGAGGCCCGACGCCATGCCGCCGTTCTGCAACCCGACTTCGATCGCCACCGTACGGGCGGAATTCTTGTCCAGGCCGCCGGCCCGGCCGAGGAGGTAGCCGAGCAGGTAGCCGAACGCGTTGTGCAGCGCGGCCACCAGGAACAGCAGCCCGCCGACCTGCAGGAGGTTGTTGCGCCCGGCCGCCGTGGTGACGGTCGTGAAATACATGATGCCCACCATCGAGGCGACCGGCATCCAGGCGTCGAGGCGCGTGAGCAGCTTCGTGAGGTAGTGGTAGACCACGCCCACGACGACCGCGCCGGCGAAGAACCCCGCCAGCTCGAGGAGCATCAGGGCGTCGGGCGGCAGGCTGGCCGCGAAGCGACTCCAGCCGAAGATCAGCAGGCCGGCGAAGAACGCGGCGAGCGCGGCCACGCCCTGCGTCACCCGGGCGCCGCGCGGCGAGGCCCACTTCAGGTAGTCGTGCAGCAGGCCGGCTCCGATCGGCACGAGCACGATCTTGATGATCTCCGCCATCATGTTGACGAAGCTCACCTCGACGAGCGTGCCGGCCAGCAGCTTCATCCACATCGGGGTCATCAGCGGCGCGAGCATCGTCGTGCAGGCCGTGGCGGTGACCGAGAGCGGGAGGTTGGCCTTCGCGATGTAGCACATGACGTTCGACGCGAGCCCGCTCGAGCACGCGCCGACCAGGATCACGCCCGCGGCGATCTCCGCGGGGAGAACGAAAGCCTTGGTGAGCGCCCAGCCCACGAGCGGCATGACGGTGAATTGCGAGAACACCGCCACGAACACGCCCCAGGGATTCTTCAGCACGCCGGCGAAGTCCCGCAGGCCCATCTGCGTGCCCATGCCGAACATGACCATCTGGATCGCGACGAGCCGGATCCATTTGTTCGTCATGTCGATCCCCGTGCCACGCAGGATCGCCTCGGGATAAATGAGGCCCGCGACGACGGTCGCGACGATCCAGGCGGTGAACTGGTAGCTGGCGAGGACGGGCACGGCTCCGATGCCGATCGCCGCGGCGACGGTGAGCGCCACCGCGGACGGCTGCCAGAGTCCGGGCTGGCCCAGAAAAAGGCCGGCGACGAGGGCCAGGCCGGCGAGTCCGGCGAGCGCAAGGCAGAGGCGACGAAAGGGGAGCATCGCAGGGTAAGGGGTAAGGGGTGAGGGATGAGGGAAGAGGGCGGGAGGGCGGGCCTACC
>DASPMS010000028.1:0-48565 GCA_035626915.1 Opitutaceae bacterium
GGCGGGGAATCCAACATAAAATTTCCGGCGGGCCACGGGGCGGGATTTGAGGTTTTCTTCCCCCCGCGCAACGGCTTCCATGACCGGATGCCAAATCCTGCCTCCTTCGATCTTGTCATCCTCGCCGCGGGCATGGGGAGCCGCTTCGGCGGCCT
This sequence comes from Opitutaceae bacterium, assembly GCA_035626915.1. Classification (GTDB taxonomy): domain Bacteria; phylum Verrucomicrobiota; class Verrucomicrobiia; order Opitutales; family Opitutaceae; genus Didemnitutus. Next base: position 156 of record DASPMS010000028.1, read on the forward strand.
GAAGCAGGTCCAGCCGGTCGGACCGCACGGGGAATTGATCATCGAGTACTCCGTGCACGACGCCATGCGGGCCGGCTTCGATCGCGTGGTCCTGGTCATCCGCCGGGATATCGAGGCCGACTTCCGCGACACGATCGGGCGCCGGCTCGAAGCGCGCGTGGAGGTCGAATACGTCTTTCAGGAACGGGACGCGCTGCCGGCCGGAGTGCTCCGCGCGCCGGCGTCCGACCGCACCAAACCGTGGGGCACGGGCCACGCGGTGTGGGTCGCCCGCGAGGCGGTGCGGCGGCCGTTCGCCGTGATCAACGCCGACGACTTCTATGGCGCGTCCGGCTACCGCGCGCTGGCCGGCCACTTCGCGTCCGAGCGCGGATACGCCCTGGTCGGCTATCCATTGCGGCAAACGCTCTCCGAGCACGGCAGCGTCAGCCGCGGGCTGTGCGCGACGGCCGGAGCAAGGCTCAAGAGCATCACGGAAATCACCCGGATCGAAAAGTCCGCCGACGGCGCCCGCTATACCGACGGCGGCGGTGCGGTGCGGGCGCTCACGGGCCACGAGATCGTCTCGATGAATTTCTGGGGCTTCACGCCGGCGGTGTTTCCCCAGCTCGAGCAGCTCCTGGTGGATTTCCTCGCGGCGCGCGGCGCCGACCCGAAGGCCGAGTTCTATCTGCCGACGGCCATCAGCACGCTGAACGAAACGGGCGCCGCCGAGGTCGCGCTGCTCCACAGCGGCGATTCCTGGTTCGGCATCACCTACCGCGAGGACCTTCCAACCGCCCAGGCCGCCGTGCGGCAGCTGGTGGCGGCCGGGCGATATCCGGCGCCGCTGTGGGCCGACTGAGCGGGCTCAGGCGCGCGGGCGCCGCCGCTGCCAGTTGAGCTTCACGAGTATCCGGCGGTTCCACGAGCCGTCCCATTCGACCGCGAGCCCGGCGTCCTCGAATGCCTTCACGATCCGGCGGGCCACGTCCAAGGCCGCGGCTTCGCTGTCCGCCGTGGCGCCGTAGGCGAGGTACAACCCGCCCGAAGTGACCGCTCTCTCCGTGTCCTGCTGGTGGAAGAACGCATATCCCTTCGCCGGCCCGCCCTTGAACTTTTCGACCTCCCCGCGGATCTCGTCGCTGCCGCAGGTCTGGCAGCAGGTGAAATTCTCGCGCGCGACGATGGCGTCGCGCTCCAGCGCCCGGAAGGCGGTCCGCAGCCGGTCGTAGTCGGTGACGGCCGGCCAGCTCTTCTCGGCTTCCCCGTGCGCCTTGAACGCGGCGGTGGCCGACTCGCGGACGAACCCGCGCACGGCCTTTTCATCCGCCTCCTCCCCGAACAGCTCGGTCGCCTGCTCGACAATCTCCTTTTCCGCCAGGTAACCGGCGGCGACGGCGGTGCGGACGTGGGCGACGATCTCGTCGCGAACGTCGGGCGCGAGGTCGGCGGCGGCGACGGTCGTCGCGGCGGCGAGCGTGAGGGCGGCGAGGAGGGCGGGGCGGTTCATGGCGTCGGAAGGTCGGCCAGGATGCCCCGCAACTCGCGCTCGGGGTCTTCGTGGTTCTGCTCGACTGCGAGCCGCAGCGCGGCTTCCAGCCAGGGCCGGGCTTCCGCCGTGCGGCCGAGCTGCAGGAGGGCCTGGCCGAGACGGATCCGTGCGACCATCCAGTCGCTTTTCCTCGCCGCGCAGAATTCGAGGTGCGGCACCGCTTCCCCGGGCTTGCCCTCCTCGAGCAGCGCCTGCGCGAGGCTGAACCGGAACATCTCGTTGTCGGGCTGGCGCGTGACGAGCGCGGCGAACTGGGGCGAGCGCATGGTCAAGCTTGCTGAACCGGGGCCGCGAGCGGCTGGTCAGTCCGCGTAAAGCGCGACGCCCGTCGCGTTGTCGTAGCCGCCGCGCTCGTTGGCCCGCTCGATCAGCGACTTCAGCCAGGCCTCGGGGTTGGGGGCGACCGCGAGCCGCGAGGCGATCTCGCGCGGCGTCATCATCCGCGTGACGCCGTCGCTGCAGAACAGCAGGCGATCGCCGGGGCGGACGTCGAATTCGAGCAAGTCGCCCTCGAGCGGCGGCGGCTGGCCCACGCAACGGGTCAGCGCGAGGCGGTTCTCCATCACCAAGCCCACCGGCTCGCCCCGGGCGAGGCGGAGCCGCACCTCGTTCTCGACGTTGTGATCGGTCGTGAGCTGCTCCACCTGGCCGTTGCGGAAGCGGAAGAGAATGCTGTCGCCGACGTGGATGACGTGGAGGCGGTCGCCGCGCAGGTGGCCGGCCGTCAGCGTCGTGCCGATACCCATCCGCGCGCTGAGCGTCTGGCCGAGGCGGAACACGCGCTCGTTCACCTCCTCGAGGCATCCGGCGTAGTCCGGCGATTCGTTCTCGCCCAGGTGGAGGAAATAATCGTGGAGCGTCGCGATCGCCAGCTGGCTGGCCTGCGCCCCCGCCGGAAGGCCCCCGATGCCGTCCGCCACCGCGTAAATCCTGCGCTGGTCGTCGCACAGGAAGCTGTCCTCGTTCTCGGCCCGGATGCGGCCGATGTCCGAGAGGGCGTGCGTGCGCAGGTTCATGTCCCGTCACGCTGAGGTCTCGGCCGGTTAAGGGAAAGGCCGAAAAAGCGCCTCCCGGTTCGCCCGGTTCAAGCGCTCGAACGCGGTGGTGGGAAGCGAGGCGAGGAAGTCGCGGCCATAGGCCTTCGTGAGGATGCGCGAGTCGAGGAGCGTGACGACCCCGCGGTCGGATTGCTGCCGGATGAGCCGGCCGACGCCCTGCCGGAACTTCATCAGGGCGTCCGGCAGCGTGAGCTCGTTGAAGGGGCTGCCGCCCTGCGCGCGCACGCGCTCGGCGCGCGCCTCGGCGACGGGATGCGTCGGCGGGTCGAAGGGCAGCCGCGTGATGATGACCTGCGACAGCGCGCGCCCGGGCACGTCCACGCCGGTCCAGAAACTGTCGGTGCCGAACAGCACGGCGTTGCCGGCGCGGCGCAGCCGCTGCGTCAGCTCGGTCCGCGAGCCGTCGCGGCCCTGCATGAGGAAAAGGCGGTCCGCGGCCGCGAGTCCGGGGGCGAGCCGCTCGCTCACCGCGCGCATGTCGGCGTAGCTGGTGAACAGGACGAGGGACCCGCCGGGATTCCGCAGGGCGCAGAAGCCGATGTAGTCGGCGAGCGCCGCCACGTCGAGCCGCGCGCCCTCCGCGCTGGGCGGCGCCATGTCCTCCGCCACGTACACGCGCATCTGGCGCTCGAAGTCGAAGGGGGAGCGCTCGACGCGCGCCGCCGCCGCCTCGGCGCCCACGCGCTGTTGGAAGGGCTCGATCGCGCCCCCGACCGTGAGCGTCGCGCTCGTGAGCACGACCGACGTGTCGCGCCGGAAGAGGTTCTCCCGCAGGTACGGCGCCACGTCGAGCGGCGCGGCGCGGAGCGTGACGGTCAGGCCCTGGCGCCCGCCGCGCTCGAGCCAGTACACGGAGTCGGCCTCGGCGAGCCCGAGCCAGCGGGCGATCTCCGCGCGGTAGCCCTTGAGCCGCTCGAGCTTGTCCAGCAGCTCGTCGCGCGGCGGGCTGCCGTCCGCCAGCCGGTTGGCGACGTCGGCGACCCGGTTGATCACGCCGAGCAGCGGCGCGTCGAGCAGCGGCTCGGCGGCGTCCGGAAACCGGAGGCGGACGATCGCGTGCTGCGACAGGAGCTTTTCCCGCAGGTATTCGAAGAACACCGCCGAGGCCTCGAGCGCATCGCCGACCGCCTGCTGGTCGGCCGCCGTCCCGTGCTTGGCGAGGAGCCCGCGGCGCTTCGTCGGATGAAACAACGAGCGCAGCAGCCGCTCCACGCCGACGTTCGTGACATGCGTGCCCGTGTGGTCGGTCGCGACCTCGGGCACGGTGTGGGCCTCGTCGAGCACCACGAAATCGTCGGGCCGGAGCACGCCGCGGACGCCCTCGCGTCCGGCCAGGTGCCCGAGGTTGAGCAGCGAGAACAGCAGGCTGTGGTTGACGACCAGGACGTGCGCGGCGTCGACCCGCGCGCGGGCCTTCTGGTAGAAGCAGGTCTTCGGGTCGCAGTTCCGGCGCGAACAGACGCCGGAGTCGGCATTGACGAGGTCCCAGACCTCGTCCGCCGGGGCCGGGTTGAGCTCGTGCCGGAGCCCGTCCGACGACCGGGCGGCCCAGGCCGCGACCCGCTGGAGCTCCGTCTGCTCGGCCGTGGCGAACAGCTCGGCCCGGTCCTGCAGCGCCTGGCCCAGGCGCGTCGTGCACAGGTAGTTCGACTTGCCGACGAGGAGCGTGGAGCGGAATTCGGCGAACGGCGCCAGCGCCGGCACCGCCGCGAACAGGCGGCGGCAGTGCGGCAGGTCCTTGTGCTCGACCTGTTCCTGGAGGGAAATCGTGTGGGTCGAGACGACGAGCTGCCGCTTCTGCTCGACGGCGAACACGATGCCCGGGACCAGGTAGGCGAGGCTTTTGCCGACGCCCGTGCCGGCCTCGACGAGCAAAGGCCGGTCCTCCGCGAACGCGGCCGCGACGGCCCGCGCCATGCGCTCCTGCTCCGGCCGGTGCTCGAGGTCGAGCGCCGTGGCCAGCAGGCCGCCTTCGGCGAAGATGTCCGCCGTCAGCTCGCGCACACGCAGGGGCAGCGCGCCGCCGCCGTCGTTCAGCCCGATCATGACCGGCCAATGAGCCGCCGAAGGCGGCGCGCGGCAACGGGAATCTCCACTTCCGAGGACCCGGGAAACCGATTGCGCGGGTCCGGCGGCCGGATTTACTCCGCGCGATGAAGGCTGCGGACCGCGAGACGGGCGACTGGGTGGCCGCGCTGACCCGCTTCCTCTCGGAGCAACCGGAGGTGGGCGCGATCCGCGTGGATCCGGCCGCGCACCGGGTGGCCGTGGCGACGCTCGGCCGGGTGGACGCCCGCGTGCTCGAGGAGAAGCTCGCGGGAACCATCGCCGCGGTCGCCGCGGAGATGGCGGCGAGGGATGGCCGGTCACCGCCGCCGGGCTTCTCGCTGCGGCGCGACGGCAGCGCGGTGGTCGTCGGGCGCACCATGGGCCAGACACCGGAGCGGCTTTGGCGCTGGCGGGAGCTGGAATGGCCGGAGCTGAAGCCCGACGTGGCGCCGTCAGAGCAGGAATGGCGCCTGCTCGCCCTCCTGGCCGGCACCTGCGGTGCGGCGGGGCTGGCCGGGTGGGCGGCCGCGGAGTTCGCGCCCGGGTCGCCGGGGCTGGCGCTGGCGTTCCGGCTCGTCGGCCTGGCGGCGGGCGGCTGGGACGCGGCGATCGATTCGTGGCGGAATCTGCGCAAGGGCGAGGTCGACATCCATTTCCTGATGATCGCGGTGGCGGCGGGCGCCGTCTTCATCGGCGCGTGGGGCGAGGCGGTGCTCCTGTTGTTCCTTTTCTCCGCGTCGGGCGCGATGGAGGCGTACGCGCTGGAGCGGACCCAGCGCGAGGTCGGGGCGCTGCTCAAGAGCGCCCCCCAGACCGCCACCGTCGTCGACGCCGCGGGACTGGAGCGCGAGGTGCCGGTGGCGGAACTCCGCGTCGGCCAGCGTGTCCGCGTGCGGCCGGGCGGCGCGTTCCCGACGGACGGCGCGGTCGTCTCGGGCCGGAGCGCAAGCGACGAGTCCGCGCTGACCGGCGAGGCCAGCCCGGTCGAGAAACGGCCGGGCGACCCCGTGTTCAGCGGCACGATCAACCTCTGGGGATCGGTCGAGTTCGACGTCGCCCGGCTGCCGTCCGAGAGCACGCTGCAGCGGATCATCCGCCTGATCCAGACGGCCCAGAAGCTGAAGGCGCCGAGCGAGCGCTTCACCGACCGCTTCGGCACCGGCTACACCTACGCGGTCATCGGCCTCTCGACCGCGATGTTCCTGGTCTGGTGGCTCGGCCTCGGCCTGCCGGCGTTCGCCAACACCCCGGAGCTTCGCTCCGCCTTCTACCGGGCGATGACGCTGATGGTGGTGGCCAGCCCGTGCGCGCTGGTGCTTTCGATCCCGTCGGCGATCCTCGCCGCGATCGCCTGGGGCGCGCGGCACGGCGTGCTCTTCCGCGGCGGCGCGGCCATCGAGAAGCTCGCCGAGGTGGGCGCGGTCGCGCTCGACAAGACCGGCACCCTGACGACGGGCGAGTTGGTGGTGACCGGCTACGAGAGCTTCCCGGCGGGGCGCGAGACCGAGGTGATGGAACTGGCGTACGCGCTGGAGGCGCGATCGGAGCACCCGCTGGCGCGGGCCGTGGTCCGCGACGCGCGGGCCCGGGGCGTCCGGCGGCGCGAACTCGAGGATTTCGAGAGCATCGTGGGGCAGGGCGTGCGGGGCACGCTCGGGGGCGCGCCGGCGCTGCTCGGGCGCCGGGAGCTGCTCGAATCGGGCCCGCTCGGCGCGTGGGCCCGGGAACTGCCGCCCGCGCCGGCGGACTTGGCGGAGATCTGGGTGGTCGGACCGGACGTGCTCGGGCGCGTCCTGCTGCGGGACCAGATCCGGACCGAGTCGCGCGCCGTCCTGGCCGATCTGGCCCGCGCGGGAATCCGCACGGTGATGCTGACCGGCGACCGCCGGCAGGCGGCCGAGTCGGTTGCGCGGGAACTGGGCGTGACCGAGGTCCGCGCGCACCTCACTCCCGAACAAAAGGTCGAGGCGATCGAGGATCTCCGCCGCCAGCACCCCGACCGCAAGGTCGCGATGGTCGGGGATGGCGTGAACGACGCCCCGAGCCTGGCCGCTGCGGACGTGAGCGTCGCCATGGGCGCGCGGGGCAGCGATGCGGCGCTCGAGCAGGCGGAGGTGATCCTGATGCACGACCGGATCGAGAATTTCCTCGCGGCCTACCGCCTGAGCACCCGGGCCCGGCGGGTAATCCGGCAGAACCTCGCGCTTTCCCTCGGCGTCGTCGTGCTCATGGTCATCGCGACGGCGTTCGGGGCGGTGCCGCTCGCCGTGGGCGTCGCCGCGCACGAGGGGAGCACCCTCGTCGTGTGCATCAACTCGCTCCGGCTGCTGTTCGGCCGCAACCGGTAGCGTCAGCCCGGGCCCGCGCAGGGATTGCCGGCTTGCCTCGGCGCAGTTTCGGGGGAAACTGTCTCCTCGAGAACGCGTCTCTTATCCCCATGAATGCGAGACTGGTTTGCGGATCCGCCCTTTTGGGCGCCCTGCTGTGCGCGGGATGCACCTTCCCGTCGTCCGGGCCCATGGTTCCGGCCAACCAAGCCAACCAGCTGCAGACCACCGAGACCGGCACGGTCGTGAAGGTGCGGGACGTCACGGTCGAGGGCCGGCGGACGCATCTCGGGCAGTACGGCGGGGCGGTCGTCGGCGGGGCCGTGGCGGTCCCCACCGGCGGCGTGCGCAACGCCGGCGACGCGGTCGGCGTGGCGGTCGCCAGCACGGCCGGAGCGATCGTGGGCGACGCCGCCGAGGAGTACCTGACCCGCAAGGAGGCCCAGGAAATCACCATCCAGCTCAAGGACGGGACGATGGTGACGGTCGTGCAGGCCGACCCGGCCAAGTTCCAGCCCGGCGACGAGGTCCACGTGATCCATAGCCCCGCCGGCGCGCGGGTCGCGATGGCCATGGGCCTCTGATCGCCGGACCGCGTGCCCCATCCCATGAAAGCTCGTCTTTTCCTCGCCGCCATCGGCGCCCTCGCGCTGGGGCTGGCCGGATGCGAGTCGACGTCCAGCACCTCCCGGCCGGTGTATACGGCCGGCCAGACGGGCCAGGTGATCACGCAGGAAAAAGGACTCGTCGTCGCGGTCGAGGAGGTGCTGATCCAGGCGCCGAGCAGTTCGAGCCAGACCGGAACCGGCGCGCAGGTGGGCAGCGCGATGGGGCGCGCGATCATGAACCCGGGGGCGATCGTGGGCTCGATGGGCAGCATCATGGGCGCCAAAGCGGGCGCCACGCTCGACAACCAGGTCGGCGACAAGATCACGATCCAGACCGATGACGGGAAGACGGTCACCATCGTGCAGGCCCGCGGCAAGGACCAGCCGATCATGCCCGGGGAACGCGTCGTCATTGAAGTGGGCGGCGCCGCCTCGCGCATGGGCAGCGGCACCACGCGGGTCATCCGCGACACGGCGGAGCCCGATCCGCAGTACGTCGGCGCGCTTCCCTCCGAGCCGGTCAAGCCCAAGCGGGTGTGGTGATCCGCCGGCTCCCTCCGGAGCGGCGGGCTCAATCCTCGATCCACACCAGGTCCCCGGCGCGCACCTGGTCGTAGAGCTCGATGATGTCGGTGTTGCGCATCTGCACGCAGCCGCTGCTGGCCGGCGTGCCCAGCCGATCCTCGTGGTTCGTGCCGTGGATGTAGATGTAGCGGGCGTGGGTGTCGACGTCGCCGCCTGCGTTCACGTCCGGCTCGAGGCCGCGCAGCCAGAGGATCCGCGTCGTGATGAGGTTCTTCTCCTGCTCGGCGGGGGAAAGCTCCGCGAAATGGCGCCCCGTCGTCACACGCGCCTTGAACACGATGCCGGGCGGCGCGCCGGCGCCGATCCGCTCGGCAATCTCGTGCAGCCCGCGGGGCGTGCCGAGGGAGTCCTTCACGTTCGAGGGGGGCCGCCGGGAGGTGGAGACGACGTAGCTCTTCCGCAAAGCACAGTCCGCGAAAAACATGAGGAGCTGCTGGCGGATGCTGACGGCGATAAGACGAGGGCCGGGCTTGATTCCCCGGTCCGCGCACCTTTCCTTCATCCGTTCCAGAATTTCATTCACCGTGAGCAACAACACCTACCGAGTCGGCATCGTCGGCGCCACCGGAGCAGTCGGTCAAGAGCTTCTTGCCCTCCTGCAGGCGCGCCCGTTTCCGCTCGCGGAACTGCGGCCGATGGCGTCCGCGCGCTCCGCGGGCCGCGAGATGGCGTTCGGCGGGAAACGGCTGGTGGTCCGCGAGGCCACGCCGGATGCGTTCGAGGGCCTCGACCTCGCGTTCTTTGCCGCCGGGGGATCGACCGCCAAGGCACTCGCGCCGGAGGCCGTGAAGCGCGGCTGCACGGTCGTGGACAAGAGTTCCGCCTTCCGGCTCGCGCCGGACGTGCCGCTGGTCATTCCCGAGATCAACGCCGCCGCGCTGCGCGGCCACCGGGGCATCGTCGCGAGCCCGAACTGCTCGACCGCCGTCGCGCTGATGGGACTCTACCCGCTGCACGTCGCCTTCGGCCTGAAGCGCGTCGTGTTCGCGACGTACCAGTCCGTCTCCGGCACCGGCGCCGACGCCGTCCGCGAGCTCGACGCGCAGACCCGCGCCGCGGTGGCCGGCGCGCCGCTGCCGCGCGCCGTCTACCCGCACCAGATCTTCCAGAACGTCATCCCGCACATCGACTCCTTCGGCGCCGACGGTTACACCGGGGAGGAGAGCAAGATGCGGTCGGAGAGCCGCAAGATCCTCGGCCTGCCGGACCTGAAGGTCTCGGCCACGTGCATCCGCGTGCCCGTCGTCCGCGCGCACTCGATCGCGATCAACGCCGAGTTCGAGCGCCCGGTTTCCGTCGAGGCCGCGCGCCAGGCGATCGCGGCGTTTCCCGGCGCGACGCTGATCGACGAGCCCGCGAAGAACCGCTACCCGACGCCGCTCGACTGGAGCCGGCAGGAGAAGTGCGGTGTCGGCCGGGTGCGCCTCGACACGGCCCTGGACAACGGTCTCGCGCTGTGGGTCAGCGGCGACAACCTCTGGAAGGGCGCCGCGCTCAACGCCGTGCAGACGGCCGAAAAGATGATCGAGCTCGGGCTGCTCAAGCCCCAGTCCGCGCTGGCGGGCGTCTGAGGCCGCCGGGCCGACATAACCCTTGCGACCGTCCCCGGCTTGGGACTTCCTGCACCGCGCCCGCGGACGGTTAGCTCAGTTGGTTAGAGCATCTCGTTTACACCGAGAGGGTCGGGGGTTCGAGTCCCTCACCGTCCACCAGGCTCCGGCCGCGCCATGAAGCTCATCCTCGCCACCCGCAAAAGCCCGCTCGCGCTGACGCAGACCGAACGCGTGGCCGCGCGCCTCCGCGAGGTCCTGGGCGCCGACTGCGAGCTGCTCCAGGTCGTGACCACCGGGGACCGCCGCACGGACTGGTCCCTCAGCAAGCAGGGCGGAAAGGGGCTGTTCACGGCCGAGCTCGAGCAGGCGCTGCTCCGCGGCGACGCGCATGCCGCCGTGCACAGCTGCAAGGATCTGCCGGGCGAGAACACGCCCGGGCTCGCGGTCGCCGGCTTCCTCCCGCGCGAGGATGCGCGCGACGTGCTGGTCCGCCGGGCCGGAATCGAGCGGCCCGCGACGATCGCGACCAGCAGCCCCCGCCGGAAGCTCCAGGTCGCGCGGCTCTTCCCGGAGGCGACGTTCACCGAGATCCGGGGCAACGTGGACACGCGCCTGCGGAAGATCGCGGAGGGGCACGCCGACGCGACGATCCTCGCCGCGGCCGGGATGAAGCGCCTCGGGATTTCCTCGTGGCCCGGCGTGACGCTGCAGCCGCTCGGGCTCGCCGAGAGCGTGCCGGCGGTAGGGCAGGGCGCCATCGCCGTGCAGTGCCGGGCGGAGGACGCGAGCCGGCTGCGGCCGGCGCTCGACCCGGCGACCGCCCGCGACGTCGACCTCGAGCGCGCGCTGCAGGCGGCCGTCGGCGCCGGCTGCCAGCTGGCCTTCGCGGCGCACGTCGACGGCGGGACGCTTCATTTCTTCCACGAAAGCACGGGCACCCGCACGGCGCCGGTCACCGCGGAGGATTTCGCCCGTCCGGAAGCGGGCGCGCGGCGGCTGCTGGCCGCCGTCGGGTTCGGGAGCTGAGCCGCCGCTGGTGGCGACCGGGGGCGAAGCGCGTTGCCCGGACGCGCGCGTCAGGGCCCGCTCGTGCCGATGACCGTGATCTCGCCGATCTCGACGGTCGCCTTCCGCTCGCCGGGGCGTTGGAACACCACGTCGGGCTGCTCAGTGCCGAAGTAATCGGCCGCCGCCTGGCTCATGCGCCCGACGGCCTGGGGAAAGTTCACGCCGGCGGCGCGGATGCTGAGCCGCGCGGTCCAGAGCCGCCGCATGCTGCCCGTCTGCAGGAGCGCGGGCATGTCGTACGCCATGACGATCATGAAATACCGTTCCTCCTGCGTCATCGCGTGCAGCGTCCGGTAACGTTCGGTATACATGATCGAGCCCTGTTCCTTCCGCAAAGCAGCCTGCACGCCCAGCAGCTCGGCGTTGTTCTCGTGGGTGATGTGCCCGGACCGCTGGTTCGAGAGCAGGTTGAGCTGCTCGTGCGCATGCTGGGCCTCGAGCTCGCCGCGCATCGTCATCACCGTCGGCATCATGTTGCCGTCCGCAGCCGCAGCCGCCTCGGTCGCGAGGGCGTCCGCATAGCTCTCGCTGACCCGCCGCAGGCTGTCGAAATCGCGGAGGTGGAGGTCGTAATCCTTCTCGACCTTGGTCGTGACGCCCCAGTGGACGACGAGGAGCAGGTCGGCCTCGCCGGCGTTCCGGGCGGGAAGGAACTTCCGCGCCTGCAGGTCCTGCGCGAGCACCCGGGCGAGGGCCTCGAACGGCATCTTCTCGAGCGCGCGGTCGTGGGTGAGGCCAGCGAAGAAATGTCCCGGCATGAAGACGTAGCTCTCGGTCTTGAGCTGCCCGTCCGTTATCCGCCGCGCGGCGTAGCCGCCCTGCGCGGTGCTGCGGATCACCACGAGCTTCTCCGCCTGCGCCCCGGTCGCCGCGGCGAACGCCAGGAAGGCCGCGCCGAGCCCGCGCAAGGCGCAAGGGGTCGTGACGCGGGACGCGTGGGCGGGGCGAGACATGCGGGGACGCGGGCGCGGCCATGATTTCCGGGGGTTGCCCGGCCTCAAGCGCCGAGTGCCGGACGCCAGCCGGACAGTCGGCGCGGCGGCAGAATGAGGCTTGCCCGCGCCGCGCCGCGTTCGCCATATCCCCGGCCATGGCTTCCACTTCCGCGCCCCGGGCCCTCGCCGGCCGACGCATCGCGCTGACCCGCCCCGCGGGCGCGGCCGCCGGCTGGCGCGCGCAGCTCGAGGCCCTCGGCGCCGAGGTGCTCGAGCTCCCGCTGATCCAGGTTTCCCGCGAGATCGACAAGCACACGCTCCACGATGTGCTGAGCGAGCTGGGCGGCTACGACTGGATCGTCTTCACGAGCGCGAACGGCGTGCGCTTTTTCTTCGAGGAGTTCCGCCGCATCTTCGACGACATCCGCTCGCTCGGCCTGCTCCGCATCGCGGTCGTCGGCGAGGCCACGGCCGCGGCCGTCCGCGAGCTGTGGCTCAAGGTCGAATGCCAGCCGAAGAAGGCCGCGGCCGAGGCGCTGGCCGATGAGCTCATCGCGTCCGGCAGCCTCGACAGCGCCCGGATCCTCGTGATCACGGGCAATCTCAACCGCGACACGCTCGTGACGAAGCTCGAGGAGGCCCGCGCGATCGTGGACTGCCTGCAGGTGTACAAGACCGAGGAGACCGACCTGGCGGCCGATCCGGTGGCCCGCGATTTCCGCGCCCGCGGGGCGGACGCGATCCTCTTCGCCAGCCCTTCGGCCGCGCAGTCGTTCCTCGACCAGGCGGCCGCGCTCAAGCTCGAGCCCAAGGCCCGGCGGCCCGTCGCCGGAAGCATCGGGCCGTCGACCACCGCGGCGATGAAGGAGATGAAGCTGCCGGTCGACTTCGAGGCGGCGGAGCCCAGCCTGGAGTCGCTGGTCGAGGCCTTGGGAAAGAAATTGGAAAACCGCTAACCCGCCCGATCGCGCCGCCGGATTCACCCTTCGCGCCCGGGCGCGCAACTCGGCCGCTCAACCGAAATGAAAGTCCCGTTCCTCGACCTGAAACTCCAGCACCAGCCGCTCCGGGCGGAGGTGCTGGCCGCGCTCGCCGACACGTACGACCACACGCGCTTCTGCCTGGGGAAGGACGTGGAGGATTTCGAGAAGGCGTTCAGCTCGGCCTTCGGGCATGCGCGGACGCTCGCCATGAACAGCGGCACCTCGCCACTCCACGTGGCGTCGATCTGCGGCGGATTCGGCCCGGGCGACGAGGTCATCACGACGCCGTTCACGTTCGCGTCCAGCGCCTGGGGGATCAGCTACGTGGGGGCGAAGCCCGTGTTCGTGGACGTGGAACCCGACACCTGGTGTCTCAGCCCCGAGGCGATCGCCCGGGCGGTCACGCCGCGCACCAAGGGCATCGTCGTCGTGCACATCTTCGGCCAGCCCGCGCGGATGGACGAGATCATGGCCGTCGCCGAGCGGCACAAGCTGTTCGTCGTGGAGGATTGCGCGCAGGCGGTCGGGGCCACCTACAAGGGCCGCCCGGTCGGGGCGATCGGCGACTGCGGCACGTTCAGCTTCTATCCGACCAAGAACCTCGGGGCCTGCGGCGAGGGCGGCGCGTTCGTCTCCCGCCACGCCGCGGTCATGGATCACGCCCAGCTGCTCCGAGTGCACGGCTCGCCGCGGCGCTACGCGCACATCGAGGTCGGTTTCAATTTCCGGATGGACGGGTTCCAGGGCGCGGTGCTGAACATCAAGCTCCGGCATCTCGCGCGCTGGACCGCCCGCCGCCGGGCGATCGCGGCGCGGTATCGCGCCGGCATCCGGCTGAGGGACGCGCAGCTGCCGGCCGTCCCCGCCCACGGCGAGCCGGTGTGGCACCAGTTCACGCTGCTGCATCCGCGGCGGGACGACCTGCGCGCCCACCTCGAAAAGCAGGGCGTCGGCACCGACGTCATCTATCCGGGGCCCATGCACCTGCAGCCGTGCTATGCGTCGCTCGGCTACCGCCCCGGCAGCCTCCCGGTCGCCGAGAAGACCAGCGCCACCTGCCTGAGCCTGCCCATCTTCCCGGAACTCACGGACGAGCAGGTCGACCACGTCGTCGCGGCGGTGAATTCGTTTTGAGCGGACCGGCCATGAGACCGTCGCAGCGAGGAGCCTCGCGCCCGTCCCGCGGCGACAACGAAGCATGATCAACAAAATCACGCTGAAGGTCTGCGGGATCACCTCGGCGGAGGACGCCCATGCCGCGGTCGCGGCGGGAGCCGACCACCTGGGCTTCATCTTTCATCCTGCGTCCCCGCGGGCGCTCAGCGCCGAACGATTCGCCGCGCTCCGGCCCGCGCTGCCGGCGGCGAAGCGGGTCGCGGTCGTCGTGAACCCGGCCCCGGCGCAGCTGGCCGCGGTCGCCGGGCTCGGCTTCGACGCCTTCCAGGTCCATTTCAAGGCCGATGAACCGATGCACCGCATCGCCGCGTGGGCGGAAGCCGTCGGGGCGGCGCGCCTGTGGCTGGCGCCAAAGCTGCCCCCGGAGGCGGATGTCGCGGGCGAGCTGCTCGGCGTCGCCGAAACCTTCCTCCTCGATGCCTACCATCCGGAGAAATACGGCGGCACGGGCGAGACCGGGGATTGGGCGAAGTTCAAGCGCCACCAGGAGGCGCATCCCGGCCCCACGTGGATCCTGTCGGGCGGCCTGAACCCGGAAAACGTCCATGCCGCGATCGCCGCCTCCGGGGCGCGGTTCATCGACGTGAACAGCGGCGTCGAATCCGCCCCCGGAAAGAAGGACCGCACCAAGCTCCGCGCGCTGGCTCTGGCGCTGGGCGCGTGAATTCGCCGCTCCACCGGGCGCTCCTGAGCTCCGCACCGGTGCCCGCGGTGCGCGTCGCATCGGTCCCGCCTCGCACGTCGGGCGGCCGCGGCCAATGCAGTCTTGCCGCGGGTAGCCGCCGGCTTCTTGCTGCGGCCATGAGGCACCTTCTGGTCCTGGCCCTGATCCTCGCGATCCCGTTTGCCGGCGGCTGCGGGCGAGGGGAGGAGCGGGCGCAGGCGTGGGCGGCGAGCGCGACGAACACCCTGGGGACTCTCGAGACCCAGACCGACCACAAGCTCACGCCCACGGTCGAGGCCTTTGACTCGGCCATGAAGGAGCTCGGCTATTTCAAGGGCGAGACGACCCTCAAGCTGACCGAGGCTGCGCTGACCTATCGCGGAAGCGGCGACACGGTCGTGTCGGTGAAGCTGAAGGAGTTCCCGACCTACACCAACATCAAGGTTCGGTGCGGGGTGATGGGCGATGAGAGCCTGAGCCGGCGGATCCTGGCCAGGGCCCACCGGGAATTCTGAGGCTTGCCGGGATCGATCGCCGGCGCAAAGGCCCGGCGCTCAGCGCCGCCGCCGCAGCAGCACGCCGCCGACGAGGGCCAGCGCGACCGCGCCGCCGTAGTGCCAGTGGTGGTCGGGCACGCGGGTCTTCCCGTCCACGCCGGTCTTGAGCTGCGCGATGCTCGTCTGCGTCCGTCCCGCGAGGGAAACGCCCCGGCTGTACCCGCTGTAGAACAGGCCGGCGGCGGCGAGGAGCGCGACGATGCCGAGGAACGGCTTCACCGGAAAACTCAGAGGCCCGGCATGCCGCCGCGGCCGCGCATGGCTTCCATCTGCCGCATCAGCTTCTTCTGGTTCCCGCCCTTCATCATCTTCATCAGCTTCTGCATCTGCTCGAACTGCTTCAGGAGCTGGTTGACCTCGACCACCTTCACGCCCGCGCCCTTGGCGATGCGCATGCGCCGGTTGCCGTTCAGGATCGAGGGCTTGCGGCGCTCCTGCACGGTCATGGACTGGATGATGGCCTCCGTGCGCTTCATCTGCACGTCGGCGTCACCCGGCAGCTGTGCGCCGCTCATGCCGGGCATCATGCCGAGGATCGACTGCATCGACCCCATCTTCTTCACCTGCTGCATCTGCGCCAGGAAGTCCTCGAGGTTGAACTCGGCCTTGCGCATCTTCTCGGCCATGCGCTCGGCCTCCTTCTGGTCGATCGTCTCCTGCGCCTTCTCGACCAGCGAGACCACGTCACCCATGCCGAGGATGCGCGACGCGAGGCGGTCCGGGTGGAACACCTCGAAGTCGCCCGTTTTCTCGCCGAGGCCGACGAATTTGATGGGGACGCCCGTGACGCTCTTGATCGAGAGCGCCGCACCGCCGCGGGCGTCGCCGTCGAGCTTGGTCAGGATCAGGCCCGTGAGCGACAGTGCGTCGTGGAAGGCCTTGGCGACGTTGACGGCCTCCTGGCCGAGCGCGCCGTCGGCGACGAGGATCACCTCGTCCGGCGCGACCGCCTCGCGCAGGCGCTTCACCTCCGCGATCAGGTCCTGGTCGATCTGCAGCCGGCCGGCCGTGTCGAAGAGGATCACGTCGGCGTTCGCGGCCTGGGCCGCCTCCAGCCCGCGCCGGCCGATGGCCGGGACGTCCTTCGCCACGCGGTCGGCGTAGAATCCGAGGTCCTCCTGCTTCGCGAGGATCTCAAGCTGGTCGATGGCGGCGGGGCGATGGACGTCGCACGCCACCGCGAACGGCCGGCTGCCGCGCTTCTTCAGCAGCTTGCCGAGCTTCGCGGTCGAGGTCGTCTTGCCGGAGCCGTGGAGGCCGACCATCAGGACCTTCAGCGGGCGGACGGGGGAAAGCTCGGTCGTGCCCTCGCCGAGCAGTCGCACCAGCTCGTCGTGGATGATCTTCACCACCTGCTGGCCGGGCGTGACGGACTTAAGGACCTCCTGCCCGACGCACTGCTGCTGGACCCGGTCGATGAACTCGCGCGCGACCTTGAAGTGGACGTCCGCGGACAACAGCGCCGCGCGCACTTCCTTGAGCGCGTCGGCCATGTTTTCCTCGGTCAGCTTGCCCATCCCGCGCAGGTTGCGCAGGGCGCTGGTCAGTTTGTCGGTGAGGCTCTCGAACATGGGAGGAGGGGAGGGAAGCCACTAATGGGCACGAATAAACACAAATTTTCGACCCGCGGCCGGCACAGCGGGCCGCTATTCTGTCATTAGCGAAGATTAGGGTGGATAAGGCATTTCCCCCTCTGTCAGCCTGCGCGCCCTTATGAACCCTGTTCTCAAGCTGTTGCTCGAAGGCGGGCGGCTCACGACGGCGCAAATGGCGCAGGTCGGGGGCCTGCCCGAGTCCGAAGTCAAACAGCACCTGGAACAGTTGCAGAAAGATAAAATCTTCCTGGGCTGGCGTCCGGTGCTCGATCTCTCGCGCGAGGCCGCCGCCGCCGCCGCGGTTCGCGCCGTGATCGAGGTCCGCATCACCCCCGAGCGCGGCGGCGGGTTCAACCGCCTGGCGGAGCGGATCAGCCGCTTCGACGAGGTCGAGTCGTGCTACCTGGTCTCGGGCGGCTACGACCTGCTGGTCTTCGTCAACGGCCCGTCGCTGCAGAAGGTCGCGTCCTTCGTCTCCGAGAAGCTCTCGACCATCGAGGGCGTGCTCTCGACGTCCACGCACTTCATGCTGCGCTGCTACAAGGACTCGGGCTTCCTCTTCGACCAGGGCGAGGCGCAGGCCGCGCGCCTCAACGTCGCCCCGTAACGGGAAGGAGCTTCCACATGAGCACCGACCCGAAACGGTGGGTGGCGGGCCACGTGGCCGCGCTGCCCAAGAGCGGCATCCGCGACTTCTTCGAGCTGGTCGCGAAAATGAAGGGCCAGGACGTGATCTCCCTCGGCGTGGGCGAGCCCGACTTCGTCACGCCCTGGCACGTCCGCGAGGCCGCGATCTACGCCCTCGAGAAGGGCAAGACGTACTACACCTCCAACCTCGGCCTGCTCGAGCTGCGCCGCGCCATCTCTGCGTACGTCCAGCAGCATTTCGGGGTGAGCTATCGCCCGGAGGACCAGGTCATCGTCACCGTCGGCGTGAGCGAGGCGCTCGACCTCGCTTTCCGGGCCTTCTGCAACCCGGGCGACAAGGTGATGTACCACCAGCCCTGCTACGTGAGCTACCATCCGAGCATCGCGCTCGTGCACGGGCAGGCCATCGGCGTCCCGACGTATGCGAAGGACAACTTCGCGCTCACGGCCGCCGCGCTCCGCGCCGCCTGGCATCCCGGCGCGAAGATCCTGATGCTCAACCTCCCGTGCAACCCCACGGGCGGCACCTGCTCCCGCGCCCAACTCGAGGAGATCGCCGCGTTCTGCCGGGAGAAAGATCTGCTCGTGCTCAGCGACGAGATCTACTCCGAACTGACCTTCGAGGGCGCCCACACGAGCATCGCCGCGCTGCCGGGCATGGCCGAGCGCACGATCTTCCTCCATGGCTTCTCCAAGGCTTTCGCGATGACCGGCTGGCGCATCGGCTACGCCTGCGGCCCGGCCGTCCTGATCGACGCGATGATGAAGGTCCACCAGTACGCCATGATGTGCGCCTCCATCATCGCCCAGGAGGGCGCGCTCGAGGCGCTGAAAAACGGGTGGGACCAGGTCGTGCGCATGCGCGAGCAGTACCACCGGCGCCGCGACCTCGTCGTCCGCCGCTTCAACGAGATCGGCCTAAGGTGCCACTCGCCGCGTGGTTCCTTCTACGCGTTCCCCGACGTCTCCGCGTCGGGACTCGACGAGAAGGCCTTCGCCGTGGGCCTGCTGGAAAGGCACAAGGTCGCGGTCGTGCCGGGCTCCGCCTTCGGCGAGAACGGGCGCGGCCACGTCCGGGCCTGCTTCGCCACCGGCTACGACCAGCTCGTCGAGGCCTGCGACCGCATCGAGCGATTCGTGGGGGCGGCGCGGAAATAGGCGGGCGCGGACGCCCCGGCGCGCCGGTCCGGACCGCCGGGTTCCCGCCTCCGCCGGGCCGGGTCTGCCCGGCATTTCCTCCTCGCTACCGCGTCCTGGCTGACCACACCTTCCCACCCATGTCCCGCACCGTCGCCATCGTGGGCCGCCCGAACGTCGGCAAGAGCCGGTTGTTCAACCGGCTCGCCCGCAAGCGCATCTCCATCGTCCACGACCAGCCCGGCGTGACCCGCGACGTCGTGTCGGCGGAGGTCAAGGAAGGCGAGTACCTGCTCCTCGACACGGGCGGGCTGGGCCTGCAGGACGCCACCACGCCGGCCAAGCTGATCAAGGCCTCGGAGGACCAGGTGCAGTTCGCGGTCAACTCCTCCGACCTCATCCTGTTCACCGTCGACGCGCGCGAGGGCGTGACGTCGCTCGACGAGCGCGTCGCGACGCTCCTGCGGAAACGCCGGAAGCCGGTGATCCTGGTCGCCAACAAGGCCGACCACGGGGCGGATCGCGTCGAGACCGCCGGCGAGCTGCACCGGCTCGGTTTCGGCGAGCCGATCTTCGTGTCGGCCGAGCACGGCGGCGGCGAAGCCCAGCTGCGGACGGCCATCGAGGCGCGGCTGGGACCGGTTCCGGCGGAGGCGGCCCGGACGGCGGCCGACCGGCTCACGGTCTGCTTCGTCGGCCGCCCCAACGTCGGCAAGTCCTCGCTCAGCAACCGGCTCCTCAAGAGCGAGCGCCTCATCGTGTCCGAGGTTCCCGGCACCACGCGCGACTCGGTCGAGATCGACTTCGACTACCAGGCGAGGGACGGGCGGCGCTGGCCGTTCCGCCTCATCGACACCGCGGGCATCCGTGCGGCGACCAAGCTGTCGTCGTCCGTCGAGTATTTCTCCCGGGTCCGCTCGCTCGACGCGATCCGCCAGGCCGACGTCGTGTACATGGTCCTCGATGCGGTCGACGGCGTGACGCAGCAGGACAAGGCCATCGCGGGCGAGATCGTCGGGGCGGCGCGGCCCATCGTGGTCATCGTCAACAAGTGGGACCTCGTCTATGCCGCCCTGCGCCGCGGCGAGCTCAAGCAGTTCAAGGGCGAGCGCGACTTCCGCGAGAAGTTCGAGGCGGCGCTCTACAACCGGCTCTTCTTCACGCCCGGCGCGCCGGTGATGTTCGTCTCGGCCCTCACCGGGCACGACATCGAACGGATGCTCAAGGCCGCGCGGGCGCTCAACGAGCGGCTCGACCGCAAGATCCCGACCGCGCGGCTGAACCAGACGCTCATCGACCTGGCGGATCGCACGCCGCCGCCGGCCGTGGGCGGCCAGCGCTTCCGCGTCTATTACGCGACGCAGACGGGCAACCGGCCGTTCCGGATCAAGGTATTCTGCAACCGGGAGGAGAAGCTGACGGAAAGCTACCGCCGCTACCTCGAGGCCGGGCTCGTCAAGGAGTTCGACCTCGACGGCTGCCCGATCCACTTCGAGCTCGTCGGAAAGAAAAAGCAGCCGGTCGAGCAGCGGCTCGCCCGCCGCGCCGCGCGGCGCGGCGACGGGGGCGGCGAGGACGCCGAACCGGGCGCGATGGACGACTGAACGCGCGCCGCCCCGGATCCCGCGGATTCCCGGACGGCCTGCGGCCGCCGGCCTGAGCTCCGCCGAGCACCCCTTTTCGTCCCATGCTGAAGATCGCCTTTCTCGGATCGGATCCGATCGCGCTGCCGCTGCTCGAGTGGCTCGGCGGGGACGCGTCCGGCGCGCGGGTCGTCGGCGTGTTCACGCAGCCGGATCGGCCCGTGGGCCGGGGCCGGCAGGTCCAGCCCAGCGCGATCAAGCTCTGGGCGCAGGCCCGCGGGCTGCCGGTGCTCCAGCCGGCCCGGCTCGGGCCGGCCGAGCGCGAGCAGCTCGCGGCGCTGGGCGCCGACGTCGCGCTGGTCATGGCGTACGGCCACATCCTGCGGCAGGAGTTCATCGACACGCCCCGCCTCGGCACGCTGAACCTGCACACGTCCGTGCTCCCGAAGTTTCGCGGCGCCTCGCCGATCCAGTCCGCGATCGCCGCCGGCGAGACGGAGACCGGCGTCACGCTCATGCGCATCGTGCTGGAGCTGGACGCCGGGCCGGTCGCGGCGGTCGAGCGCGTGCCCATCGGGGCCCTCGACACGGCGGCCGACGTCGAGGCGCGCCTGGCGCAGGCCAGCGTGCCGCTCGTCGCGCGGTGCCTCCCGGAGCTGGCGGCCGGCCGGCTGCGCTTCGCGGCGCAGGACCCTGCCGCCGCGACGTTCTGCCGCCGGCTGGACAAGGCGGACGGCGTCCTCGATTTTTCGGCCCCGGCGGCCACGCTGGCCCGGCGCGTGAACGGACTGTTCCCCTGGCCGGCCTGCAGCGCCGAAATCGGCGCCTTGCCGGTGAAGCTCGGCCTCGCAGACGCGACCGAGGTCGCCGCCGGCCCGCCGCCCGGCACGGTGCTGGGCGCGGACGCGCACGGCCTGCTGGTGGCGACGGGTCAGGGCGCGCTCCGGCTGCGCCGGCTCCAGCGGCCGGGCGGCCGGATGCTCGAGGCGGCCGATTTCCTCCGCGGCCACCCGGTTCCGGCCGGCGCCGTCCTGCCATCGCGCGCGATGCCGCCGCTGGTGACCCGCCGTTAGGCCTCCCGCCGCCGGCCGAGGCGCGGGGTCGGGTTTGGTCCGGCTTTCCGCCCCGGCCTCTTCGCTTGTTTTTGCGCGGGGGATGGCCAAGCATGGCTGCATGCAGAGGTCATTCATACTCAAGGGGGCGGGAATTTTTGCGGGGCTGGTGGCGGCGCTGGCCGCCCAGCCGAATGTGGAGGTGCTCGCCCGCGAGGTGGCGGGCATGCGGAACGACGTCCAGTTGCTGCAGCACCGCGTGGGCGAGCTGGAGGGGACGATCATCGGCCTGCGGCGCGAGAACGAGCAGCTGCAGGCGCGCGCCAACCAGAACTACGCGACCGTCGCGCAGCTCAACGAGGCGATCGCCGAGATGAACCGCTCGCTGCAGAGCGGGCTGTCCGGCCAGAAGCGCGACATCCTGCAGCAGGTCGCCTCGCAGATGGAGCGGCTCGGGAAGGAGACCCAGCGCGCCCTCGACGCCGTCGCCCGCGGGCAGGCCACGCGCCCGGCGGTGACGACCGACTTCAAGGAGGACTTCCCGAAGCAGGGCGTTCATTACACCGTGCAGGCGGGCGATACCCTCTCGGGCATCGCGCAGAAGCTGAACGCGCGCGTGCCGGACATCGTCAACGCGAACAAGATCGCCGACCCCACCAAGCTCCGGGTCGGCGACACGCTGTTCATCCCCCAACGCTAGGCCATGGCCAAACCCCCTCCCTCCCGACTCGGCCGCGGACTCGGCTCGCTCATCGCCAGCGGCGCGTCGGCCCCGAAGCCGGCCGCGGCCGCCGAGCCCGCCGCGGCCGCCCCGGCGCCCGAGGCGCTCAACGGATACCGCGAAATCCCGCTCGACCGGATCGAGCCGAGCCCTTACCAGCCGCGCCGCGAGATCGCGCCGGAGGCGCTGACCGAGCTCGTGGACAGCATCCGCGCGGAAGGCCTCCTGCAGCCGATCGTCGTCCGGCCCGTCGGCGACCGGTTCCAGCTGATCGCCGGCGAGCGCCGCTTCCGCGCCTTCCAGCAGCTGAAGCTGAAGGCGATCCCCGCGCGGGTCATGGCCTCCTCCGACGCGTCGTCGGCCGCGCTCGCCCTCGTCGAGAACCTCCAGCGGGAAGGCCTGAACCCGGTGGAGGAGGCGCACGGTTACGCCAGCCTCATCCGCGACTTCGACCTCACCCAGGACGCGGCCGCCCAGCGCGTGGGCAAGGGGCGCGCCTCGGTGGCCAACGCCCTGCGCCTGCTCAACCTCGAGCCCGAGATCCAAGGCTACCTCGGCAAGGGGCTGCTCAGCGTCGGCCACGCGAAGGTGCTGCTCGGCGTCGAGAACCCGCCGGAACGCCTGCTCCTGGCCCGACGCTGCCTCGAGGGCGGCCTGAGCGTGCGGGCCCTCGAAGAACTCCTGCGCCGCGGGGGCGGAGGCGGCGCCGGCAAGCGCCGCCGCAAGCTTCCGGCCGCCGAGGCGACGGCGATCACGGACATCGAGCGGCGCCTGACCTCGCACCTGGGCGCGCGCACCACGCTGCAGCACACGCCCAAGCGCGGCCGCGTGATCATCGAGTACCAGGGCAACGACGACCTGCGGCGCCTGCTGGAGAAACTCGGGGTGGGAGGCTGAGCGCGCGGTGGACGACAAACGGCGACCGGAGCAGGTAGCCAGCCGGGTCCTCAACACCGCCGTCGAGGGGATCACGGATGTCGCGGACTACCTGCGCACGGATCCGGTGCCGCCGCTTTTCCGGGAGCTGAAGCGCTACAACCGCCAGAAGCTCCGCGCCGACCTCGTCTCCGGCGTCACCGTGGCGCTGATGACGATCCCGCAGGCCATCGGCTTCGCGCTCGTCGCCGGCCTGCCCGTGGAATCCGTGATGGCCTGCGCCATCGTCGGCGGCGCCGTGTGCGCCGTGCTGTCGTCGTCGCGCCAGCTGGTCTTCGGCCCGACCAACACGATCAGCATCATCATCGCGGGCATGCTGGCCGGCCTCCCGGCGGCGAACCTGACCGACCTCCAGAAGGTCCTCGTTTTCGGGTGCCTCGTCGGATTCATCCAGATCAGCGCCGGGCTGCTGAAGCTGGGCGGGCTCACCCAGTACGTCTCGCGCACCGTGGTCGTCGCGTACAGCGCCGGCGTCGCCGTCCTCATCGGGGCGGGGCAGATCGGCAACCTCTTCGGCATCGGCCAGCCGGATCGGGTCGACCTCATCAACATCGTCCGCCACCTCGCCGACCGCCTGGCGCACTTCGAGCTGCACCTGCCGACCACGCTGGTGGCCGCGAGCAGCGTCCTCGTCCTGCTCGTGATCCGCCGGCTGCGGCCCACCTGGCCGGAGGGCCTGTTCGTCATGGTGGCCGCGGGCGCCGCGGCCCACTTCGCGGAGCTGGAGCGCCACGGCGTGCGCCTCGTCGGCTCGGCGGGCGAGGTCGGCGGCTCGATGCCGATTTTCACCGGGTTCCCGCTCAGTGGGGACGGCGCCCTCTTCGTGCCCCAGGTGTTCAGCGCCGCCCTCGCGGCCGCCATCCTCGGCATGCTCGAGGTCATTTCGATCACCACCACGCTGGCCACCCGCAGCGGCCGGCGGGTCGATCCAAACCGCGAGCTGATCGCGATGGGCGCGGGCAACCTCGGAGCCGTGACCTTCGGCGCCATGCCGGGGTCGGCCTCGTTCGTCCGGAGCGCGATCAACTACCAGGGAGGCGGGCAGACGCAGCTTTCCGCGGTCTTCAGCAGCGGCATGCTGCTCGTGATCGTCCTCCTGGTGGCGCGGTACGCGAATGTCATCCCGATCGCCGCCCTCGCCGCGATGCTGATGCTCGTCGCCTGGCGGCTGGTCGACTGGGACCGCATGCGCATCGTCCGCCGCGCCACCCGGTCGGACGCGGTCGTCTTCTGGGCGACGTTCGTGAGCACGCTTTTCCTCGACCTCGACACGGCCATCTTCGCCGGCGTCGGCATCTCGCTCGCCTCGTTCCTCAAGAAGGCGGCGGCGCCCGTGCTGCAGGAGTACAGCTTCAACGCCACCGGCAACCTCGCCGAGCTCGAGGACCCCGCCCAGCGGCCGCACGACGAGATCTCGATCATCCACGTCGAGGGCGAGCTCTTCTTCGGGGCGGCGGACCTGTTCCAGCAGCAAGTGCGTGGCCTGGCGGAGGACGAGGACATCCGCGTCTTCGTGCTGCGGCTGAAGAACGCGCGCCATCTCGACGCGACGACCGTGATGGCCCTGCTCGAGCTCAACGCTTCCCTCCGTGAAAGCGGCCGGCACCTGCTGGTCAGCGGCGTCACGGAGGACATCGAGCGCGTGCTGCGCAACAGCGGCGCCTGGGAACGGATCGGCAACGAGAACATCTTCCCGGCCGAGGCGAATCCGACCGTCAGCACCAAGCGCGCCCTCGAGCGTGCCCAGGCCATCCTGCAGAAGAAGTCGGCCGGGGTGCGCATCTTCTACGACCGCCCGCAAAAGTGACGACTCCCGATCGGGGCATCACCCCGGGCCGGCGGCGCCATCGCGGAAACGAGCCTTCGCTCGGCCCGAAGCGGAGCGCAGGAGGGGCGGGCAGGGCGTCCCGTTGCGCGCCTCACCGCTTTAGTTTCGCGCCCGGCAAAAGGTCCGATTTCGCCACGCGTTCGTAGAGGTCCCGCAGCGCCCGCTCCGCCGCGTCCTCCAAGGCGTCGGACGCCTCCAGCCGCCGCTGGATGCCCCAGCGGCCGCCGGACGAGGGCCAGAAGATCGCGCTGTCCGTGACCCGACCGAGCCGCTTCTCGCCCTGCGGGGTGCGCAGCAAGGCGTTGAAGCTGCAGAGCGCCTGTCCGGCGCGGTCGATCCGCCATTCGGTGAGCTGGATCTCGATCACCGGCACCTGGGCGACCGGCTCGTCGAGGCGATGGACGTGCGCGACAGATCCGACGAACCCCTGCCGGCGGAACGTCTCCTGCAGGCGGTAGGCGAACGCCTCCGCGACGTCGTCCTCGAGGAACGGACTCCAGGCGGGCGGGACGTCGACGATCACCTGCAGCGCGGCATCCCCGGCCGGCTTCGCTTCCCGCGGCGCGGCGGCGCCGGCCGGGTAATGCGCCGCCAGGAACGCGGCCGTGGCGGCGGCCAGGCGATGGAAGGAGGTGATCGGTCTCATGCGAGGATCTCCGACACGCCCACGCTCGTCCGGTTTCCGTCCGATGCAAACGGCGGCGCCGGACGCCCGGTCCGACCTCGGGTCGCGGGCGGCGGAATTCCCGTCGGGCCGGGCACTTGCAGCCAAATTCCAAGGCCCGGGCCGGGCGGCGGCCGGATCAGAACTTTGGTTGACAAGCGGGGTGCCAGCCGGATTGTTCTGCGACCTTTATGAACCTGCTCATCGGTGTCGCCACTTTCATCCTGATCCTCGTGTCGCTGTTCCTGGTGCTCGTGGTCCTCATGCAGAAGGCCAAGACCGACGGCGGCGTGGCGGCCATGGGCGGCGGCAGCATGGAGTCGGCGTTCGGCGCCGAGACCGGCAACCTGCTCGTGACCCTCACGAAGTACGCGACGATCATCTTTTTCTCCCTCAGCTTCCTGCTGTATCTCGCGCACGTCCGCCAGGCCAGCGTCGCCAAGGCCGCGGCCGACGACGCGCTGCCGAAAGTGACGGCCCCGGCGGCGAACCCCGCCGCGCCGGCCGCTGAGCCCGCCAGCCAACCCGCAACGACTCCGCCGGGTGAAGCTCCGAAGCCCTGACCTCCGCAGCCCGGCCCCCCGCCGGGCTTTCTTTTTGGCCGTCCTCGCGCTCGCCGCGGCCGGCCTCCCCGCCGCCGGCCCCGCGTTCCGGCCCGCGCCGGACTACGTCGGCGGCGCCCGGCCCGACCAGGCGGAAGGCGCGCGCGTGCTCGAGGAATTCCGCCGCGCCGGCATCGCCGGCGATTACTGGCTGTCGTTCGACCTGCGGGTGCTGCCGCGCAAGGGCCCCGAGCGCACCGTGGGGGGCACGCTGTACGGCACGCGCGGGGACCACGGACCGCTCACGCGGCTGGAACTGCCCGCCGCGGCCGGTCCCGAGCGCTGGCTGATCCGGAGCGGAGCGCAGCCCGCCACCTGGCGCTGGCGCGCGCCGGCCGACGGACCGCAGGCGCTGGGCCCCGCCGACTCGCTCGCGCCCGTCGCGGGCACCGATTTCTCGGTCTTCGACCTGCAGATGCCGTTCCTGCACTGGGAGGATTCCGTCTACGAAGGCCTGGCGCGGGTCCGCGGCCGGCCCGCCCACCGGCTGCTGCTGTATCCCCCGGCGGAACATGCCGCCGCGCGGCCGGAGCTCACCGGCGTGCGCGTGTATCTCGACACCCAGTTCCAGGCGCTCGTCCAAGCCGAGCTGCTCGGCCCGAAGGGCGAGCCCGAGAAGTCGATCACGGTCCTCGACCTGCAGAAGGTCGGCGAGCAGTGGATCGTGAAGTCGATCGACCTGCGGAACCACCGGACCCGGGACAAGACGCGCTTCAGCGCCAAGGCCGCCGCCTTCGATCTCCGCCTGCCCCCGGCGACGTTCGCGCCCGACCGGCTCGGCGAGAGCGCGCCGCCGGTGCCGCTGGACCGGATCCAGCGCCTCTGAGATGCCCGCGCGCGGCAAATCGGACGGCAACGCGCCGTTCGCCATGATGCTCGACGTCGAGTTCCTCGACCGGCTGAACGAGCCGGTGCGCCAGGGAAAGGCCCCGTCGGTCAGTGCCGTCATCCGCACCGCGCTGGCGCGGTTCGATTTCGCCCACGTCGTCGTCCTGCACCCGGCGCAGCTCCAGATCTCGGTGCGGCTGCCGGCCCGCATCCGGCAGCAGCTGAAGCGGACCGCGCGCGCGAAGCACACGACCATCGGCCAGCTCGTGCGCGCGGCGGTTGAAACCTACCTGCCGCAGCTCGAGTCGGAGGTCGCGGGCCAGCTCGAGATGCCAATCGCGCCCGAGCCGGTCGCCCCGGCGACGCCGACCGCCGCGGCCGCGGGCCCCGTGACGGTCGAGGGCGCGCCGGAGAAGCGGCGCTGGCGGCCGAAGCCCGCGCCGCGCCGCCCGCGCAAAGCGCCGGCCGCGAAGCCGGCGCGCAAGAAGCGCGCGGCCGCCCCGCGCACGCGCAAAGCTATGACGAGAAAGCGGAAGGGCTGACTTGCCTTGCCCGGCGCCCGGGCCTTTTGTCGCCCCGCCTATGAACGCACCCGCACCGCTGTCCACCTGGGCCCGCCATGTCGCGCCTTCGCCGACGCTCGCCATCGACGCGAAGGCGAAAGCGATGCTGGCGGCGGGCGAGGACGTGTGCGGCTTCGCGGCGGGCGAGCCGGATTTCGACACGCCCGAGCACATCAAGGACGCGTGCATCGCCGCGCTGAAGGCCGGCAAGACGAAGTACGCCCCGACGCCCGGCAACGAGCCGCTGCGGCAGGCGATCGCCGACCGCTACGGCGCCGAATACGGCCTGAAGGTCGCGCCCGCCCAGGTCATCGTCTCGCCCGGCGGCAAGTTCTCCTGTTACCTCGGCATCCTCGCGACCTGCTCGCCGGGCGACGAGGTCATCGTGCCCGCCCCGTACTGGGTGAGCTACCCGGAGATGGTGAAGCTGGCCGGCGCGGTGCCGAAGTTCGTGCTCGCGGACGACCGCACCGGCTTCCGCCTGACGCCCGCCATGCTCGAGGCGGCGATCACGCCCAAGACGCGGCTGGTGCTGTTCAACTCGCCCTCCAACCCGACGGGCGCGGTCTATTCGCGCGCCGAGCTCCAGGCGCTGGCGGCGGTCGCGCTCAGGCACAATCTCTACATCCTGTCCGACGAGATGTACGAGCACCTGATGTACGACGGCGCGAAGCCGACGTGCGTCGCGAGCCTTTCCCCGGACCTCGAGGCCCGGACCATCACGGTGGCCGGCTTCTCCAAGACCTACTCCATGACCGGCTGGCGCATCGGCACCGCCGTGGCCCCGCTGCCGATCGCGAGGGCGATGGCCGAGCTCCAGAGCCAGATGTCCTCCAACGTCACGACGTTCGCGCAGTTCGGAGCCCTCGCGGCGCTCACGGAGAAGGCGAAGACCGCGGCGGCGCTGAAGGAGATGCTCACCGCCTTCGACCGGCGGCGGAAGTTCCTGCATGCGGAGCTGAACAAGATCCCCGGCATCTCGTGCCTGCTGTCGCAGGGCGCATTCTACCTGTTCCCGAACATCTCGAGCTTCGGGCTGAAGGACACGGATTTCTGCGCCCGGCTCCTCGAGAAGGAAAAGGTCGCCGCCGTCCCCGGCTCCGCGTTCGGCGCCGAGGGTTACTTGCGGCTCAGCTACGCCACGTCGGACCAGATCATCCAGAAGGGCGTCGAGCGCCTGGGCCGGTTCTGCGCGGCGCTCCGGCGCTGACGCCGGTCCCGGATTCGGGACTTCCCTCAGCGGCCGACCCACCCGCGACCGGGATTAATCCAGTCACCATGCTCGTATCCACCGCCCGCCTGGCCGAGGTCCTCGGACACGAGGACGTGCTCGTGTTCGACTGCCGCCACGACCTGCTCGATCACGGCAAGGGGCGCCGCCTTTACGCCGAAAGCCACATCCCGGGCGCGCATTTCGCGCCCGTGGAGACCGCGCTCTCCGGCCCGAAGAATGGCACGAACGGGCGCCATCCGCTGCCGGCGCCGGAGGCGTTCGCCTCCTTCCTCAACGAACATGGCGCGGGCTCGGCCACGCAGCTCGTCGCCTACGACGACGCGGGCGGGCAGTATGCCGCGCGGTTCTGGTGGCTCGCGCGCTGGATCGGCCTCGCCCGCGCCGCCGTGCTCGACGGCGGATTCCCCAAGTGGCTGGCCGAGGGACGGCCGGTCACGCAGGACATTCCCGCCGCGCCGGGCGGCGGCACGGTGATGCCCCGGCCCGACGCGACGATGGTCGTCGCGGTCACCGAGCTCGAGCAGGCGCTGGCCGACCGCCACCTGCAGCTCGTCGACGCCCGCTCCGCGGAGCGTTACCGCGGCGAATCGGAGCCGATCGACCCGGTCGCGGGCCGCATTCCGGGTGCGGTGAACCGCTTCATCCGGATGAATCTGGCGCCCGACCTCACCCTGCGGCCGGCTCCGGAGCTGCGGCGGGAATTCGAAGCCTTGCTCCAGGGTCGTCCGCCCGCCGAGGTCGCCCACCAATGCGGCTCGGGCGTCGCGGCGTGCGTCAACGTCCTCGCGATGGAGCACGCCGGCCTGCGCGGTTCGCGGCTTTACGCCGGGTCCTGGAGCGAGTGGATCGCCGACCCGCGACGGCCGGTCGCCAAGGGCTAGGCGTCGTTCGCCCCGGCCGCGCCGATCAAACCGGCTCCGCCGTCCGCTCGAGCAGCCGCGTCAGGTAGAGCTGCTCAGGCCCGACCTGCGCCAGCGCCAGGGCCCGCCGGAAGCTCGCGGCAGCGGCGTCATGCCGCTTCAACCGCCAGTGCAGCTCGCCGGTCACGGCGTGGAGGAGATAGTGGGATTCGAGCCGGTCCCGCTGCGGAATGGCCGCGATCGCCTCCAGTCCGGCCTCGGGACCCTGGACGTGCGCGACGGCGACGGCGCGGTTCAGCGCGACGACCGGCGAGGGCCTCAACCGGTAGAGCTCGTCGTAATGGCGCAGGATGCGGTTCCAGTCCGTCGAGGCATAGTCGGGCGCGAGGCAGTGGATTGCGGCGATGCCCGCCTGCAGGTGGTACTCGCTCACCTCGGATCCCTGGGCGGCCTCCACGAGGTGCATCAGGCCGCGCTCGATCAGGGCCTGGTCCCATTTCGAGCGATCCTGGTCGTCGAGCCGCAGCATCGCGCCGTGCTCGTCGAGCCGCGACGGGAACCGCGCCGCCGTGAGGAGCATGAGGGCCAGGAGCGCATGGCTGCGCGGCGTGCGGCCCGCCGGATGCTGCACGAGCGCGTGGGCGAGCCGGATCGCCTCGCGGCAGAGGTCCTCGCGCAGGAGCCGGTCGCCGGACGATGCCTTGTAGCCCTCGTTGAAAAGCAGGTACAGCGCGCCGAGGACGCCGTCCAGCCGCGCGGCGAGGTCGGCGCCCTCCGGCAGCTCGAAGGGGATGCCGGCCTCGGCGATCCGCTGCTTCGTCCGGGTCAGCTGTTTTTCGATCGCGGCCTCGCTGCTCAGGAACGCCCGCGCGATCTCGCCCGTGCCGAAGCCGCAGAGCACCTTGAGCGCGAGGATCACCTGGGCGTCCGGCGCGATCGCCGGGTGGCTGCAGATGAAGAGCAGCCGCAGCTGGTCGTCGCGGATCTCGTGCGCCGGCCCCCAGGCCACCGCCGGCGTCGCCAGCATCTGCTCGTGGTGCGTGACCAGGGCGGGCTCCTTGCCCGTGGCCATCTTCCGGTGGCGCAGCGCATCGCGCGCGAGGTTCATCGCGACCTGCGTGATCCAGGCCGACGGGTTCGCCGGGATGCCGCCCATCGACCACGTGCGCATGGCCCGCAGCATGGCCTCCTGCGCGACGTCCTCCGCCAGCGCGAGGTTGTGCACCCCGAGCAGTCGGATGAGCGCGCCATGCAACCGCCCCGTCTCGTGTCGGAAGAAGTGCTCCACCAGGCCGGCCGGTGTGCGCACCGGCGGGGGCGGAGGCGTTTCGAAATCGGAGGACGCGGTCACGCGTGGATCGGCTCGGCCGGACCCGGCGCGCCGCCGGTTCGCGCCGCGAGCTTCGGGCGGTCAGTTCGCCGACGCAGCCGCCTCGTTGGCGCCGCGCGTGACCACGCCGAGGTGGCAGTCCGGCGTCATCGCGCGGACCTCGATCTTCATCCCGTAATCCAGCCCCGGATGGCGGCGGGCGATCTCCGTCGCCTCCTCGAACCCGCTCACCAGGAGCGTGACGAACCCGCCGATCGCCTCCTTGGCCTCGGGAAAGGGACCGTCGGTCATGCGGGCGCCGCCCGGCCCGGAGACCATCCGGGTCTCCTCCTCGAGCGGCTGTCCGACGACCGCCTTGCCCTGCGCCAGCAGGCCCTCGAACCACTGGTTCCAGCGGACGACCAGGTGCTGCCGCTCGTCGGCGGAAAGGTGGCGGTAGTTCTCGGGTCCGGTGTTCCGGAAAAGGAGAAGGTAAGGGGAGGCGGGAGCGGAGGCCATGGGAGGGCGGGGTGGGGGATGCGGTACATGACTACGACGGCCGGACGGCGCGGAAAAGGACAGATTCTCCGAAAATTGGCCGGCGGTGTCCGGAACGCGCAGGCTCGTTCGTTGGGTCTACGAAACCCAACCCGTCCACCCCCAACAACCAGGAGAAATCCCCATGTCCCGTTATGTCGATGGCTTCGTCATCCCGCTTCCCCGCCGCAAGCTCGCGGCTTACCGCCGCATGGCCGCGAAGGCCCAGAAGGTCTGGCTCGACCACGGCGCGCTCGATTACAAGGAGTGCGTCGGCGACGACATGAAATCCGCGTTCGCCCTGCCGTTCCCCGAGGGCATCCGCAGCAAGGCCGGCGAACTCGTCCTCTTCTCGTACATCGTCTTCAAGTCGCGCGCGCACCGCGACCGCGTAAACGCGGCGGTCATGAAGGACCCGCGGCTCAACGAGATGTGCGACCCGAAGGACATGCCGTTCGACTGCAAGCGCATGCTCTACGGCGGCTTCAAGGTCATCGTCGGCTGAACCTCGCCATGGTCGCCCGCCGTGCCCATCCCGCCCTCCGCCACCTTGACGCCCTCCGCGTCGAACTGACCGATCTCGCGGCCGTCCTCGACCGCCGCGGCCAGCCCGCTGCGGCGGACGTGGCGCTCGCCGTCTCCGCCCGGCTGACCGAGGTCGCCGCGCAGATCGATGCCGAGGCGTCCGTCCAGCGGGTGGCCGAATCCCCGGCCCGCGGCTCCCACCTCCCATGAATTCAAACGGCATCGACTACCCCCGCGTCGCCTCCCGCGACGGATGGCTCAAGGCCCGCCTGGCGCTCCTCGAGCAGGAGAAGGAAGTCACCCGCGCGCGCGATCGGGTGAACACCGCGCGCCGCCAGCTCCCGATGGTGCGCATCGAACAGGATTACGTCTTCGCCGGGCCGGCGGGCCGGGTCCGGCTGCTCGACCTTTTCGCGGGGCGCCACCAGCTCATGATCTACCACTTCATGTGGCTTTGGGAGAACGGCGAGCCCCTCGATCTGCCGTGCAAGGGCTGCGCGAGTTTCGCGGACCAGATCGCCCGCGGACACCTCAGCACCCTGCGGTCGCGGCAGACGTCCTTCGCCCTCGTCTCGCGCGCCCCGCTCGAAAAAATCGGTGCGTTCCAGCGCCGGATGGGGTGGCGGATCCCGTGGGTGTCCTCGTTCGGGACCCGCTTCAACCACGACTTCGGCGTCACCCTCGACGAGAGCATCCATCCGCTGGCCTACAACTATCGCACGCGCGACGAGCACGAGCGGGCGGGCAGCGGTTACTATTTCGAGTCGCCGCTGCCGGCGGACCTTCACGGACTCAGCTGCTTTCTCCGGCGCGGCGACGACGTCTTCCACACCTATTCGACGTACGGCCGGGGCGTGGAGGACGTCCTTGGCTCCGTCCGGATGCTCGACCTCACGGCCCTCGGCCGCCAGGAGGAGTGGGAGGAGCCGAAGGGCCGGGCCGGCGCGGTTTCCTCGCTGGGACCCCCGCCGCTGTATCCGGACGAGTACCCGGAAGCCTGACCATGCGCCGTCCGCGTTTCCATTCGTGCGGCTGGCTGGCGGCCGCCGCGGCCGCGCTCGTGCTGCCGAAGTGCCTGCTTTGCCTGGCCGGCTACGCGGCCCTGGGCCTGGCCGCCGGGCCGGACCTGTGCGGCGAGGCAGGGGAAGGCTCCGAAATCGCGGCCTGGCCGGCCGGGTTCGCCGCGGCGCTCGTCGTCCTGTGGGCGCGCCCCCGGCAAAGGGGCCCGCTTGTCCGGAACCGGCCTCCTCGACCGTCGACTGGATGACACCCCCTCTCGCATGAACGTTACCACCCCGGCCGCCGCCCCGGATTCCGCCCGGGAACTTCGCCTCACCCGCGACGTGTCGGCCTCGCCGGAGCAGATCTTCCGCGCGTGGCAGACCCGCCTGGCCGACTGGTGGGCGCCGCAGCCGTTCACCACGCCGATCTGCGAGGTCGACCTGCGCCCGGGCGGCGCGCTGCGGACGGTCATGCGCTCGCCCGACGGTTCGGAATTCGTCTGCGGCGGGGTGTTCCTGGAGGTGGTGCCGAACCGGCGCATCGTCTTCACCGACGCCTTCGGGCCGGGCTGGAAGCCGAATCCGGACATCTTTTTCACCGCCATCGTCACGTTCGACCCGCTCCCCGAGGACCGCACGCGCTACACCGCGCGCGCGCTCCACTGGACCGCCGCCGCGCGCCAGCGGCATGAGGAGATGGGCTTCCACCAAGGGTGGGGCCAGTGCCTCGAGCAACTCGTCGCCGTCGCGCGCGAACTGTGAACTTCGCTGTTGCCCCGAAGCGTCCATGATTACCGTGCTCATCGTCCTCGCCGCCCTGGTCGCGCTGACCGCCAGCGACGACGCGGCCTGATCACCCCGAACCCGCGCCACCCATGATCCTGTATGTCGTGCCAGCCGTCGTCGTCCTTGCCGTCGCCGCGTTGCTCATCGCCGCGGCCCGCCAGCCGGACGAATTCACCGTCGAGCGCAGCACCCTCGTCGAGGCCGCCCCCGCCATCGTGTTCCCTTTCATCAATGAGTTCCGGCAATGGATCGCGTGGTCGCCCTGGGAGGGCCTCGACCCGGCCTTGAAGCGCACCTACGAGGGGCCGGCGGGCGGCGTCGGCACGTCGTACGCGTGGGAGGGCAACCGCCAGGTCGGCGCCGGTCGCATGGCCATCGAGCGGAGCGTGCCGGGCGAGGCCGTCGGCATCCGGCTCGAATTCCTCCGCCCGTTCCCGGCGACGAACCGCGTCGACTTCACGCTCGTGCCGGAGGCCGGCGGCACGCGCGTCCACTGGCGCATGGTCGGCCAGCGCAATTTCATCATGAAGGTCATGGGCACGTTCTTCAGCATGGACAAGATGCTCGGCGGGACCTTCGAGCAGGGGCTCGCCTCCCTGAAATCCGTGTCCGAGCGCGGCGCGTCCGCTCCGGTCGCGGCCGGAAGAAATTAATCCCTCCCATCCATGAAATCCACCATCGTCCAACCCTACCTGTTCTTCAATGGTCGCTGCGAAGAGGCCGTGAAATTCTACCAGAGCGCCATTGGCGCGAAGGTGGAGATGCTCCTGCGGTTCAAGGAGAGTCCGGAGGCGCCGCCGCCCGGCACGAACCCGCCCAACTGGGGCGACAAGGTCATGCACTGCTCGTTCCGCGTGGGCGACTCGGTGATCATGGCCTCCGACG
Organism: Opitutaceae bacterium; assembly: GCA_035626915.1. Classification (GTDB taxonomy): domain Bacteria; phylum Verrucomicrobiota; class Verrucomicrobiia; order Opitutales; family Opitutaceae; genus Didemnitutus. Next base: position 34,547 of record DASPMS010000028.1, read on the forward strand.
GCTGCGAGACGTCGCCGGCCTTCGCGGGCTTTTCGCTCTCGCTGTCGCTGCCCACGCCCGAGGAGGTCGACCGCGCGTACGCCGCGCTCGCCGCCGGCGGGAAGGCGGACATGCCCCCGACCAAGACGTTTTGGTCCCCGCGCTTCGGGATGCTGACCGACAAGTTCGGCCTCGGCTGGATGGTCGGGGTGGCGGGCTAAGGCGGCCCGTCGCCGCCGATCCGGTTTAACGACAAAACCGCCGGCAGGGTTTGGCTGGCCCGCCGGGCCGGGCTAGGGTGGCATGCGTGGGGTTCGGGCACTGCCCGGCCCCCGACCTTGCACCCCATGCTGACCCCAGTCCCTGCGCGGTCCCGCCGCGCCCTCCGGCCCGTCGCATTGCTGCTCATCGCCTTCGGCCTCGGCCCGCCGAGCAGGGCGGGCGAGGGCGGGGTCACGATTCCACGCGGCATCGCGAGGCACTCGGTCTCCTCGTGGAAGTCGGGGCACGGGCTGCCGGGGGACACCGTCACCGCGGTCGTGCAGACGGCCGACGGCTACCTCTGGGCGGGGACCGAGGCCGGTCTTTCGCGGTTCGACGGGCTGCGCTTCACCAACTTCCGCACCACCAACACCCCCGCGTTGTCCAGCCAGTCCATCCGGGCGCTGGCGGAAGACCGGCATGGCAACCTCTGGATCGGAACCGACGCCGGGCTCGTCCGGCACACGCAGGGCCGGTTCGAGCCGGCCGGACTCGCCCCGCACCAGGTCCTGTCCATCGCGGAGGATCGTGAGGGCATCCTCTGGATCGCGACGTCCGAAGGGCTCTTTCGCGGGCGCAACGGGGAATTCGCCGCCGCCGAGACGGGCCGCGCCGTGCCCGGCGCGGTTCCGCGCAGCGTGTTCGTCGACTCCGGCGGCGGAATCTGGGCCGCCTTTTCCGGGCGGCCGACCGCCTTTCGCGTCGTTGACGGGCGCTTCCAGGAGTTCGACGCGGCCGGCGAGTTGCGCAGCGAGCTCCTTGGATTCGCCCAGACGCCCGACGGGGCGATGTGGTTTGGCACGGCGGACGGGCTGGTGCGCTGGCATGAGGGCCGCGCCAGCCGGATCGTGAGCCGCGAAGGCCTGGCCGGGGGTCGGATCTCGTCGCTCCACGTGGATGGCTCGGGCGCGCTGTGGGTGGCCGGGGCGGGCCTGCACCGGATCACGGGGGGCGAGATCGCCGCGGTGGTGGCGGCGGCCCCCGCCGGGGCCACCAGCGTGAACAGCCTGTGCCACGATCGCGAAGGCAACATCTGGATGGGCACCGCCGACGAGGGGCTGCTGCGGGTGCGGCAGCCCGCGTGGCAGCTGATCGGGCTCAATGCCCGCGGGACCGCAACCGGCTTCCGGACCGTGATGCAGGCGGCGGACGGCGCGGTCTGGCTCGCGCAGGGAAACCAGGGCCTGGTGAAGGTCGGCGTCGACGGGCAGGTCGCGCGTTTGCCGTTGGCGCCGGAGGACGGCGAGGTCCTCTCGGCCTTTGTCGTGCCCACGGGCGAGCTTTTCCTCGGGACGCGCCGCGCCCTGGTGATCGACCGGGCCGGGCGGCGCGAGGTCCATCCGGAACTGCCCGAGGCGCGCGCCTTCTTCGCGGCCAGCGACGGCACCCTCTGGATCGGCGTCCGCGACCGCGGGATCTTCACCTACCGCGGCGGGCAGCTCGCGAAGGTCGACCTGCCGGGCGACGCGTCCCACTGCACCGTCTCGAGCTTCACCGAAACGCCGTCGGGACGGATTCTCGCCGGGACCTGGAAACACGGCCTCGTCATGATCGACGGCGCCGGCGCCGTCGTCTGGGACCGCACGAACGGCGCGCCCGCCAACGACGTCCGCGTGGTGTTCGCCGACCGGGGCGGCGCCGTCTGGATCGGGGCGCCCGGCCTCGGGCTCTCGCTGCTCGAAGGCGACCGGCTGCGCACCGCCGACTGGACCTCCGAGCTGTTCGACGAGCGGATCCACAGCATCTCCCAGGATGCCGCGGGGAACCTGTGGATCGCCTCGGCGAGCGGCGTCGACCTGGCGGACAGGGACGAGCTCCTTGCCGCCCTGCGCGAGCGCGGCGACCCGAAGCGGCTCCAGATCGTGCGCGTCACCGAAGGTTACCGGAACACGATCGACGACCTCGCGTGCTTTCCCAACGTCTGCCACACGCGTTCGGGCCTCTACTGGTTCGCGACCCGCGACGGCATCCTGCTCGGCGACGCCGCCAAGTCGGCGGCCAACCCGCCCCCGCCGCCGGTCCACATCGAGCGCGTCATGGCCGGCGGCCGCACCCTCGACGCGGGCAAGCCCGTCGTGCTGGCGGCGGGCACGAGCGGCCTCCTCATCGAGTACTCGGGCATCAGCCTGACCGCACCGCGCCGCGTGCGCTTTCAGTACCGCCTGAAGGGCATCGACCCCGAATGGGTGGACGCGGGCGAACGGCGCGTGGCATCGTACGCCAGCCTTCCGCCCGGGCGCCACGAGTTCCAGGTCATCGCGAGCAACGCGGACGGGGTGTGGAACGAACGGGGGGCGGTGCTGGCGTTCGTCCAGCAGGCGCACCTGCACCAGCGCCCCTGGTTCCTGCCACTGCTGGCCGCGGCCAGCGTGGCCGCCGCCGTGGCCCTTGGCCGCTGGCGCGTCGCGACGCTTCGCCGGGACAAGCGCCGCCTCGAGCAGGCGATCGCGGAACGGACGGGCGAGCTGCGCGCCGCGAAGGAGCTGGCCGAAGCGTCGACCCGGGCGAAATCCGAGTTCCTCCAGGGCGTCAGCCACGAGATCCGCAATCCCCTCAACGGCATCATCGGCCTGACCCGCATGCTGCGCGACGCGGCGCCCGCCGCGTCGCAGCAGGAACTCCTGGTCTCCCTCCGTGCGTGCTCGAAGTCGCTCGCGCGGGTATTCGAGGAGGTGCTGAACTTCACGCGGCTGGAGCAGGGCCAGGTCGCGGTGCACGAGGCGGCCTTCGCGGTGGCGGGGCTCGCTGCCGAGGTGGCGGCCATGTTTCGGGCCTCCGACCGGGCGCCGGGCGCGGCCGTCCGGGTCGAGGTCGAGCCCGGCGTGCCGGAGCAGCTGGTGGGCGACGAGGAGAAGATTCGCACGATCCTCGGCAACTTCGTCGCCAACGCGCTGCGCCATGCCCCGGGCTCGCCCGTCACGCTGACCGTCTCCGCCGATTCGGTGAACGAATATGCGGCGGGCGTGACGTTCGTCGTCACGGACCGCGGACCGGGCATCCCCGAGGAGGAGCAGGAGCTGATCTTCGGCAAATTCGTCCGCGGCACCGCCGCGCGCGGGCAGCGGGTGCCGGGCACCGGGCTGGGCCTGGCCACCTGCCGCGCGCTGGCGGAGCTGCTGGGCGGCCACGTCGGCGTCGATAGCGTGCCGGGGCAGGGGGCGAGCTTCTTCCTCACGCTCCGGCTGCAGCGCGCCCAGCCCCGGGCGCTGCCCGACGACGGGCGGGCGGACGGCACGCTTCCGGCCCGCCGGAGGGCGCTCGTGGTGGAGGACCAGTCGTACAATCAGATCGTGATCCGCCGGATCGCGGAGGAACTGGGCTTCGAGGCGGACGTGGCGAGCGACGCGGCCGGCGCGCTGGCCTGGCTCGGCCGCCAGCGGTACGACCTGATCCTGCTGGACTGGGAGCTGCCGGACCTGGACGGCGAGCGCCTCGCCCGGCTGATCCGGGCCGACCGCGGGACGGACCACACCGTCATCATCGCGACGACGGCGCATGACGGGGACGACGTGCGGCGCCGGTGTGCGGAGGCCGGGTTCGACGAGTTCGTCCTCAAGCCGCTCGACCGCGCGACGGTGGCCCGGCGGCTGGACGACATCTCGCGCCGGCGGCGCGGCGTCGCGGGGCGCGGCGCCCGCCTCGACACGCGCGTGTTCGGGCTCGTCGGGCGGGCCCGGCCGGAGGGGGCCCGGCAGGCGGCGGACGATTATGTGCGGATTCTTGGCGCCGAGCTGGAACGGATGCAGCTCGAGCTCGAGCGCGACGACCGGCGCGCGCTGGCCGGCACCGCCCACCGCCTGAAGGCGCACGCCGGGCTGGTGCGCGCGGTCGAGCTGCGCGACGCCGCCGCCCGCCTCGAGCGCGATGCGCGCCGGGCCGGGCCCGAGGAGCTCCGCCGGCGCGTGGCGGAGATCGCCGCCGCCGCCGCGCCTGTCACGGGCGAACTCAGGAGCCCGCTTCCGGCTGGCGCAGCCGGGTGAAGCCCTTCTTGAACGCGTAGCGGATGAGCTCCGGCGTGCTGTGGACGCCGAGCTTCGACATGATGTTGCGCCGATGGGTCAGGATCGTCTTCGGGCTCACCGCCAGCCGCTCCGCCACGAGGTCGTTGTGGAAGCCCTCGCCGATGAGCCGGAGCACCTCCTGCTCCCGGAGGCTCAACAGCTTGGTGAAGGCGTGGGGATCGTTCCGCAGCCGCGCCTTCGCGCGCGCCACCACCGGCGAATGGAACGTCCGCCCCGCCGCGACCTCGGAAATCGCGTCGCCCACCGCCTCGATCGGCTGCGAGCACTTGTCCACGAACGCGGCTACGTTCGCCTCGAGGCTCCGGTGGATCGCGTAATCGTCGCTGTGCGACGTGATGACGATGATCCGGACGGCCGGATGGATGCGCCGGATCTCCCCGATGCGGTCCAGGCCGTCGCCATCGGGCAGGTCGAGGTCGAGCAGCACCAGGTCGGGACGCAGCCGCCGGCATTGCTCGGTCCCGGCGCGCCCGTCCTCCACGGCCACGACCTCGGCCCGCGGGAAGTTCTCGCGGCAGAGCTGGACGATGAGGTCGCGCACCATGACCTGGTCCTCGATGACGAGGAGCCGGAGCGGCGCAGGGGCGCTCGAGGCGGAAGTCACGCCGTGATGTCGCCGCACCGGCGCGGGGCTGTCAACCCGCCGCACCCGGGCCGCGGCTACTGAAAATTCAGCATTTGCGGCGCTTGGCCCGCCTTGCCGCCGGACGTCGACTGGAACCGGACCTGACGGCGACGCCGCTCGCGGCCCGCCGCGCCCGTTGGCCCGGCCGCGGAGGCGAGCCAGGTCCGCAACCCCAACCCCGCCCCATGCAACCGAATCGTTCCCGTCTGTTCCCCGGCGCCTTCCGCGCCCGCCTGCACCTGCTCCTGCTTTCCCTCGCCGTCGCCACGTCGGCCCCGGGCCAGGGCCCGTCCGACGTTTCCGCGCCGGGCGCGATCGAGGGCCGCGTGAGCAACCAGGCCACCCAGAGCAACCTCGCCGGCGTCGAGGTCGTGCTCCCCGACCTCCCGCGCGAGACGGTCACCAGCCGGGACGGCAGCTTTTTCGTCCCCGGCCTCGCCCCCGGCTCCCACCGCGTGCAGTTCCGCTATCCCGGCCTCGATCCGGTGGAGCACACGGTGGAAGTGCCGGCCGCGGCGACCGCGCGGCTCGACGTCACCCTGACCTCGCAAGTGTACGTCATGGAGGCGTTCGTGGTCGCCAGCGAGCGCGAGGGCAACGCGGCCGCGATCGCGGCGCAGCGCGCGGCGGTGGCGCCCACGAACATCGTGGCGTCGGACGCCTTCGGCAACATCGCCCGCGGCAACGTCGGGAACTTCCTCCGCCGCATCCCCGGCATCACCGGCACGACCGACGAGGCGGACACGGACAACGTGCAGCTCCGCGGGATGTCCTCGGCGTTCACCGCCATCGACATCGACGGGGTGAAGTACGCGACGGCCAACGGCGGCCGCGGCCAGTCGGTGCAGGGCATCCCGACCGACATGATCGAGCGCATCGAGGTGGTGAAGTCGCCGACGCCCGACATGGATTCCGACTCGCTCGGCGGGCGCATCAACATGGTGACGAAGAGCGCGTACGACCGCGCGGGCCGGCAGATCACGCTGCGCGCCGCCAACACCTACAGCTTCACCTACGGCAAGGACGTCGGCCACGGCCGCGACAGCTGGCTCTCGCCGAACCTCGCCGCGAGCTACTCGGATGTGTTCTCGGTCAACGGCGGGCACCGGAACCTCGGCGTGATGGTCACGGCCAACTGGGAGCGGATCCTCGACGTGCGCGGCACGACGTCCTGGGACAGCTTCAGCACGGTCGGCGGCCGGGCGCTCCCGCAGTTCAACAACGTCAGCGTCGCCCTGCACGGCATCGAGCGCGGCGGCAGCCTCGCGAAGGTCGACTACCGCTTCTCGGACACCTTCGCATTCGGCGGGCAGGTCTCGTTCAACGCCTCCACCAACTCCCTGCTGCGCGCCCGCAACCAGCTGCAGAGCGGAGCGATCCGGGCCATTTCCCCGGGGCTTACCGCGACGGTGGTCGACGGCGCGCAGTACGCCGTCGAGCGCAGCACGCGCGACAACGAGGAGAACCGAACCTCCGCCAGGCTCTGGGCCCGGCTCGACGACCGCGAGGCCGGCCTGCTCGTCGCCGGCGAGGCCACCTTCCAGCGCACCCGCGGCCGGAACCACTCGGACCAGATCAGCGCCCGTTCCAATCGCCGGATCGACTACGTCCTCGATCGCCGCACGGAGACGGGGTCCGACATGCGCTGGCCCGCGCTCCGCGTGTTCCGCGACAAGTACACGGGCACGGCGAGCAACACCGCGGTCCTCCCGACGGCGTTTCTCGACGTGAATCCCTTCGGCGACGACCTCAGCAATGTCGGATCCATGGCCGGCCAGTGGCAGCAGATCTACGCGAAGCGCGAGCTGGTCACCGGGCGGCTGGACGCCACCAAGCGCCTGGCCACCCGCTTCCCGATCGAATTCAAGACCGGCGTCATGTTCGAGTACGAGGGCTTCAAGCAGAGCCGCAACGACCTCCGCGGCGGCCTGAACCTGGCCGCGAGCGGCTTCGGCCCGGACCTCCGGTCGCTGCTCGACCCGGAATGGGACCTGGGCGGCGCGATCGGCCGCTACCCGGTCGGCTTCATGCTGGACCTGGCGAAGGTGAGGAACGCGGCCGGCATCTCATTCAAGGAGAACAACGCCGATCCGGCCCTCCAATGGAACTTCGATCCCGCCAAGTTCACCCTCAACACCTCCAGCACCCGCCAGAACACGTTGCAGAACACGCGGCGCATCTGGGAGCGCAGCGGCGCCGCCTATGCGATGACGACCCTGGATTTCGACAAACTCGACGTGATCGCCGGCGTGCGCGCCGAGCGCACCGAGGTCATGCGCAACCAGGTGATCCGCGACCGCTCGCCCGGCGTCACCGGCACGCTCGCCGAATGGACCACCCGCCAGTACAGCGGCACCGACTATCAGAAAACGTATCCGAGCATCCATGCGCGCTACGTCCTCCGGCCGAATCTCCACCTGCGGGTCTCCTACGGCATGACGTCCGGCAAGCCCGACTACGGCCGCATCCTGGGCGTGACCGACATCAACGAGACCGCTCGCGAGATCAGCATTCCCAACGTGAACCTGCGCCCCCGCCGCTCGTGGAACTTCGACGCGGGCCTTTCCTACTACTTCGAGCCGGTCGGCGAGCTGAGCGTCGGGGTCTTTCAGAAGGACATCACGGACTACGACTCCGAGGTCAGCCGCGACATCAGCCCCGAGGAGGCCGCCACGTACGGCGCGACGCCTCTGCCCGGCGACACCACGCCGTGGGAGCTCACGACCCGCCTGAACACGGGTGACGGGCTCATCCGTGGCATCGAGCTGAACTACACCCAGCAGTTCTCAAACCTCCTGCCGGGCGCCTGGCGCGGGCTCGGCTTCTATGCGAACTTCACGTACCTGAAGATCGAGGGCACGTTCGACATCAACGAGGTGGGCGTGCCGCCGGTCCAGGTGCGCCAGCTCGACGACGTGATCCCGCGGACCGGCAACGCCGGACTGAGCTACAGCCACGGGCGCTACGAGGCTCGGGTGTCATGGAACTACAACGACCACATGCCCGAAGGCAGCGGGTTCAACCCCGCGACGATCAAGATCCGGGGCCAGCGCTGGACGATGGACGCGTCCCTCAAGTACCGCGCCTCCCGGAATTTCACGTTCTTCGCCGACTTCGTGAACATCACCTCGAACCACGGTAAGAAATTCCGCGGCTTCCCGGACCCGGAGCTGCGCAACGAGACCAACGCGCTTGGCTTCCTCGTTACCGCCGGCGTCTCGTCCACGTTCTGACGACCTTGCCGCCGATTGCGGGGCCGGGCCCGGCTCCGTCGCCTAGATCAGCCTGCGACGCCAGGGGTGGCGTCGCAGGCTCCCCGTTTCCGTCCCATGCCTGAAACTCCCGTTCCCTCCGATCCGCTCCGCTGCCGCTGGCGGACTCTCCTCGCGCTGGGCGCCGCCGGTGCGCTCGCCTCGGCCGCAGCGGGCCCCGTGCTCCCGGCGGCCGGCGCGACCCATGTCACCGCGATAACGGACACCCGCATCGTGGTCGTGGCCGGCCGGACCTACGCCTTCACGGTCGACACTCCGGAAGACGCCGGGCTCGTCTCGACCGTGCCGACCGTGCCGATGGTGCTCGCGCAGCTGGTCGATGCGGCCGGGCGCCCGCTTTCGGCGCATATGGTCGATACCGCGGGCAACCCGGTCGCCGACGGGCCGGTCATGGCCGGCTTCCGGGTGCGGCTGGACGGCGCCGCCGGACCCGATCGCGAGATCGAACTGCGGCCGCTCGCCGTGGCCGGCCGGCTCGAGGTGCATCCGGCGCGCCTCACGGCGCGCACGCCCACCGACGTTACCCTGCGCTTCACCGCCGGCCAGCGGTCCGGACGGGCGACGGTGCGGCTGCGCCTGCCCACCGGGATCGAGCCGAGCCTCGACACCTGCACCGTCAACGTGATCGGGCGCGGCGCGGTCACGCTGCGCGACCTCGAGCGGCAGTCCCTTGGCCGGGTGGGGTCGGCCTATTCGTATGCGCGGGTAGGGACCGCGTCGATCGAGCCGCGCCGCGACGGCGGCCGGGACATCGTCCTGCGCGGGCTGGACCTCCGGCCGGCCAACGGCGCGGACGTCGAGGTGGTGATCCCCGGGGTGGCGCTCGCCGCCGGCGGGTCCCACGCCTTTGCCGCGAGCTACACGACCGCCGAACCGGAGGAGCTCACCAGCGCGGGCGTCGGACCCGAGGCGGTCGCCGTCGAGGCCACCGACACGATCGGCGATCTTGCGCGCGTGCCGCCGCGCGGCCCGTACCACCAGGTGGGCGACCAGCTTTCGGAGGCCGTGCTGCGCTGGAGTCCCAATCCCGAGCTTGGATCGATCCGGGTGCTGCAGTCGACGGACGAGGGGCGATCCTGGCAGCCGGTGCCGGCCGAGCTGGACCCGGCGGCCGGCCGCGCCCGGGTGCGCGGCCTCGCGCCGGACCGGCATCATCAATTCCGTCTCGAGGTCGAGGCCGGCCCGCACGCGGGCCGCTCCAACATCGTCCGCACGTATTCCGGCCTGCTTGACGTCAAGAGTCTCGGGGTGCCCGGGGACGGGCAGGGTGACGACACCGACCGGATCAACGCGGCGATCGACCGGCTCGCGGCGATCGGCGGCGGCACCCTGCGCTTCAGCGCGGGAATCTACCGGGTGCGCACCGTGCGACTCCGTAGCCACGTGTGGCTGCATATCGACCGCGACGCCGCGATCTTCGCCCTCCGGGGCGGAGACGCGCCCGAGACGACCTGGTTCAGCGACCGCCAGTATCGCTCCGGCCTGTCGCCGACGGATGCGGGACCCTACGAGAACCCCGAGAACTGGCTCACGAAGCAGGACGTCGGGCACCACTATTTCCGGAACACGATGTTCTTCGGCGAGCGGCTCGAGAACGTGAAGATCATCGGCACCGGACGGATCTCCGGCGACGGCAATCTCGTCACCGGCGACCGGGTGATGAACAACCCGCCGGACAACCGCTCGGACAAGATGTTCACGTTCAAGCTGTGCCGCGACATCGAGATCGGCGGGCACTGGCGCGAGGCGGACCTGTGGTACGACCCGGCGCGGGACGAGCCTTATTACGCGCTCCCGGACGGAACCCGGGACTTCGCCGCGGCGAACATGCTGCACATCGACCGCGGCGGACACTTCGTGCTTCTCGCGACGGGCACCGACGGCGTCCGCGTCCACAACACCTACTTCGCCCGCCACCACGAGGGGAACGCCCGGGACCTCTATGATTTCATGCAGTGCAACGACGTCGCCGTGACCAACATCTACTCCAAGGTCAGCTCCGACGACATTGTGAAGCTGGGATCGGACTGCTCGCTCGGCTTCACCCGTCCGGTGCGCGGATACCGCGTGCGCAACGTGATCGGCGACACGAACTGCAACCTTTTCCAGATCGGGTCCGAGACAGCGGACGACATCCAGGACGTCCATGTGGACAACATTTTCGTGACGGGAGCCAACAAGGCCGGCTTTTCGATCTCCACCAACGACGGCGCCCACGTGAAGGACATCCACCTGAACTGCGGCCACACGGGACCGCTGCACGCCCGGTCGCGGATGCTGCGCACGCACGCCCCGTTTTTCATCTCCATCTCGAATCGCGCGCGAGTGCTGGGCGCGACCGTCCGCCGGTTCAAGTTCGAGCAGGCCGGGCGCAGCCACGACGAGCTGCTCGCCACGAACATCAACATCGGGGTGGTCGAAAACGTGATCCTCCAGGCCGTGGACATCGCGGAGCAGTACGCGGGGAGTTCGCACGGGAACGCGCCCCGGTGGTCCGCTTACGACGGGAAGCAGCGGAAGGCCGCGCCGATCGTGGCCGGGTACCAGCTGCCGGATACGTCCGCCGTCGCCGGCGGCCTCGATTTCCGGCTGCCCAACGGGAGACACACGGGTTACGTCCGGAATATCGTTTTCCGCGACGTCCACTTCCTGGCCAAAGGCGGCAACCCGGCGAGCGACGCGGCACGGCAGCCGCCCGAGCTGGGCGTCGGCCAGTACAACGTGGCGAACCTCGGGATCCTGCCCGCCTACGGCCTCTATGCCCGGCACGTGGCCGGGCTCATCCTCGAGAACTGCAGCTTCCGCTACGAAGCGCGCGACAGCACGCCGGCGCTCCTGCTCGACGACGTCACGGAGGCGCGGCTCGCGGACGTCCATGCCGTCCGCGCGCGGGACCAGCCGGCAGCAGTGCGCCTGAAGGGAACGCGGGGAGTCGTGGTGGAGAGCCTGACGGTGCACGAGGACGCCTGGGGCCAGTCCCCGCGTCTTTTGGCCGGACCCCCGGTCTCCATCGAGGGCGACGCGAGCTTGCCCTAGGCACGCCCTGCGCATCGGCAGGAGCGGAGCCGGCTTGCCTGGGGCCGGACGGACGGTTCCCGTGGAGCGTGAGCTCCGCGCCGTCCCGTCCGACCCCGCGTACGGCACGACCCGGCTTCCTGCTCGCGGTCATCTACCTCGGGTTCATCAGCCTCGGCCTGCCGGACGGGACCTTCGGGGTTGCGTGGCCGGCGATGTATCCGGAACTGCAGCTTCCCATCGGGCTCGCCGGCACGTTCGTCACGGCCGGCACCTTGCTGACCGCCTTGTCCGGTTTTTCGAGCGGCTGGCTCCTGGCCCGCTGGCGGACGGGTCCGCTCATGGTGGCGAGCGTGCTGCTCACGAGCGGCGGCCTCCTGCTGCTGGCCGCGGCGCAGGGCGCGGGCTGGCTCTACGCCGCAGCCGTGCCGCTTGGACTGGGGGCGGGCGCGGTGGACGCCGGGCTCAACGGCTTCGTCGCGCGCCACTACGCGGCGCGCCACATGAACTGGCTGCACGCCTGCTGGGGCATCGGCGCGACCAGCGGGCCGATCCTGTTCGGCCTGGCGCTCACCTCCGGCCACGGCTGGCGCGGCGGGTACCTCCTGCTCGGGTTGCTGCAACTGGCGATGGTCCTCCTGTTCACCCAAACCCTCGGGCTGTGGTCGTCCACGCCCGCCCAAGCGGCCGGGTCCGCCGGCAGCCACGCCGGTCCCTGGCCGACGCTGGGCGCGCAGTCCTTCGCGGGCTGGTTGTCCTCCTTCATCTTCGCCCTCTACGTCGCGGTCGAAATGACAACCGGCCTCTGGGCGGGCAGCGTGATGGTCGTCCATCGCGGATTCGCGCCGGAAGCCGCCGCCTGGTGCGTTGGCGCCTACTACGGCGGCATCACCGCCGGACGCATTGGAGTCGGATTTATCGCAGACAAGGTGGGGAACCGGCGGCTGGTCAGCGCCGGCGCCCTGGCGGCGTTGGCGGGGCTGGGCGGGTTCGCGCTCGCGGAGGGCTGGACGACGACCGTCTCTGCGCTGGTCGTGGCGGGACTGGGCCTCGCGCCGATCTATCCCGGCCTCATGCACGAGGTTCCCCGCCGATTCGCCCCGCCCGCGGTCGCGACCGTGATCGGGCGGCAATCCGGCGGGGCGAGCCTGGGCGCGGCGGCGCTTCCCGCCGTCGCGGGTGCGTTTGCCGCCGAGTCGCTCGGCGCCGTGCCATGGCTGGTCCTCGCGGTCCTCGCGCTGCTGTTCGGCTGCATCCGGCTGCTCGACCGGCTCACCTGAGCGTCGGTCGAAAATCGCGTTGTCAGGCGCAGACGGCGCGCGAACAAATCTCTGTCGCATATGCGACAGAGATTTGTCGCCGGGGTGGGGCGCTCTCTTGTTAGGACGGAATTCAGGCCGGCAGGAAGCGACGCCGCCGCCAGGATGGCATCACCCATGAAGACCCTTGCCTCCCTGCTGGCTGCCGGCTCCGCGCTGCTGACCGCGTTCGCCCAGGCGCCGGCCGATCGCGCCTTCCCTCCGCACACGATCGGCAATTCCGAGCTGCGCGTGCTGCCGCGCACTGCCGCCGGGCGGAGCTACCAGCTGCACATCGGCCTCCCGGCGAGCTACCAGAGCCAGCCGGAGCGGAAATACCCGGCTGTATATGTGACCGATGCGTACTGGGACTTCCAGAAGCTGGATGCGATCCGCGGCTGCCTCGTGTACGACCGCGTCGTGCCGGAGTTCATCATCGTCGGCCTCGGGTACGCCGGGGAGAACCTGAACTACGGCGACCTCCGCCGCTGGGAGCTCTCGCCGGTGCGATTCGGCGATGGCGGCCCGGATGCGTCCGGGCATGCGGGGGATTTCCTGCGCACGATCGAGACCGAGATCATTCCGTTCATCGAACGCGAGTACCGTGCGGATCCACGGCACCGGATCCTCTCGGGCGCGTCGCTGGGCGGACTGTTCACCCTGTTCTCGATGTACTCCAAGCCGGAGCTCTTCCAGGCCTACGTGGCCGTCACCCCGGCGGTCGTGGTTGGCAACGACTGGCTGCTCGGCTACGAGGAGAGCGCGGTGAAGTCTGGGCGCATCCCAAGCGGCCGTCTTTTTGTCTCCGGCGGGGAGAACGAATCGCCGGGGTTCCTCGGCGGAATCCTGCGGTACAACGAGCGCGTCGTCTCGCGCCGCCATCCGGATCTGGCGTACCAGTTCCGCGTCATCGAGGGCGAGCGCCACGCCGGCATGCAGCTGGAGTCCTATGTGCGCGGCCTGCGCTTCGTGTTCGCGCCACAGGCGCCGGAAACCGGACCGGCGCGGTTTCCCTGAGCGGGAAGTTCCGGCACGACGACCCGGCACGGGCGCGGCAGGACCACGGATAGACGAGGGCTGTCGCACGCAGATGGCAGTCCTGCGGTCGCGCTTGCGCTCGGATCGATCCCGAGTGCCACAAGCACGTGACGCCCGTCGCGCCACCGCGGCGACGTAGTCTTTGACTGCAACACGCCCGGCCCGCAGTGTCGCGCCATGTCCGCCAGCCGAACCGCTCCCTTCCTGCTCCTGTTCCGCAACGCCGGGCCCGAGACGCACGCCCATCTGACACCGGCGCAGAAGGCCGACCTCGCGCGGCAGTGGAACGACTGGTACGACGGACTGGCCCGCGCGGGCAAGGTCGAGCACGGCCACCCGCTCGGCCTGACGGGCCGGGTGGTCGCCGGCGCGGCCGGCCGCGTGATGGATGGGCCCTACGCGGAGGCCAAGGAAGTCATCGGCGGCTATTTCTTCCTCAAGGTCGCCGATATCGACGAGGCGACCGAGATCGCCCGGCGCTGCCCGGGCCTGCCGCTCGGGCTGACCGT
>DASPMS010000029.1:0-46269 GCA_035626915.1 Opitutaceae bacterium
TGCGTTTATTCGGTCCGCGGAAAACGCGACGAGCCGTTCGTGTCGTGTCCGGTCCGATGGGAGGAGCTCGCGCGCGCCGCGAAAAAGCGCGATCCGGCGGGGCTCTTTTTCTCTCCGGACGACGCGCTCGAGCGCGTCCGCCGGCTGGGCGATTTGTTCGCGCTTGTCCTCACGCTGAAGCAGCGGCTGCCGGAGGCGTTCATGAAGCTGTCGCGCCGGGGAATCACGACGACGCGGGGTCCGGAGGATGCGGAAGAGTCAGGGGGCCGGGCGTCGTCCCGCTCTGCCCGGAGCGGGCCACGAGGAACCGACGGCCGCGGCTCCCTGGAGCGCTACGCCGAAAAGCGCGATTTCACGCGGACGGCCGAGCCGGCGCCCGTCGTGCCGCGCCGCAGCCGACAGGGCAGCGCACGCCGCTTCGTCATCCAGAAACACGCCGCGAGCCACCTGCATTACGACTTCCGGCTCGAGATGGGCGACACGCTGAAGTCGTGGGCCGTGCCGAAAGGCCTCCCGTACGAGCTCGGCGTGAAGCGCTCGGCGTTCCAGGTCGAGGACCACCCGATCGACTACCTCGACTTCGAGGGCACGATCCCGGCGGGGCAGTACGGCGGGGGCACCGTGATGGTCTGGGACATCGGCACGTACGAGATCCTTGGCGGGAACGTTTACGCCGGGGACCTCAAGCTCTGGCTCAACGGCAAGAAGCTGAAGGGCGAGTGGCACATTTTCCGGATCCGCTCCGAAGAAGCGAAGCCGGTCTGGCTGGTCGCGAAGTCCGGCAAGCCAATGAAGCCGCTGTCCGCGCGCGAGGAGGATTCGTCCGTGCTGACCCGGCGGTCGATGGCGCGGATCGCGAAGGACAACGACCGGACGTGGCAGAGCAATCGCAGCGGGGCGCCGCGGGTGCCGCGCGCGCGGCCGCGCCGAAAACCGGCCGGGCGCCGGGGCAGGCGGCGGCGGGCTGCCGGGAGGCGAAGGTAGGGCTTATCCCTAAGCCGCCGCCAACGCGACGCGGGTGGCGGCGGACCGACGGGCTCGGCGCGTTAAGGATAACGCGCCCTACCTCGGCTTGCGTTGAAGAAATAATGACTTGCCTACGCTCGGGCCATGGGGCTTTTTCGCCCTTCCAATTGGTCCTCGGGCTGTAGCGTAGCCTGGTAGCGCGCTTGCATGGGGTGCAAGAGGTCGTGAGTTCGAATCTCACCAGCCCGACCATTTGAACCACGTCGCACTGAAGATTTTACGCGACGGCGGGGCGGGAAATGCCCAAGGTCTCCGGGTCCTGTCATGACCCCGCAAGAAGCCCGGAAACGGATGGAGCAACTGCGCGCCGATGTCGCGCATCACGACGAGCGGTACTACCGGAAGGCGCAGCCGGAAATCTCCGACTTCGCGTACGACCAGCTGAAGCGCGAGCTCGCGGACCTGGAGAACCAGTTTCCCGCGTTCGCCACCGCCGATTCGCCCACGCAGAAGGTCGGCGACGACCGCGTCCAGGGCTTCCGCGAAGTCGCCCACCGGCAGCGGATGCTCAGCCTGGACAACACCTACAGCGAGGAGGAGGTGCGCGCTTTCCATGCGCGGATGACGCGTCTGCTCGGCACCGACGAGCTCGAATACTCGATCGAGCCGAAGATCGACGGCGTGGCGGTCAGCCTGACCTACGAGAAAGGCCGGTTCGTCCGCGCGGTGACGCGCGGCCAGGGGGACAAGGGCGACGACGTGACCGCCAACGTGCGGACCATCGCCGCGGTGCCGGCGGAGCTGAAGGGCGGACCCAAGACGGCGATTCCCGACATCGTGGAGATCCGGGGCGAGATTTACCTCACCGCGGCGGAATTCGAGCGGCTCAACGCCGAGCGCGCCGCGGCGGGCGAGCCGCTCTATGCCAATCCCCGCAACACGGCCGCCGGCACGCTCAAGCAGCTCGACCCGGCGGAGGTCGGGCGGCGGCGGCTGTCGATCGTGTTCTACAACCTGGGCTACTGCGAGCCGCGCGTGGTCGAGACCCAGGCCGCGCTGCACGCCCAGATCCGCGCCTGGGGGCTGCCGGGCGTGGAGCGCATCTGGCACGCGCGAGGGATCGACGAGGCGTGGGCGGCCATCGGCGAACTCGACGGCGTCCGGCGGACCTTCGCCTACAGCACGGACGGGGCGGTCGTGAAGCTCGACCGGCTCGACCAGCAGCGCGAGGCGGGCACGACGGACAAGGCGCCGCGCTGGGCGATCGCCTACAAGTACAAGCCCGACGCCGCGCGCACGCGGCTGAAGGCCATCACCATCCAGGTCGGCAAGACCGGCATCCTCAGCCCCGTCGCGGAACTCGAGCCGGTCGTGCTCGCCGGCAGCACGATCGCCCGGGCGACGCTGCACAACGAGGACGAGATCCGGCGGAAGGACATCCGCATCGGGGATCTGGTGGAGATCGAGAAGGCCGGCGAGGTCATCCCCGCGGTCCTGCGGTCATTTCCCGAGGAGCGTCCGGCCGGAGCGAAGGAATACGATCTCGCCGCCGCGGTCGGCCACAAGTGCCCCGCCTGCGGCGGGAAGATCGCCAAGCTCGAGGTGGCCGATGACGAGGCGCAGGGCGTGGCGTGGAAATGCCAGAACTACGACTGCCCCGCGCAGCGCACGGGGCGGCTGGGATTCTTCTGCAGCCGGCGCGCGCTGGCGATCGACGGCGTGGGCGGAGTGGTGGCGTCGAAGCTGGTCGAGCTCGGTCATGTCGAGGATCCGCCCGACTTGTACGGCGTCGCCCAGGAGACGCTCGCCACGCTCAATCTTGGCACGGCTGAAGAACCCCGGGTTTTCGGAGAGAAGAACGCCGCCAAGGTCGTCGCAGCGCGCGAGGCCGCCCGGTCCCTGCCGCTCGAGAAATGGATCTACGCGCTGAGCATTCCCGACGTCGGCGAGACCACGGCGAGGGAACTCGGCCGGCGGCATCGGAGCTTCGCGGAACTGCGGGAGTCGGCCCTCCTGCGCGCCGTGCAGCGCAAAGCCGAGCTCGAGGAAGAGAAGGAGCGCGAGAGCCCCGCCTCGAAGAAGAATCCCCCGAAGGACGAGGCGGAACGCGAGCGCCGGAAGGTCCGCCGCAAGGAGATCGACGCCGAGCTGGCGGAGATCGCGGCCGGGCCGCTGGCCGGCGTGCCGTCGGAGGTCGGACCGGCCGTCGCCGCCAGCGTCACTGATTTCCTGGCGAGCGCCCCGGGGCGCCGTCTGCTGCAGAAGATCGCCGCGCTCGGCATCGATCCGCAGGGCACGGTGGTCGCAGCGGGGTCGTTCACCGGCCGCACGTTCGTGCTGACCGGCACGTTGCCGACCCTGAAGCGCGAGGAGGCGGAGCAGAAGATCCTCGCCGCGGGGGGCAAGGTCAGCGGCAGCGTGAGCAAGAAAACCAGCTATGTGCTGGCGGGCGCCGAGGCGGGCTCGAAGCTCGACAAGGCGCGCGAGCTCGGCGTGCCGGTGATCGACGAGGCGGAGTTTCGCCGGATGCTCGGGGAATAGTCCCAAGCACCGCCCGCGACGGACGTGCGGCAATTGCTTGAAACGCGTTGCCCGCAACGCGCCCCGCGCGCTTGCAGCGGCTTAGGGATAAGCCGCCCTACCTCCGCCTCCTCATGCCAATCGGACGCCAACCGGCCGCCGCCGGTCCGCGCGACGCCCTACCTGGCCAACCGACACCTGCGGTAGGGCGCGTTATCCTTAACGCGCCGCGCGATTGTTCTGTCGGATCGGTCCCCGCGATGGCACGCTCACGCGGGGATCGCACCGGTCCGCTTGGCCGCCGTCGGGTTCCTGAACACGGCGTGATCGAGCGACAGCCGGCCCGCGCCGTTGACCAGGAACACGCAGAGCAGGAAGAGCACGAGGGCGGAGAACTCGAGCGACTGGCTCACGGCCATCAGGCCCTCGCCGCGGTGCACGAGGAAGACCGCGCCGAAGAGAAGCGGGATCTGCACGAGCGCCGCGATGCGGGTGAGGAAGCCGAGGGCGAGCATCGCGCCGCCGACGAAGTGCGCGAGCGACGCGTAGTGGAGAATGGCGGCGGACATGAGCCAGCTCTGGTCGCCCCGCGTGAGCAGCTCGTTGAAGAGGTCGGTCTTCACGTTGAAGACCAGGATCAGACCGCGGACGAAGAGTCCGATCCCGAGATAGATGCGGACGCAGTCGAGCCAAAGCTCATGGCGTGACTCCGCCCAAACCTTCCATTTTTGCAGGTCCATGGGGTCCTCCGATGGGGTTGGGATAGACCGGCGGGGCCCGGAACTGACCGCCGGATGGCTTCAGGATACCGCCAAAGCGGGAACCGGCAAGCGGCAAGGGGCCGGCGGCCGGGCCCCCGGAGGAGCGGGGCACGGCCGCGTCCGCGGCCTTATTCCGTCCGGAGCGCCTGCATGGGGCTCACCCGCGCCGCCCGGCGGGCCGGGAGATACGCGGCGACCAGGGCGATGAGAACGAGAATGCCGACGACGGCCGCGTAGGTGGGCGGATCGGAGGGCGTGAGCCCGAACAGCCGCGACGAAACCAGGCGGCCGGCGGCCAGCGCCGCGCCGAGACCGAGCACGATGCCGATGCCGACCAGGACGAGGGCTTGGCGGAGAATCATCCAGAGCACGCGGGCGGGCACCGCGCCCAGCGCCATGCGCAGGCCGATCTCGCCGGTCCGCCGAAGGACGTTGTAGGCGAGGAGCCCGTAGAGGCCGACGCCGGCGAGCACGAGCGCGAGCAGCCCGAAGAAGCCGGCCAGCCGCGCGAACATCCGCTCGGGCGCGACCAGCCGGGCGATCTGCTCGTCCTGCGTCCGGAGGTTGTTGACCGGCAGCGTCGCGTCGATGTCGCGCACGACGCCGCGCACCGAGGCGGCGAGCGCATCGAGGTCGCCCGCGGCCCGGATGGCGAAGTGGCCGGCGCGCATGTTGCGCAGCTGGGGATAGGGGAGGTACACGGCGGGTGCGGGTTCTTCCCGGAGCCCGACCGCCTTGAAGTCCCGCACGACGCCGACGATCTCGATTTCAGTCGACGTGCGGGCGCCGCCGAGGCCGAAGCGCCGGCCCAGCGGGGATTCCTCCCCGAAGTGCTTCCGGGCGAACGCCTGGTTGACGATCGCCACCTTCGGCGCCGCGGCGTCGTCCCGGGCGGTGAACGCGCGACCGAGCACCACGGACAGGCCGTAGGTGCGGAAGAAAGCCGGGTCGATCCCGTTCATGACCGCCCCCGGCTCCTGGCCGGGCGTGGCGGTGCTTCCCTCCAGGTAGATGCCGCTGGTCCACCGGCTGGCGGAGAGGATGGGCTGGTGGGAGTAGGTCGCGGACTGCACGCCCGGCAGCGGGGCCAGCCGCTCCGCGATGCGGGTGTAGAGGGGGGCGACCTCCTCGCGCTTGCGGCCCGCGGACATGGCGTCGAGCGAGAAGAGAAGGAGCCGGTCGCTGGCGAAGCCGGGGTCCACCCGCTGGAGGTTCACGAGCGTGCGGGTGAACAGGCCGGCGCCGGCCAGGAGCACGAAGGAGAGCGCCACCTGGACCACCATGAGGGCGCGGGCGAGACCGGAGCGGCCGGCGCCGAGCGTGCGCGTCCCGCCTTGGAAGCCCGCCGCCAGGTCGAGCCGGGTGGCGCGCCACGCGGGCGCGAGGCCGAAGAGAATGCCGGTCCCGATTCCCAGGGCGGTGGTGAAGCCGAGGACCCGCCAGTCGAGCGGCATCGCGAGCATGACCGCCGAGCGGCCGAGGGGCTGCAGCGCCAGCAGCGCCTCGCGGCCCCACAGGGCGACGCACACGCCGGCGCCGCCGCCGAGCAGTCCGAGCAGCGTGCTTTCGGTCAGAAGCTGCCGAAGGAGCCGGGGGCGGCTCGCGCCGAGCGCGAGGCGGACGGCGATCTCCCGCTGCCGCGCGGCTCCGCGGGCCAGCAGGAGGTTGGCGACGTTGGCGCAGGCGACGAGGAGCACGAGGGCGACCAGCCCGGTGAGAATCCCGAGCGACTGCGCATAGCTGCGGCGGGCCTCCGAGAGCCCCTGGGCGCCATCGCCGACGCGGAAGAGGATCTTTTCCGGCGACGGCTTCTCGCCGTCGGGCCGGCCCCGCGTGCGGATTCCTTCCCGGATGGATTCGCGAAACACGCCGCTGAGCGCGCTCGTGAGCTGCTCGCGGGTGACGCCCGGCTTGAGGCGGCCCATGATGCGCAGCCACCAATACGAGGGCAGGCGGGCTTCGGTGTCGTCCGGCGCGATGCGTTCATACAGGCCGAGGGGAACGGTGATGTCCTGCATCTCGCCGACCTGCAGGGTGCCGGTGAAGCGCGGGGTCGTGACGCCCACGATCTCGGCCACGACGCCGTTGACCGTGATCGTCTTCCCAATCACCGCAGGGTCCGCCGCCAGGCGCGTCCGCCAAAACCGGTCGGAAATGACGACCACCGGCGCGGCTGACGGGAGATCCTCCTCCGGCCGGAAGGACCGGCCGGCCACCATGGGCACGCCAAGCACGGCGTGGTAGTTGGCCGAAGCCACCTGGCCGCCGGCCGCGGCCTCGGCCTGGCCGTCGAACACGAGGTTCAGCCGGACCGGGGCGAACGCGAAGATGTCGGCCAGGGCGGCATCCGAGGCGGCGGCGCGGAAGGCCTCATAGGTGGGGTGGGACAACGACGTGCTGGTCGTCGCCCCGGTGACGGGATCGCGCAGCGACCAGCCGGAGCTGCCGCGCGGGCCGACGCCGGGCTCGGCCGCCCAGCTGAAGATCACGAGCTCCTCCGGCGCGCGGACCGGGAGGGATTTCAGGAGGACTTCGTTGACCAGGCTGAAGATCGTGGTGTTCGCGCCGATTCCGAGGGCGAGGGACAGGACGGCGACGGCGGTGAAGCCGGGCGCCTGGCGGAGCTGGCGCAGGGCGAGGCGGAGGTCGGAGATCATGGGGCCGGACGCGGTGATCCACGGATCGCGTGCTACTCCGCCCGCAGGGCCTCGGTCGGATTCACGCGGGTGGCCTTGTGAGCCGGGAGCCAGCTCGAGAACAGGCCGATGGCGAGGAGGACGACGGAGACGGCGGAGAGACTGAGCGGATCGTAGGGGGAAACCTCGTAGAGCACGGCGCGCATCACCTGGGCGACGCCGACGGAGGCCAGCAGGCCGACGCCCAGCCCGACCGCCGCGAGCCGCAGACCCTGGCCGAGCATGAGCCGGCGGACGGCCCCGCCCGTGGCGCCGAGCGCCATGCGAATGCCCACCTCGCGGGTGCGCTGGCCGACGATGTAGCTGAGCACGCCGTAGAGCCCGATGCCGGCCAGCAGCAGCGCCAGCGCGCCGAAGACGGCGAGAAGCGTGAGCATGATCCGCTGGTTGCTCACCGTGCCATCGAACACCTCGTCCATCGTCCGGACGTTGAACACGGGCAGCGTGGGCTCGATCTCCCGCATGACGGAGCGGATGGACGGCGTCAGCGTGGCGGGATCGAGCGAGGTGCGGAGCACGAAGGAGACGATGCCCGGCACCTGCTGGCGGTAGGGGAAATACAGCTGCACGCGCGTCGTCTGGCCGATGCCGTAGTTCTCCACGTGGCCGACCACGCCGACGATCTCCAGGGGCGTGCGGGTGTTGTTCGGCCCGCCGAACGTCACGCGCTTGCCCACCGGATCCTGCCCGGCGAAATGCGTCTCGGCGAACCGGGTGTCGATGATGCAGACGCGGGGCTCCTCGGCCGTTTCCTGGTCCGTGAACGTCCGGCCCCGTATCAGGGGGATGCGCATCGTGTCGAAATAGTCGCGGCTGGCGGCGTTGTTCTCCGTCGAAGGGTGGCGGCCGGGGCCGGGGTCCGGCAGGCCCTCGGGCAGAAAGCTCGTCTGGTTGCCGCCGCCGGCGAGCGGCAGCGGGTTCGTGAGCGCGGCGTGCGTCACGCCCGGCAGCGCACGAAGGCGCTCGAGGGCGCGGTCCAGCACCTGCCGGCGCTTGGCCTGGTCGGTCCAGTCCCGTCCCGGCATCACGTAGCCGAAGGAGATCACGTGATCGGTCTTCAGGCCGACGTCCGCCTGGTAAAGGTTGAAGATCGTCCGGAGCATCAGCCCCGAGACGAAGAGCAGCACGAGGGTGAGGGCGAACTCCCCGGAAACCAGGACGGAACGCCAGCGCGCGTGCACGGCGCCGCCGCCCGCGCGCCCGCCGGCGGCCAAGGCCTCGTTGAGATTGACCTTCGAGCCGGCCAGCGCCGGCACGAGGCCGAAGAGCAACGTGACCCCCACGCCCGCGAGGACGGAGAAGCCGAAGACGTTGAGGTCCATCGCGACCTGCTGGGCGAGGGGCGAGCCCGGGGGAATCAAGGTCCGGATGCCCTGCATCGTGCCGTAGCCGGCGAGCAGCCCGAGCGCGGTGCCGGCGAGGCCGAGGAGGAGGCTTTCCATCAGGACGAGCCGGATGAGGCGCGCGCGGCTCGCGCCGATGGCGGCGCGGACGGCGAACTCGCGCGAGCGCACCGCGGCGCGGGCGAGGAGGAGATTCGCGACGTTGGCGCAGGCGATGAGCAGCACGCCGCAGGCCGCGGCGAAGGCCACCCAGACGCTGGTGCGCGCCTGGCCGAGGACGCGGTCGACGAGCGGCTGCGTGGCGACCGAGGTGCCGGTGTTCGAGCCGGGATACTCCTGCGCGAGCTGCCGGGCGATGGCGACCAGGTCCGCCCGCGCGCTCTCGAACGTGGCGCCGGGACGGAGCCGCCCGATGCAGTACAGCCCGGGATGGTTGCCGCGGTTCATGTTCTGCTCGGCGAAAAGGCCGAACGGCATCCAGAGGTCCGGCGTGCCGAACGGGACGCGGAACGAGGCCGGCATGACGCCGACCACCTCGTAGATCTCGCCGCTGAGCGTGACCTTCTGCCCGAGGGCGTCGGGGCGTCCCCCGAACGCCCGCTGCCAGAATCCCTCGCTGATCAGCACCGTGCGCGGCGCGCCGGGCTTGTCCTCGTCGGCCGTGAACCAGCGGCCGAGTTTCGGCGGCACGCCCAGCGCGGGCCACATGTCGTGCGAGAACTGCGCGCCGGACACGCGCTCGGTCTCGGCCGGCCCGACGTAGTTGAAGCTCTGGCCGCGGAACGTGCCGAGGTGCGTGAAGCTCCGCTGCCGTTCCCGCCAGTCCAGGAAGTTGGGATACGAGACCGACATGTTCGGCACCTGCTCGGAGTGCTCGCCGATGAACAGGAGCTCGTGGACGCCGGGCACCGGCAGGGGGCGGACGAGCATCGTGTTGACGTAGCTGAAGACGCCGGAGTTGGCGCCGATGCCGAGGGCGAGCGTGAGGACGGCGACGGCGGTGAACCCGCGGGCCTTGAGCAGGCTGCGAAGGGCGAAACGGAGGTCGGAGAGCATGGAAATGCGCGGCGGACCGAGGTTCTCGGCGAGGGGTTCTTGGCGGGGCCCGGCCTACCTGAATACCCGCAAACCGCGGCGAAGTTACGCGTTTTGCGGCCGCCGGGGCGTCTTTATTCGAGCCGGATGGCCTCGACGGGATCGACGCGGGTGGCGCGCCGGGCGGGCAGCCAGCAGGCGAGCAGGGCGACGGACAGGAGGACCGCGCCGCCGGTCGCGACCGGCACGAGCGCGCTCCCGCCGAGGGACGGCAGCACGCGGGTGAGGAAGCGCGCGAAGAAGACCGCCCCGACGGCGCCGACGGCCACGCCGGCAAGGGCGGTGCGCAGCCCGCCTCCGAGCACGAGTCCGAGGATGTGGTGGGTCGCGGCCCCCAGGGCGATGCGGATCCCGATCTCGCCCGTGCGCTGCAGCACGACCTGGGAAACGACGCCAGAGATGCCCACGGCGGCGAGGATCAGCCCGAGGCCGGCGAAGGCGACGAGCAGGCGCTTGACCGTTTCCCAGATGCCGAAGTTCGCCTCGATCCGCTCGGGAATCGCCATCAGCCGGAATACCGGCTGGTCCGGATCGATCGAGGCGGCGGCCCGGCGGATCGGTCCGAGCAAGCCGCCGGCGAGCGCCGGGTCGGAGACCCGGATGGCGATGTTCGCATACTGCCAGGGCTCCTGCGTGAATGGCTTGTAGACCTGGAACCGGATCGGGGACGGCCTGATGTTCAGGGCGCGCACGTCGTCCACCACGCCGACGATCTCGGCGGCGAGCGCCGGATCCTGCCCGGCCACGACGAGGCGCTGGCCCAGCGCCGGTTCGTCGCCGCCAAAGAGCGCCTGCGCCATCGCATGGTTGATGACGACGACCGGGCGGGAGGCGGTCTGGTCGGTCTCGTCGATGAACCGCCCGCGCCGCAGGCGCATGCCGGTGACGTCGAGGAAGGTGGCGGACACGCCGTTCGTGAAGGCGACGATCTCCTCGCCCTGCGGCGGCACGGGGCGTCCCGCGACCGCGTAGTTGCGGTTCGACGGCGAGTCGAAGAGCGGCACGGTGTAACCGACCGCGACGTTGGCGACCCCCGGCTGGGCGAGCAGCAGCTCGCGCAGTTTCGCGTGGAATTGGATGATCGGCTCGGACGCGCCGTAGCGGGCGGAGGCCAGATTGACGGTGCCGGAGATCACCGGGGCCGGGTTCCAGCCGTTGTCCTGGCCGACCAGCCGGCTGAGCCCGCGGATGAAGAGTCCCGCGCCACAGAGCAGGACGAGCGAAAGCGCAAACTGGACGACGATGAGCCCGCGGCGGAAGCGGTCGTGCCCGGGACCCCCGGTGGAGCCGCGGCCCCCGGCCTTGAGCGTCTCGTTGAACCGGGCGCGGGACGCCCACCAAGCCGGCGCCACGCCGAAAAAGAACGCCGCGAGCACCGCGGCGGCCAGCGTGAAGCCCAGCACCCGGAGGTCGGTCGAGAAGTCGGCGGGATTGGCGGGGGTGCCGAAGCGCACGGACAGCCAGTCCGCGGTCCAGGCGGCCACCAGGCAGGCGAGTCCTCCGCCGGCCACGGCGAGCAGGAGGCACTCCTGGGCCAGAAGCCCGAGCAGCTGGCCGCGGGTCGCGCCGAGCGCGACGCGGATGGAGAATTCGCGGGCGCGGCCGATCGCGCGCGTCAGGAGCAGGTTGGCGAGATTGGCGCAGGCGATGAGCAGCACGAAGCTGGAGAGGCCGACCAGCACCAGGGTGACGTAGCGGCCGGTGCCCGTCAGGGTGGTCGACTGCAGGCTGCGCAGGCTGAGGGTCATGCTTCCCACCTCGGCGGGGTGGTCGGCCGTGAGTTGCCGGGCGACGGCATCGAAGCGGGCGCGGGCCTGCTCGGGCGTGACGCCGTCACGATAGCGGCCGGTCACGATGAAGTTGTGGTCGACGCGAGTCGTCCGCTCCTGGTCGTTCAGGCCGAGGGGCCGGTAGACGGCGACGGGGCCGAGGACCCGGATGGTGGAGGGGTCGGGCTCGATCACGCCGATGATCTCCACCGGCGTGCCGTCGAGGCGGATGGTGCGCCCGATGATATCCGCCGTCCCGCCGAAGCGCTCCTGCCAGTAGCGATGGCTGATCACCACGACATTGTTCTTCCCGAACATCTCCTCCTCCGGAAGAAAGGTGCGGCCGAGGGCGGGCCGGAGTCCCAGCACGCTGAAGTAGTTGGCGGTGGTGCGCGCCGTGAGCGGCGTGTCGGGGGGCTGGCCGGGCTCGGTCACCGTGAAGCCCCAGTAGCGGACCGCCGCGAGCTCGGCCACGTCGGCGGTGGCGCGGGCGATGTCGGCGAAATTGAGCGCGGCGTGGTTGTCGAACGGCCGCTGCGGTGTCTGATGGTCCAGGCGGAAGAGCCGCCCGGACTCCGGATACGTCAGCGGCCGCAGGAGAAACCCGTTCAGCATGCTGAACATGGCCGTGTTGAGGCCGATGCCGAGGGCGAGCGTGACGATCACCAGGAGCGTGAACCCCGGGGTGCGGACGAGCGAGCGGAAGGCATGTTTCATCGGAACGAGGGGCGGTCGGCGGGGCGGGCGGGGCTTTTGACGGGGCGAAACGAAAACGGTGGCTGGGACCGGGGGCGGACTTACTCGAGTCGGATGGCCTCGCCGGGGTTCACGAGCGTGGCGCGGCGGGCGGGCAGCCAGCAGGCCAGCAGGGCGACGGCGGCGAGGAGCACCGGGACCACGGCGAACGTGGGCGGGTCGTGCGGCGAGACGCCGTACAGGACGCTGGTCAGGAGGTTGGCGAGGACGAACGCGGCGGCGATGCCCGCGCCGAGGCCCCAGCCGACCAGCCGCAGCCCGCGGCGCACGACCATGCGCACGACCTCCGCCGACTGGGCGCCCAGCGCCATCCGCACGCCGATCTCCTGGGTCCGCTGGGTGACGTTGTACGCCATGACGCCGTAGATCCCGACGCACGCGAGCAGCAGGGCGACGAGGCCGAACATCGTGAACAGGAAGCTGAAGAACTCCCGCGGCCAGATCGTGCGGCGCAGGACCGTCTCCAGGGGCAGCTCATGGTAGATGGGGATGCTGGAGTTGACGGAGAGCACGGCCTCGCGGGCCGCCTCGACGTGGCCGGCCGGGTCGCCGGTCGTGCGCAGGACCGCGGTGAGGAAGAAGGCCGTCTCCTGGCTGACCGGCTGATAGACGGTTGGATGGACCTCGTCGCGGTCCAACTGATGGCGGATGTTCCCAACCACGCCGACGATCTCGATCCAGCCCGCGGGCTTGTCGTCGTCGTTGACCGCGAACCGGAACCGCTTGCCCACCGCGGCCTGGTCCCCGCCGAAATAGCGGAGCGCGAACGTCTCGTCGACGAGCGCGACGCGCGGGGTGTCGGCGCGGTCGAGGGCCGGGTCGAACCCGCGCCCCGCCACCAGCGGGATCCGCACGGTGGAGAAATAGCCGGGCGAGGCGAGCCGCGCGTAGACGGGCGCCAGGTCGGCCGGGTGCTTGCCCTCCGCGCGTCCCTCGATGCGCACATGGCCCGAGTCGCCGCGCAGGCCGGGGGCGGTCGAGACCAGCCCGGCGGACTCCACGCCCGGGAGGGCGGCGAGCTTGGGGACGAGGTCGGCGAAAAACCGCTCGGCGACGCCGCTGGCCGCCATTGCGACGGGGAAGCCCGTGCGAAACGTGAGGACCCGGGACGGATCGAAGCCGGGGTGCACCGCGCGCAGGTGGAGGAAGCTCCGCATCATCAGCCCGGCGCCGACCAGCAGCACGAGCGCGAGGGCGACCTCGACGATGACCAGGAGATTGCGGAGGCGCGTGGCGCGCGGGCCGCCGGATTCCGCGGTGCGGCCGCCCTCCTTGAGCTCGGTGACTAGGTCCGGGCGGGAGGCCTTGAGCGCGGGGATCAGGCCGAACAGCAGCGCGGACAGCGACGACAGGACGAACACGAAGAGGAAGACGCGGCCGTCGAAGTCGAAGCGCAGCCAGAATGGCTTCGCGCTCGGCGGGATGAGCGCGATGATGGCGTCGTTCGCCCACAGCGCGAGGACGAGCCCGAGAACGCCGCCGCAGAGCGCGAGCACCAGGTTCTCGGTCACGAGCTGCCGGACGACCCGGTGGCGCTCGGCGCCGAGCGCGAGCCGGATCGAGATCTCCTTCGAGCGCGTGACCGCGCGCGCGAGCAGGAGGTTGGCCACGTTCACGCACGCGATCAGGAAGACGAACATCACCGCGCAGAACAGCAGCAGGGTGAGGTGCACGATGTCCTCGGCGGCCTCCTCCCGGATGGGCCGGACCTTCACCCCGATGCCGGTGTTGGTGTCCGGGTGCTCGTGCGCGAGCGCGGCCATGATCGTGCTGGCCTCGATCTGGGCGTCCTCAAGCGTGACGCCGGGCTTGAGGAGGCCGCGGCCGCTGAAGGAGTAGTAGCCGCGGGACATCATCTTGGACCCCTCCGGCCGCATCGGCATCCAGAGGTCGGTGAAGTCGGGGTAGCGCCAGAGGGGCGGCATCACGCCGACGATCGTGGTCGGCCGGCCCTGCAGGGTGATGGTGGTGTCGACCACGCCGGGATCGCCGCCGAACTGGCCGCGCCAGAGGTCGTGGCTGATGAGCGCGACGTTCGGGGCGCCGGGCTTCGCGTCGTCGGCGTTGAACAGCCGGCCATGCAGCGGCGGGACGCCCATGAGCGCGAACGCGTCCCAGGTGATCTCCACGCCCCAGAGGCGCCGCGGGAGGTGCTTGCCCGTGAGGATCACGGTGAGGTCCGCATGGACCCACATCCCCTCGAGCCCGGTCATCCGCGCCCGCAGGTCGGCGAAATCGAGGTAGTTCCAGCCGTTGTTCTGCTGGCCGCGCGCGGTGTGCGTCTGGCTGAGGTAGACGAGCCGGTCCTCGGCGTCGCCGACCAGGGGCAGCGGCTTCAGCAGCAGCGCGTTGACCGCCGAGAAGACGACGGTCGCGGACCCGAGCCCCAGCGCGAGCGTCATGAGGGCCACGATCGTGAACGACGGAGCCTTGGCCAGCTGGCGGAGGGCGAAGCGCAGGTCGGCGATCACGGGGAAGCCTGAAGCGGACGGGCGATGCTAGTCGGAGCGGAGGGCGACGATCGGGTCGACGCGGGTGGCGCGGCGGGCGGGCAGCCAGCACGCGATGAGGCCGACCCCGGCGAGGACCGAGGTGAGGATGAAGTACGTGGGCGGGTCGTTGGGCTTCACCTCGAAGAGCAGCGTGCCCATCAGCCGCGTGAGCCCCAGGGCCGCGACAATGCCCACGGCGAGGCCGGTGCCGACGAGCGCGAGGCCCTGCCGGCCGACCAGGCGGAGCACGTCGCGGGGCGACGCGCCGAGCGCCATGCGGACGCCGATCTCGGGCGTCCGCTGCGCCACGCTGTAGGCCATGACGCCGTACACGCCGAGCGCGGCGAGGAACAGCGCCCCGAGCCCGAACGCGCTGAAGACCTGGCTGAAGAATCCGCGCTCCCAGTAGGCGAGCTGCTCCACCCGACGCATCGTGGAGACGTTGTAGATCGGGATGTCGGGACGGACCGACATCACCGCGCGCTGGAGGGCGGGACCGAAGGCGGAGGGATCGCCGTTCACGCGGACGGCGTAACTGATGAAGTTGTAGTCGATCTGGTCCGCCAGCTGGTAGATCGCGCCATTCAGGTAGGGGCGCTCGAGGTGCGACGGCACGTTGCCGACGACGCCCACGATCGTCATCCAACGCGGCTCGTCGGTCGCCTGATAGCCGAAGCGGACGCGCCGTCCCGTGGGGTCCACGCCCTGGCACCACCGGTCGACGAACTTCTGGTCCACCACGGCGACGCGGGGGGATTCCCGGGTGTCGGTCGCCCCGAACCCGCGGCCCCGCAGCAGGGGAATGCGCATCGTCGCGAAGTACCCGGCCGAGACCGTGCGGGCGGTGGTCTGTGAGGAGTCGGCGACGGTCGCGGGGAGGGCCTGGCCTTCCAGCACGAACGCGTTGCTGTTGTTGCCCTGCGCGGGCAGCAGGGAGGTCGAGCCGACCGCGACGACGCCCGGGACCTGTTCCAGGCGCGGTGTGAGCTCATGGAAGAAGCGGCGGATCTCCGCGGCGTCCTTGAACTGGCTGGGCGGCATGCCGACGCGGAAGGTGATGACGCCCTCGCCGTCGTAGCCGGTGGGCGTGGCCTGCAGCTTCAGGAAGCTCCGCACGAAGAGGCCCGCCCCGATCAGGAGCACGGCGGACAGCGCGATCTGGGCGACGACGAGCGCCTGGCGCAGCCGCTGGGTCCGGCGACCGCCGGTGCTCCCGCGCGAGCCTTCCTTCATCTCGAGCGCGGTGCTGCGGGACACCTGGAGGGCGGGGAAGAGGCCGAAGATCATGGAGGAGACCACCGCCGCGCCGGCCGCGAACGCGAACACGCGCCAGTCGAAATCGAACGACATCCAGAACGGGATGTCGGCCGAAGGGACGGCGCCGAGCAGCAGGCCGTTCGCCCAGACGCCCACGAGCATGCCGAAGCCGCCGCCGAGCAGGCCCAGCAGCAGGCTTTCGGTCAGGACCTGGCGGACGATGCGGCCGCGGGTGGCGCCGACGGACACGCGGATGGCGATCTCGTGGGAGCGGGCGGCGGCCTTGGCGAGCAGCAGGTTGGCGACGTTGGCGCAGGCGATGAGGAGGACGAAGATGGCGGCGCCGAGCATCAGGCGCATGAGCTGCGAGGTGTCCTCCGTCGCCTCGTCGCGCACGAGCCGCAGGGCGAAGGTCTTGCCGGCGTTGGTGCTCTTGTACTCGAGGGCGAGCCGGGCGGCGATGGCGGCGACCTCGGTGCGGGCCTCGTCCAGCGTCACTCCGTCCCGCAGCCGCGCCCACCCGCCGAGGTAATGGCTGTCGCGCGTCTTCGGGTCGGGCTTGTAGACCAGCGGGGTCCAGAGCTCGTGGCCGTCGGGAAACGCGAAGCCCGCCGGGAGCACGCCGATGATGGTCGTCGGGCGGCCGTTCATGACCTCCGTCCGTCCGATCACGTCGTCGCTGCCGCCAAACCGGCGCTGCCAGAGCCCGTAGCCGAGGATGGCGGTCGGCGTGGCGTCGGGCGCGGCGTCCGCGGGGGTGAAGAGCCGCCCGCGCACCGGCTCGACCCCCAGCATCGCAAAGCCCTCGGCGGAAATGTCCGAACCCATCACGCGCTCGGGCGTCTCGCCGCTGGTGAAGATCACGGTCTTGCCCGTCGCGGTCGTCAGCCCGGTGAAGGTCTTCGCTTGGTCGCGCAGGTCGAGGAAGTCCGGCAGCGAGAGCTCATAGTAGCTGTCCGGCTGGCTGAGCTGCTGGCTGTTGACGAACACGAGCCGGTGCTCGTCGCGGATGTGCGGCAGCGGCCGGAGCATCACGGCGCTGAATGCGTTGAAGATGGCGGTGGAGAGCCCGATGCCGAACCCGAGCGCGGCGACGGCGGCCAGGGTCGTGCCGGGGTTCTTGAGGAGCAGGCGGTAGGCGAAGCGGAGGTCGGAGAACATCGAAAAGGGGGGGAGGGACCGGCGCCGCCGGATCAGTCGGCGCGGAGCGCCGCGAGGGGGTCGATGCGCGCGGCCCGGCGGGCGGGCAGCCAGCAGGCGAAGGCGGCGACGAGCACGAGGAAGGCGGCCACGCCGGCATAGATCATCGGGTCGAGCGTGCTCACCTCGTAGAGCTGCGCCTGCAGGAGGCGCGTGACGAGGACGGCGGCGCCGACGCCGAGGGCGAGCCCGAACAGCGTGAGCCGCAGGCCCTCCCGCACCACGAGCCCGACGATCGCGACGGGCGAGGCCCCGAGCGCCATCCGCACGCCGATCTCGGCGGTGCGCTGGGCGACGGAATAGGCGATGACGCTGTAGATGCCGAGTCCCGCCAGGCCCAGCGCGAGCAGCGCGAAGGCGCCGACCGCGCCCATCAGCAGCCGGCGCAGCGCCAGCGATTCGGCGACCTCGCCGGAGAGCGGCTGGACGTCGCCGAGGGGGATCCCCGGGTCGAGCGCATGCACCGCGGCGCGGATCTCGTCGCGAAGGCTCGCCGCGGGCCGGCTCGACCGGATGACGAACGAGAGGAAGCCGTCACCGAGCTGCGCCTCGGGATAATACAGCGTGTCGCCCGGCGCCTCGGCCAGGTTCACCGTCCGCACGTCGCCGACCACGCCGACGATCTCGCGGGGCACCGAGGCGATGCCGGTGATGAGACGGCGGCCGATCGGGTTCTCGCCGTTCGGGAAGAGCCGGCGCGCGGTCGATTCGCTCACCAGGAGCACGTTCGGGCGGCCCGCGCGGTCGCGCCAGTCGAAGTCGCGGCCCTGCGTCACGGGGATGCCCAGGGCGGCGAAGTAGCCCGGCAGGGTGTTCATGCGGAACGCGAGCCGCCGCTCGTTCATCGGCGGCAGCGCCTCGCCCTCGACCGCGAACGGCGAGCGGATGCCGCCGCCGTTGGCGAGCGGGAGCGTGTTCACCGCGGACACCGCGTCGACGCCCGGCAGCGCGCGGAGCCGCTCCGTCAGCTGCTCGTAGAAGGCGAACTGCCGGGCGGCGTCGGGATACTGCTGCGGCGAGAGGGAGATGTTGAAGGTGGTCACGTTCGCCGGCTCGAACCCGGCCTGCACGCGGCTGAGCCGCGTGAAGCTGCGCAGGAGCAGCCCGGCGCAGATGAGGAGGAGCAGCGAGAGCGCGACCTCGGCGACGAAGAGCGTGGCGCGCACCCGGCTGGCGCCCCGTCCGCCGGTGCTGCCGCGCGCGGCGTCCTTCAGGGCCTCGTTCACGTCGGCGTGCGAAGCCTGCCAGGCCGGCACGATCCCCAGGGCCAGGCCGGTCAGGAGGGAGAGGAGCACGCCGAAGCCGAGGACAGGCAGGTCGACGGCGATCTCGTCGGCGCGGGGCACGAAGTCTTGCGCGACCGCGGCCAGGCCGCTCACGCCCCAGAAGGCCAGCGCGCTGCCGACGAGGCCGGCGCCGAGGGCCAGCATCACGCTCTCGGTGAGGAACTGCAGGACGAGCCGGCCGCGGGAGGCGCCGAGGGCGGTGCGGACGGCGATCTCCTTCCGGCGCGCCGCCAGCCGCACGAGGAAGAGGTTGGCGACGTTGGCGCAGGCGATGAGCAGGACGGCGCCGACGGCGGAGAGCAGGACCAGGAACGTCGGGCGCTGGTCGCCGACGATGTCGGCCTGCATGAAGCGCGCGAAGATGCCGGCGTTGGCGTCGACCTTGTCCGGATGCGCCGCGCTGTAACGGGCCGACACGACCTTCAGCTGTTCGTTGACGCGCCCCAGCTCGACGCCGGGCTTCAGCCGTGCGTGGACAAGCAAATATCCCGAGCCTCGCTGCATGAGATCATGCGGCAGGCCCTCGAGCTCGAAGGGCCGGGTCGTCCACACGGGCAGGTCGGCGAACGGGAATCCGAGCGAGGCGGGCAGGACGCCGATGATCGTGTACGGGCTGCCGTTGAGCGTCAGGCCGCGTCCGATCACCGACGGGTCGCCGCCGAAGCGCCGTTGCCAGTATCCGTGGCTGAGGAGCGCGACCGGCGCCGCGCCGGCGCGGTCGTCGTCCCGCGTGAAACCGCGGCCGTGGAGCGGCTGGACGCCGAGCAGGGGGAAGAAACGGTCGCTGACCCGCGCGGCCTGCACCTGCTCGGGCTCGCCGGCGCCGGTCACGTTGAACTGGGTGAACGCCATCGCGGAGATGTCCGAGAAGACGTCCAACTGGTCGCGGAGGTACTCGTAGCGGGGGTAGGAGAGATTCGCCTGGTCGAGTCCCCGGTCCGCGAACGCGCCCCACACACGCACGAGGCGGTCCGGTTCCGCGAAGGAGAGCGGCCGCAGGAACAGCGCGTTGATGGCGGAGAAGATCGCGACGTTCGCGCCGATGCCCAGGGCGAGGGTCAGCAGCGCGGCGACGGAGAAGCCGCGGTTCTTGGCCAGCTGGCGGAAGGCGATGCGAAGGTTCTGGATCATGGAAAGCGGGAGCGGGTGGCGGGGTGCGTTCGATCCGGGTGCGGCGCCGCCGCGTCCGGCGGGGGCGGGCCGGGAAAACAGGACCGCCAGCGACGCGACGACGAAAGACCACCGAAGTATTCCGTCGTGACGTGGCTGGCGGAGAATGTTGGTCAGCGGAGAGAGGGCACCGGGCGGCCGGCTGACGGCGGCACGCCCGGCGGGAAGGGATCAGGCGTGCGTCGGATCGGACTCGACCTGCTCCTCGACGACCCGGCCGTCGAAGACGTGGATGGTCCGCTCGGCGTGGCGGGCGAAACGGGCGTCGTGCGTGACCATGACGATGGTCGAGCCGGACTTGTGCAGCGAATGGAGGAGCTCCATCACGGCGTCGCCGTTCTTCGAGTCGAGGTTGCCCGTCGGCTCGTCGGCGAGGAGGACGGCGGGCGAGCCGGCGAGGGCGCGGGCGACGGCGACGCGCTGCTGCTGACCGCCGGAGAGCTGCGAGGGGAGATGCTTCGCGCGGTGGCCCATGCCGACCTTCTCCAGCGCCTCCGTCACGCGCGACTTGCGCTCCGAGGCGGGCATGCCGCGGTAGGTGAGCGGCAGCTCGACGTTCTCGTACACCGTGAGGTCGCCGATGAGATTGAACGACTGGAAGATGAAGCCGATCTCACGGTTGCGGATGCGCGCGCGCTCCGGGAGCGTCAGGCCGTGCACCGGGCGCCCGTTCAGGTAGTACGTGCCGTCGGTCGGCGTATCGAGCAGGCCGAGGATGGAGAGCAGCGTGGACTTGCCGCAGCCGGACGGACCCGCGATGGAGACGTATTCGCCTTTCCTAATCTCCATGTGGATGCCGGAGAGGGCGTGGGTCTCCACCTCGTCGGTGAGGAACACCTTCGTGACGCCTTCGAGTTTGATGAGCGAGTTATTGTCGGTGGTCATGTTTTGGAGTGCAGGGTTGTGAACGGGGTAACACGCGGAACGGACGAAAGGTTACGGAAAGTATGAAGGATGAAGGGCTGAAGCGGCAGGGGTCCGCTCAGTCGGCGGTGTCAGTCGCGACCAGGAGGCTTAGCAGGGACAGAACGACGACGGTGGCGCACATGGGGGGACGACTCCCGGACCTCATACTTCATGTTTCGTTCTTCGTCCTTCAGTTCAGCCGGATGCGCTCGTTGGAGTCCCACGGCGACATGTCGGAAAGGATCACACGGTCCCCCGGCTGCAGGCCCGAGACGATCTCGATGGTGTTCACCGAGCTGCGGCCGAGCTGCACCGTGGTGCGTACGGCCTCGTCCTCGGTCGTGAGCTTGAAGATGCCGACGTTGCTGCGCTCCTGGCCGAAGGCCGGGCGGCCGACGAAGATGACGTCGTCGAGACGCTCGAGCTCGATCGTGCCGTCGACCGAGAGGTCGGGCCGGGCGCCGCGCGGGAGGTCGGGCCCGAGGGTGATGTCGACCAGCACGGTGCCATTCTGGACCGCGGGGTCGATGCGCGCCACGCGCCCCTCGACGACGCCGTTGCGGGTGTCGATGATCGAGAGCTGGCCCAGGGCGATGTCCTTGGCCTGGGTCTCCGCGATGCGGACCTCGGCCTTGAGCCTCGTCGGGTCCGCGACGCGGGCGAGGTTGGTGCCGGGGTTGACCTGGGCGCCGACCTCGACGGGAAGGGCGGACAGGACGCCGACCATGCTCGACTTCACCTTGAGCGCGTCGAGCTCCTCCTTGCGGAGCGCGACCTGGGCGCGGAGGCGCGAGACCTCCGCCTCCTGCACCGCGAGCTGGGGCGTGATCGAGTCCTTGAGGAAGGCGAATTTCTTCTGCTCGATGTCGTTCCGGAGGCGCGTCTGCTCGGCGTTCACCTCGGCGCGGCGGAGGTCGAGCTTGGAGACGAGGCCGTCCTTGAAGAGCTCGGCGTTGACCTCGGCCTCGAGCTTGGAGGTCTCCCACTGCGCCCGGGCCTGGGCGGCGGCGGTCTCGGCGTCGAGGAGGCTGCGCTCGAGCGTGATCTTGAGATTGGTGAGCCGCGCCTCGGCGGCGAGCAGCTCGGACTCGGCGCCGCTGAAGGCTTCGACGACGTTCGGATTGCTGAGCTCGA
Source organism: Opitutaceae bacterium (assembly GCA_035626915.1). GTDB lineage: Bacteria > Verrucomicrobiota > Verrucomicrobiia > Opitutales > Opitutaceae > Didemnitutus. Next base: position 21,352 of record DASPMS010000029.1, read on the forward strand.
GGATGACGCTGTCGGGGGTGACCTGCGCGCCCGGGCGGAGGATGATGCGCTCGACGCGGCCCTGGGTGCGGGCGGCGATCCAGCGGATCTCCTCGGGCACCAGCGTGCCGAGCCCGCGCACCTGGCGGACCATCGGGCCGCGCTTCACGGTGTCGATCCACACCAGGTTGCGCTCGACCGTCGGCGCGGCGGGCTTGAGCCGCGAGAGCGCGACGGTGATGCCAACGAGCGCGAGGCCGCCGACAAGGGCGTACACGAGTCGCTTCTTCTTTCGTTTCTTGGCGAGGTCGGGGCGTGCGATGTCCATTCGGCGGGTGCTATTTCCGCATCCTTGTGCACCGGCCGTGCCAAGGCCGACGCACAGTTATTAGTGATTGATAATTAGATGAATGGAAAAAACTTCGCACCGCGGCAACACGGCCTGCGGGACGGGCATGGGATTGGGCCGTCCCGAAACTGGGAAGGCGGTCGCCTGCCGCGAGGGAGCGCAAGAAGGCGGGAGAAATCGTCCCGTGCAGCCCGAACACACGGCGTGCGCGGCCTCGGGTTCCGGCAAGGCCGGCGGGGGCCTCAGATCGGCAGGCGGAGCCGGGCGACCGAGCCCGTCCGGTCCTCGCGGTTCGCGAGCGTGAGCGACCCGCCGTGGTTTTCGGCGATCTGGCGGCAGAGCACGAGGCCGATGCCCGAGCCGCTCGGCTTGGTTGTGAAGAAGGGCACGAAGAGGTTCTGCGGATTCGCGATCCCGGGGCCGTCGTCCTCGACGTAGACTTCGAGCACGTTGCCGAGCTTGCGCCAGCCGGTGCGAACGCAGGCCGTCGGATCGCCCGGCTGGCCGTCGACCGGCACGGCCTCGACCGCGTTCTTGATCAGGTTGATGAGGACCTGCTCGACCTGCGCGGCGTCGACGCTGGCGGTGATCTCCGGGCCCTCGATGACCTGCACCTTGCTGCGAAGCTCCAGCGAGGCGACGCGGCGGACGAGCGGAGCGATGTCGCACGGCAGCCGGTTCGGCGCAGGCAGCTTGGCGAGACGGGCGTACGACTGCATGAACTTGTTCAGCCCCTCGGCGCGCTGCTCGATGATGTCCAGCCCGCCCCGCATGTCGTCCTCCCAATCCGACGGCTTCTGCGGCCGGCGCAGGAGCGTGTTGAGCGAGCCGGCGATGGACTTGATCGGGGCGAGCGAGTTGTTGAGCTCGTGCCCGATGACGCGGACGAGCCGCTGCCAGGCCTTGAGCTCCTCCTCGCGCAGCGGCTGGCTGAGGTCGGCGATGATGACGAGCGAGTGCGGCACCCCGCCTTCGCGGAAGGTCTGCCGCCGCATGCCCCAGCGGCCCGTGCCGCCCGGGAACGTGCGGTTGAGGATGCGGATGTTGTCGCCCGCCAGGCAGTCCTGGAGGTCCAACTCGCCGGCCGAGCGGCCGAGGATGCGCTCGGCCGGCTGGGCAATGAGCTCCTGCGCGGCGCGGTTGACCAAGCGCAGCGTCTCGTGGCTGTCGAAGGCGAAGATGGCGACGTCGATCTCCTCCATGACCGTCCGCAGCAGTGCGGTCGCCTCCAGCGCGCCGAGCCGCTGCTCCTGGAGGACGCCGCCGAGGAGGTTGATTTCCGAGAGCACGTCGCCGAGGGGCTCGTCGCGGTTGGCCCCGCGCGCGCGCGTGGAAAAGTCGCCCTCGCGCAGCGCGGTGAGCAGGTTGGCCATCGTCTGGAGCGGGCGCACGACCCGCTCGCGCAGGGCGAGGGCGTATCCGAACCAGAAGCCGAGGATCACCAGCGTGAGCGTCCACTGGACCTTCGGCTGGTACTGCTCGCCGGTCCAGAGAATGATCTCCGCGGTGAGGACCGCGGGCAGGCCGGCGAGGAGCGCGTAATAAAAGATGCGCTGCTCGTGCGGCGTGCGGCTCTTTTTCGGGGGCGGCATGGTCGCGGGGCGCTCGACGACGCGGTCAGGCCGCGCCCCTCGGACCTCTGCAGCCCACAGGTCTGATGGGACTCATGGGCGGCGGACGTTGCTCAGAGCCCGTATCGCTCCAGCCGCCGGTAGAAGGCGCTGCGGCTGAGACCGAGCTGCTCGGCCGCCTTGCGGGCGTTGCCGTCGCAGCGGGCGAGCGTCTTCTTGATGAGGAAGCCCTCCACCTCCTCGAGGCTCATGTCCTCGAGCCGGGGCGCGGCCTGGCCGGCGTTGAGGCCGAGATCCGGGGCGCGGATGACCTTGCCCTGCGCCATCAGCACGCCGCGCTCGACCGCGTGGTCGAGCTCACGGACGTTGCCGGGCCAGGCGTAGCCGCGGAGCGCCTCGAGCGCGCTGTCGTCGAAGCCGGTGATCGACTTGCGGTACCGCTCGACGTGGCCCTTGAGGAAATGCTGGGCCAGGAGCGCGATGTCCTCGCGGCGCTCGCGGAGCGGCGGGAGGTGGATGTGGATCGTGTTGAGCCGGAAGAGGAGGTCCTGGCGGAACTTGCCCGCGGCGACCTCGGCGGGCAGGTCGGCGTTGGTCGCGGAGACCAGGCGCACGTTGACGCGGTACGTCTTGGACGAGCCCACGCGCTCGAGCTCGCCCGTCTCGAGCACGCGCAGGATCTTCGCCTGCTGGCTCATGGGGATGTTGCCGATCTCGTCGAGGAAGAGGGTGCCGCCGTCGGCGAGCTCGAAGCGGCCGGCGCGGTCGCTCTTGGCGTCGGTGAACGCGCCGCGAACGTGGCCGAAGAGCTCGCTCTCGAAGACGCCCTCGGGCAGCCCGCCCATGTTGACCGAGATGAAGGGCTTGCCGGCGCGCACCGAGACGGCGTGGAGGGCCTGGGCGACCACGCCCTTGCCGGTGCCGTTCTCGCCGGTGATGAGGACGTTCGCGTCGGAGGGCCCCACGCGTGAGATCACGTCCAGCACGGGCCGCATGGCGGCGGATTGCGCGATGAGGTTGGGCCCGCCCTTGCCGCGGAGAAGCTGGTTCTCCTGCTCGAGCCGGCGGTAGGCGCGCACCGCGCCGGCGAGCTCGATCTGGTTGCGGACGATCGCCAGGAGCCGCGGGTTGTCCCATGGCTTGGTGATGAAGTCCTTCGCGCCGCGGCGCATCGCCTCGACGGCCACCTCGACGCTCGCCCAGGCGGTCATGACCACCACCGGCAGCGACGAGTCGATCGCCTGCAGCTTCATGAGCAGGTCGAGCCCCTCCTGGCCGGAGGTCGTGTCGCGCGTGTAATTGAGGTCGATCAGCGCCAGCGCGAAGTCGCGGGCCTCGACGGCCTTGATGACGGCGGCCGGGGATTTGACCGTCTCGATCTGGTAGCCCTCGGCCTTCAGGAGCAGGCGGAGGGCTTCGAGGACGTCGGTCTGGTCATCCGCAATGAGGATGCGGGTGGGCGCAGGATCGTTGGCTGCCATTCAATTGCCAGTGACAGGTTCGGCGGCGGGACTGTCAAGCGTCCGGCCACGGCGCGCCCGCCGGCGGGAGCCTCACGCCGGGCGGACCGCTCAGGCGGCGCGCTCGACGATGGCCTCGACGCGGCGCGTGCCGCGCGCCGGCAGGCGCGGGCGCGTGACCGAGATGAGCGGCCGCAGCGTCGCCGGGCGGCGCGCGTAGTCGCGGATCGTGATAAGCAGCGTGCCGGCGACGACGGAGGCGATCGCGGTGGCTTCCCCGCGGAAGGGAAGGCTCGCGAAGAACCCGGTGAAGTCCAGGACAGCCACGCCGGCGACGCCGGCGGCGAAGAGAACATAAAGGAGCTTGTGGGAGCGATTCATGGCGAAAGAGGTGAACATGCCGGCGCAGGTTGCAGCGCTCGTGCCAACCGCGAGGCGACCGCCTAAAGGAAGCGCCAACCAACGAGATAAACATTTCGGATCACTGTATCGTCCCGGCGGCCCGCCCGTTGCCGGCCGCGCTCGGGAAGCACCATTCCCACGAGCGGGACGCGGAAGGCTGGTCAAGCGGCCCGGGGCATCCGGCCACCGCGAAACAGGGACGACAGCCGCGCCCCCGCCTGGGATGGCGACGCGCGCCGCTACTCGTAGCGCAGGGCGTCGATGGGATCGAGCAACGAGGCTTTGCGCGCGGGATAGAAGCCGAAGAAGATGCCGATCATCGCGCTGAAGCCCACCGCGGCGGCGATGGCCCCGGGGGAGATGAACGTGGCCCAGCCGAAATTGTCCGCGACGAAGCGCGACGCCCCGACGCCGAAGACGATACCGAGGCCGCCGCCCAGGAGGCTCAGCAACGTGGCCTCCGCGAGGAACTGGAGGAGGATGTCGCGGCCGTGCGCTCCGATGGCCAGACGGATGCCGATCTCCCGCGTGCGCTCCGTGACGCTGACGAGCATGATGTTCATCACGCCGATGCCGCCCACGACGAGGGACACGACCGCGACCGCGAGGAGGAGCAGGCGCATGGTGCGGGACGCCTCGTTGGCGGTCTGCGCGATCTCCAGCTGGTTGCGGATGATGAAGTCCGGCTCCCGCTCGCCCCGGCGCTGGAGCAGGAGGTCGTTGGCCTCCTGCTGCACGCGCGGCATCGATTCCTCGTCGTAGGCCTGGATCAGGATCGAGCTGAAGAACTCGCGGCGCGAGATGCGCTTCATGTGGCTCGTGTAGGGGATGAGGATCGTGTCGTCCTGGTCCTGGCCGAAATAGTTGAAGCCCTTCTTGCCGAGGATGCCGACGATCTTGAAGGGCAGGTTGCGAATCCGGACCGTCTCGCCGACCGGGTCCATGTTCGGGTACAGCTGGTCGGCGATCGTCTGGCCGATCACCGCGACCTTGGCGGTGGCCTTCACGTCGGCCTCGCTGAACATTTCCCCCTGCCCGAGCGGCCAGGAGCGGATCGAGAGGTACTCGGGCCCGACGCCCGTGACCTGGGTGTTCCAGTTGAGCCCGTTGGCGAGGACCTGCTGCCGGTCACGCACCTCGCCGCTGACCGCGACGGCGCCGTTGACCTCGCTGATGATGGCCTGCACGTCGCCCTCCGAAAGCGTGCTGCGGGACCCCCAGCCGCCGCGCATCCCGCCCGTCGTGGTGGTGCCCGGAAAGACGGTGATAATGTTCTGGCCGAGGCTCGCGATCTGGGCCTCGACCTGCTGCTTCGCGCCGCTGCCAAGGCTGACCGTGGTGATGACCGCGCCGACGCCGATGATGATGCCGAGCGCGGTGAGGGTGGAGCGCAGGAGGTTGCGGCGGAGCGCCCGCAGCGAGATGAACGCGATGGAGACAAGTCGAAGCTGGCGGGGGCGGTGCATGGGCGCGGGGGGAAGGGCGGGATCCGGTGGGGGAGGGAACTTGTCGGGCTCTTTCTCGGGTCGGATCAGCCGTTCGCGTCGATGAGCTGGGCGGCGGCCTCGGCCTCGAGGATCCGGGCCATCTCCTTTTCCGCGAACCGGCGGTGTGCGACCTGGACGTCGCTGACGAGGCGGCCATCGCGCATGATCAGGTTGCGCCGGCAGTACTCGGCGATGTCGAGCTCGTGCGTGACCATGAGGATCGTGATGCCCTGGTCGTTGAGCTTTTGAAACACGCCCATGATCTCGACGCTGGTCTTCGAGTCGAGGTTGCCGGTCGGCTCGTCGGCAAGGATGACCTGCGGCCGGTTGACCAGCGCGCGTGCGATCGCGACGCGCTGCTGCTGGCCGCCCGACAGCTGGCTGGGGTAGTGGTCGAAACGCTGGCCGAGGCCCACGATCTCAAGGGCGTGCATGGCGCGCTCGCGCATCTCCTTCCGCGCGATCCGCTCCTCCGCGTAGAACATCGGCAGCTCGACGTTCTCGAGGGCGGTCGTGCGCGCCAGGAGGTTGAAGCCCTGGAAGACGAAGCCGAGCTTGTGGTTCCGGATGTCGGCGCGCTGGTTGCGGTCGAGCTGCGCCACGTCGATCCCGTCGAGCAGGTAGCGTCCGCGGGACGGCCGGTCGAGGCAGCCCAGCAGGTTCATCAGCGTGGACTTGCCCGAGCCGGAGGCGCCCATCACCGCGATGAACTCGCCCTTCTCGATCTCGAGCGACACGCCGCGGACGGCGTGCACCTCGATCTCGCCGCTGCGGTAGACCTTGTGGATGTCCTCGAGCCTGACGACGGGCATGGGGGGCGGCGCGGCGCGCCGGGTTCTCGGTTGCGGGTTCCCGGTTAACAGTTCGCGCGCGTCACGGCCGGCGGCCGCCGCCGGCGCCGCCGCCGAAGCCGCCGCGCTGGCCGCCGAAGGGATTGCTCTGCTGGGGGCCGCTCGAGGCGACCGCGGCGCCCGGGACGTAGACGCTCGTGATGATGACATCGCCCTCGTTGAGCCCGCCGACGAGTTCCGAGGCGCTGCCGTCGGAAATGCCGGTGCGGATGGTGACGGCCTCGGGCGCCGCCGTCTTGTCGCCGCCGGGCAGGCGGTAGACGGTGCGCGAGGTGACGGTGCCCGGCTGGCTGCGCCCGCCGGCGAGGTTCTCCGGGACGGGCAGACCGGCCGCGGTGAGGGCCTCGACCAGCTTGGCGCGCTGCTCGGCCGTCGGCGGGCCGCTGCGGAAGTCGACGCCCACGCTGCTCATGATCTCGCGGAATTTCGCGCGCTGCTCGTCCGTGAGGTTGGCGCCGCCGAACATGCCGCCGCGGCGGCCGCCGCCTTCGCCGCGCGGGCCCCCTTCGCCCCGGGTCCGGCGCTCGCCGCCCTTGGCCTCCTCGCTGCCGCCGGCGTTCGCCGCGACCTGCTTCGGCCGCTCGCCGCCCTTGGCCTCGGCCGGCGCGGCGCCTTCGGCCGGCGCGGGGGACTGCTTGACGGGAATCGTCTCCGGGAGACGGACGCGGAGCGCGGAGTTCGGGATGCGCAGGGTGTTGTCGCGCCGGGCGACGACGATCGAGGCGTTGGCTGTCATGCCGGGGCGCAGCTCGAGGTCGCGGTTGTCGACGTCGATGATGGTGTCGTACGTGACGACGTTCTGCGTGTTCTTGGGGGCGTTGCGGACCTGGCTGACCTTCCCGCGGAAGGTGCGGCCGGGGAACGCGTCGACGGTGAAGGTGACCTCCTGGCCGTCCTGCACGAGCCCGATGTCGGCCTCCGCGACGGCGGCGGTGATCTGCATCTTGGCGAGGTCGTTCGCGATCACGAAAAGGGTCGGCGCGTTGAGCGAGGCGGCGACCGTCTTGCCGATCTCGGTCTGCTTGGAGATGACGACGCCGTCGATGGGCGAGTACAGCGTGCAGCGGTTGAAGTCGGTCTCGGCGTTCACGACCGCGGCCTGGCGGGTGAGGAGCTGCGCGTCGGCCTGGGCGAGCTGGGCCATCGCCTGGTCGTACTCCTGCTGGGTGACGAGGTGCTTGTCGTAGAGCTCCTGCGTGCGCGTGGCGTTCAGGCGCGCCAGCTTGTTGGAGGCCTGGGACGACTTGAGCTCGGCCTCGGCCTGACGGAGCCGCTGCTGGTACGTGGCCGGGTCAATTTCGGCGAGCTTCTGGCCGGCCTTCACCGGCGTGTTGAAGTCGACGTACAGTTCCTTGACCAGGCCGGAGATCTGCGAGCTGACGTCGACCGAGATGAGCGGGTCGAGCTGGCCGGAAGCCGTGACCGTCTGGACGACGCTGCCGCGCGCGATGGTGGCGGTGGTGTACTCGGGCGGCTTGGGCGCGCTGTTGCGCCGGTAATAATAGAACCCGATCGCCGGGATTGCGGCGATGAGGCAGACCCAGAGCAGGACCTTGACGAGGGTATTACCGGAGCGGGCGGACATAGCGGGTAAGAAAGGCGGGCGGAGAGGGGAGGCAAACGGGCTGGTGCTGCATTCGTTAAGTTGTTGGTGGCGGGCGGCCACCGGCCCTGGTGACGGCGGGGGGACCCCGGGGTTTCACCCCGGGCGCAAAAAGCCCGCCGGGCGCGTCATACCCCGGGAGATGCTCAGCCCTTGGGGAAATGGACGGACTTGAGGGCGGACGCGACGTTGGGCGGGACGAAATTGGAGACGTCGCCGCCGAGCTTGGCGATCTGCTTCACGAGGGTGGAGCTGGTGTAGCTGTAGGCCTCGTTCGGCATGACGAAGATGGTTTCCACCTTGGGCTGCAGGTGGCGGTTCATGAGCGCCATGTTGAACTCGAACTCGAAATCCGACAGCGCGCGCAGCCCGCGGATGATGGCGTGGGCCTTGTGCTTCACCGCGAAGTCGACGAGCAGGCCGTCGAAGCTCACGACGTCGACGTTCGGCAGGTCGCCGAGGTTGGCGCGGATCAGTTCGACGCGCTGCTTGGCGGTGAAGAGCGCGGTCTTCGTGGAGCTCAGCGCGACGGCGCAGGTGACGCGGTCAAACAGCTTCGCCGCGCGCTGCAGGACATCGAGGTGGCCGTTCGTGAAGGGGTCGAAGGTGCCGGGGTAGATGCAGAGTTTCATGCGGCGGCGCGGCCGGAGGGAACGCCAAGCCGCGGGGGTTGGCGAGGCTGATTTCCGCCGCCGGGGCCGCCGGCGGGCGCGAACACCGGGATTGCCAAGCTGCACCCGCGCGGCTCGACTCCGGACATGCGGTGGACCCTGCCCAACGTGCTGACCGTTTCGCGCATCCCCATGATGTTCATCGTCGTGGGGCTGATGTACACGGAGCGGAACTGGGCGGCGACGTGGGCCTTCTGGCTGTTCATCGCGGCGGCGCTTTCCGACTGGCTGGACGGCATGCTCGCCCGGCATGCGAACCAGGTCTCGTCATTCGGGCGCTTCATGGACGCGACCCTCGACAAGGTCATGGTCATCGGGCTGATGATCGCGCTGGTGAACGGCGGCTACTTCGAGGGCTACCGGATCACCGCGATGATGCTCGTGCTCTGCATCCTGGCGCGCGAGTTCGCGATCTCGGGGCTGCGGATGGCGGCCGCGGTCAAGGGCATCACGGTCGAGGCCGACACGGGCGGCAAGGTGAAGACGTTCACGCAGCTGAACGCCATCGGCTGGCTGCTCGGCGCGCGCATGCTGTCGCAGGATTTCGGCGAGGCGTTCCCGCCCTCCGAGCGCTGGGTCATCTCGACGGTGCACTGGACGGGTATCGGCTTCTTCGCACTGTCGGCCATCCTCACGATCACGTCCGGGGTGTCGTACCTCCGGCGTCACGGGCACGTGGTGAAGGACTGAGGAAGGCCCGCCCGCGAATGACGCGACTGCCTGCGAGAATCCCGTCGGGGATCCCGGCCCTGCCGGGGCGGCCGCGCGCCCGCGGAGGCCCGTCCTCGCGATGAACCTGCGCCAACCGATCTGGCCGCGGCTCCTGCCGGAAAAGGCGGTGGTGGCGATCGCGACGCTCGGACCGCTCGGGCGAAGGCTGCCCGCGCCCGGCACCTGGGGATCGCTTGCCGGGCTCCTGTATTTCACGATCTTCTTCCATGCGCTGAACACGGCGTGGCTGCTCGTGGCGTCGGCCGTGGGACTCTACCTCTCGGTGGGCCTGTGCGGCGAGGCGGCCTACCGGATGCGGCGCCGCGACCCGGGCGAAGTCGTCCTCGACGAATTCATGGCGATGCCGCTGTGCTTCCTGGGCTGGCGCGAGCTGGCCGCGCAGGGCTGGCCCGACTGGGGGATCTTTCTCGCGGGATTCGCGGTGTTCCGGCTCTACGACATCCTGAAGCCCCTCGGCATTCGCCGGCTGCAGGACTGGCCGGGCGGCTGGGGCATCGTGGTTGACGACGCGGCCGCCGCGCTCGCGACCTCCCTCACGCTGCACCTCGGGGCGTGGGCCTGGGCCGTCCTCCGGTGACTATCTCCGCCGCAGCGACGCCATCACCTGCCGAAAGGTGACCTCGGCGCGCACGCGCGTGCTCGTGCCGAAGTCGTGCCCGTCCGGCCCCCAGGTCGAGCGCAGGCCGAGCCCGACGACCCACTGGGTCTTCATGTTGAACGTGTACCGCTTGGGGACGAACCAGAGGACGCTCGGCCGCACGGTGAAAAAATGCTCGTTGCGGCCGCTGGGCCACGTGTTCGTGTACGTCGCCTGGAGCGTCCATTTCAGCTGGCCGAGATCATAGATCGCGCCGCCGGTGAACGCGATCGAGTCATCGCGCGGGGTGTTGATCCCGAAGCCGCCGTGCACGGACGACGGCGTGACGATGTCCCAGGCCACGCTCCCGAACGTGGTGACTTTCCGGTTGGTCGCCCAGTGGTGCTGCGTGACGAACGAGGGCGTGAAGTGGTTGTGGCCGTCCGTGAGGTCGTAGGGCGGACTGCCGGTCGGGATCTGCACGTCGAAGCCGAAGCTCGATTCGTAGTCGGGCTTCGGCCAGGCGCGCTTGATGTAGCGGGCGCCGAACCGGAGCTCGCCGATGCCGTAACCGTCGTTCGTGTGGTCGCCGAGCCCGTGCGTCGCGAAGACCTCGCCCTCGGTGTTGAGCTCGAGGTCGTCCGTCACGGCCCAGCGGACCCCCGTGGCGACGCGCAGGTAGTCGCGCTTCACGAAATCCGCGAGATGCGGGCGGAACGTCAGCCGGATCGTGCCGGGCGTGTCGAGCTCCGGCAGGTCGATGTCGAACAGACCGCGGATGCGGCTGAAAAACGCCCCGCGTTCCGGCGCGGGGGCGTCGTCCGGCGCGGGCGCAGCCTGGGCGGAGGCGGGGACGGGCGACGCCAGGACGATCCCGAGCAGGAGGGCGCGCAACCGGGGCGGGGTGGGGTTCAAGGCAGGGGCTGGATGTTTTGCAGCGGCAGGCGGACGAGCAGGCCTTGCTGCAGCACATCAACCGACACGACGATGCCCTGAGGGTTCGCGGGATTGTCCACATAGCCCTCCAACCCATGGAGTGGACCACCCACAACCCGCACGCGGGAACCCTTCCGGATGAGGGGGTGAAGCACTGCCTCCAGCCCGGAGGCGCAGATGGCCTTCACGTCCTCGAGCTGCCGGAGGAAGGGGGCCTCGTTCTCCACCGGGATGGCGCGGACGAGGAGGTCCTGCTGGTAGACGCGGTCTTTCCGGGCCGGCTCGATGCGGGTGAAGACGTATCCGGGGAACAGCGGCTTCGTGAACACCTTCCGCTGCGTGCCGTAGCGCCGGACGCTTTCCACCAGCGCGAGGTAGTGGTCGAACTTCTCCCGGGCGACGAGGTCGGCGAACTTCTTCTCGCAGCGCGGCCGGGTGTGGCACACGAACCAGCGCGGCTCGCTGAAGGCGGGAAGGTGCTGGCCCATGCCGATGCTAGGCCGGGCCCGCCAGCAGCCGGAGGGCCCGCACGTATCCGGGGAACCCCTCGCCGCTGATGACCGCGCGGCACGCCCGCCCCGTCATCGAGCGCCGGCGGAATGCCTCGCGCTTGCGGATGTCGGAGATGTGGACCTCGACGGCCGGCCGGCCGGAGGCCTTGAGGGCGTCGTGGAGGGCGATGCTCGTGTGCGAGTACGCCCCGAAGTTCACGACGAAGCCGTCGACGCCGCGGTCGGTCAGCGCGTGGATCCGGTCGATGAGGGCGCCCTCGTGCGCGGACTGGAAGAACGTGACGGACAGGCCGAGCCGCCGGGCCTCGCCGCGGATGAGCCGCTCGAGGTCGCGCAGGGTGGCGGTGCCGTAGATCTCGGGCTCGCGTTTGCCCAGCCGGTCCAGGTTGGGGCCGTGGAGGATGGCGATCTTCTTCATCGGGCTCAGAGGGGATTCTCGGTGTCGATGAACGCCCACGGAAGGCGGAATTTCTTCGCGAGCTCGGCCGCGAGCGCCTTCACCGCGAGCGTCTCGGTCGCGTAGTGGCCGCAGCAATAGACGTTCAGCCGGTGCTCCTGGGCGTAGTTGAACCACTCCTCGCGGAGCTCGCCGGTGACCAGCGTGTCCGCGCCCGTGGCCGCGAGCTGGGCGATGGCGCTGTTGCCCGAGCCCGAGCAGAAGGCGACCTCGCGGGGGGTGGCCGCGCCGAACTCGATCGCGACGATGCGCTCGTAGCTCTCCTCCAGCCGCGCGCGGAGCTGGGCGCGCTTGAACCGGTTCGGCGCGATCCACCCGATCGCGGCGTCGTCGTGGACCAGCCACTGGCGCCTGGGCTTCAGGCCGAGCTGGCGCGCGAGGAGCACGTTGTTGCCGATCTCGGCGTGCGCATCGAGCGGGAGGTGGGAAGAATAGACCGCGCAGTTGCCCCGGATGAGGGCGGCGTAGCGCGCATACGCCGGGCCGGTCAGCGGCTGGGCGCCGCCCCAGAACAGGCCGTGGTGGACGACGAGGAAATCGACCCCGCATTCGACCGCCCGCTCGAAGGGGACGAGGCCGGCGTCGACCGCCGCGCCGATCTTCGTGACCCGGCCGTCGTTGCCGACCTGGAGCCCGTTGACCGCGCCCGGGTAGTCCTTGAACACGCTGCGCCGCGTCCGGCGGTCGCAATACTCGGTGAGCTGCTGGAGCGAGGCCATGGCGGAGGTTGAGAGTGGCCGCCGGGCCGCGCAAGTGCGGCGTGCGCCCGCAGTTTCGTCCGTGGCCGGCGGGCCGGTTCGAGGCCGCCTTGCGGCTTGATTCGTGGGCGGCAGCGGGACCACCCTCCCTCATGCCGCAGAATTCGTCGTCCAGCCCCGTGGCGCTCATCGCGCAGGCCACGGAACAGTTTCCCCACCGCCCGAGCTGGGACGAGTATTTCATGGCCACCGCGAAGCTCATCGCCTCGCGCTCGAACTGCGAGCGGCTGAACGTCGGCTGCGTCATCGTCACCGCCGGGTCCCACCGCAACCGGATCGTCGCCGCCGGGTACAACGGCTTCCTGCCGGGCGCGCCGCACGACTCGAAGCTGCGCGACGGCCACGAGCAGGCCACGGTGCACGCCGAGCAGAACGCCATCGCCGATGCCGCGCGCCGGGGCTCGAGCGTCGAGGGCTGCGTCGCCTACGTGACCCATTACCCGTGCGTGAACTGCGCGAAGATCCTGGCCGCCGCCGGCATCGCGGAGGTGCGCTACCGCGACGATTATCACAACGACCCGCTGGTGGCGCAGCTGCTCGGCGGTTCCAACGTCCGGATCACCCAGCTCCGCGACGCGGTGGGGCTGGTCCCCACGGCTTCGATCGAGACGCGGGTGATTCCCGAGGGCGGCCCGGGACCCTCGGCCGGGGCGGCCGCGCCCGAAAGCGGTGCGGCCACCGCAACCCGGAGCCTGCTTTGAGGGTCGAATCCCGGACACCATGCGAGAGCGTCGCGTCGTCCGCCCGAAACAGGAACTCGCCGGCCAGCTGCTGCTGGCGCATCCGGCGATGAAGGACGACAATTTCCGCCGCGCGGTCGTGCTGATGTCCGTGCACAACACCGAGGGGGCGATGGGCGTGGTCATCAACCGCCCGATGGGCCGCCAGCTCGGCGAGCTGGAGAGCGAGTTCGCCTTCGGCCCGCTGGCCGGCGTGCCCATCTACCACGGCGGCCCCGTCGAGCCGAAGCAGCTCATCATCGCCGCCTGGCGGTGGCTCGACGACCAGCAGACCTTCCAGCTTCACTTCGGCATCGAGCCGGACAAGGCCAACGAGCTCCTCGTCACGCCCGGTGTCACGGTGCGGGCCTTCCTGGGGTACTCCGGGTGGGGCAAGGGCCAGCTCGAGAACGAGATGAAGCACCGGACCTGGTTCGTCGCGCCGGTCGACAGCGACGTCCTCGGCCGGTGCGACGGCCCCGATCTGTGGCGGCTCATCCTCGGGGGCATGGACCCCGAGCTGAAGCTGCTCGCGGACGAGCCGGAGGACCCGGAGCTCAACTAGGCGGGCGGTTTGGTGGGCGGGTTATCCCCGCCGTATGGGGTGTCGGAGGGCCACGGCGCGTTGGGACAACGCGCCCTACCTTAGCGGGCGTTTGGTGGGGGCGGGTTATCCTTAACCCGCCGTCCCGGATATCCGTGGGCCACGGCGCGTTGGGACAGCGCATCTTACCATGCCGGCCGGAGGAGCGGGAGACCGCGGGGCGGGCGCCGAGCTTCCCGAACATTTCCTTTGACACCCCGGAGGCCGGAGCCCTTCTTTCTTCGCTTTTATGAAAGTCGTTTCCTCCATCAAGTCGGCCAAGCTGCGTCACCCGGACTGCCAGGTGGTCCGCCGCAAGGGCCGCATCTACGTCATCAACAAGACCGATCCGCGCTACAAGGCGCGCCAGGGCTGATCCCGCACCTTTTCCCGACCATGAAAGCCGAAGGCCATCCCGCGCTGAACAACGTCTGCTTCCTCGACGTCGCCACGGGCAAGAAATTCCTCACGAAGTCCACGATGAAGTCCGCCCGCAGCGAGAAGATCGACGGCGTGGACTATTTCGTCGTCGTCCGCGACGTCACCATGGACTCGCATCCCGCCTACACCGGCGAGAAGCGCCTGGTCGACACCGCCGGCCGCGTCGAGAAGTTCACCTCGAAGTTCAAGCGCGGCGCGAAGAAGTAGGCCCCGCCTGCTGCGCTCCCCGAAGCCCTCCCGCGCGGAGGGCTTTTTTGTGGGCCGATGCGCCGGCCGCCGGGATAGGACGTTGATTTGGATAGGCAGCCGCGGGCTTGGCCGTTTTCGTCGGTCCCGTGCCTTCGACCAAGCTCATCTGCCTGGATTGCGACTCGACGCTGAGCGCAATCGAGGGCGTCGACGAACTCGCCCGCTTTCGCGGGCCGGAATGCCACCGCGCGGTGGAGGCGATGACCCGCGACGCGATGGACGGGAAGATCCCGCTCGACCGCGTCTTCGGCCGGCGGCTCGAGCTGATCCGGCCGTCCCGCGCGGCCGTCGAGGCGATCGGCCGGCAATACGTCGAACAGGTCGAGCCGACGGCCCGCCGCACCGTCGAGGCGCTGCGCGCGGCCGGCTGGACGCCGGTGATCGTGAGCGCCGGCTACACGCAGGCGATCGAGCCGCTCGCTCGCGAGCTCGGCATCGCGCGCATCGAGGCCGTGAGGCTCGATTTCGACTCGGCCGGCGAATACGCCGGATTCGACGCCCGGCACCCCGCGACGCGGCAGGGCGGGAAGCCGGAGATCGTGCGCGCGCTCAAGGCCGAGCTCCAGCCCGTGCGGTCGGTCGCGGTCGGCGACGGCGTGAGCGACCTCGAGACCAAGGGGGAAGTTGACCTTTTTGTCGGCTTTGGCCGCTATGCGCAGCGCGCGCCGGTCCGGGCCGGCGCGGCGGCGTTCATCCACTCGCTCGACGAATTGATTCCTCTCCTGACACGCCCATGAGCCGGCTCTGCACCATCCTCCTCGCCCTCCTGGTCCTCGCCGCGCCGGCCGCCTCGGCCGCGGAGCCCGGACCGGCCGGGACCTTTCCGCGGCCGCTGGACAGCTATCCCGATCCCATCGGCGCCGGCATCACCGACGTCGTGCGGGCCCGCGCCGCGGCCGAGCCGTTCAACGTCGTCGCGACCGCGATCTTCCTGCTCGCGGTCCTGCACACGTTCGCCGCCGGCAAGTTCCGGCACTGGGCGCATGTGGTGGAGGAACGGCATCGGGAGCGGCTTCAGATCCGGCGGCCGCCCACCGACAACAACGCCGACCAGCAGCCGGACGAGGTGAGTTTCTGGGGCCAGATCCTGCATTTCCTGGGGGAGGTGGAGGCGATATTCGGGATCTGGGCCGTGGTCCTGGCCGGCGCGATCATCTGGGCGAAGGGCGTGGACACGATGGTCCACTACATCGCCGAGACCGTGGTCTTCACGGAACCGATGTTCGTGGTGGTCATCATGGCCCTCGCGTCGACCCGCCCGGTCCTCAAGCTGGCGGAGAACTGCCTGCGCGTGGTGGCAAGCCTCGGCGGCGGCCGTCCCATCGCCTGGTGGCTTTCGATCCTCACCATCGCGCCGCTGTTGGGGTCCTTCATCACCGAGCCGGCGGCGATGACCATCGGCGCCCTGCTGCTTTCCAAGCAGTTCTACGCGCTGCAGCCGAGCGCGCGGCTCAAGTACGCGACCCTTGGCCTGCTGTTCGTGAACGTCTCCATCGGCGGCACGCTCACGCATTTTGCCGCGCCGCCCGTGCTGATGGTCGCGCACGCCTGGGGCTGGGACACGCCCTACATGTTCAAGCATTTCGGCCTGCCGGCCGTCACGGGCATCGCGCTCGCCAACGTCGTGTACCTGGTCGCGTTCTGGAAGGAGCTCGTGCGCCTGCCGCCGGCCCGGGCCGCCGCCGGGGAGAACGCGGAGGAGCCGGTGCCGGTGTGGGTCACCATCGTGCACCTGGCCTTCCTCGGCTTCACGGTGTGGGCCAACCACCACCCGGCGCTGTTCATCGGCGGCTTCCTCTTCTACCTCGCGTTCGCCCAGGCCACCGCCCACCACCAGAGCCGGGTGGAGCTTCGGGGGCCGCTGCTGGTCGGGTTCTTCCTGGCCGGGCTGGTGATTCACGGCGGCCTGCAGGCCTGGTGGATCCAGCCGGTCCTCGGCAGCCTCGGCGAGATCCCGCTGTACGCCGGTGCCACGATCCTGACGGCGTTCAACGACAATGCCGCGATCACGTACCTCGCGACCCTCGTGCCCGGCTTCAGCGAGGAATTGAAATTCGCCGTCGTGGCCGGCGCCGTGACGGGCGGCGGCCTGACCGTCATCGCCAACGCGCCGAATCCGGCCGGCCAGTCGATCCTCCAGAAGCATTTTCCCGACGGCGTTTCGCCGGTCGGGCTCTTCCTGGGCGCACTGGTGCCGACGCTGGCCGTCGTGGTCGCGTTCATGGTGCTCTGAACCGGCGGGCTTGCCCGGCCGCGCGGGAACTGAGAACCTGCAGCGGCCCGATGAAATCCACCGAATCCGACCTGGCCGAACTGCGGGACCGGGTGGCGCGGCTCGAAGCGCGGCTGAACGCGCTCACGGGACAGGAAACGTCGGGGCCGGCGCGTCCGTCCGGCGCGCCGGCGCCCGCGCCCATCCCCCCGAGGCCCGCCCCCGCGGACGAGCCTCCTCCGCTGCTTGTTTCTCCCACGATCTCGGGGAGCGGGCCCGGCGAGGGCGGGTCGCCGCGGGCGGAGATCAGTTCCTCCCTCTGGGTGGCCGGCGCCGGCGCGGTGATCTTTCTCGTCGGTGCATTCTACGGGCTGACCGTCGCGATCCAACGCGGCTGGATCTCGCCCCTCGTGCGCGTCGGAACGGGCCTGGCGGTCGGCGCCGCGGTCGGAATCTGGGCCGCCCGGATGATCCAGGAGCGCCGCGGACTGGGCGTGGCGTTCCTCGCGGTCGGGGTGGGGACGTGGTCGTGGTCTCTTTTCTATGGCTCACAACTGTCCGGCCTTTTTCCGCAGTTCTACGGCCTCGCGGGCACGGTGCTGGCCGTGATCGCATGCGGGCTCGTGGCCGCCCGCGTCCGATCGGATGGAGCGATGGCGGTCGCGCTCGCGACCGGGCTGGTCGCGCCGCTGGCTTTCTCGACCACGCGGCACGAGCTGCCCACGCTGCTCGGCTATCTGGCGGCATTGTCGGCCGCGCAGCTGGGAGTGCATCTCGGAACGAAATCGGGGGAGGACTGGCCGTTTTCCCGCCTCCTCGGAACGATCGGACTCTGGCTCGCGGCCCTCGTCGGAATGTCGAAGCTGGCTCCGGGCGACATGGCGCTTTCGCTGCTGCTGCTGCCGGTGCTCCTCGCGCTCGGGCTCGCGGTGGTGTGGCTGCCCGGGCTCGCCGGGCGCCTTTGGGCGCCCGGAGCGGGCAGCGTGACGGTCCTGGCGGGGGCCGCGGCGGTCGCCGCGGAGGTCTGGCGGTGGGCCGGCCTGGGCGACCCGGGATTCGCCGTCGTCTTGACGGCGCTGGCGTTCCTCAGCCTCGGCTCGACGCGGTTCGCGCGGCGAAGGGTGGGTGACGACCGCCATGAGCGGCCGCTGCTCGTGGCCGCGACGGTGTTCCTGCTGGTGGCCGCGCGGTTCGCCTGGGACTGGCGAGACGTGGCGGTCGCCTGGGGCATCGCGGCCGTGGCGCTTGCCTGGCTGGCGCGGCGCCACAGCGAGGCCGGTCGGGCGCGCGCGGACGGGCTGCAGGTCTCCGCCGTCCTCGCTGCGCTGGCGGCGTCCGCGCTGTGGTTCTGTTTGGCGCTCGTCCGGCGCCCGGAGGATGTCCTGTTCTTCAATCGCCCATTCGCCGGGGGCGTGCTGGCCGCCGCGGGCTGGGGGGTGATGGCCGCCAAGCCCGGGCCGTGGCGCCCGCCGGCCTTCGTGCTGCTGCAGCTGGTGGCGGTGAACGCCCTGGCCTGGGAGCTGGCGCGCGGCATGCCGCCGCTCCGGGGCGAACAGGCGTCGCTCGCGCTGGGCCGCGTGCTCGCCACCCTCACGTACGCCGTCGCCGGTGCCTGGCAGTGGCTGCGCGGCGTCCAGGGCGGCGAATCGGCCGAGGCCCGCGGCCTCCGGGCCGCCGGCTATGCCTGGCTCGCGGTGGCGGTGGCCAAGCTCTTCCTCCACGACCTGTCCGGCCGGAACCTGGTGTTGAAGGCGGTCGCCGCGCTCGCCGTCGGCGCCGTCTTCCTCGGCGTGGCCCTGTGGGCGAACCGCCGGAAACGCGGCTAGCGCGGGCTCACGGGAACAGGCCGCGCTTGGACTTGGCTTCGGCGACGCGGGAGATTCCGAGGAGGAGCGCGGCCTCGCGGCGAGAGCACTTGTACTTGCGCATGGTCTCGTCGACCGAGGCCTTGGCCTTCGCCAGCATCCGGTGAAGCTTCTCGAAGACCTCCTCCTTCGTCCAGTAGTAGCTCTGCAGGTTCTGGAGCCACTCGAAGTAGGACACGATCACGCCGCCTGAATTGCAGAGGATGTCCGGGACGACCTCGATGTCGCCGCGCTGCTCGAGGATTTTGTCGGCGCCGTTGGTGGTGGGGCCGTTGGCCCCTTCGGCGATGAGCCGGCACCGCAGGTTGCCCGCGTTCTGTTCCGTGATGACGCGCTCGAGCGCGGCGGGGATGAGGACGGTGCAGGGCTGGAGCATCATCTCCTCGTTGGTGATCGCGTCGCCGCCCCGATAGCCCTGCAGGTTCTTGTGGGCCGCGATCCACGCGAGGGCGTCCTTCACGTTGATCCCCTTCGGATTTGTCACGCCGCCGGTGTAGTCCGAGATGCCCACGATTTTCGCGCCCCAGGCATCGAGCGCCAGGGCCGCCTCGCTGCCGACGTTGCCGAAGCCCTGGATGATCACCGTGGTCTGCCCGGCCTTGATCCCGAGGTCGCCGAGGTAGGCCTTGGTGAACCAGGCCACGCCTTCGCCCGTCGCCTCGCGGCGGCCGAGCGAGCCGCCAATGGCGACGGGCTTCCCGGTGATGACGCCCGGGTTGTAGTGGCCGACGTGGTTGGAATAGGTGTCCATCATCCACGCCATGACCTGCTCGTTCGTGCCCACGTCGGGGGCCGGGATGTCGACCTCGGGCCCGATGAAGGGCACCAGCTCCTGCATGTAGCGGCGCGAAAGCCGCTCGAGCTCGGTCGGGGAGAGGTCGCGGGTGTTGACCACGACGCCGCCCTTCGCGCCGCCGTAGGGCAGGCCGACCAGCGAGCATTTCCAGCTCATCCACATCGCGAGGGCCGCGACCTCGCCCAGCGTGACATGCTCGTGGAAGCGGATGCCGCCCTTCGCCGGGCCGGTGGACAGGTTGTGCTGGACGCGATACCCCTCGAACGCGACGACCTTGCCGGTGTCGAGCCGCACGGGGAGCGTGACGACCACGCACCGGCGAGGCTGGCGGGTTCGCTCCCGCACGCCGGCGTCCATGCCGAGGATGTCGGCGGCGCGGTCGAACTGCCGGCAGGCCTGCTGAAAGACGGGCGAAGCGTAAATCGTGTTGGCGAGGGACATGAGAGCTGGGCGGGGAAGAAAAAGCGGGGCCGGAACAGGTGCCCGTAGCGCGGGGAAACGGTGCTCGGCCGTGCGCGGAACGTTGGTCGCCGGCCTGCGGTTTAGCAATTGGCTTCCGGCCGGCGGGCGCTTCAATCACGGCTGTTAATCCGGGCCAACGCCCGCGTGATTTATTCCGGCCCAAGCACTTGAACACGGAACCCCGCCATGCCCGCCGGCGCGCCGCTTATACTCCAAAAGGTTGACGGGGGCGGCGCGGCGAACCGCGGGGAAACCGCGCGGTCGGACTGCGGCTGACCATGGGCGCCTTGGCCAAGATGCTCGGCTGGCTCGCGCGCAAGGCGACCTTCACGCTCGCGCTCGTGATCGTCGGCCTGGGCGGCTTCGCGCTCTGGCTGTTCCTGCGCGACAGCGATGCGTTCGAACTGCGGCGGGACGCGCTCGTCCGGGAACTGACCGGCAAGAACCAGCAGCTTCGCTCGGCGCTCGCCGGCATCGAAGCCCGGCTGGCGCAGCTGCGTGCGGACATTCCGGTGGAGGAGAACCGGGCGCGCGAGGCGGCTCGCATCGCCGCGGAGGTCGAGGCGCAGAACAGCGGATTCGCGCGCCTCGCGCTTTCGGCCGAACAGGTGCGCGAGAACGAGCGCCGCGTGCAGTCGCTTCGGCAGGCCGAGGCCGCGGCGCGGGCCCGCGCCGCGGAGCTGCAGCAGGTGCTGACGCGCACGACCTGGGAGAAGGACGGGCTGGAGATCGCGCTGCAGGGCGCGGCGGCCGAACTGGCCACCGCGCAGGCGCACCAGTCGAAAGCCCTCCATTACACGCGCGAGGCGTGGGCCCGGCACGGCCGAACCGTGGCCATCGCCGTGGCGCTGTATTTCCTCGGCCCGCCGTTGCTGCGGCTGCTCGCCTATTTCGTCTTCGCGCCGCTGATTTCCCGCCGCCGGCCGATCCGGCTCGGCACCGAGGCGAGAGACCAGCCGCAGGTGGTGACCAGCCGTGCGTCGGTCGACGTCGAACTCGAGCCCGGCGACGCCCTGTGGGTGAAGGAGAAATACCTGCAGGCGTCGGACGAAGGGCTGGTGAAGGCCACGCGGTGGTTGCTGGACTGGCGCATGCCGTTCACGTGTCTCGCCGTGGGCCTCAAGGAGCTGGTCGAGATGCGGAACGCGGCCCCGGAGTCGCGCATGCGCGCGACGTTTTCCTGCCAGGACGAGGCGCACGTGGAGCTCGCGGTCGTCACCGTGCCGGCCGGCGCCAGCCTCGTGCTGCGCCCGAGCTACCTGGCCGGGCTGGTCGGTCCGCTGGGGCGCCGGGCCGCGGCCATCCGGCGCCACTGGCGACTGTTCGCCCTCCAGTCCTGGGCGACGGGTCAGTTCCGGTACTTCGAGTTCGTCGGGCCCTGCCGGCTGCTCGTGGCCGGCAGCCGCGGGGTCCGCGCGGAGGTCCTGGAGCCGGTTCCCGGGCAGCCCCCGCCGGCGCGGCGGAGCAACCAGGACGCGACCCTGGGCTTCACGCCGGGGCTCGCGTGGCGGCCAGTGCGGGCGGAGACGTTCTGGGCGTATTTCCGCGGGCAGAATCCCCTGTTCGACGACCGGTTCGAGGGGCGCGGTGTCTTTCTCTGCCAGCAGACTTCGGCGAAGGGCGAGGCGGCGCGGCAGCGCGGCCTGATGGCGGGGATGCGTGACGGGGTGCTGCGGGTCTTTGGGCTGTAGGGCATCGGACGCGGGCGCGCCCGGCGTGGGGCCGTGGGATCGGCTGGCTGGCAAGCGCGATCGGAGACGCGGCAGAACACGCGTCATTGTCATCACGCATGCGCCGGCTTGCCCGCGGTGCCGGCCTCCCAATGCTGGCGTCGGCCGTTGGCAGGAGGTTGCCCGCCGACGGCCCCGACCTATGGGCAGCTTTGCCGCCATCTTCGATTGGGACGGGGTGATCATCGATTCGTCGCGCGCGCACGAGGTCGCGTGGGACCGGCTCGGCGCCGAAACCGGCCGCGACCTGCCGCCCGGGCATTTCAAGGCGGGCTTCGGCCGGAAGAACGACCACATCATCCCGCACATCCTGAAATGGGACGTGCCGGCCGAGGAGGCCGCGCGCCTCGGCCGCCGGAAGGAGGCGCTGTACCGCGACATCCTGCGCGAACTCGGCATCGCGCCGCTCCCCGGCGTGCGGGAGTTCCTCGACCGCCTGCAGGCGGCGGGCGTTCCGTGTGCGGTCGGGTCGTCGACCGAGCGCGAGAACATCGACACGATCATGCGGATCATCGGGTTCGGGAAGTATTTCGGCACGATCGTCGCCGCCGACGACGTCACGCGCGGCAAGCCCGATCCCCAAGTGTTCCTCCTCGGCGCCGGGCGACTCGGCGTCGCGCCCGCGCGCTGCGTGGTGTTTGAGGACGCGTTCGCCGGCCTCGAGGCGGCGCGGGCGGGCGGCATGAAGGCCGTCGGCGTCGCCACGACGCATCCGGCCGAGAAGCTCCGGCCCTTCGCGGACCGCGTGGTGGCGCGGTTGGACGAGCTGGCGCCGGATGACCTCGGCCGGCTGGTGACGGCCGGGGCCTAGGGTTCGGCCCCGCCGCCGTGGACATTTCCGGCAATCTGGCTTCCTAATACGGCGCCATGCTCTTCAAGCTCCGCGCCGACTACCAGCCCACCGGCGACCAGCCGCAGGCGATCGAGACGCTGGTGAAGTCCCTCCAGGCGGGGAACCGTCACCAGACGCTGCTCGGCGTGACGGGCTCGGGCAAGACGTTCACCATGGCGAACGTGATCGCCCGGCTGGACCGGCCGACGCTGATCATCTCGCACAACAAGACGCTCGCGGCGCAGCTGTACTCGGAATTCAAGAACTTCTTCCCCGAGAACGCGGTCGAGTACTTCGTCAGCTACTACGACTATTACCAGCCCGAGGCCTATGTGCCCTCGAGCGACACGTTCATCGAAAAGGATTCCTCGATCAACGAGGAGATCGAGCGGCTCCGGATCTCGACCACCTCGTCGCTCGTCAGCCGGCGCGACGTGATCGTCGTGGCGAGCGTCTCGTGCATCTACGGCCTGGGCTCGCCGGAGGAATTCGCCGCCATGCGCGTGCAGCTGCGCCGCGGCGAGTCGCCGGGCCGGCAGCGCGTCCTGGAGCAGCTCGTCGACAACCTGTACGAGCGGAACGACTACGACCTGAAGCGCGGGAATTTCCGGGTGCGTGGCGACGTGGTCGACGTGATGCCCGCGTACCTCGAGCATGGGCTGCGCGTCGAGTTCCTCGGCGACGAGATCGAGGCGCTCTCGGAGTTCGAGCCCGCGAGCGGCAAGGTCCTGCGGAAGATCGACGCCTTCGACGTCTATCCGGCCAACCAGTACGTCACCTCGCGCGGCCGGCTGGACGCCGCGGTCGGCCGGATCAAGGCCGAGCTGGAGGAGCGCGTCGCCTTCTTCGAGAAGGAGCAGAAATACCTCGAGGCGCAGCGGATCCGGATGCGGACCAACTACGACCTCGAGATGCTGCAGGAGATGGGGTTCTGCAACGGCATCGAGAACTATTCCCTCCATCTCACCGGCCGCCGGCCCGGCGAACGGCCGTTCTGCCTGATGGACTTCTTCCCGCGGGACTACCTCACGTTCATCGACGAGAGCCACGTCACCGTGCCCCAGATCGGCGGCATGTACAACGGCGACATCGCGCGCAAGACGACGCTCGTGAATTTCGGCTTCCGCCTGCCCTCGGCCCTCGACAACCGGCCGCAGAGTTTCGCGGAGTTCGAGAAGGTTACGGGCCAGACGCTCTACGTCTCCGCGACGCCCGCGCGGTGGGAGCTGGAGCGCTCCGCCGTCGTGGCGGAGCAGGTCATCCGGCCGACGGGGCTCCTCGATCCGGAGATCCAGCTCCGCCCGACGAAGGGGCAGGTCGAGGACCTGATTGGGGAGATCCGGTCCGCGGTGGAGAAGGGCGAGCGCGTGCTCGTCACCACGCTGACGAAGCGGCTGTCCGAGGACATCACGAGCTACCTGCGGGAGGCGAAGATCCGCGTCGAGTACCTGCACTCGGACATCGACGCGCTCGAGCGGGTCGAGATCCTGCGCAACCTGCGCCAGGGGAATTTCGACGTGCTCGTCGGGATCAATCTCCTCCGCGAGGGCCTCGACCTGCCCGAGGTCGCGCTCGTGGCGATCCTCGACGCGGACAAGGAGGGCTTCCTGCGGAGCGAGACCAGCCTGCTGCAGACGGCGGGCCGCGCGGCCCGGCACGAGAAGGGGCGGGTGATCTTCTACGCGGACACGCAGACCGACTCGATCCGGCGGACGGTGGAGGAGACGCGCCGCCGGCGCGAGAAGCAGGTCGCGTACAACGCCGCCCACGGCATCACGCCGCGCAGCGTGAAGCGCGCGGCGCAGGCGAGCCTGCATGTCTATGACGGCACCGGCCGGAGCGAGGAGTCCGCGGTGGCCGAGGCCGGGCCCGACGACGTGGCGGCCGTGATCGCGGAGCTGGAGGAAGAGATGCAGGAGGCGGCGAACCGCCTCGAGTTCGAGCGCGCCGCCTTGCTGCGCGACCAGGTCAACCACCTCAAGGCCGGCGGCAAGATGCCCGCCAAGGCCGTGGCCAAGCCCGCGCGCGGTCGCCGGCGCTGAGGCGGCCAGCGCAGGTGACGGCCGTTCCATGGGCTGGCCGCACGGCGGCCAAGCTGCCCGTCCGCAATGCGCTGGGCCGGGTTCGTCAGGCGAGGGTTGTTACGGAATGGGCCCAAAACCAGTCGGCGCACGCCCGGGCCGGGAGGCGCCCGATCCGACGCGGCCAAAAAAAAGGGCGCCCGGCCGGGCGCCCTGGAACGGGACGGAAGACGCGGCTCAGGAGCCGTCGCGCCGCATGTTGCGGATCGTCTGGTCGCGCTGCATCTGCTCGAGCGTCCGACCGTCGCTTTTCTCGAGGTTGGTGCTGCCGTCGGCCGTGCTGCCCTTCCGCACTTTGCGCGGAATGTTGCTGCCGGTCTCGCTGACGTAGACGTATTCCTCGACCGGCTTCGCCTGACCGCCGGTCGTCTTGGTGGTGTTGCAGCCCGCGAGGAGGGCCAGGAGGAGGCCGCCCGAGGCGGCGCGCAGGATGGGTTTCATGCAGGGGAGGATGCTGGCGGCAAGGGGAGCAGGTTCGTCGGCGATGGCGACACGAATTTGGCGCGGGGTGGCCGGCCGGCCCGGTCCGGCCGAGCCGGGGGGACCGGCGCGACGCTGCCCGAACCGGCTCAGCCACCGGGGCGGATCATGCGCCGCGTCACC
>DASPMS010000030.1:0-4498 GCA_035626915.1 Opitutaceae bacterium
GACGAGCAGGCCCGCGAACTGGCGAAGAAGCTGCGCGGGCGGATCGAGGCCGAGCTCGAGTACCCGAGCACGATCAAGGTGACGGTCATCCGCGAGCAGAGATACACGGAAACCGCGTCGTAGCGCGACCGGGCGCCGCCCAGATCCGGGGCGCCGATCGACCCGGAGCCCCGCGACGGCCGGCCTTGATTCCCGAACCAGATTCTTCCCTTCACCGCCATGTCCGACCCGAAGATCCTCGAAACTTTCCCGAATCCGGCGCCGCGGCGCGACTACCTGATCGAGCACACGCATCACGAGTTCACCTCGCTGTGCCCCATGACGGGCCACCCGGACTTCGCCGACATCACCGTGCGCTACGTGGCCGACAAGGCCTGCGTGGAATTGAAGTCGCTCAAGCTGTATTTCCACGCCTACCGCAACGAAGGCATCTTCTTCGAGGCCGCGACGAACAAGATCTGCGACGATCTCGGCCGGGCGCTGAAGCCGCGCCAGCTCACGATCGTGGCCGACTGGAAGGCGCGCGGCGGCTTCACTTCGCGCGTCACCTGCGAGTGGAAGCCCCGGAGTAAATAGCGCGGGGCCGAGGCATCCGGTGGGCCGCGTGCCAGGCGGCGAGGCGGGCTGCGATCGGGACCGCCGCACGCGTTAGCCCAGCATCGCCCGCGTGGCCGCGTGCAGTTCCGGCGTGGCGGCGGCGACCGTCGACGCGGCGGGATAGGCGGGCCCGCCCCGCCAGTCGGTGATCACGCCGCCGGCGCCGCGTACGACCGGCACCAGCGCGGCGATGTCCCACGGGTTCATGATCGGGTCCACCACCACATCGGCCCAGCCGGTGGCGAGGAGCAGGTAGCCGTAGCAGTCGGCCCACGTCCGGCACAGCCGGGCGGAACGGCACAGCCGGTCGAAGGCGGGCCCGTCCTGGTGCCGCGCCGGCGCGAGCCAGTCGCAGGTCAGGAGCGTCGCCTCCTCGAGCCGGCGGGTGGCGCGGCAGCGCACCGGGGCGCCGTTGAGGGTGGTCTGCCTCCCGTCGCCGACCAGCAGCTGACCGAGCACCGGCTGATGGATGCAGCCGAGCACGGGCTCGCCGCGGTGGAGGAGGCCGATGAGCGTGCCCCAGAGCGGCACGCCCGTGACGAACGATTTCGTGCCGTCGACCGGGTCGAGCACCCAGACGAATTCGGCGTCGGTCCGTTCCGCCCCGAATTCCTCGCCGAGGACGCCGTGGTCCGGGAACCGCGCGCGGATCATCCGCCGCATCAGCTCCTCGGCGCCGCGGTCCGCGTGGGTGACGGGCGTGGCGTCGGACTTGACCTCGACGGGCAGGTCGCGTTGCCCGAACAGCGGGCGGATGAAGTCGCCGCTGGCGCGGGCGAGTTCGACGAGGAAATCGCGGTGGGCGGGCAGGATCACGGCCCGGTTGAAACCACGAATCCCGCCGAACACACGAACATTCCCGGGGCAGAATTGGGCTGATTTCGTCGGCGGCGTGTGTTTCGTGATGGTCCATGTCGTGGGCCGACACGCCGATCCATTTCGTGGATTTCGAGGGCAACGCCTCCTCGGGGATCCTCGAGTTCGGCGTGGCCACGCTGCGGGGCGGGGAGATCGTCGCGACGCGGACGCGGCTCTGCCGCCCGAAGGGGCGCGTCACCGCGGCGGACACCGCGGTGCACGGGCTGACGGAGGCGGCGGTCGCCGGCGCGCCGCCGTTCGCCGAGGAATGGGAGTATTTCGCCGGCCTGCGCGAGACGGGGCCGCTCGGGGCGCATTTCGCCTCCGCCGAGAACCACCTGCTGAAGTTGTCGTGGCCGTACGCGCGCCAATCGCCGGACTTCGCTCGCCCCGGGCGGACCTCGGCGGACTGGGGACCGTGGATCGACACCGGCCGGCTTTATCCGCAGCTGTTCCCGCAAGTCGCCGAGGCGAAGCTCGGCCAGCTGGTGCTGCTCGCCGGGCAGCAGGCGGCGCTCGACGCGCTGGCGGCGCGACACTGCCCGGCGGACCGCCGGACCTACCACGCGGCCCTCTACGATGCGCTCGCCGCCGCGCTGCTGCTGCGGGCGCTGCTGGGGCGGACGGAGCTCGCGGCCGCGACCGTGCCGTGGCTGCTGCAGATGAGCACGCTCGATCCGGCGAGGCGGCGGGCGCTGCAGCAGGGGGACCTGTTGTGACGCCGCGCCGGCCGGATCCCGCGACCCTCCTCGCGGCGGCCTGGACCCTGGCCGGGGCGGGGGCGAGCCTGGCCGGCTGGACCCTGTCGGCGCTCGGCGCGCTCAACGCGGCGGGCTGGGCGGCCGCCCTGGCGATCCTGGCCGGGGGTCTCGCCTCCGGCGGCTGGGGCCGACGCCGCGCGCTGGCCCGCGGGGCGTGGTGGCGCCGGGTGGCGGCGCGGATGCGCCGTCCGCTGCCGCGCGCCTGGCTGCTCGTGTTCGTGCTGGCGGCGGTCGGCGGGGCGGTGCACGTGCCGAACAACGTCGACGCGCTGACCTACCGGCTGCCGCGGGTGTTGCACTGGCTGGCGGCCGACGGCTGGCACTGGATCGCGACGAACGATCCGCGCATGAACTACAGCGCCACCGGCGTGGAATGGCAGATGGCTCCGGTGCTGGCGCTGGCGCGTTCCGACCGCCCGCTTTTCCTCCTGAACCTCCTGCCCGCCGCGCTGCTGCCCGGCCTGGTGTTCTCCTTCTTCCGCCGGGCCGGCGTCTCCCCTCGCGTCGCCTGGCGGTGGATGTGGCTGCTGCCCCTCGCCGGCGTATTCGTGCTGCAGGCGGGCAGCATCGCGAACGACGCGATCGGCGCGGCCTATTTTCTCGCGGCCGCGCATTTCGCCGCCGTCGCCGCCGGCACCGGGCGCCGCGGCTGGCTGGTGCTCGCGCTGGCCGCGGCGGGGCTCATGACCGGCGTGAAGGCCTCGAACCTCGCCCTGGCGCTTCCCCTGGCGGTCGTGCTGTGGCCCGCGCGGCCGCGGACCGGAGCCGCCGTCCCCGCCGCTGTCCTCGGCCTGGGCGCCGCGCTGGCGGTGTCGGCGTTGCCGACCCTGGCATTGAACCACCACCACTCCGGCCACTGGAGCGGCGAACCGCCGGGGACCACGGGCGTGCGGGTGGAATCCCCGCTGGCGGGCCTGGCCGGCAACCTGGCCCAGGGGGCGGTGCAGAACCTCGCGCCGCCGGTCCTGCCCGGCGCCGCGCGGTGGAACGCGTGGAGCGCGGCGACGCTCGAGCCGGCGGTGCGGCGCGTGCTCGGCGACGAGTTTCCGCGGTTCACGCTGCGGCTGGGCGAACTGCCGCAGGAGGAGTGGTCCGGGCTTGGACTCGTGGTCGTCGCGCTCCTGCTGGGCGGGACCCGGGGCCGCTGGACCGGCAACGCGCTCGGACGCCAACTGGCGGGCGCCGGCCTGGTCGCCGCGGCGGTGTTCGGGGCGACGATGGGCAGCGAGATGACGGCGCGGTTGCTGGCGCCCTATTACCCGGTGCTGGCGCTGCCGCTCCTCTGTCGCGCCGGACAGGGGAGATGGAGCCGGTCGCGCGCCGCGGCCGCCTTCGCGGGACTGCACGTCGCGGCCACGGTCCTCGCCCTGCTCGTTTCGCCCGCGCGTCCGCTGCTGCCGGTCGCGCGGCTGGCGGCCCTGGCGCGGGAGCGGGGCGGGGCGCTCGCGGAGCGCGCCGCCACCGTGTACGAGGCGTACGCGCTGCGGGCCGACCCGCTGGCCCCGCTGCGGCGGGCGCTGCCGCCGGACGTGGAGACGCTGGGCTTCCTTGCGACGGGCGACGACAGCGAGATCTCGGCCTGGCGTCCGTACGGATCGCGCCGCGTCCAGCGCCTGCGGAGCGACGGCACGCCGACCGGGTGGCTGTTCGTGCGGGCCGACGCGGTCTGGCCTTCGGCGGCGGACGAGGTCGCGTGGCTCGAGCGGCACCGGGCCACGGTGGTCCGCCGGATGACCGTGCGGATCAAGGCGGCGCGCTCGCCGGAGCAGTGGGCGCTGGTGCGCGTCAGTCCAGCGGATAGCGCCGCAGCCCCATGAGCTGCGCGGCGGCGCGGGCGACGAACAGCGGATTGTTCACGAGGTACCGCCGGCCGAGCCGGCGGGGCTCCGCGCAGAGCCGGTGAAACCATTCCAGGCCGCTGCGCTGCATCCAGCGCGGCGCCTGCCGGACGCGCCCGGAATGGAAATCGAAGGCGGCGCCGACGGTGATGAGGACGCCCGCGTCGAGCCGGGGTGCGGCCGCGGCCGCGAAGCGTTCCTGCTTCGGCGTGCCCAGGCCGACCCAGATCACGTCGGGACTCGTGCGCGCCACGTCCGCCTGCAGGGCCGCGAATTCGTCCGCCGTGAGCTCGCGGAAGGGCGGCGTGAACGTGCCGACGACCCGCAGGCCCGGGAAACGCGCGCACAGGCGATCGCGGAGGAGGCCGGCCACGCCCGGGGCGCCGCCGTAGAAGTAATGGGTGAGACCCGCCGCGCGCCCGGCGTCGCAGACCGCGAGCATCA
>DASPMS010000031.1:0-4720 GCA_035626915.1 Opitutaceae bacterium
GCTACTCGCCCGAGCTCGTGCAGGCCACCTACCGCGTCGGCGACAGCTGCACGAACATCATCACGCCGCTCAACCAGTACTTCCCCCTGATCCTCGGGTTCGCCCTGAAGTACGAGCCCAAGACCGGCATCGGGACGATGCTCGCGATGATGATGCCCTACTCGATCGCGTTCCTCATCTTCTGGACGTTGATGCTCGTGGGCTGGATCGCGCTCGGCCTGCCCGTCGGCCCCGGCGCCGGCCTGTACCTGCCCCAGTGAGGGACCGCCGCACGCCATGAATCCCGCCTCCGTTCCGGGCAGCCGGCTCCAGCGTTTCCTGAACCGCGTCGAGCGGATCGGCAACGCGCTGCCGCATCCGGCCACGCTCTTCGCCATCCTCGCCGGCCTGGTCGTCCTGATTTCCGGCCTGTGCCATGCGCTCGGCGTCGCGGTCACGAATCCGGCCAGCGGCAAGGTGGTGGCCGCCGTCAACCTGCTGAACGCCGCCGGGGTGCAGCGCATGCTGTCCGAGCTGGTGCGCAACTTCCTCGCCTACCCGCCGCTCGGCATCTCCCTCACCTGCCTCCTTGGCATCGGCCTCGCCGAATACTCCGGGCTGATGAACGCCATGGTGCGGCTGCTCGTCCTGAAATCGCCGGCGAAGCTCATCACCCCGATGGTCGTCTTTGCCGGCGTGATGTCGAACGCCGGCAGCGAGGTTGGCTACGTGCTCCTGACGCCGCTCGCGGCGGCGCTTTACCACGCGCTCGGCCGGCACCCGCTGCTCGGGCTCGCCGCCGCGTTCTCCGGGGTGTCGGGCGGCTACAGCGCGAACCTCATCGTCGGCTCGGTCGACGCGCTGCTCGCGGGGCTGTCGGAGGCCGCCGCGCGGATCGTCGACCCGGGCTACGCCGTGAACGTCACGGCCAACTGGTACTTCATGGCCGTCGCGACGTTCGTCATCACGGCGGCCGGAACCTGGGTGACCGAGCGGATCGTCGCGCCGCGGCTCGGCGACTACCGGGGCGAGGCGAAGCGCGAGGAGCTGAAGCCGCTCTCGGCCGCCGAGAAGCGGGGGCTGTGGGCGGCCGCGGCCACCGCGCTGGCGATCACGGTCGTCGTCCTGTGGGGCGTGCTTCCCGCCGACGGTTTCCTCACGAACGCGGCGGCCCCGCGGGCCACGCTGGACCAGCGGATCCTCAACTCCCACCTCCTCACCAGCATCGTGTTCTTCATCTTCCTGTACGGCCTGGCGCCCGGCATCGCCTACGGCGTGGCCGCGGGCACGCTGAAGAACGATCACGACGTCATGGGCGGCATGGCCCAGACGATGAAGTCCATGGCGTCGTTCATCGTCCTGGCCTTCTTCGCCGCCCAGTTCATCGCGTACTTCAACTGGACCAACCTGGGCATCATCACCGCGGTGAAGGGCGCCGAATCGATCCGGAACCTCGGGCTCCAGGACCAGCCGCTGCTGCTGATGGTGGCGCTCGTGCTGTTCGCGGGGGCGGTGAACATCCTCATCTCGAGCGCGTCGGCCAAGTGGGCGCTGCTCGCGCCGGTCTTCGTGCCGATGTTCATGCTCATCGGGTATTCGCCCGAGCTCGTGCAGGGCGCCTTCCGCGTGGGCGACAGCTGCACGAACATCATCACGCCGCTGATGAGCTATTTCCCGCTGATCCTGACGTTCGCCCAGAAATACGACCCGAAGGCCGGCATCGGCACCCTGATCGCGACGATGCTTCCGTACTCGGTCGTCTTCCTGATCAGCTGGACGCTCCTGCTCATGGCCTGGATCGCGCTCGGGGTCCCCATGGGGCCGGGCGCCCCGCTGTTCCTGGCGCACTGAGGCGGGCCGGGCCAAAGGGTTTGCCACGCCTCTCCGCGGGCGGCTCATTGTCCGCGGTGCAGATCGATCCCGAACTCTATCCGTGGCTCTCGGCGGGCGCCCTCGCGTGGGGGCTGCTCGACTGCTTCTTCGGCTACCGGGTGTTCAAGCTCACCATCGCGGTGCTGGGCGGCTTCGTCGGCGCGGTGCTCGGCCACGCCCTCGCCGCGGCGACGGGGCTCGACTCGACCGCGGCGATCGTCGCGATGGTCGTGGGGGCGCTCGTCGGGGCCGGCGTGGCCTTCCTGATGTACCTCGCGGCCGTGTTCCTCGCCGGTTTCGGTTTCGGGCTCACGCTCGGCGTGCTCCTGCTCGCGCGGCTCGACCACTCGGCGGCCGTGATCGGCGGGGTGGTGCTCGGCCTGATCGGCGGGCTGGTCGCGGTGAAGCTCCAGAAGGCGCTGATCGTCCTTTCGACCGCGCTGCTCGGCGCCACCCGCGCCGTGCTGGCGCTCTCGTTCTTCACCCACGGCACCGGCTGGCTGTATTACTATGCCCAGCCGGCGCAGATCCCCGCCTTGCTGGACGGCCATGCCTGGATGTTTCCGGCGATCCTCGTCTTGGCGGTGATCGGCGCGATCGTCCAGTCGGAGCGCAGCGGCCGGCCCCGCAAAAAGGAGAAGGAGGGCTGAGGCCCCTGACCGCCGCCGGGCTTGCCGCCGACCGGGCCCGCGCCACACTCGCCCGCGATGAAAAGACCCCTCGCGCTGCTCCTGCTCGCGGCCTCCGCCGCGCTCCTCCTTTCCGGCTGCACCAACATCACGCCCGCCTTCGCGGGCCTCAACACCACCCTGGGCCGGATCGAGCGCGACGCGTCCGGCAAGGTGACCGCGACCATGCGGTTCGTGAATCCGAACCTGGCGGCCTACAACGTCTCGAAGACGGCGCATCGCGTCACGCTCGACGGCGTCAGCATCGGCACCGTGAACATCGAGCGGCCGTTCGGCATTCCGCCGCAGACGACGATCGAGCAGGTCGCCGAGCTGGCGGTCGATGGTCCGGGCGCGTCCGCCCTCGACGCCGCCCTGGCGCGCGGCTCGGCCAGCTATCGGGTGGACTCGACCCTCACGTTCCAGCTTTTCGGCGAGAACAAGGAAATCATCAAGAGCTCCGCCAGCGGGACCGCGCCGATGGGCCCGCGGTAGGTCGCGTTATCCTTAACGCGACGCCCATGGCTGCGGCATTCCGGGCCTGGGAAAACCCGCCGGGACGGCGGGTTCCACCAAGACGGAATTCGGATGCTGATCACGCCGCCGCGCGGGTCGCGGTCGGGGAACCGGGGCCGCGCGCGGGGCCGATGCGCAGGCGGACCGGACGCTTGAAATCGAGATCGATGGCGCGCGGAGCCGTCCGGTACTGCGCGACCGTCCAGGCCACGATTCCGGCGGAGAAGAAGAGGACGGTTACGTCGGCGGCGTCGATCAGACGACCGCTCGCAAGGAACGCGACGCCCAGGGCGGTCGCGGCAATCGAGGTGTGGAGGGCGGTCTTCATGGAGATAAAGGGGGGCATGCCGTGAAAACCCCGCGAGCGGCGGAAAGTTTCACGAATTAGCCGACCGGCCGGGGAATCCCGGCCGGTTGGTGGGGCGGTTATCCTTAACCCGGCCGTCGGACGCCGGTTGCCGCGGCGTCGGTGGTCGCGGCGCGTTGGGACAACGCGTCCTATCTCGACGGTCGGCCGGATCGGGGCTTCAACCTGCGCCGCCCGCGGCGTTCGACACCGGCTTGAAGCGCGTCCGGAAAAGCGCGCCGATGTAGTCGCGGTTCATCCGCGCGATGAAGTCGTGCGAGATCAGCTTCGGGCACACCGCGCTGCACTCATATTGGTTGGTGCAGTTGCCGAAGCCCTGGGCGTCCATGGTCGAGACCATCGCCAGCACGCGCGAGTCCCGCTCGGGCTGGCCCTGCGGCATGAGCCCGAGGTGCGAGACCTTGGCGGCGACGAAGAGCATGGCCGAGGCGTTCTTGCAGGCGGCGACGCACGCGCCGCAGCCGATGCACTGGGCGGCGTCCATGGCGAGGTCCGCGTCGCGCTTCGGCACGGGGATGCTGTTGGCGTCGGGCGCGGCGCCGGTGCGGACCGAGATAAATCCGCCGGCCTGCTGGATGCGGTCGAAGGCGGCCCGGTCGGTGACGAGGTCTTTGATCACCGGGAAGGACCGGGCGCGGAACGGCTCGACGACGATCACGTCGCCGTCGGCGAAGCTGCGCATGTAGAGCTGGCAGGTGGCGATGCCCCGGCCCGGCCCGTGCGGCTTGCCGTTGATCGTGCAGGAGCAGGTGCCGCAGATGCCCTCGCGGCAGTCGTGCGCGAACGCGATCGGCTCCTCGCCCTTCTGCGTCAGGCCGTCGTTCACGACGTCGAGCAGCTCGAGGAACGACATGTCGGGGTTCACGCCGGAGGCGGGATAGTCGACGAACTTTCCCGGGGCCGCGGCGCCGGCCTGGCGCCAGACGCGGAGCGTGACGGAAAAAGGCTTCTTGGAGGAAGGGGCGGAAGAGACCATGGCGGGACCTCGGCTTATTTGTACGAGCGCACGCTCATCTTGGTGAATTCGTAGTTCAGCGGCTCGACGTTGCGGAGCGGCGCCCGGCCCTCGCCCTGGTATTCCCAGGCCGCGACGTGGGCGAACTTCTCGTCGTCCCGCTTGCATTCGCCGTCGGGATGCTGGTGCTCCTCGCGGAAATGCCCGCCGCAGCTCTCTTCACGCGTCAGCGCATCGAGGCACAGCAGCTCGCCCAACTCGAGGAAGTCCGCCACGCGGCCCGCCTGTTCGAGCGACTGGTTGAGCGTATCCGCGGAACCGGGCACGCGAACGTTCGCCCAGAACTCTTCGCGCAGCGCGGGA
>DASPMS010000032.1:0-9198 GCA_035626915.1 Opitutaceae bacterium
TCGAAGGTGGCCGCCAAAGACGGGGCGCCAAGCTGGAACTTCCCGCAAACCGAAAAGTCACCGAGCGACCCCCGCGGCCCGCACCCCGGCGTCGCCGGCCCGCGGGCCCGTCCGGGCGAGCTCACGCGCCCGCGAGGAGCCGGCGCACGATCTCGTCCACGAGCTTCGGGTTCGCCTTGCCCTTCGAGGCCTTCATCACCCCGCCCTTGATCGCGTTGATCGCCTGTTCCTTGCCCGCCTTGAACTCGGCCACCGCCTTGGGATTCGCGGCGATCGCGTCGGCCGCCCACCGCTCCAGCTCGCCCGTGTCGGTCGACTGGCGCAGGCCCTTGCGCTCGACGACCGCCTCGGGCGCTTCGCCGGTGGCGAACATCTCCGCGAAGACCTCCTTCGCCATGCTGCTGGAGATCACGCCGGACTCGACGAGCCGGACCAGGCCGGCGACGTGCGCGGGCCGGACCCGGCAGCCCGCGAGGTCCGCGGGAGCGCCGGCGGAACCGCCCGCCGCGCGCGCCTGCTGGCCCAGCTCGCGGAGCAGGTCGTTCGCGATCCAGTTCGCCGCGGCCTGCGGGTGGCCGGACAGCCGCGCCGCCTCCTCGAAATAGGCGCAGAGGGCGGGGTCCGGGATCAGCACGGAGGTGAGCGTATAGGGCAGCTGGAACTGCTCGAAATAGCGCCGCTGCCGGTCGAACGGCCGCTCGGGCAGCTCGGCGCGCAGGCGCGCGGTCCAGGCCGCGTCGACCTTCACCGGCATGAGGTCCGGGTCGGGGAAATAGCGGTAGTCGTGCGCCATCTCCTTCGACCGCAGCGACTGCGACGCGCCGGTCAGGCCGTCGTAATCGCGCGTCTCCTGCGCGATGGTCCCGCCCGCCGCGATCACGGCCAGCTGGCGGCGGATCTCGTGCGCGATGCCGTCGCGGACGTACGAGATCGAGTTGAGGTTCTTGAGCTCGACCTTCGTTCCGAGCCTGTCGCTCCCGGCCGGCCGCACGGAGACGTTGGCGTCGCACCGCATCTGGCCCTTCTCCATGTCGCAGTCGGAGACGCCGGCCTGCACGAGCACCAGGCGCAGCGCGGTGAGGAACGCGAACGCCTCCTCGGCGCTGCGCAGCGCCGGCTCGGTGACGAGCTCCATGAGCGGCGTCCCCGCGCGGTTGAAGTCGATGAGCGACTCGCCGGCCCCGTGGTCGAGCTTGCCGACGTCCTCCTCGAGATGGATCCGCGTGAGCGGGATCCGCTTGTGCTCCCCCATCACGTTCCGCGACGGGCCCGGGAGCTCGATCTCGAGCGCGCCCCCGAGGCAGATCGGCTGGTCGTACTGCGAGATCTGGTAGTTTTTCGGCGAGTCGGGGTAGAAGTAGTTTTTCCGGTCCCACTTGCAGACCGGCGCGATCGCGCAGTCCAGCGCCAGCCCGGCCTTGATCACTGCGTCGAGCGCGGCGTGGTTGAGGACGGGCAATGCGCCCGGCAGGGCGAGCACCACCGGATCCGTGAGCGTGTTCGGCGCCTCGCCGTAGCCCGCCGCGACGCGGGTGAACATCTTCGAGCGCGTGCGCACCTGGACGTGGACCTCGAGCCCGATGACCGGTTCGTAGCTCATAGGGCGGGACGGCGCGCGTGCCAGTCGTGGGCCTGCTCGTATTGCCGCGCGATCGCGAGCAGGTCCGCCTCGCCAAACGGCCGGCCGATCAGCTGGAGGCCGATCGGCAGCCCGCCCGCGGTGAATCCGCAGGGCACGGACAGGCCAGGCAATCCGGCGAGGTTGACGCTGATGGTGTAGATGTCCGTCAAGTACATCGCGAGCGGGTCGGAGGCCTTCTCGCCGAGCCGGAAGGCGGGCACGGGCGACGTGGGCGAGAGGAGCGCGTCGACGTCGCGCAGCGCCGTCACGAATTCGTCCCGGATCAGCGTGCGGACCTTCTGCGCCCGCAGGTAGTACGCATCGTAGTAGCCGCTGCTCAGCACGTACGTTCCGAGGATGATGCGGCGCTTCACCTCCTCGCCGAAGCCCTCGGCGCGCGACCGGAAGTACAGGTCCACCGCATCGGCCGCGCCCTTGCTGCGGTGGCCGTAGCGCACGCCGTCATACCGCGCGAGGTTCGAGGAGGCCTCGGCCGTCGCGATGATGTAGTAGGCCGCCACCGCGTACTCGGCGGCGAGCGGGAGCGAGACCTCGCGGATCTCGCAGCCGTGCGCCCGGTAATGGTCGATCGCGGCGCGCACCGCCGCGGCGATCTCCGGGTCGAGGCCCGCGCCGAAGAATTCCCGCGGGACGCCGAGCCGCCAGGGCCCGCGCTTGGTCGCGAGCGCCGCGCGGTAGTCGGGCACCTCGGCGCGGAACGACGTGGAATCCCGGGGATCGTGGCCGGCGATGGCGCCCAGCAGCAGCGCGACGTCGTCCACGGTCCGCCCGAACGGGCCGATCTGGTCGAGCGACGACGCGAAGGCCGCCAGGCCGAAGCGCGAGACGAGCCCGTAGGTGGGCTTGAGCCCCGTGATCCCGCAGAGCGCGGCCGGCTGGCGGATGGAGCCGCCGGTGTCCGAGCCGAGCGTCAGCGGCGCGCAGCCGGCCGCGACCGCGGCGGCGCTGCCGCCCGAGCTGCCGCCCGGCACGCGCGCGAGGTCCCACGGGTTCGCCGCGGGGCGGAAGGCCGAATTCTCGGTCGACGAGCCCATCGCGAACTCGTCCATGTTGAGCCGGCCCCACACGATCGCGCCGGCCTCGCGGAGCCGCGTCACGACGGTCGCGTCGTACGGCGACACGTAGTTCGCCAGCATCCGGCTCGAGCACGTGAGCGGCTGGCCCCGCACCGCGATGACGTCCTTGAGCGCCACCGGCAGGCCCTCGAGCGGCCCCCGGGCCTGCCCGGCCGCGCGCCGGGCGTCAGAGGCCCGGGCCTGCGCGAGCGCATCCTCGGCGTCGTAGGAATTGAATGCGCCGAGCCGCCCGTCGACCGCGGCGGTGCGCGCGAGCAGCGCGTCCATCAGCTCCGCGGCCGAGAGCCGGCCCGCGCCCAGCAGCGCGGCGAGTTCCGTCGCGGACTTCGACCACGGCCCGGCCATGGCCTACTCGACCACCTTGGGCACGGCGATCCGCTGGTCGCGGCGCGCGGGCGCGTTGCGCAGGGCGTCCTCGGCGGCGAGGCCGGGGCGGGGCTCGTCGGGCTCCCAGACGTTGAACACGGGGGCGGCGTGCGCCATCGGCTCGACGCCGGTCACGTCGACCGACCGCAGCTTTTCGACGTAGTGCAGCACGTCGCCGAGCTGCCGGGCGAACTTCTCCTTCTCCGCCGGGGTGAGCGCCAGGCGGGCGAGGTTCGCGACGTAGTCGATGTCGAGGCGGGGGCTGTCGGCCATGGGACGGACGGGCGATTAAGCGCCGGCGGGCCGCCAGGGCAACCGGCAAAAGCCGTTGCCGCGCGCCGCCGCCGCCCTTTTTGTGTCACCGCCCATGGTGCGCCTGCTCCTGTCCGCCCTCCTCCTGGCCGCCGCGGTCGCGCCGGGCCGCGCGGCCCCGGCCCGGCCCCGCATCCTCGGGATCTCGCATGCGGCGTTCTACGTCTCGGACACGGCGAAGGCCCGCGCCTTCTACAAGGATTTCCTGGGTTTCGCCGAGCCCTACGCCATCGCGCGACCCGGCGGCGGCGAGCTCGTCTGGATCAAGGTCAACGACCGCCAGTCGCTCGAGCTCTTCCCGGGCGGCGAGGCCGCGCCCGGCGCGGACCGCCTCTTCCATGTCGCCCTGGAGACCGACGACGCGGAGGCCATGCGCGCCTACCTGCAGGCGCACGGGGTGCGGGTGCCGCCCGTCGCCGCCGTGGGCCGGATCGGCAATCGCAACTTCACGGTGACCGACCCCGCCGGCAACCGGGTGGAGTTCGTCGAGTACCGGCCCGACGGCTGGACGCGCCGGGAAGCCGGCCGGCACCTGCCCGACACGCGGATCTCCGCGCGCATCCTCCACCTGGGCGTGATCGCCGGCCCGCTCGACGCCTCGCTCGCGTTCTACTGCGACCTGCTTGGGTTCCACGAGTTCTGGCGCGGGAGCGCCGGCGGGCGGGCGCTGAGCTGGGCCAACGTGCGCGTCCCGGACGGCGACGACTACCTCGAGCTCATGCTGTACGAGACGCCGCCCGCGGCGGACCGGCTCCTGACGATGCACCACGTCTGCCTCGAGGTCCCGGACGTCCCGCGGGCGGCGGAGATCCTCGCGGGCCGGGCCCGCCCCGAGGGCACGCGCGCGCCGTCCGAGGTCCGCGTCGGCGTGAACCGCCGCCGCCAGGTGAACTACTACGACCCCGACGGGACGAGGATCGAGATCATGGAGCCGCGGACCTTCGACGGCCGGCCGCCGCCGTCGTCGGAAGCCCCGGCCCCGGCCGTTCCTCCGCGCTGACGCAACGGGTCCTCGCGTCCGGCGCCCCGGCCGCTCAGCTCCTTTCCCATGAAATCCTCCCCCGCCCCCCTCGGCTTCGGCATCATTGGCACCGGCATGATCGCCGGCTATCACGCCAAGGCGATCGCGCAGGTCACGGGCGCGCGCCTCGTCGGCGCCGCCAGCCTCACCGCCGACAACGTCCGCACCTTCGCGGAGAAACACCAGCTCGGGTTCTGGACCACGAAGGCCGAGGAGCTCGTCGCGCGGCCGGACATCCACGTCGTGTGCGTGACGACGCCGAGCGGCGTCCATCTCGACCCCGCGCTCGCCGCCATCCGCGCCGGCAAGCACGTCGTGATCGAGAAGCCGCTCGAGGTCACGACCGCGCGCGCCGACCGCATCCTCGACGCCGCGGACCAGGCCGGCGTGCGGGTCTGCCCGATCTTCCAGGCGCGCTTCGGGCAGGGCGCGCGCACGCTGAAGGCGGCGATCGACGCGGGCCGCTTCGGCCGGATCGCGGTCGCGAGCGCGTATGTGAAGTGGTACCGCGCACCCGCCTACTACACCGGCTGGAAGGGCAAGCTCGCGCTCGACGGCGGCGGCGCCCTGATCAACCAGGCCATCCACGGCCTCGACCTCCTGCAGTGGTTCGCGGGCCTGCCCGAGGAGGTCTCGGCCTACAAGACGCGGGTCGTGCACCGCGGGATCGAGGGCGAGGACACGGCCGTCGCCGCGCTCCGCTACCCGAGCGGCGCGCTCGGCACGCTCGAGGCCTCAACCGCCTGCTGGCCGGGCTGGTCGCGCAAGATCGAGATCTGCGGCGAGACCGGCTCGGTGGCCCTCGAGGACGACCATCTGGCCAGGTGGGAATTCAAGGACGCGCAGCCCGGCGACGACGAGATCCGCAACGCGAAGGTCGATCCGAGCATGCGTTCCGGCGCCGGCTCGGCCACGGCGATCTCCTATGAAGGTCACCTGCGCCAGATCCAGGACCTGGTCGACGCGCTGCGCGACCGGCGCCCGCTCGCGATCGAGGGACGCGAGGGCCGGAAGGCGGTCGCGCTGGTGAACGCCGTCTACCAATCGGCCGAGCAGGGCCGGCCGGTGCGCGTGGCATGAATGCCGCCGCGGGTGCTTAAGCATAAAACGCACTTTAGGCTTCCGCCCCGCCGGCCGAGCCGGTGGCATGAGGGACCCCCGTTTCCCCTCATGCGACCCCCGCGCTTTCTTCTCGCCCTCGTCGCGGGCGCCCTCGTGTCGGGTTGCGTCACCGCGCCGCGCTCGTGGCGGGTGACGGTCGCGCCCGCCGACGCCGACCGCGCCGGCGTGGTCGTCGCCTTCCCGCTTCCGGCGGGCGCGCCGCGGAACCTCGCGC
This sequence comes from Opitutaceae bacterium, assembly GCA_035626915.1. Classification (GTDB taxonomy): domain Bacteria; phylum Verrucomicrobiota; class Verrucomicrobiia; order Opitutales; family Opitutaceae; genus Didemnitutus. The sequence goes on from DASPMS010000032.1 coordinate 5,754, forward strand.
TGACCGGCGCCGGCGGCACCCTCCCGGTCCAGGTCGACGCCGACGGGACCGCGCGCTTTGTGGTCGCCGCGATCAAGGCCGGGGAATCGCCGGCGTTCACGCTCGCGCCGACGCCCGTGCTCGCGCTCGCGGGCGCCGTGCAGGCCGAGGTCACGAACGACCGCGTGCGGTTCGGCGTCCACGGCTCGCCCTACCTCGACTACTGGACGAGCCCGGAGCCGCTGCCCAACGACAAGATCGACCGGGCTTATCTGCGGAGCGGGCACATCCACCCGCTCTTCACCCCGTCGGGCCGGCTCGTGTCGTCGAGCTACCCGCTCCAGCATCTCCACCACCATGGCATCTGGACGCCCTGGACGAAGACGAAGTTCCAGGGGCGCGAGCCGGATTTCTGGAACATGGGCAAGCGGACCGGCACGGTCGAGTTCGAGCACCTGGACCGGGCCTGGAGCGGACCGGTGCACGGCGGATTCGTCGCGCGGCACCGCCACGTCGATCTCTCCGCGCCGAGCCCCGTCGTCGCGCTCCACGAGACCTGGGTGGTGACGCTGTTTCACGTCCCGGGCGCGGCGCGCCCCGTGCGGGTGTTCGACCTCGAGTCGACCATGGCCTGCGCCACGAACGACGCGCTGATTCTCCCCCAGTACCACTATGGCGGCATGGGCTACCGCGGGAACGAGCTGTGGTTCGGCAAGGACAAGGCCTTCATTCTCACCTCGGAGGGCGAGACGGACCGGGTGAAGGCCAACCACCAGCGGATGCGCTGGTGCCACGTCGGCGGCGACGTCGACGGCCAGCGCACGGGTGTGGCGGTCCTGGGGCACCCGGCGAACTTCCGCGCGCCCCAGCCCGTGCGCATCCACCCGAACGAGCCCTACATCTCCTTCGTCGCGCAGCAGCTCGGCGAGTTCGCCATCGAGCCGGGCCGACCGTACGTCGCGCGCTTCCGCTTCGTGGTCATGGACGGCCCGCCGGACGCCGCGCTCCTCGAGGCCTACTGGCAGGCGTACGCGCACCCGGCGGTCGCCCGGGTCGAGGCCCTCTGATTTCCGCGCCATGTCAGCCCCCGCCTCCCTCTTACCCAAAATGGAATCCCCCCCCGCCCCCCCCTCCTCCCAACGCCGCGGCATGGTGCTGCTGGCGGCCTTCCTCGGCTGGATGTTCGACGGCCTCGAAATGGGCATCTTCCCCCTCGTCGCGCGTCCCGCGCTGCAGCAGATGCAGGCGCTCTCGGGCGTCATCGACGACGGGTTCGTCGGGAAATGGATGGGGATTGTCACCGCCGCGTTCCTGCTCGGCGCGGCGGCGGGCGGCTTCCTGTTCGGCTGGCTCGGCGACAAGATCGGCCGCGTCCGGGCGATGACGGTCGCGATCCTGTTCTACTCGCTGTTCACGGGCCTCGTGTATTTCGCGCAGGAGCCCTGGCACCTGGCCGCGATGCGCTTCATCGCCGCGCTCGGCATGGGCGGGGAGTGGGCGCTCGGCGTCGCGCTCGTCATGGAGGTCTGGCCCGAGAAGCACCGGCCCATGCTGGCCGGCGTGATCGGCGCCGCCGCCAACGTCGGGTTCGCGCTCATCGCCTGCGTCGGCATCGTGTACAGCGTGACGCAGGCCACCTGGCGGAACGTGATCCTGGTCGGCGCGCTGCCCGCGGTCCTCACCTTCGTCATCCGGCTCTTCGTGCCGGAGTCGGAAAAGTGGCAGCAGGCCAACAAGGCGCGGCCCACGCAGCCGGTCCGCGAGATCCTGGCCGATCCGAAGCTGATCAAGCTGGTGCTGATCTGCATCCTGGTCGCGAGCGTCACGCTCATCGGCACGTGGGGCTCGGTGCAGTGGCTGCCGCTGTGGGCGGACCAGATGGTCGGTCCGTCGATGCCGAAGGCCAAGGCCTACACCCAGGTCTGGTCGGCCATCGGCTCCGTCGTCGGCTGCCTGGTCGGCGCGTGGCTGGGCGGGCTCTGCGGCCGCCGCTGGGCGTATTTCCTCCTCTGCGTCGGTTCGCTGGGCAGCTGCGCCTGGCTCTTCCGGGGCATCGACTCCTACGGCACGCCTTTCCTCGCGCTGACCTTCACCGTGGGCGCGATCACCGCGGCGTTCTACGGCCTCCTGCCGCTCTATCTGCCGGAGCTCTTTCCCACGCGGGTCCGCGCCACCGGCCAGGGCGTCGCCTTCAACGCCGGCCGCATCCTCGCGGCCGTCGGCGCGCTGCAGGCCGGCGTGCTCGTGAAGAGCCTCGGCGGCTACGCCGCCTCCGGCGCGATGATCTCCCTCGTCTACCTCGCCGGCATGGTCGTGATCTGGCTGCTGCCGGAGACCAAGGGGAAGCCGCTGCCGGAATAGGCGGCCGCTTGCCGCGCGTCCCCGCGCGGTTTCCCTTTCCCCATGCCCGCCGTCACGAAGAAGAACTACAGCGTCGTCCACTTCGACGAGATCCCTCCGGTGCCCTGCCCGTGCGGCCAGTCGCGCCGCGCGTTCGCGACCCCGGACAACCCGGTGGCCACGATCCACCTCGTGGACGCGAAGGTCGACACGCAGACCCACTACCACAAGAAGCTCACCGAGATTTATCTGATCCTCGAGGGCGAGGGTCAGATGGAACTCGACGGGGAGCTGCATCCAGTGAAGCCGATGAGCACGATCCTCATCAAGCCGGGCTGCCGGCACCGGATCATCGGCCAGGTCAAGTTCGTCAACATCCCCGTCCCGGCCTTCGATCCCCACGACGAGTGGTTCGACTGAAGCCCCGAGCCGGTCCGGCCGGACCCGCCTCCGGGCCGCCCGCTCCGACTTCCCGCCCCATGCCCCTCCGTCCCCGCCTGCTTCTCGCCCTCTGCGCCGCGGCCCTGGCGGCCGCGCCGGCGGCCTCCGCCGCCCCGAAAAGGGTCCTGTTCTTCACCAAGAGCTCCGGCTTCGAGCACAGCGTCATCCGCCGGCATGCGGGCAAGCCCAGCTGGGCCGAGCAGATCCTGGCGGAGCTCGGCCCGCGGCACGGGCTCGAGTTCACGTTCTCGAAGGACGGCTCGCTGTTCACGCCCGAGTACCTCGCCCGGTTCGATGCGTTCATGTTCTTCACGAGCGGCGACCTGCTCGGCAAGGGCCGCGACGGCAACCCGCCGATGACGCCCGGGGGGAAGGCGGCGTTCCTCGACGCGATCCGCCGGGGCAAGGGCTTCGTCGGGCTGCACTCGGCCTCGGACTCCTTCCACACCGGCGAGACGGTCGACACGAACACCTCGGTGCCGCGCACGTGGCGCTACCGCAACGACGGGGACAAGGCCGACCCGTACATCCGGATGCTCGGCGCGGAGTTCATCTGCCACGGGCAGCAGCAGCCGTCCTACCTGCGGGTCGTCGACCCGAAGTTCCCCGGCCAGCAGGGCATCGGCGAGAAGCTGGACCTCGTGGAGGAATGGTACTCGCTCACGGACTTCTCGCCCGACCTGCA
>DASPMS010000033.1:0-12534 GCA_035626915.1 Opitutaceae bacterium
CTTCTCCTCGCGTTGCTGGCCGTTTCGGCCGCCGTCGCCTCCGCCCAGAACACGCCGCCCCCGGCGCCGCCCGAGGCGCGGCAGTTCGATTTCTGGATCGGCGAGTGGGAGGTCTTTTCACCAGACGGAAAAAAGGCCGGCGAGAATCGAATCGAGAAGATGGCGAACGGGTGGGGCCTGCTCGAGAATTGGACCGGCGCCGGCGGCGGGACGGGCAAGAGCCTCAACAGCTGGCATCCGGACAAGAAACGGTGGCAGCAGTACTGGGTCGGCTTGGGTGGCGCGCTCGAGATCAGCGGCGGCCTGGAGAATGGCGCGATGGTCATGACGGGCGAGGCCACGGCCCCGAACGGAAACAAGATGAGAAATCGGATCACCTGGACCCCCAGCGCCGACGGCACCGTGCGCCAGCTGTGGGAGCAGTCGACCGACGACGGCAAGACGTGGAAGACGGTGTTCGACGGGCAGTACCGGCGGAAGGGCAGCTGACGAAGGGGCCGGATTGCGCGCCAGGGATGGCGCGCACCACCAGATCGGCGAGTCTCCGACTGGGGCGCGTCAGGGATGACGCGCGCCTCTGGTCGGCTCTCCAGCTGGGTGGAGCGCGGCGTCCCGGCGCGCAGGTCCTTTCCGATCCGATTTCTCTCTCCGGCGCGCGAGGCCAGCCGGCCGGCGTCACTCGACGAACCGATGGCCGGCCCGCTCGAGCGCGGCGCGCGCGGCCGCGAGGGTGCCGGCCTTCACCAGCACGTAGTCCGTGTCGTGCGTCGCGATGGTCAGGCAGCTGACGCGCGCCGCGGCGAGGGGGGTGAGCACCGACGACAGGATGCCGACGGCCTCGAAGGGGAATGGCCCGACGAGCTCGAGGAGCGCCCAGCCGCCGTCGTGTTTCACGGCGGCCGGCACGCCGCCGGCGGCGCAGACGATCGAGAGTTCATCCGCCGTGCGGGTGATCGACGTGAAGCCGGCCGCCTGCGTCACCCACGACGGCGGCGGGTCGTGCGGGGCGAGCCGGCAGACGGCGTATTCGCCCGCGTGGATCCGCAAGGTGAGGGACATTGGGCGAGCCCGCTGGAAGTTCAGGTTTCGAATCTCAGTCTTGAGATTCGATAGGCCGGCCCGGGAGGGTCGGGAGCTGGAGAAAACTCCCGCCGCTCCCGCGGCGGGCCCCACGGAGAAGCTGGCCGGTCCCCTCGCTGGCGTTCGGAGCCACGCTTCAGAACAAGGCGTTCGCCGCGACGCCCACCGCGGTGATCGGGCCCTGGTCGCCGAGGCCCTCGAGCGCGCGGTCGGCCTTCTTGAGCAGGCCCTGCGCCTCGCGGTAGAGCGTGTCGTCGGCGAGCAGCTTGCCGAAGGTGCCCTCGCCGCTGTTGAGCTTCGACGACAGCTCGCGGAGGTTGGTCGCGGTGACCTTGAGGTTGTCCGCCGTCGCCTGGTCGTAGAGGAGGACGCCGAGGGCGCCCTTGCCGGCCTTCACCTCGGCGACGATGCCCTTCGAGTCGCTCATGAACGTGCGCGCGTCGGCCGCGGCGGCCTTGATCTCGGTGACGGACGCGAGGAGCTCGTCGTGGAGCTTCGCATCGTTGAGGAGGCGTCCCATCGTGCCCTCGCCGCTCTTCAGCTTGCCCGTGATTTCCTGCAGGTTCGCGATCGTCTCGGTCAGCTTCGGGCCGTTCTCCGAAACGAGCGTGTCGAGCTTGGTGAACAGTGAGGCCGAACCGCCCTCGCCGCCGCCCAGGGCCTTGCCCACGCCGTCGGCGACGGACTCGAGCTTCGCGCCGAGCGAGCCGAGCTGGGAGATGACCTCGTTCAGGTCGACGGTGTTGCGGGTTTTGATCTCCGCGCCGGGCGCGAGCATGTTCGGGGACTTGCCGAAGCTCACCGAAAGCTGCTGCGCGCCGAGGAGGGAGGAGGTCTCGACCGAGGCGACGGCGTCGTCCGGGATCTGCACCTTGGGATCGATCGTGAGGACGGCCTCCACGCGCTGCTGTCCGAGCCGGGTTTCGGCCACGGTGCCGATCTTCACGCCGGCCATGAGCACCTCGTCGCCGGCCTTGAGGCCCTTGAGGTTCGTGAAGGGCGCGACGATCGCGTAGCCCTCGGGCTTGAAGATCTGGCCGCCGCTGAGCGCCTCGAAGGTGATCCAAGCGAGGGCGACGCCAAGGAGCGTGAACAGGCCCACGCGCACGGACTGTTGGGTGTTATTCATTGTTGTTCTCCAGTTGTTTGAAGCGGGGATTCTTGAGGTCGATGACCGGGGTGAGGAAGTTGGCGATCGCGGGGTCCTTCGGCGCGCGAAACTCCTCCGCCTTGCCGGTGGCGCGGATGCGGCCGTCCATGATGATGGCCACGCGGTCGCCGATGCTGAGCGCGAGGTCGCGGTCGTGGGTCACGACGATGCTCGTCACCGCCGTCTGCTCGCGCAGGGTGGCGATGATCTCGCTGATGGTCGCGCCCATCACGGGGTCGAGCTCCGAGGTGGGCTCGTCGTAGAGGAGCAGCTGGGGCTCCATCACGAGCGCGCGGGCGATCGCGACGCGCTTCTTCATGCCGCCGGAGAGCTCGGAGGGGAATTTCTGCGCGGCCTTCTCGAGCGAGAGGATCGACAGCGCGTGCATCACCCGCTCGCGGATGCCGGCCTCGCCGCACAGCTTGTGCTCGCGCGGGTAGAGCGCGAGGTTGTCGTACACCGAGAGCGAGCTGAAGAGCGCGCCGGCCTGGAACACCAGCGCGAGGTGGACCTTGGTGCGGGTCTCGGGGTCGGCGGCGTCGTGCTCGCCGATGCGGACCTCGCCGCTGGTGGCGCGCTCGAGGCCGGCGATGTGCTTCAGGAGCACGCTCTTGCCCGAGCCGCTCGGGCCCATGATGCAGAAGATCTCGCCGGGGCGGACCTCGAGGCTGACGTTGTTCAGCACCGTGACGTTGCCGAACTTCTTCGTGAGGTTCGAGACCGTGACGCCGAAGGTGCGTCCGACGAACGGGGTGGCGGTGTAGTCGGCGGCCATGGTCAGAGGAGGGCCTTCGTGACGAAGTAGTCGAGCACGAGGATGAGGATGAGCGAGGTGACCACCGCCTTGGTCACGGAGGCGCCGATCTCGCGCGGGCCGCCGCGGGTGTTGAGCCCGATGTAGCAGCACACCAGGACGACGACGAAGCCGAAGACCTCGGCCTTGAGGAGGCCGTCGAGGACGTCCTTGTTCTTCATGTATTGCTTGAGCGCGGTGAAGTATGAGTCGCTGTCGACGGAGATCAGGAGCGTGTACTCGCAGATCAGCGCGCCGCCGTACCAGCCGCAGACGATGCCGATGAGCGTGAGCACGGGCATCATGGCGAGGATGGCGGCCAGCCGCGGGAGCACCAGGATGCGCTCGGCCGGGATGTTCATGGTCTCGAGCGCGTCGACCTCCTGGTAGACCTTCATCGAGGCGAGCTCCGCGGCGATGGCGGACCCGACCCGGCCGGCGATGAGGATGGCGACCATCACCGGGCCGAGCTCGCGGACCATCGAGAGGCCGACGAGCGTGCCGATGAACTGCTTCGCGCCGAAGTTCTCCATGCTGTATCCGCTCTGCAGCGCGAGCACGCCGCCGATGAAGAAGGTGAGGATGGTGACGATCGGCAGCGACGTGTACCCGATGAGGTAGCACTGCTCGATGAATCGGCCGAACTGGCCGGGCAGGGTCTTCACGAAGCCGGCGGTGCGCACGAGCAGCAGCACGGCGCCGCCGATGTGACCGACGACGAGCTTGAGCTGGTTCATGGCGACGCCGTCCGGCGGGCGAGTGCTTTCTTTTCCATGGCAGGGGAGAATTCGAAGAAGAACGGCCGCCAGCCGCGGCCGGTTTCCTTGCGCGCGAGCCCGACCAGGCCGCGGCCGAGCGAGAAGCGCGCCTGTTGCGGGCCGCGCTTCCAGCTCACGATCGGGCCGAGGTGGAATTCCTTCCCGGCGGGCGACTGCCGCCAGGTGACGGCGTGCCAGAGCAGCGACCAGTCCCGGTCATTCGCGGCGCGCTCGTCGTAGCGCCAGACCGCGAAAAGGGGCGTCCAGAGCTGCCGGACGTGGTCGTTGTGCGGAAAAAAGACCTCGAGGGGGCTGAGGGCCTGCACCTGGCGGCGGCCCGCGCCGTTGTCCCACGAGCTGTAGAACGGCCACAGGTGCCGCTTCGAGGCGGGGGCGGCGTCGGGATTCGTCAGGCTCCGCTGCTCGAGCGACCACCACAGGAAGAAGAGCACCTGGTCGCGGCGCTGCGCCACGCCCTTGTCCTCCCAGCGCGCGGTCCGCCACAGCGGCCACATCACCCAGGTCTTATCGAGACCCTTCACCTGCGAGTGCGTGTAGAACGGCGCCCAGCGGTTGACGTGCCTGTCCTCGCCGCGGCCCTGCACGAGAAAGGGCCAGAAATAGCGGGTCTCGTCGTAGCGCGTCGGCGCCGTGCGGTGGGTGTAGCCGAAAAACGGCCAGGCGTAGGTGGCGCTTTCGTAGCCCGGTCCGGTCTCACGGGTGAAGAACGGCAGCGCGCCGACCTTCACGTCGGGCACCGGGTTGTCGAGGCCGGTCTCGTGCTTGTACAGCAGCGGCCAGAGGGCGAACTGCTTCCGGTAGACTCCCGTGCGTTCGCGCTGGCCGTACAAAGGCCAGACTTCGAAGCCGCGGTGGTTCTCCCCGCCGATGTGGCGGACGATCGGCCAGGGCGTGGAGGTCGTGACCGCGTCGCCCTTCTTGGACCGCACGTAGAGCGGAAAGGCCGTCCAGCTCAGCCGCTCGAAGCCGAAGCGGTACTTGAGCGTGCCGGCCACCGGCAGCACGGCGCGGTAGCTGGTCTCGGGATCGCCCGTCTCCCGCGAGAAGTACACCGGCCAGAGATCGAAGCCGCGCGCGGCGGAGCCATCGGACTCGATCGTGCGCCGCGTGTTCAGCAGCTGAAAGAAGCTGAAGCTGGCGAAGCCCGGGCGCTCCTCCCAGGTGAAGAACGGGTAAAGGGCGCCCGACTGCACGCGGTCGCCGCGTTCCATGCGCAGGTACAGCGGGCGAAACCCCGCGGTCGCCTCGCCCGGCCCCGCCGTCTTGCCGAAGGCCAGCGGCCCCACGGCCTGCCACTCGCGCCGCGGCGCGTCCTCGCGCTCGACCCAGAAGGGCCAGACATTGCGTTCCGCGGCGCGCGCGCAGAGGCCGAGCGCCGCCACCGCAGTCAGGATGACTGGGAGACGCGGGATCATTGCTTGGTGGAGGTGTTGCTTTCGGGCTGGTCGGAGCCCAGAAGGTTGGCCGTCCCTTCGTTGAACCGACCATGAATAGGCCCCCGCCCGGGGGGCGCAAACGATATGTTTCAACCCGTGATTGCTGAAAGTGTTCCGCATTTTTTACCGGAGGACCTGCCTCCGTTTCTCCGGCCGCGGCGCGGGGAGGCGCGGTTCGCATGAGGATCACGGGCGGGCGGGCGCGGGGCATTCCGCTGATGCTTCCGAAGGGCGACCACGTGCGCCCGGCGACCGACGCGATGCGCCAGGCGGTGTTCTCCAGCCTGGCGGCGCGCGTGCCGGACGCGCGCTTCCTCGACCTCTTCGCCGGCAGCGGCGCCTACGGCCTCGAGGCGCTGAGCCGCGGCGCGGCCGGCGGGGTCTTCGTGGAGCGCGATGGCGCGACGGCGCAATGCCTGCGGCGCAACGTGGCGTCGGTCTGCAAGAGCCTCGGGCGCGACGAACGCGATGTGGAGGTCCTGACCCTCGATGCGTCGAACGTGCCGGCCGGCCACGGCCCGGCGCCGGACCTGGTCTTCGTGGACCCGCCCTACGAGATCACCGCCGACGTGGCGCCGCGGCTTTTTGCGCGGCTGGACGAACTGCTCGCCGGGCAGGCGGATCCGCTCATTGTCTTCGAGATGCCGGGCGCGCAGGAGGTGTCGGCGTCGGGCTGGCGGTGCGTCAAGCGCCTCGGCCAGGGCGCGCGCCAGCCGACCGCCTGTTTCTTCAGGCGGGATCCAGCCGGGACCGCGCCAGCGTGAGCGCGGCGACGACCGCGGTCTCGGTGCGCAGCACGCGCGCGCCGAGATGGACGAGCGAGAAGCCCGCCGCGCGCAGCTCCGCACGGTCGGCCGCAGTCCAGCCGCGCTCCGGCCCGATCGCGAGCGCGCACGGCGCGACCAGGGCGGGCAGGGCGGCCGCCAGCGCCGCGGTCGCCTCGTAAGGATCGAGGGCGAGGCGTGCTCCGCCCGCGGGCAGCGCCTCCAGGGCCGCGCGGAGGGGGCGGCCGTGGGTGACTTCCGGAATGCGTGTGTCGAACGCCTGCTGCGCGCCCGCGATCACGTGACGGCGCCACTCGTCGCGCCAGAGCGCGCTGCTCGCGTAGGAGCGCTCGCTCTTTTCGGTCTGGACGAAATGCAGGGCGGTCGCGCCCAGCGTGGTCGCGTCGCGGAGGATGTCCCGCGCGGTTTGCGGGCGCGGCAGTCCGGCCACGAGCGCGAGCGGCGGCAGCGGCGGGGGAATCGGTCCCCAGGCGAACGAGAGGTGGAGTCCCGCGGCGTCGATCGCGTCGATCCGCGCGCGTCCGCGCGGCCCGTTGACGAGCCCGGCGTCGAACGAGTCGCCGGCCTGCCGCCGCAGCGTCGTGCGCAGATGCTCCGCGCGCGGATCGCCGGGCGCCAGCGGACGGGCGAGTTCCTCGGGCGCGAAGAGGATCAGGTTCATGGGGACGGGAAATCGGGGAGCGGACCGGGCCGCGCGGTCCCCCCGCTCGCGCCCGGGATGCCGGTGGCACGATCGGGCCGGCCGGCGTTTCGGTGGGCGACCGCGCGAAACCCGAAGGGCCGAGGCTGGTGCGGGCAGACGGAATCGAACCGACGACACCGGTTTGGAAGACCGAGGTTTTACCACTAAACTATGCCCGCGGCGGCTGCGCGGCCACACTGTTCCTGAGCGGCTGTCCTTCAAGCTTTTGTTAAGCCCGGCCGCATTTGGAAAAGGGGTTGCCGGGGGACACCCTATCCGCTTTAACCGCCGCACTATGGCGACACCGGCAACTGCCAAGAACCCCAAGTCGAATGTTCAGGCCGCGCAGGCGTTGGCCAAACAGAAGGCCCTCGAGAAGAAGGCGAAGACTTACAAGCTGGGGCTGGACGAACTCGCCATTTTCACCAGCCAGCTGGCCTCGCTACTGGCCGCCGGCCTGCCGCTGGTCTCCTGCCTCGAGGCCCTGCAGGATCAGACCGAGGACCAGGTGTTCCGGATCGTCATCCGCGACGTCCGCAACGACATTTCCACCGGCACGTCGTTCTCCGCGGCGGTGAAGAAGTTCCCGAACTCGTTCAACTCGCTGTTCATCTCGATGGTCGAGGCCGGTGAGGCGTCGGGCGGCCTGGCGGAAATCCTGGGCAAGGTCGCCGCGTACTTCGAGTCGACGGTGAAGCTGACCAAGAAGGTGAAGTCCGCGATGACCTACCCGATCGCGGTCATCGGCCTGGCCATCGCGCTGGTCAACGTCCTCCTGATCTTCGTCATCCCCGTGTTCGCGGCCATGTTCGCGGACTTCGGCGCCAAGCTGCCCGCGCCCACGCAGTTTCTCATCGACGTGTCGAACTTCCTGAAGCCGGACTTCAGCAGCCTGGTCCGGTTCTTCATCAAGCCCAGCATCATCCACATCGGCGTGGGCGCGTACTTCGCGTGGGTCTTCTTCGCCAAATACATCGCGACGCCGGCGGGCCGCCGCCAGTGGCACCGGTTCCTCGTCCGCGCGCCGATCTTCGGCAACCTCGTGCACAAGATCGCGCTCTCCCGCTTCTGCCGCACCTACGCCACGCTGATGCGCTCGGGCGTGCCGATCCTCCGCACCCTCGAGATCGTCTCCTCCGCCTCGGGCAAGGTGCAGATCGAAGACGCCTGTGCCGAAATCGCGAAGCACGTGAGCCAGGGCGGCCAGGTTTCCGACGTCATGGCCATCAACCCGTTCTTCCCGCCCATGATGAAGCACATGGTGAAGGCGGGTGAGTCCACCGGCAACGTGGACGGCATGATGAACAAGATCGCCGACTTCTACGACACCGAGTGCGACGCCACCGTCGCCGCGCTCACCTCGCTCATCGAGCCGATGCTCATCGTGTTCCTGGGCGTCGTGGTCGGCGGCATCGTCATGGCCATGTTCCTGCCGATCTTCCAACTCGGCGCGGTGGCCGGCGGCCTCCAGTAACCCGCGCTCGGGCCAAAGCCACTTGCCTGCCTAGGCGCTCTCGGGCAGAGTGCGCCGCACGCCATGCCGTCCATCCTCATTGTCGACGACCTCATCTCGATCCACGAGATGCTCGGCGCCGTTATCCAGCCGACCGGCTTCGCCACGTCGTTTGCGACCGACGGCGAGAAGGCGCTGGCGCGGTACAAGGCGGAGAAGTTCGACCTGGTCCTGGCCGACATCGACATGAAGCCGATGGACGGCATCACGCTGCTCAAGCAGCTGAAGCAGTTCGATCCCGCCGCGGTCGTGGTGATCATGACCGCCTACGCGTCGACCGAGAGCGCGATCCAAGCGCTCAAGCATGGAGCCTTCGACTACCTCCAGAAGCCGTTCAAGGTGAACGAGCTGATGGACACGCTGAAGCGGGCCCTCGATTTCCGGCGGATGATCGTTGAGCGGGAGACGGGGCCGGCGCCGGCGCTGGCGAGCCCGGGCGACATCGAGGCCCGCATGGTCGGCGAAAGCGCGAAGACCAAGCGCCTCGTCGCGACCCTGAAGAAGCTCGCGACCGCCCACACCCCCGTCCTCATCTCCGGCGAACTCGGCAGCGGCCACGAGCTCGCGGCGGAACTCCTGCACGCCGCCGGCCACGCGGCCGACGCGCCGCTCGTGAAGGTCGACTGCGAGCTGAGCAACATGGCCAGCCTGCGCGAGGGCCTGCTCGGCGAGAGCGGCGCGGGCGGCACCTGGGTGCGGCAGGCCAAGGGCGGCACGCTTTTCCTGCGCCACCTGCAGTGCCTGCCGGAGGAAGCCCAGTCCGAGCTCGTCTCCGTGCTGCGGACGAATTCCGCGAGTTTCCGGCTGATCTGCGCCACGGAGGAGAACCTCGAGCAGATGTCCGAGGAGGGAAAATTCAACGAGGAGCTCTTCTACCGCGTGGCCGCGCTCCCGGTGCAGCTGCCGCCCCTGCGCGAACGCGTCGAGGACATCCCGGCCCTGCTCAAGGAGGTCGCGGCCCGCACCGTGAACGCGCAGTTCGACGCGCGGCAGATCGAGTTCACGGACGACGCCATCCTCGCGCTGAGGGCCTACCGGTGGCCGGGCAATCTCTCCGAATTCAACCAGGTCGTTTCGCAGGTCCTCGCGACCACCGAGACGCGGGTCATCACCTCCGCCCAGCTGCCGCTGCGGGTCCACGACCTGAAGGACTGGCCGTCGCTCGCGGAGTACCTGTCGGGCCAGGAAAAGCTGTACGTTTCGCGCGTGCTGCACGCGTGCAACGGCGACAAGGCGCGCGCCGCGAAGGTTCTCGGCATCGACGCCGCCAAGCTGGGTTGAGGCCGTCCGGGCCCCGGCGATGCCGGCGGCTCCGCGCGGCGGGTCGTTCCGGGCGGGGTGTTCCCGCACTTCCGCGGCGATGGCGCCCCGGGGCCCTGACCGGTCGCAGCGCTTCGCCGGGGGCCCCGCGACTGCCGCCGGATCGCGGCCGATTCTCGCCGGTGGCGGGCGGTCGTCCGTCGCCGCGCGGGAGCTCCCGCCGTCCGGGCCCATATCAACCTTTTCCCGCTTGCGGCGGCTTTCGCCGCCGCCAACCCTCGCCGAAATCTACGCGCATGCCCAGACGCTCCGACCTCAAGTCCATCCTGATCATCGGCGCCGGTCCCATCATCATCGGCCAGGCATGCGAGTTCGACTACTCCGGCACCCAGGCGTGCAAGGCGCTGAAGGAGGAGGGCTACAAGGTCATCCTCGTGAACTCCAACCCGGCGACGATCATGACGGACCCGGAGTTCGCGGACGTGACCTACATCGAGCCGCTCACGGTTGAGATCCTCGAGAAGATCATCGCCAAGGAACGCCCGTCGGCGCTGCTCCCGACGCTCGGGGGGCAGACGGCGCTCAACCTCTCGATGCAGCTGCACAAGGCCGGCGTCCTGGACCGGTACGGCGTCGAGATGATCGGCGCGAAGCCCGCCGCGATCGAGAAGGGCGAGGACCGCCAGCTCTTCAAGGAGGCGATGATCAGGATCGGGCTCGACGTCGCCAAGTCCGCGGTCGTGCACTCCCTCGACGAGGCGCGCCGCGCGGCGGAGCAGATCGGCACCTTCCCGCTCATCATCCGCCCGAGCTTCACGCTCGGCGGCACCGGCGGCGGCATCGCGTACAACCGCGAGGAGTTCGAGCAGATCGTGAACGGCGGCCTCGAGGCCTCGCCGACCCACGAGGTGCTCGTCGAGGAATGCCTGCTCGGGTGGAAGGAGTTCGAGATGGAGGTGATGCGCGACCACAAGGACCAGTGCGTCGTCATCTGCTCGATCGAGAACTTCGACCCGATGGGCGTGCACACGGGCGACTCCATCACCGTCGCCCCGGCCCTGACGCTCACGGACAAGGAGTACCAGGTCATGCGCGACGCATCCTTCGCGGTGATCCGCGAGATCGGCGTCGAGACCGGCGGCTCGAACATCCAGTTTTCCATCGACCCCAAGACCGGCCGCCAGGTCGTGATCGAGATGAACCCCCGCGTGTCGCGCTCGTCCGCGCTGGCTTCCAAGGCGACCGGGTTCCCCATCGCCAAGATCGCGGCCAAGCTGGCGGTGGGCTACACGCTCGACGAGCTCAGGAACGACATCACGCGCCTGACGCCCGCGAGCTTCGAACCGACGATCGACTACATCGTCACCAAGATCCCGCGCTTCACGTTCGAGAAGTTTCCCGGCGCCAACACGACGCTGACCTCCGCCATGAAGTCGGTCGGCGAGGCGATGGCGATCGGCCGCACGTTCAAGGAGTCCTTCCAGAAATGCCTTCGCTCGCTCGAGACCGGCGCGCGCGGCTTCGGCGGCGGCGGAAAGTTCGGGGGCGACGAGCTGCCCGACGACGCCACGATCCGCCAGCGGCTGGGCACGCCCAACGCCGAGCGCGTCTTCTACATCCGCTGGGCCTTCAAGGCGGGCCTCACGGTCGACGACATCCACGAGCTCTCGAAGATCGACCCGTGGTTCCTCCACCAGCTGCGGGAGCTCCACGAGATGGAGGAGGACCTGAAGCAGCGCACGCTGGCCACGATCGACGCCACCGCGCTCCGCCGCGCGAAGCAGTTCGGCTTCTCCGACGCGCAGCTGGCGCACCTGCTGAAGACCGACTTCGACACGATGCGCGCGCACCGCCGGAAGGCGGGCGTCCGGACGACCTACCGGCTCGTCGACACCTGCGCCGCGGAGTTCGAGGCCTTCACGCCCTACTATTACTCGAGCTACGGGGACGAGAACGAGATCCTGCCCTCGCAGAAGAAGAAGATCATGATCATCGGCGGCGGGCCCAACCGCATCGGGCAGGGCATCGAGTTCGACTACTGCTGCGTGCACGCCTCGTTCGCGCTGCGCGAGGCCGGGTTCGAGACCGTGATGGTCAACTCGAACCCCGAGACCGTCTCGACCGACTACGACACCTCCGATCGCCTCTACTTCGAGCCGCTCACGCTCGAGGACGTGCTCGAGATCTACGAGCAGGAGGGCTGCGTCGGCGCCATCGCGCAATTCGGCGGCCAGACCCCGCTCAACCTGGCGAGCGCGCTGAAGGCGCGCGGGGTGAACATCATCGGAACCTCGCCCGAGAGCATCGACACGGCCGAGGATCGAAAGCTCTTCGCCGCCGTCCTCGATCGCCTCGGCCTGAAATCGCCCGCCAACCGGATCGCGATGTCGCAGCCGGAGGCGATCTCGGCCGCCGCGGAACTGGGGTATCCCGTGCTCGTGCGGCCGTCGTTCGTGCTGGGCGGCCGCGGGATGTTCATCCTCTACAGCGAGGCGGAGCTGAAGGATGTCGTCCGCCAGGTCTTCGACGTCATGCCCGGCAAGCCGGTGCTGATCGACAAGTTCCTCGAGGATGCCATCGAGCTCGACGTCGACTGCATCAGCGACGGCGAGACGACCCTCGTCGGCGGCATGCTCGAGCACATCGAGTATGCGGGCGTGCACTCCGGCGACGCCGCGATGGTGATGCCGCCGCACACGCTGCCGCAACCGATGCTCGCCACCGTCCGCGAGGCGACGTACGCGCTCGCGCGCGAGCTGAAGGTCGTCGGCCTGATGAACGTCCAATTCGCCGTGAAGGACAGCCAGCTGTACGTCCTCGAGGTGAACCCACGCGCCTCGCGGACCGTCCCATTCGTGGCCAAGGCGATCGGCGTGCCGCTCGCGAAGCTCGCGGCCCGCGTGATGGCGGGCGCGAAGCTGAAGGACCTCGGCTTCACCCGCGAGATCCAGCCGAAGCACTGGTGCGTGAAGGAGGCCGTTTTCCCGTTCAACCGGTTCCCCGGGGCCGCGATCGTGCTGAGCCCCGAGATGCGCTCGACTGGCGAGGTCATGGGC
>DASPMS010000034.1:0-2328 GCA_035626915.1 Opitutaceae bacterium
AGCCGCGGCGAGCCGGCCGCCGCGCTCGCGCAGGCGCGGCCGCCCGCCCCGCGCGCCGACCTTGGCGCCGGGGAGAAACACCGGATCGAGCTCTTCGAGAATGCGTCGCGGTCGGTCGTCTACATCACGACGCTCGCCGTCCAGCAGGACCTCTTTTCCCGGAACGTGGGCGAGATCCCCGTCGGCGCGGGCTCGGGCTTCGTGTGGGACGACGCCGGGCACATCATCACGAACTACCATGTGATCCAGAACGCGGACGTCGCCCGCGTGACGCTGGCCGACCGGTCCACCTGGGAGGCGCGGCTCGTGGGCGTGGCGCCGGAGAAAGATCTCGCCGTGCTGCGGATCGAAGCCCCCAAGGCCTCGCTCCACCCCATCCCCGTCGGCGAGTCCGCCAGCCTGCGGGTCGGCCAGGACGTGCTCGCCATCGGCAACCCCTTCGGCCTCGACCAGACGCTGACCACCGGCGTGATCAGCGCGCTCGGCCGCGAGATCGAATCCCTGGCGCGGCTCCCGATCCGCAACTGCATCCAGACCGACGCGGCGATCAACCCGGGCAACTCGGGCGGGCCGCTCCTCGATTCCGCCGGCCGGCTCGTCGGCGTGAACACCCAGATCTACAGCCCGTCCGGCGGCTCGGCCGGAATCGGGTTCGCGATCCCCGTGGACGAGGTGAACTGGGTCGTGCCGGACCTGATCCAGCATGGCCGCCTCCGGCGGCCGACGCTGGGCGTCTCGCTGGCCGAGCCCGCGACGGAGCGCCGCATCGGCATCGACGGCTCGCTGATCCTCGAGATCGTGCGGAACAGCGGCGCGGCCCAGGCCGGGCTGCGCCCGACGCGCCGCTCGCGCTTCGGGCAGATCGAGCTGGGCGACGTCATCATCGGCATCGACGGCACCCGCGTCCGTTCCTCGGCCGACGTCCCGCTGCTGCTCGAGCGGCGGCAGCCCGGCGAAACCGTCACGCTCAAGGTCCGCCGCGGCCGCGACGAGATCGAGGTGCCGGTGACGCTTTCCGCGCCGCGCTGACCGGGCCGCCCGGGTTTTAGGGACGAACGCCACGCCGGGCCCGGGGCCGGAGGGGAGGCGCGGTCATAGCCCGGAATCGCGGTTTGCCAAACCTGCCCCCCGGACTAGCCTCTGCCGCTCACTTCGGCCGTGAACGATCTCACCGATCTCTACCAGTCCGTCATCCTCGACCACAACCGCCGGCCCCGGAACTACGCGGTGCTGCCGACGGCCAACCGGGTTGGCTCCGGCAATAACCCGCTTTGCGGCGACGAGGTGACGGTTTACCTGCGCCTCGACGGCGACCGCATCACCGACCTCAGCTTCCAGGGCAGCGGCTGCGCCATCTCGCAGGCGAGCGCGTCGCTCATGACCGTCAACCTCAAGGGCAGGACCGTGAAGGAGGCCGAGGCCATCGCGGGCGACGTCATGAAGCTGATCACGACCGGCGAGGTGCAGGATGACGAGGTCTCGGACCTGTCCGCGCTGGCCGGCGTCCACCAGTTTCCCGCCCGCATCAAGTGCGCCACCCTGTCCTGGCACGCGGCGCTCAACGCGGCGCGCGGCGACGCCAAGCCGGTCACGACGGAGAAGCCGTCGGACTGAACGCGCCGCGGCGCTTCGAACCATTGAAGGCCGGCCCGCCGGCCACCTGAACCGAAATGTCCCTGGATTCCTCCCGCCTCCGCGCCGACTTCCCGATCCTGCACCAGCAGGTGAACGGCCGGCCGCTCGTCTACCTCGACAACGCCGCGACCTCGCAGAAGCCGCGCGTGGTGATCGAGGCCCTGGCGCAGTACTACGAGCGCGACAACGCCAACGTCCACCGCGGCATCCACGCGCTGTCGATGCGCGCGACCGACGCGTATGAAAAGGCGCGCGAGCGCGCGGTGAAATTCCTCAACGCGAAGGCCGCGGGGGAGGTGGTGTTCACCGGCGGCACGACCGACGGCATCAACCTCGTCGCGAACGCCTGGGGCGATTCGAACCTGAAACAGGGCGACGTGATCCTGCTCACGGAGATGGAGCACCACTCCAATCTCGTGCCCTGGCAGCTGCTGGCCCGCCGCACGGGCGCGAAGCTGCGCTTCGTCCCCCTCGTCCCGGGCGACACGGGGCTCCTCGACCTCGAAAAGCTCCCGCAGATCCTGACGCCCGAGGTGAAGCTCTTCGCCTTCACCCACGTCTCGAACACGCTCGGCATGATCAACCCCGCGGCCGAGCTCTGCGCCGCCGCGCGCAAGGTGGGGGCCCTGACCGTCGTGGACGCCGCGCAGAGCGCGGGCCACATGCCCGTGGACGTCCAGGCCATGGGATGCG
>DASPMS010000035.1:0-18035 GCA_035626915.1 Opitutaceae bacterium
CTTCTCGCCCGACCTACACGTCCTCCACGTCCTCGAGACCGCCGGCATGCGGGATGCGGGTCCGGCCACCGGCGCCGCGCCGTCGAAGGAGAACGCGCCGTACTACCGGCCCGACTTCCCGATCACGTGGGCGCGCCGGCACGGCGAGGGCCGCGTGTTCTACACGGCGCTGGGCCATCGGGAGGACGTGTGGACCAACCCCGTCTTCCAGCAGATGCTCTTCGGCGCGCTGGCCTGGGCCGTCGGGAACGTCGACGCCGCCATCCCGCCCACCATCCGCCAGGTGACGCCTCGCGCGTGGGAACTCCCTCCCGTGTCGCCGAACGCCGGCGGACCCGCCCGCGTGCGCCCGGCGCCCGCCAACTGAACGACTTTCGCCATGTCCCAGAAAGCCGACGGCATGAACTACGCCCCGCAAGGCAAGCCCCGCCCGGTGGTCAAGCCGGGCGAGTTCGTCTTCGCCGCCGCCCACCTGGAGCACGGGCACATCTACGGCCAGTGCAACGGCCTCATCGAGGCGGGCGCGGAGCTCAAGTGGGTGTACGACGCGGACCCGAAGAAAGTCGCCGCCTTCCGGGAGAAGCATCCGGGCGTGGCCGTGGCGCGCAGCTACGACGAGATCCTGCAGGACCCCGCCGTGCGGCTGGTCGCCGGCGCCGCGGTGCCGAGCGAGCGCGGCGTCCTCGGCTGCCAGGCCATGAACGCGGGCAAGGATTACTTCACCGACAAGACCCCGTTCACCGCGGCGGACCAGCTGGCGGAGGCGCGGCGCGTGGCCGCCGCCACCGGGCGGAAATACATGGTCTATTTCAGCGAGCGGATCCACGTGGAGTCGGCGATGTACGCCACCGATCTCGTCCGCGGCGGCGCGATCGGGCGCGTGCTGCAGGTCCTCGGCCTCGGCCCCCACCGCCTGGGCAAGGCCGGACGGCCGGCGTGGTTCTGGGAGCGGGCGAAGTACGGCGGCATCCTCTGCGACATCGGCAGCCACCAGTTCGAGCAGTTCCTGACCTTTGCCGGCGCGACCGACGCCGCCGTGATGCACGCGGCGGTCGCCAACCACGCGAATCCCGACAAGCCGGAGTTCGAGGACTTCGGCGAGGCCTCGCTCCTGGGCAACAACGGCGCGACGAACTACGTCCGCGTCGACTGGTTCACGCCGCCGGGACTCGGAACGTGGGGCGACGGCCGGACCATCATCCTGGGCGAGAAGGGCTACATCGAACTGCGGAAATACGTGGATGTCGGCCGCGAGCCGACCGGAGACCACGTCTACCTCGTCGACGACAAGGGTGAGCACCATTTCAACGTCGCCGGCCAGATCGGCTTCCGCTTTTTCGGCGAGCTGATTCTCGACTGCCTCAACCGCACGGAAAAGGCCATGACCCAGGCCCATGCCTTCAAGGCGGCCGAACTCTGCCTCCAAGCGCAGGCGCTGGCCAAAAGGCTCTAGCCCCGAGCGGTTTTTTTGGGGGGTTTCCGCAGGAAGGCCCACGGGCTATTCCTTAATCGCGCGGGTTTCACAAGCTTCTGCCGATTGCGGTGTTGTTGCAGGTAATTTGATGTCGTTGGCTTGCGGCCGGATGTCCCCTGCCCTCACGCGTCCGAAGAAATGGTGCCAGCGATTCGCCGCGGCCTCTCCGGCGTATGAGCTGTATGCCCCGAGGGGACGCCGGTGGCGCGCCTGGCTGCGGGCGAGCTGCGCCGCGGTGATCGCGCTGATTTTCGGCGGCCGGCTCGGCGCGCAGACGCTCCTGTACGCGGATTTCCAATCGGCGGCCGGCCTGCAGGTGAACGGCCATGCCGCCATCGCCGACGGCGCCGAGGGCGGCAAGGTCATCCGGCTCGCGCCGCGCCCCGCCAACCAGGTCGGTTCGTTCTTCACCGGGGAGGCCGTGGGCATCGCGCAGTTCAGCATCGTGTTCGAGTTCCAGATGCCCAGCCGCCTGGGCGGCGACCAGGACGACACCGGCCGGCGCGGCGGCGACGGCCTGACCTTCGTCATCCAGACCGCCGGGCCCACCGCGATCGGAAACAACTCCTCGAGCCTCGGCTACGAGGGCTTCGACGGACAGAGCGTCGCCATCGAGTTCGACACGTTCCGCAACGCGCAGGCCCAGATCGGCGACCTCAGCAGCAACCACATCGGATTCAACGTCAATGGCAGCGTCGCCTCGGTGCCGGCCGCGGACGTCCCGGAGAACTTCGACGACGGCCAGAAATGGACCGCGCGGATCGACTACAACGGCACCGCGCTCGAGGTGCGCGTCGCGGCGTCCAATGTCCGCCCGGCGTTGGCAACCTGGTCGTTCATGAATTCCCGCTGACGAGTTCGTCGTTCCTGAACGCGAATGCCGTCTACGTCGGCTTCACGCCCGGGACCGGTCCGCGCTCAACAATCACGATCTGCTGAGCTGGACCTATTCCGCGGAGTCATTCCGGGGGGAGTCCCAGCCGTGCCCGAACCGGCCGCAATGGCTCCGATGGCCTGCGGCCTGGGGCTGCTCGCGGCGCGGAAACTCCGCTCGCGGAAACATCTGTAAGGGGCTCGCGTCACCGAGCTTGCAACTCCGGGGCGGTTGGACTACCCGGGTTGGGCCGTGTCGTTGTTCAAGCGCATCCTGAGTTTCAAGGAAACCCTGGTCCAAGGGGACCAGCGGAAAGCCACCCGGTACCCGGTAGGGCCGGATTTCCCGCTCAAGACGATGCTCAACCTTTTCGGACGCGACGCTGCGGGCAACCTTCTCGAGTCCTCCGACGGCACGGGACGCGACTGGTCGGGCCGGATGCTGAACCTCTCCGCAACGGGCGCGAGCATGCGCCTGCCGAATTCGGCCATCGCGATGCGCGGCGAATTCTGCCGGCTGAAATTCTCCATCGGTGACAGCATCCTGGAGATCCCGGCGAACGTCGCCCACTTCAAGGTCCACAGCACGCACGCGACGTGCGGCGTGGAACTGCGGTTTCCGGACCAGGAGACGCACGCGGCGTACCTGCAGCTGCTCCAGCCGGTCGCAGTCGGGTCGTCGCTCGCGGCGGTCGATTCCAAAAAGGTGAAGCAGGACACGCCTGGCTTCCACAAGGAGGAGTTCAAGGGCGACTCGTCCCACCTCACGATCTGGCGCGCGGGCAGCGCCAGCGGCACCCTCCAGGGCTTCGACTTCCGGATGGCTAACTACGGGGTGCGCTGGACGGATGGGATGGAAGAGCTCGACACCTACGGCGTGGTGCAGGGCTCCGACAATCCGGTCGAAATCACGCCCGCGCAGCAGGTCGAGGTGCGGTGGCTCTTCTGCCTCGCGGTCCCGAACCTGTCGAAGGCCGTGCCGCCGGATGTCCGCGAGTTCTTCGGGCGGCTGGTCGCCTGAAGGGGCGCAATTCCCCGCATTCAGCATCCCCGCGCATCCCGACGCGCCGGCGATCGGCGCAGCGGAAGCGGGCAAAAAAAGGCCGGGAAGCGCCGGGCTCGCCTAGGCCCGGACCGTCATCGAGCCCTCCGCGGCGATCGCCTGCTGGATCTTGGCGAAGGCCGCGTTGACCTCGTCGTCGGTCAGCGTGCGCTCGGACGACCGGAACGACAGCGCGAAGGCCAGGCTCTTCCTGCCCTCCGGGAGTCCCTTGCCGGCGTAGACGTCGAACACCTCGACGGACTCCACCGAGAACCCCGTGGCCGCCTGGCGGGCGACCTTGAGCAATTGCCTGCGCACGTCGTCGGACGCACGGCCGGCGTCGACCACGAGCGCGATGTCGCGCAACGCCGCGGGGAACAGGCTGAAATTCTGGAAGCGCCGGCGCGAGCTGCCGGCGGCGAGCTTTTCCGGCACGATCGCGAACATGCCGGCCCACACCTTCCCCTCGACGCCCGCGGCGCGGACCATCGCGAGATTCAGCAGGCCGAACCGGGCGGTCCAGCCGTCCTTCAGGTCGCCCGCCGTCGCGGAATGGCCTTCCTGCCAGCCCCAGAACGCCGCCGCGACCGGCGCGAGCGGCTGGGCGCCGAGATTGAGGCCGGCTTCGTCCATGAGCGCCTCCATGTGGCGCTTCACGGTGTAGAAATCGGGCTCGGGCCGGGCGAGCCAGGCGCGGTCCTTCGGGTTGTGGGCGACGACGAAGCCCACGCCCGCGCATTCCACGACCGCGCCGAGATGCTCCATGAACACGCGGCCCGTCTCGAACAGCCGCGCGACACGATTCCCGCGGGACTGGTTGAGCTTCACGGTCTCGAGGAGCCCGAGCACCAGCGTCGGCCGCAGGTGCGACTGGTCCTCGACGAAGGGATTCAGCAGCGCCAGCTCCTGCGCCGCGGCGTCGGAGACCCAGGTCTTCAGCTCCTTGCCGGAGCGCAGCGTGTAGTTGACGCACTCGTGGAAATGCTGGCCGACGAGGTAGTCGGTGGCCTTGCGCGAAAACACGGCCGCCGGAGCGTCGTCACCGTCGACGAGCGCGGGACCCACCGCGGGGGCGGCCGGCACGCGGTCCGTGCCGTGGATGCGCAGCACCTCCTCGACGAGGTCGATGGGCCGGTCGAGGTCGGAACGGTAGCTCGGAATGTCGACGTTCCACTCGATCCCGCCGTCCGGCAGGATGCGCTCCTGGTTCAGTCCCAGGTTGAGGGCCGAGAGCGCGTCGCGGATCTCCTCGTCGGTCACGTCGAAGCCGAGCTTCCGGCGCACGAACGGCGTGGCGAGGCGGATCTCGCGCTTCCACGGGCGGTCCCCGCCGACCCGGAACACCGGACCGACGACGGTGCCGCCCGCCGTCTCGAGAATCAGGTCGATCGCGCGGCAGGCGGCCTCGAAGGTCCCGTGGGGATCCACGCCGCGCTCGAACCGGTACGAGGAGTCCGAGGACAGCTGCAGCTTCTTCGACGTCCAGCGGACGGACTGCGGCCGGAAGTACGCGGCCTCGAGCACGATGTCGGTGGTGGCCTCGTCCACCTCGGCGTCCTGCCCGCCCATCGTGCCGGCGACGACGAGGGGCTTCCGCTCGTCGGCGATCACGAGCATCCGGCTCGTGAGCACGCGCTCCTTGCCGTCGAGGGTCACGAGCTTCTCGCCGTCGGCCGCGCGGCGCACGACGATCTTCCGCCCGCCGATCTTCCTCGCGTCGAACACATGCAGGGGCTGCCCGAGCTCGAGCATCACGTAGTTGCCGACGTCGACGAGATTGTTGATCGGGCGCAGGCCGACGGCCTTGAGCCGCTCCTGCAGCCACGCCGGGCTCGGCCCGACCTTCACGCCCGCGACGGGGATGCCGACGTAGAGCGGGCAGTCCTCGGGCGCCTCGACCCGGATGTCGGCGAGGAGGTCCGGCCGGGGCGCGCCCGCGGCGCCGCGGTAGGTGATCGCGGGGTATTCGGTGTCGGTCCGCAGCCAGGCGGCCAGCTCGCGCGCGAGGCCGACGTGGCTCAGCGCGTCGGGCCGGTTCGGCGTGACCTCGATGTCGAACACCGTGTCGCCCGGCGGCAGGACCTCGTTGATCGGCTTTCCGACCGGCGCCGCGGGGTCGAGGATCAGCAGGCCCGCGTGGTCCTCGCCGAGCCCGAGCTCGTCGGGCGCGCACAGCATGCCGTCGGATTGCTGGCCGCGGATCTTGGACTGCTTGATTTTGAACCCGCCCGGCAGCTCGGCGCCGGGCAGCGCCACGACGACGCGCCGGCCGGCATCGCAGTTCGGCGCGCCGCAGACGATCGTCCGAATGCCGCCATGCTCGGCCCCGACGTCGACGGTGCAGACCGACAGCTTGTCCGCGTTCGGGTGCTTGTCGCGGGTCCGGATCTCGCCGACGACCACGTGCGCGAGCGCCGGCAGCCCGGCCGTATGCACGCCCTCGACCTCGAAGCCGAGGAACGTGATCGCGCGCTTCAGCTCCTCCACCGAGGTGTCGAGCCGGACGTGTTGCTTGAGCCAATTCAGCGAAATTTTCACGGAAGAGTCTGAACCCCTAGTCTGCGCCGATTCCCGTCAATGATCCCGGTTGGTGCCTCATGTCGGAGGTCAGGAAAACTGCCGCAGGAACCGGATGTCGTTCTGGTAGAAGTACCGGATGTCATCGATGCCGTAGACGAGCATCGCGAGCCGCTCGAGGCCCATGCCGAAGGCATAGCCGCTCCAGACCTCGGGGTCGTAGCCCACGGCCTCGAAGACCGCGGGGTCGACCATGCCGCAGCCGCCGATCTCGATCCACTCCTTGTTCACCTTGGGCAGGTGCTTGGCGGCGAGATCGACCTCGAACGACGGCTCGGTGTAGCCGAAGTAGTGGGGCCGGAAGCGCGTGACGGTGTCCTTCCCGAGCAGGGACGCGAAGATGTAGTCGAGCAGCGCCTTGAGGTCGCGAACGGTGACATCCCGGTCGACGTAGAGGCACTCGAGCTGGTGGAAATTGGCCGAATGGGTGGCGTCGGTGGTGTCGCGGCGGTAGACGCGGCCGGGCGAGACGATGCGGATCGGCGGCGGGCCCTTGAGCATCGTGCGGATCTGCACCGACGAGGTGTGCGTGCGCAGGAGGTACTTCTCGCCCTCGACCTTCTTGGCGACGTTGGCGAAGCGCGCCCGCTCCGGGAAATAGAACGTGTCCTGCTCGGCCCGCGCCGGGTGGTCGGCCGGCGTGTTGAGCGCGTCGAAGCAGTAATACTCGGTCTCCACCTCCGGGCCGTCGGCGATCGTGAACCCGGCCTTGCGGAGGATCCGGCACATCTCCTCGCGCACGAGCGTGAGAGGATGGCGCGTGCCCGGGCCCGCGTCGGGCGACGGCAGCGTGGGATCCACCGCCGGCCCGAGCTGCGCCGCGATCTCGGCGGCGGCGATGCGCGCGCCGGCGGCGTCGAGCTCCGCCTGGAGGCGGGCCTTGGCCTCGTTGACGAGCCGGCCGAGGGCGGGCCGCTGCTCCTTCGGCGCGGCGCCCAGCTGCTTCATGAGCGCCGTGAACTCGCCGTGCGGGCCGGTCAGCCCGGCCTTGAACGACTCCAGGTCGGTGCGCGTCTGCAGCGCCGCGATCTGGGCGGGGGCTTTCGCGAGAAGGGCGTTGAGCGTGTCTTGCATCAGCGGATGATCGTCTCGTTCTTCGGTCCCGCGGTCCGGGCCCACGCGATGGCGAGGGGACGGGGACGGGCTAAAAAAAGGACGGGCGCCCCGGGGCGGCCCGTCCTGCAGCGAAAGGTGTGGGAGTTCCGTTGGCGAGCCCCGAGGGGCCCGCGCGTCCCGCGCCGGGAATCAGGCCTTCGCGCCGGCCGCCTTCGCCTTCAGCGCGTCCTGGGCCTGGGCGACCAGGGCCTTGAACGCGGCGGCGTCGCGGATCGCGATGTCCGAGAGGATGCGGCGGTCGAGCTCGATGCCCGCGGCCTTGAGGCCCTCGATGAACCGGCTGTAGGTGATGCCGGCCTCGCGGCAGGCGCCGTTCAGCCGGACGATCCAGAGGCCGCGCATGTTGGCCTTCTTCTTCTTCCGGTCGATGTAGGCGTACTGCCAGGCGTGCTGGACCGCTTCCTTGGCGTAGCGGAACAGCTTGGACTTGTTGCCGAAGTAGCCCTTGGCGTACTTCAGCACTTTCTTGCGGCGCTTGCGCGACGCGGGGGAGTTGGTGACACGAGCCATGTTGTCTTAGTGGGTTGGTCGCCGGCGGGTCGGTTCGTTGGAGTTCACCCGCCTGGCGAAGTTGTGGTTTCGCTTCGGCTGTCGATTTAGAGCCCGAAGGGCAGACAGCGCTTGAGCGGCTCCGCATGGCCGTCGGCCACGAGCTTGTCCCGCGAGGCACGGCGCTTGGACTTCGTGCTCTTGGAGGCCAGCAGGTGACGGAAGCCGGGCGTGCGCCGGATCAGCTTGCCCTTGGCGGACAGCTTGAAGCGCTTGGCAACGGACTTTTTGGTCTTTTGCATGGAAGGAGCGGGCCAAAACAGAGGTCCGCCGCACCCTTGGCAAGGGGAATCTTCCGCCGGCTCGGCACCGGTCAGTACAAGCGGTAAGTGGCTAGCCAGTAGTAACGTCCGAACTCCGCAACCACATCTTGGCCGCGGTCGCGGAGGACGGCGCCCAGCTCCGATTCAGTCGGGAAATTCTTGAGCACGTCGTACTCGCGCCCGTCCGCGAGGCGGCGGCGCTGCCACGTGTCCCCGGCCGCGTCGGTCCGCGCGATCGGGGTGCTGCTGCCCTCCGCATACACGTTGTCGAGGAGCACGATCCGAGCGCCGTGCCCCAGGGTCCGATGCCAGCGGTCCAGGAACGCGCCTAGCCGGACGCGGGGCACGTGGGACCACCAGAACGCCGCCAGCCCGGCATCGCAGTCGGGCGCCGGCGGCGGAGCATAGGCGTCGCCGCGCACAAACGCGACGCGGCCCGCGGGCCAGACCTTGGCCCGGGCGACCGCCAGCACCTCCTCGTTCACGTCCACCGCGCGCACTCGCTCGGCCGACGCGGCGACCACCGCCGTCCAATAGCCCGTGCCGCAGGCCAGCTCGAGGACGCGACGGCCGGCCAGGAGCCCGGCGACGCGCAATCTCAGCGCGCGGAGTTCATCCTGCCGCTCCGGCTTGGCGTAGACCTGCTCGTACTCGCGGGCGCGGTGCGCGTAGTAGGCGGCGAGGTCCGAGGACATGGCGCGGTCTCAAGGGCCGGCGGCGACATTGGTCCGCCGGGGGTCGGCGAAGCCGGTCCACGTGCCGTCCGCATTCCGCTCCACGGCGTTGACGCCGCCGAAGTGCCGGCCCCGCCCCGCCGGCTCGATCCGCCTGACCTGCCAGCCGGCGGCGACCAGGGCCTGCTCCGTTTCGGACGGCAGGCTCGCCTCGACCTCGAAGATGTTGTCGGGGTCGTCCGGCCCGAGCGGGCTGACCAGGTGCACCCGCGTGTCGCCGATCGCCTCGGCCAGCGGGCGGCCCCGCGCGAAACGGTCGAGCAGCACCTGCGCGACGGCGGTCGGGATGCGCTGCGCGCCGGGGACCCCGAGCGCGAGGACGGCGCGGCCGCCGCGCGAGAGGATCATCGGGCTGATCGTGCTGCGCGGCCGGCGGCCGGGAGCGACGAAATTCGGGTGGGCCGGATCGAACGTGCCGAAGTTGCTCATCGAATCGTTCAGGACGACGCCGGTGCCGGGCGCCACCACGCCGGCGCCGAAGTGGAGGCTCAGCGACTGCGTGGCGCTGACGACGTTTCCGGCGGCGTCGACGACGACGAAGTGCGTGGTGGAGGCGTGGACGGACTCGAGTTCCGCGTCGGCGGAAAAGCCCGCCGCCAATCCCGCGGCTTGTGTCGCGATCGGCGCCGCCGCGCGTTCCCGGACGCCGCGCACGAACTCGGGCGCCAGCAGCGCTTCCGCCGCCTCGCGCGCGCCGGGCGCGTCGGCGACCACCCGCTGCACGTGCGGCTGCACCTCCCGCCACACGCGCGCGAAGGCCGCGAGATTCCCGGCCGTCCGAAACTCCTCCCGGGGTTCCCCGGACTCGAGCGCAAGCAACACCGGCAGCACCAGGGCGCACCCGCTGGTCGGCGGAGGTCCGCCCGCCAGGCGCATCCCGCGCCAGTCCGCCTCGAGCGGCGCGGCCAGGCGCGCCCGGTAGCGCGCGAAATCCGCCGCCGTCACGTACCCGCCGCCGGGCCGCGCCGCGGCGGCGATCGCCTGCGCGGTCTCACCCTCGTAGAAGGCCGCCGCCCCCTCGGCCGCGACCGCCCGGAGCGTCCGTGCGAGGTCGGGGTTCGCAAGCTTCGCGCCCGCTTCCGGCAGCCGGCCCCCGGGCAGGTAAAGCCGCGCGAGCTCGGGGTCGGCGCGCAGGCGCTCCTCCCGCTCCGCAAAAAGGTCGCGCGTCTTCGGCAGCACGGTGAACCCCGCCGCGGCCAAGTCCGCGCTGGGCCGCACCAGTTCCGCCCACGGACGCGTGCCCCAGCGCCGGTGGGCGAGTTCGAGCGCCGCTGGCAGGCCCGGGACGCACACCGATTTCCAGCCGTAGCGGCGCGCGTCGGCCGGCAGCGCGCGGAATTCAGCCGGGTCGACCGACGCGGCGGCCTCGTCCATCCCGTCGACCGCGTACGTCCGCCCGGCGGCCGCGTCGAAATGAAGCAGCATGATCTTGCCGCCCGGACCGCTGGCGTACGGCTCGGCCACGCCGAGCGCGAACGAGACTGCGACCGCGGCGTCGACCGCGTTGCCGCCCGCGCGAAGCACCTCCACGCCGATCGCGACCGCCTCCGGGTGGCCCGCGACGACCACGCCGCCCCGCGCGGCCACCGGCTCGACGGGGACGGGGACCGCCTGCGCGAGGACCGCCGCCGCGAGAGCGGGCGCGAGGAGGCGGAGCAGGCGCAAGGGGGTCAGGTCCATCCGTAGAGCGGAGCGAGGAACCGCACGATCAACCAAACCGTCACCGCCCCGAGGACGTCGAGCCAGATCCCTTTCCGCATCATGGTGAGAATGCGGACGTGTTTCGTCGCATACGCCTGCGCGTTGGGGCCGGTCGAAACCGGCAGGAGGAAGCCGAAGCTGCATGCCAGGGTCGTCGCGAGCGCGACCGGGATCGGATTGAGCCCCTGCGCCAGCGCGACCGCGATCATCATGGGCACCATGATGTTCGCGGACGCCGTGTTCGAGGCGGCCTCGCTCAGCGCGATGCTGAGCCCGATCGCCACGGCGACCAGGGTCCAGAGGCTCGGGGTGCCCAGCGCCGCGCCGACCGCGCCGCCGAGCTCGCGCGCGAGGCCGGTCTGGAAAAGCTGTCCGCCCAGCGAGAGTCCGCCGGCAAAGAGCAGCACCGTGCCCCAGTCGATCTTCACGGCCTCGTGCCATTCGAGGGTCATCTCCCACTTGCGGAAATCCGTCGGCAGGACGAGCAGGACCAGCCCGATGAGCAGCCCGATGATGTCCTCGGGGAAATGCGCGCGGATCCATCCCGCGCCCCACCCCTGCCCCCGCCCGGCCAGCTCCATCAGGCCCGGCCAGACCCAGAGGAAGATCGCGGTGCCGAGCGCGACAGCGATGTACGTCTCGCCCCGCGTGCGCGGCCCCAGCGCCGCGAGCTGCCGGCCGAACTCCGCGCGGAGCGCCGCGGGATCGACCAGCCGCGCCCCGTCGCCCGGTCGCAGCAGCCAAAAGAGGAAGAGCACCAGCGCGATCGTGAGCGGCAGCGCCAGCTGCATCCACTGCACGAAAGACAGCTCGATCCCCGCGTGCTCGCGCAGCGCCGCCAGGGCGATGAGATTCGGCGGCGTGCCCACCGGCGTCGCGAGGCCGCCCATCGACGCCGCGAACGCGACGAGCAGGACCAGGTTCTCGCGCAGCCGGAGATTCTCGCCCAGCTCGGGACAGGACCGCAGCACGCCGAGCGCGATCGGCAGCATGACCGCCGTGGTGCCCGAATTGCTCATCCACATCGAAAGCCCGGCCGTGAGCGCGCCCAGCGCCATGAAGATGGTGACCGGGGAGCGCGCGACGCCCGGCAGGCAGAGCAGGTGCAGCGCGATGCGGCGGTCCAGCCCGTGCTTCTGCATCCCGAGCCCGAGCATGAACGTGCCGATGAACAGGAAGGTGATGGAGCTCGCGAACGGCGCGAGCACGGCACCCGCCGGCCCGACCCCGAAGACGATGCACAGCGCCGGCACCAGCAGCGACGTGGCCGCCATGGGAATCGCCTCGCTGACCCAGAGGACGACGGCCAGCGTCATCAACGCCGCCATCTTGTGCGCGGGCGTGTCCAGGCCGGGCAGCGGGGCCAGCCACACCGCGAAGGCGGCGGCCGGCGCGAGCACGAACCCGACCGGACGGCGCAGCGCCTCGAAGCGCGCTTCCAGGGATTCCGCCGGGGTCGACATGGGGCCGGCCGACGCTGGGCGACGCGCCGCTGGCAGGCAAGCTGGCAGCCGGCGACGCCGGCGGCTGTGCGTCAGGCCCGGCCCCAGGACCGAGCCCCGCGAACGGACATCACAGACGCTTGGTGATCTCGATCGACCAGACGCGGCCGCGCGCGAGCGACATGTATTGGTTGGTCGTGTAGCCGCGCGAATCGGCCGCCAGCGGCGGCTGCTCGTCCGTCAGGTTGATCACGCCGAGCCGGATGGTCGTGTCGTCGAGCCAGTCGTTGTCCGTCCGGAGGCGGTAGCTGACGTACCCGTTGAAGGTCGTGGTCGCGTCGACGAGGTACCGGTACCGGCTCGAGCCGGCGTCAAAGGTCTCGACGATGTAGCCGGGGCGGCCGAGGGATTCCCACACCGCCTGGGTGGTCGAGCCATCGGCGTCCTGGAAATCGCCCGTGTAGTGCGCCGAAAGGCCCGCGCGCCAGTCGCCCTGCCGCCATGTCACGCCGGCGTTGCCTTTCCAGATCGGCGCGCCGCTCTGCCAGCGCAGGTCGTTGCGGGGCGCGCCGGCCGAGTCATAGGCGTGCGCGTCGCGCACGTAGGTCCACTCGGTGCTCAGCGTGACGGTGCCGTACTCCCGGAAGGGCAGCCGGTAGGTGGCGCCGAAATCCCAGCCGTTCGTGAAGCGCTCCGCCCGGTTGAAATAGGTCTCGTTGATGAAGGCGATCGTGCCCACGACGGCGCGCTGCGCGGATGGCGCGCGGGTCGCGTTGTAGGCCGCGAAGGCGTCGCGGTCCGCCTGCGTCACGGGGTTGCGCTCGACCGACGGGTCGCCCTGGTACGCCGCGGTGCCGGAGCCGAGGTCGATGCTGTTGATGTTCTGTCCGGCGGCGAGGGCGGCCTGGGTCGCCGCGATCAGCGCGTTCGTGTCGTCGGTCACGCCGCCGGCGGTGCTGATGGCGCCCTCCTGCCGGATTTCCCAGTAGTCGGCCGACACGGACAGCCCCTTCACGAACGGCACGTCGATGAAGATGCCGGCGGAGCGTCCCTCGGCCTCTTCGGGCCGAAGGTCCTGGTTGCCGGAGCGCCGGAACAGCCGGTTGACGCTGCCGTCGGACGGCAGGCCGGTGACCGTGCTGCGGTAGCTGTCCGTCTGGGAGGTGGAGCGGATCAGCTCGCCGGTGAAGAGCTGCGCGAGGTTCGGCGCGCGGAAGCCCTCGTTGTAGGAGCCGCGCACGACCATCCAGCGGGCGGGCCGCCAGGTGAAGCCGACCTTCGGCTTCGTCGTGTCGCCGAAATCCGAGTATTCCTCGTAGCGGACGGCGGCCGTGACGTCGAGGGCATGGACCAGCGGCGGCGTGAAGCGGCCGCCGGCGAGCGGGACGTTGAGCTCGGCGTACGCGCCGACGACGTCGCGATCGGCGTGCGTGTCGCTGTTCGGCGAGAACGCCAGGAAGTCGTTGTCCAGCGGATCGAGGTTGGAGCCGGGGGGATTCAGCCCCGCGAACGGCGGGCGCTCGTCGGAATACGTCTCGTGCCGGTATTCCGCACCGACGGCCGCGGTCGCCTTGTTCCCGCCCCAGAGCGTGAGGGCGTCGCCCGTCGCCCGGAAATCCCAGCTGGCGATCGAGGTCTCGCCCTCGCGGACGAAGCTGCGCTGGAACGTGTCGATGACGCTGCGAGGATTGGCGTATGGCGCGGCCACGACCAACGCCCCCCCTTGGACCGCGAAGGTGTAGCCGAACGGGTTGTACGCCGTGGCGGGGCTCGTTTGGTTGAGGGCGTCCTGGAACAGGCTTTCCCGGGTCGTCCGCGCCTCCTCGTCCCTCGTGGCCGCCAGCGTGTAGAGGGCGGCCGACTCCCAGCTCCAGGTGTCGGCCAGCTTCCCACGGAGACCGCCCGTGAGGCGGTAGACGTCCGAGTCGACATCGAACACGCGGGTGCCGAGGTCCATGAACCGCTTGTTGACGATCACGAGCGTCGCGGGCGTGCCGGTGAGCCGGGGCGTGCCGTCGCTGTTCGGCGCGCCGGTCGGATGCCAGAAGCGCTCGCCGAAGGGGTTGAACGGATTCGTCGTCGGGACGTAGAGCTCGCCGTCGGTCGTCCGCGCGGCGCTGTCGGGCTCGCGCGTCGCCGAGGATTCGGCGTGGTAGATGCCGAGGTCGGCGAAGGCGGTGAGCCGGTCGGACAGGTCGTATTCGAGCGAGGTGTGCCAGTTCAGCCGCATGCTCTTCGGCTGCAGGGTGCGGTCGGCGCTGAGGTTGTAGTAGTAGTCGCGCTCGACGCCGGTGCGGGCCGGGGTCGAGGTCTTGAAGCCGACGCCCGTGGCGGTCGGGACGAGGAAGAAGGAGCCGGAGGCGGCGACGAGGCTCGACGGCACGCCGGCGGGCCGGGCGCCCGTGAAGGTCCCGCCCGCGCTCAGCGTGCCGGTGAGGAAATTGCCGAAAGCGCTCGCGCTGGACCGGAAGAAGAAATCGCTGTCGGAGCTGAAGTCATTCCACGGCGCGGGCGCGCGCGCGGTGAGGTCGTTCTCCGCCGAGAAGGGCCGCTCGCGCGCCTGCACCGCCTCGCGCTTGAACCAGTCGAGGGTCGTGACGACGCGGCCGCGGCCGCCGGCAAAGTCGCGGCCGTGCAGGATGGTCGCGCGGTATTCGTCGCCGCCGCCGGCGTCGGCATAGCCGTAGCGCGTGCGGACTTCGGTGCCGCGGTAGCTGCGGTCGAACAGGTAATTCACGACGCCGGCGACGGCGTCGGTGCCGTAGATCGACGACGCGCCGTCGCGGAGCACCTCGATGCGGTCGAGCCCCCGGTTCGGCAGCTGGTTGACGTTGGGCGACAGCGCCGGGACGTCCCCTTCGGCCGCGCTGATCGGATGCGGGGCGAGGCGCCGGCCGTTCAGCAGGACCAGGGTGTTGCCCGAGCTCAGCCCGCGGAGCGAGATGGACGAGTTGTCGCCGCGCGCCGTCGCGCCGAGCGTCGCGGTCTCATTGAGCGGCACGTTCACGACCTGGGGCAGCGTGACCAGGAGCTCGATCGGCGTGGAGCCGTCCCGCGCCTCGAGGGCGTCCCGGTCGATGACCGAGACGGGCAGCGCGTTCTCGACGTCGGCCCTCCGCAGGTTCGATCCGGTGACGATCACGGCGTCGAGCGTCACCGCCGGGGATTCGGCCGGGGCGGAAGGCGACGCGCTGGGGGCGGTTTGGGCGGCGGCGGTGGCGGCGAGCGCCAGCAGCACGCCGAATGCAGAGGTCCGGGTCAGGGTATTCATGGCAGGTGGGCGGGCAGTCTCCGCCGCCGGAACAACTAGATTCAGCGCGCGACAGCGCAAGGCGGGAGGACGGCACTGACGCGCACCGGGAAAAACGTTTACTCCCGCGGCACGCGGGCCTGAATGCCCCGCATGCAGCGCACGAAAGTGGCCCAGTTCGGCCTCGGGCCGATCGGACTCGAATCGCTCCGGCTGGCGGCGACGATCCCGACGCTCGAGATCGTCGGCGCCGTGGACAATGACCCCGCGAAAGCGGGGCGGTCGCTCGCGGACCTGACGGGGGTCGGCGCGCTCGACGGCCTGACGGTCGTGCGGACCGTGGAAGACCTCTTTCGCGAGAACCCGCCGACGGTCATTCTGCACACGGCGTCCTCGAGCGCGGCGACCACCTTCGCGCAGATGCGGCCGGCGCTCGAGCTCGGCGTCAATGTGGTCTCGACCTGCGAGGAGCTGATCTTCCCCGCCCTGCGGGCGCCCGCGCTGGCGAAGGAGTATGACGTGCTCTGCCGGCATGCGGGCGCGCGGATCGTCGCCACGGGGGTGAACCCGGGCTTTGTCATGGATGCGCTGCCGATCTGCCTGACGGGCGTGTGCCGCGAGGTGGAGGCGATCACGATCGAGCGCGTGGTGGACGCGGCGACCCGCCGCCAGCCGCTCCAGGCGAAAATCGGCAGCGGCCAGCCGGCGGCGGCATTCCGGGAACGGCTGGCGAGCGGGCGCGCCGGGCATGCCGGACTGCGCGAGTCGCTCGCGCTGGTGGCGCATGCGCTGGGCTGGACGCTCGACGCCGTCCACGAGACCGCGGAGCCGGTCGTCGCCGCGGGGGCGATCCGGACCGAGTTCTTCGACGTCGCCCCCGGCCAGGTGTGCGGCATTCACCAGCGCGCCGTCGGGCTCGTGGGCGGGCGCGAACGGGTGGTGCTCGACCTCCAGATGTACCTCGGTGCGCCGGACCCGCGTGATGTCATCGTGGTGCGTGGCCGGCCCGACCTGCACCTGCGGCTGGAAGGCGGCGTGGCGGGCGACACGGCGACGATCGCCGCGCTCGTGAACACCGTGCCGCGGCTGCTTGCCGCCGCGCCCGGACTGCGGCTGCTCACGGAGCTGGCGCTGCCGGTTTGGACGGGCAGAAAGACCGGTTGAGCGCCGCTAGCCGCGGGCCGTGCGCGCGGTCGGCGCGCCCCCCGCGCATCCGTAGGTTTTCCCTCGGGGAAATCATCGGAAATGGGGTTGACAAGGGTTGGTCGTTATAAACGGTTGGCGGCTTCCGTCTTGGCTTCCTAGCTCAATGGTAGAGCAGCTGACTCTTAATCGGTTGGAGCCGCTTTTTAAGTCACGGAAGATCTGATACAAACGACGATTGGCGCTCGTTTGTAGACGAAGCTGATGACAACTATATCGGCTAAAACAGCCGCAGAATGAGCGCGACGAGTAGAGCCAGTAAGAGAAGTCCCCCAAGGCTCATTACCAGTGCCTCCGCACCTAGTGCGATCGGGCCAAACGTATCCTTCGTTTGCTGCCGGAAGGATTCGTCACCGAATGCCGCAATCACACCTCCGACAGCGTACGCGCCAATCGGCCATAAGCCCCACCAAGCGACGGCGCGGCCAGGATCGAAAAGAGTGGTTGCCCACCAGCACAGCGAACCAAACGCTGCGGCCAGACAGAGCAGGATAAGACCCAGGAAGGCTAAGTGGCGTACCTTCACGCGATGGTGTTAGGGCCGCCTGGCCGAGGCCGCAAGCCCATCGTTTGTGAGCAACCTGTGAGCAGTGAAAACAGGATGAACCCGCGCGAGGGCTGCCACAAAGCGGCCAGTCAATAGTCTAACCGCTGCGAGCACCATTGGGCGTTGAAAACGACCACTGCACCACGTCCGCCCACGCGCACAGAACTGGCTCTCAAGCTTGCCCTGCGGCTCGCGCTCGGCCGCCTGAACGCCGGCGAGTACGCGGGGTGGAGTCGGGACTGGGCCCGCCATCGCGCTCTTTTCGACGCCGCCGCAGTTCGTCCTGTTCCCGTCGAATCTGCTCCACAGGTTCCGCGGGATTAGACCCGTAGCTCTCTCTGGGTTCCTCGAGGCGGCCGCCCGCTTCGAGTTCGGGCAGAACTTCGATCAGCCGCGTGCGGATGTAGTCAGATAGAGATTGTTCGCGGCGCCGCGCGATCGCCTCGAGACGATCCTTCAGCTCCCGCGAGCACCGCAGCTTTATCAGCGCGTCCTTCGCCATCTTACCGCGCAGTCAGTTGCGCGGTTTCCTGCTGGGCAAGGTAAAAGGTGCACGCGTCCCGCACCACCGTGGCGATGGGCCGGTCGCGAGCGACGGCGTGGCGCGCCAGGCGCTCTTTCAGCGATCCTGAGCAGCGAATCTTGATCAGGGAGTCCTTTGGGGGACGAGCAAGGGATACAGCAGCTTTCACCGTAGTCCCGTTGTGGCCACAAGCCCGGAGCGAGCAAGGCGAAAAAGGGGAATTGACATGCGGTACCATTTGTGGCCACAACTGGGACCATGCCGGGACACATTGCCGAAACGAACATGGACGCGCTGATCCGCTTCCGCGTGCCGCCGGAGCTGAAGCGCCGGCTCCAGAAGGTCGCAACGTTGAACCGCAAGGCCGACCTCTCGGAGTTTCTGCGGGATGTGCTGTGGCGGGAAGTAGAACGCCAAGATCCGGTGAAGCCGGCCGAGGGAGCTCAGCTCGAGCTCAGCGAACCCAGCGGAGGTGCCCGGTGAGCGGGGGCTCCCTTTTTTTGTCCCCATGGGATGGGGTAAAACCCGACCGTGATGGTGGGTCTTCACCGGTGATGGGTCGTACCGCATATCCGCGGTCGCGGGTCCTAGCCGTCGCCACCGGCTTCCTGCGTCAGCCTGGCTACGAGCCACAGGGCGAACATGTGGTCTGCCTCGAACGTGACGAGGCCCAACTCGTCGTAAAGCGCGATCAGGCTGCGCATCTTCTCCGTGCCGGCTGGCGTCCAGTCGATCGTCAGC